>CAMAXP010000009.1 GCA_945862265.1 Bordetella parapertussis
CGGCCGCGAGCGCCGGCGCGACCTTGAGCGCGATCTGGTGCAGAGGATAGTTCCACGGCGTGATTGCGCCGACCACGCCGACGGCGTCGCGCAGCACGAGCGAGTTGCCCACCTGCTCCTCGAACTTGAACTCGCCGGCCATCTTGGCGTAGTTGCCGAAGGTCGCGATCGGCAGGCCCGTCTGGATGCGCCCCGACAGCTTGATCGGCATGCCGACTTCCTGCGCGATGGTCTTGGCGAGTTCCTCCGCGCGGGCCTTGAGACCGGCGTGGATCTTGCCGAGGTACTCGGCGCGCGTCGCGGCCGGGGTTTGCGACCAGCTGTCGAAGGCAGCGCGCGCGGCCGCCACGGCCGATTCGATGTCCTTCTCTCCGCCCGCAGGCACCGAGCCCATCACGGCGCCAGTGCTGGCGTTGTGCACGTCGATCTTTTCGTTGGTGGACGGGGCGACCCATTGGCCGTTGATGTAGAACTTGTCGTGGTTTTCCATGGCGGAATCCTCCTAGGGGAAAGCCGCTATTTTAGACCAGCGGCCACGCTATACTCGCCCCCAAATAACGCATCGGATTCCCGAGGAGACAAGCATGGCACGCAAGGCAAAAGCGGTCCTCTGTCGCGAACTGAACCAGCCCGTGGTGGTGGAGAGCATCACCGTCGACCCGCCGGGGCGTGGCGAAATCACCGTAAGAATCGCCGCCTGCGGGGTGTGCCATTCGGACCTGTCCGCCACCAACGGGACCATTGCGCTGCCGCCGCCCCTGGTGCTGGGGCACGAGGCCGCCGGCGAGATCGTCGAGGTCGGCGAGGGGGTGACCGGGTTCGCCGTGGGCGACCATGTGGTTTCGTCCTTCGTCTACATGTGCGGCGTATGCCGCTTCTGCTCGGGGGGGCGGCCGGTGCTGTGCGTGGAACAGGGCAAGGCCCTCGTCACGCCACCCGCAGGCACGCCGCGCACGCATGATGCGGCCGGCAAGCCGCTCAACATCTTCTCCGGTTGCGGCGTGATGGCCGAGTACGCCACGCTGTCGCAGGACAACTTGGTAAAGATCGACAAGGCGATTCCACTGGATCGCGCGGCGCTGGTCGGTTGTGCCGTGACCACCGGCGTGGGTGCGGTCTTCAATACCGCGCGGGTCGAGCCGGGCTCGAGCGTCGTCGTGTTCGGCTGCGGCGGCGTCGGGCTCAACGCTATCCAGGGGGCGGCGATTGCGGGAGCGCAGATGATCGTCGCGGTCGACACGGCCGAGTCCAAGCTCGAGTTCGCGAAGACCTTCGGTGCGACCCACACGCTGCTTGCCAAGCCCGGCGAGGACCCGGTGAAGGCGCTGAAAAAGATGACCGCAGGCGGTGCCGACTACGCATTCGAATGCGTGGGCAGCGGCGAGTTGGCTGCTACTGCGTACCGCGCCACCGCACGCGGGGGCAAGACCGTGGTGGTCGGCGTCGCGCGCGGCAGCGATACGCTGTCGGTCAAGCCGGCGGGGCTGGTCTTCGAGGAAAAATCCCTGCAGGGCAGCTACTTCGGCTCCTGCGTGCCGCGCATCGACTTTCCGCGCATGCTGGGCCTCTACATGGCCGGCAAGCTGAAGCTCGACGAGCTCATCACCAAGCGCTACTCGGTGGAAGAGGCGCCGCAGGCGTTCGCGGACATGCAGTCGGGCAAGAACGCCAGAGGCGTGATCGTTTTCTAGTTCAGACGGAGAGCTTGTGCGCCTTGGCGCGCAAGGTCGCGAGCAGTTCCAGCGCGCGCTTTGCCGCTGCAGGGCCACCGGGCACATTGCCGCGCACATGCGCCGGGCGGATGTCCTCGATCTCGGCAATCGCCGCCATCATTTCCGCATCGGCGACGCTGTACTTGCGCAGCTCGTTCACCGTCAGCATGTAGGAGTGCATGACGTCCAGGTCGCCCTTGGTCACGCCCATCCGGTGCAGGATGAAATTCACCCAGTGCGTGCCGGCGAGCATGGCGCCTTCAATCTTCATCTCGTGATCCGCATCACCGCACTTGGCGATGGAGCGCTCGATGCGCTCGGCGCGCTGGCGGTGGTCTAGGGCTTCCATGCTTTTCCCGGCGTGGACATGCGTTGGCGGAGCAGCGCGAGCACCTTTTCCAGCGCCTGCGCGCACTCGGCCGCAATCTCCGGCGTCGCGTCGCGCTCGCCGCGGATGCACGGGTCGCGATGGTGCTCGATGATCTCCATGGCCTGCATCATGGCGGTGACATCCTCAGGCAGCTTGCCCTCGATCTTCGGGCGTCCCACGTGGAGGACGTCGCCCGGTGGGCGGAATGCAGGTTCGAGTTTCCCGTCCGTTCCGGGGACGAGATACACCCCGGGCTGCGTCGGGAAGACGTCGTCGGCGATGGTCGCGCCGGCGTGATGCAGGGCGGCGTTGACCGCGTTCGTGCCCGTATTCATGGCTGCCCAGAACCAGAGCTCGAAGTCCCCCATGGTGTCGAGGCGTTCGCGCAGCCTCTCGAACCGGTCGATCTTGTCCAGGTGCGATGCAATGTTCATGACGTCCTTTGCATTGGATTCAGGCTGCGCCAGCGAGCCGCGTCCGTGCCGCATCCCATGCCGCCGAATTGACGAGGTGCTTCGGCCGCTCGCCCTTCAGCGCCTGCAGCACCTGGCTCACGGCGGACTCGGCGAGGTCGTGCAGCGCATCCCCGGACAGGCCGGCGACATGCGGGGTCAGGATCAGGTTGTCCAGGTTCCACAGCGGGCTCGGCTCGGCAAGTGGTTCGTCCTCGAAGACATCGAGCGCCGCGCCGGTGATCCAGCCTTCGGTCAGCGCCTTGTGCAGGGCGTCCTGGCGCACGATTTTTCCGCGCGAGGTATTGATGAGGTAAGCGTGGCGCTGCATCCGGCGCAACTGCGGTTCGCCGAGCATGCCGCGCGAGGCATCGTTCAGCTCGGCGTGCAGCGAAACGAAGTCGGCGCGCTCAAGCAGTTCGTCAAGGCTGTCGACCATCACTGCGCCAAGCGCTTCGGCCTTGGCCTTGGGGACATGCGGGTCATAGGCCAGGACCTTCATGCCAAACGCCGCGATGCACTTGCGCGTCATTTCGCTGCCGATCAGGCCCAGGCCGATGATGCCGATGGTGCGGCCGTTGATGTCGCGCACGTCGAGCTGCGTCCGCTTGTCCCACGCGCCACCGGAACGCAGCGCTTTGCCGCTGCTGATGAGGTTGCGCGACAGGGCGAGCATCATTGCAATGGCGTGCTCGGACACGGGGACCGTTCCGTAGCCGGGATTGTTCGCCACCGCGACGCCGTGTGCTGTGCAGGAGGCGACGTCAATCGAGTCGGTGCCGCGGCCAGAGGACGCGACGATCACCAGTCCGTTGGCGCCGTCGAGGACCGCGTCATTGATCAGGTGTGGGTAGCGCACGATGGCCCCGTCGGCATTGGCGAGTGCGGCGGCGATGTCGGCGGGCGACGGCCGCTCGAGGGCCACTACGGTTGCATGCTGCCGCAGCACCTTGTCGGCGTCGGCGTGGTAGATCCCGCCGACCAGTACGACGGTAGGCCTGCGCCCCGCGGGGTTGGTGCTCATTTGGCCAGTCCCAGTTCGGCGAGGATCGCCTTCAGTTTCGCGTGCTCGGCATCGTAATAGGCCTTCATTTCGGCCGAAGTCATGTAGGCCGGCTCCCAATAGCTGCGCGCAAGAAGCTTTTTCCACTCCGCGTCCTGTGAGAGCTTTGCCAGCACGCCTTCCCAGTAGCCGATCTGCTCTGCGCTCATGCCCTTGGCGCCGAGCAGGCCCTGCGCCGTGGCGTACTCGACGTTGACGCCAAGTTCCTTCCAGGTCGGCACGGCCGCGAGGTAGCCGCTGCGACGCGAGGGGGAGGTCTGCGTGATCACCTTGACCTTGCCGCCATCGGCCAGTGCCTGCGCGACCGACAGGGTCACCAGCGCTGCGTCGAGGTGCCCGCCCATCACGGCGGTGAGTGCTTCGGGCCCGGAGCGGTACTGGACGGTGGTGAGCTTGCGGATATCCACGCCCGCCGCCTTGAGCGGGATGGCCGCGCCCAGGTGCAAGTGGTTGCCCGGGTTGCCGAAGAAGCCGAAGCTCACCGAGGAGGGGTCCTTGCGCAGCTTTTCGATGAGCGCGCGGCCATCGGCCACCGGGCCGTCGGGTTTCACCGCGATGACATGGAACTCCTTGAACAGAAGGCCGAGTGGCGTGAGGTCGCGGTAGTCGAGCTTCGAGTCGCCGGTTTCGCGGATCGTGAGGAAGGTGTGTGATGAGGCGAAGGTGAACTCCCCGCGCCCCGCGTTCTGCGCCATGTACTCCAGCGCGATCGAGCCGCTCGCGCCGGTCTTGTAGACCACGTTGAACGGCACGTCGATCAGCCTGTTCTCCTCGGCGAAGCGCTTGATGGCGCGGGACATCACGTCGACTGAACCGCCGGGTGCGGCGGGCGATACGATCTCTGCTGCACGCGCCGGCTTCCAGCCCGGCTGCGGCTGGGCGTGGGCCGCACCCGCAAGCAGTGCAATCGCGAACAACAGGGGGGGGAGAGTTTTCATTTTCATGAGTGCACCATACCGCCCGGACAGGATGCGGTCAACAGTCCTATATAGGTCTTGACGCACCAAAAGGGCGCCGCGTATGCTCGGTTCCTGCCTGGCGCGTGCCGGGCCCATTTGTTTGAGGAGACGGAGATGCCCCGCGCGCTGGTACTGAACGATTTGGACAACGTGGCCACTCTGATCGACAGCGGCAAGGCCGGCGACGATTGTGCGCTGCAGGGCGAGGCGAAAGGGACGGTCAGGCTGCTCGCTGACGTGCCCTTCGGCCACAAGGTGTGCATCAAGGACACCTCTGCAGGTCAGGAGATCTTCAAGTACGGCACGATCATCGGCAAGGCGAGTGCGGCGATAAAGCCGGGTGCCCATGTCCACACCCATAACGTCGAATCCATCCGCGGGCGCGGCGATCAGGCAGGGAGTTCCAAATGAGCGCGACATTCCTCGGGTATCCCCGCAAGAACGGCAGCATCGGTGTGCGCAACTGGGTCGGGGTCATCTCGATCATGGACAACTGCAACCCCGTCACGCGCGCGATCTGCAACGCCGTCGACGGTACGGTTCCGATCACGACGCTTTTCGTGCGCGGCCAGTATGGGCGCGACCTGGAGATCACCTACAACACGCTCGCCGGCATGGGCGCGAACCCGAACATCGCCTCCGTGCTGCTGATCGGCCTTGAGGAGATGACCTCCGAGGAGGTGGCGAAGCGCATCCGCCCGACCGGCAAGCGCGTCGAGATCATCAACCTGCAACCGGACGGCACCATCAACGCGGTGGCCAACGGCACCCGCATCGCGATGCGCATGGCGATCGAGGCTTCCGGCATCCGGCGCGTGTCCTGCCCGGCGTCTTCCCTCGTGATCGGCGTAGAGTGCGGAGGGTCGGATACCACGTCGGGCCTGTCGTGCAACCCGGCGATCGGCCGCATGGCCGACCGGTTGGTCGACGACGGTGGCACCATCATCATCAGCGAGACTTCGGAGTTCTTCGGCGCGGAGCACCTTTTCGCAGCGCGCGCCGTAGACGACAAGATACGCAAGGAATTCGTCGACAAGGTGGTCGGCTTCGAGCAGGACGCGATGAAGATGGGCCTCGATATCCGCGGCACCAACCCGACCCCGGACAACATCCGCGGCGGCCTCACCACGATCGAGGAGAAGGCGCTGGGCGCGATGGCCAAGGCCGGGACCCGGCCGCTGGTGGGCGTGCTCGACTACGGCGAGCCCCCGGTAAAGAAAGGCATGCATTTCATGGCCACGCCGGCGCCCGCGGTAGAGTCGATGACGGCTTTCGCGGCGGGCGGCTGCCAGCTGATCTTCTTCGGCACGGGCGTGGGCAACCCGATCGGCAACATGGTGTCGCCCACCGTCAAGGTGAGCGGCAACGTGAACACGCTGCGCACGATGCCGGACAACATCGACGTGGACGTGTCCGAGCTGATCGAGAAGGGCAGCAAGGTCACCGACGTGGGCGACCGGCTGTACGGCTACACGATGGAAGTAGCCTCCGGCACGCGCACCACCAGCGAGGTGCTCGACATCCGCGAGACGGCGATCAGCCGCTTCGGCCCGACGATCTAGGGCGGGCCGGGTGGCGACCAAGCTCGAGCGCATCTTTGACACGGTCATAGCGCGCATCGAGTCCGGTGCGCTGCGCGAGGGCGACCGCCTGCCTTCGGAAGAGCAGCTCGCCGCCAGCCTCAGGGCCAGCGTCGGCACCGTGCAGAAGGCGCTCCAGCAACTGGCGCACCGCGGGCTGATCGTGCGCGAGCACGGACGAGGCACCTTCGTGTCGGGCGGCAAGCTCGGTCCGGCCGACGTGCGCTTCCTCAGGTTCCGCAACACTCGCGGAGAAGACCTCCCGCTCTACCTCCACGTCCTTTCGGTCAAGAGCGTGCGCCTGAAAGGGCCGTGGGCGGAATTTCTTGCGACACCTGGACCGTTCATCCGCATCGAGCGCATGATCAGCGTGGGCGGCGAATTCGACCTGTTCAGCGAGTTCTTCCTGCCGGAGTCCGAGTTCGCCGCGTTGCGCAAGCTCGATGCCAAGGCGCTGGAGCGGATCTCGCTGCGCGACCTGCTGAAGCAGCAGTTCTCGGTGCCGACGCTGCGCGCCGACCAGTTCGTCCGCTTCGAAGTCCTGCCGGCCCGTGTATGCGACAAGCTGGGCCTCAGTCACGGCGTCACCGGTTTCGTCATGGAAATGCGCGGCTACACGCTGCGCGACCGTCCGCTGTATTTTCAAAAAGTCAGCGCCGGGCCGTTCGGCGCGGCGCTGGCGATCACCCGCTAGACCCTGCAACAGCGTTCGGCCCCGCACAGAGACGGGGAGGAACGCGGAGACAAGGAGACAACCGCATGAGCATCACCCGTCGAGTGTTTTGCGGCGCGTTCGCCGTGGCCGCACTGGCTGCAACCTTGAATGCCGCGGCTCAGGCCTATCCTGCCAAGCCCGTGCGCTACATCGTGCCGTTCCCGCCGGGCGGGGCGACAGACATCATGGCGCGCAACGTTGCGCAGAAGTTGTCGGACGTATTCAAGCAGCCGGTGGTGGTCGACAATCGGCCGGGCGGCAGCGCGATGATCGGCGCGGACATGGCCGCCAAGTCGCCGGCCGATGGTTACACCTGGCTCGCCATGACGCTCACGCATGCGTCGAACGTGACGCTCTTTCCGCAGGCGCAGTACAACCTGCTCAAGGACTTCGCCGCGGTATCCGTGCTCGGCGCGATGCCCCTGGTGGTGGTCGTGCACCCGGACTCGCCGGTGAAGTCGCTGTCCGAGCTCACGGCGCTCGGGCGCAGCCGGCAGTTGCTCGCGGGCTCGAGCGGCAACGGCACGCCGCCGCACCTGGGGCTCGAGCTCTACCGGGTGCTGACGAAGGTGGGCCTGCAGCACGTACCGTACAAGGGCGGTGCGCCGTCGCTCGTCGACCTCGTTGGGGGGCGTACCGATTTCATCGTGTCGAACCTGCCCGAGTGCATTGGCTATCTGAAGGGGGGCAAGCTTCGCCCGCTCGCGATTACCAGCAGTTCGCGCCACGTGCTGATCCCGGACGTGCCAACGGTGGCCGAAGCCGGCCTGCCGGGATTCGAGATCACCAACTGGACCGGGCTGATGGTGCCGGCCGGCACGCCGAAGGACATCATTGCCCGCCTCCAGGTCGAGTCGATGAACGCCCTGCGCCAGCCCGAAATGACGCAGCGGGTGCGCGAGCAGGGTTTCGAGGTGGTGGCCAGCACCCCGGACAGCGCGCAGAAATTCATCGCTGCTGAAGTGGAGCGCTGGGGCAAACTCGTGCGCGATGCCGGGATCAAGGCGGAATGACGTGCGGCAGAATGCTCAGCCGCCGAATCCAAAGGAGAGACGAATGAAGACCCGATTTTTTGCACTGGCGCTTTGCGCCTGCGTTGTCCTGCCGGCGGCGGCACAACCCTATCCGAACAAGCCGATCCGCATGATCGTGTCGTTGCCTGCGGGCGGCGGCGTGGACATCATGGCGCGCCTGATCGCCCAGCCGCTGTCCGTGCGCCTCGGCCAGCAGATCATCGTCGAGAACCGCCCGGGTGCGGCCGGCACCATCGCTACGCAGGCGGTGGTGCGCTCCCCCGCGGACGGTTACACGATCCTCGCGAGCTCGAACATCGAGATCACGATCACGCCGAACCTGCAGCAGGTGCAGTACGACCCGGTCCGGGACCTCGCGCCACTCGTGCGGACGGTCACCGTCCCGTCAGTGCTGGTCAGCGCGGGCAACGCCCAGTACCGTTCGATGAAAGAGCTGCTGGCGCTCATCAAGGAAAAGCGCGGCAAGTACAGCTACGGCACCCCGGGGACAGGGTCGGCCATGCACATCGCGGTGGAGGCCATGCGCGAAAAGGCGGGGCTGGACCTCGTCCAGGTGCCCTACAAGGGCGCGCCCCCGGTACTGGCCGATGCGATGGCCGGCTCGATCACGTTCGGCGTCGTCGGGTTGCCGCCCGCGGTCAGCCTGATCCGGTCGGGCAAGCTGCAGGCGCTGGCCCTGATGAGCCCCAAGCGCTCGGCGGTCCTGCCGGAGGTGCCCACTTTTGCAGAGGCCACCGGCATGGAGCTGACGGACTTCCCGGTCTGGTACGCGTTCTTCGCACCCGCCGGCACGCCCGCCGATATCACTGGCAAGCTGGAAGCCGAGACTATCGCTGTGCTCAAGGATCCAGAGCTGGTGAAAAAGCTCGTGGCGGCCGGGATGGATGTGACGTCCCAGCCGGCGCAGCCTTTCCTTGAAACCATCAAAGGCGAATCTGCAAGCTACGCAGCGATTTTCAAGCGACTCAACATCAAGGCCGAGTAACCTGTCCTCATGGCACAAACCACCCTTGGAACGCGGTACCGCCCGCAGGAGCTCGAATCCTGGACAGCCACAATCCTCGAACGCAGCGGCGTTCCCCCCGACCAGGCACGGACAGCTGCGTCGCTGCTGATTCGCAGTGACCTGCGCGGCTGGCGCACGCATGGCCTGACGCGTGTGGCGTCCTACGTGCAGCGCCTGGAGACGGGCGAGTTCAACCCCAAGCCCGAGATGCGGCATACGGTGCGCGGTGGCGTGGTTGTGTTTGAAGCCGATGGCGCCATGGGGCATGTGGCTGCACCAGCTGCAGTGGCGCTGGGGCTTGAGCAGCTCAAGCAACAGGCCTCGGTGTTCGTGGCGGTGCGCGACATCGGCCACCTCGGGGCGCTCGGGGTCCACGCGATCGCGGCGGCCGAGGCGGGCATGTTCTGCATGCTGGGCCAGCACACGCCCCCTTTGCTCGCGATGCCCGGATTCAAGGGGCCGGCGATCGGGCACAACCCGCTCGCTTTCGGCTGCCCGGTGCCGGGCGCCGATCCCTTGATCTTCGACATGGCCTGCAGCGTGGCTGCGCGCGGCCATATCCTGCTTGCCGCCCGGGAAGGGCGTCCGATCCCGGAAGGGTGGGCGCTGGACGTCGACGGCGAGCCGACAACGGATGCCAAGCGGGCATTGGCCGGGCCTTTGCTGCCGACCGGTGGCCACAAGGGCATCGGCATGGCGATGATGATCGAATTGCTGGCCGGGGCGTTCAGTGCGAGCGCCGATACTCTCGCAAGAGGCCCTACGACGATGGCTTCGGGTGGGGCCAGCGGCCGGGAGGCGGCTTTCTTCTGGTTCGTGGATCCCGGCGCGTTTGCAAGCAGGGAGGTCTTCAACGCCTACATGGCGCAGTGGACCGGGACCTACCTCGAGGCGGGTGGGACGGCTGGCCGCCTGCCCGGGCACCGCGGCGCCGACCTTGAGCGCGCGGCCCTCGCCACCGGGCTGGATGTGCCGCCTGCGATCGAGCAGGAGCTGCGCGCGCTCGGGGACAGGCTCGGTGTGCCGTTCAAGGTGAACCCGGTTTCCTGAAGGAAATGTACCGGTAACGGTACAAAGACTACCCGCAGAGCGTCTCCTGCAGCCGATCTTCAAAAGTAAATTGGCTTAAATTGCCACCAGGCGGCAGGGCGACGGCATCGTCCCAGTCCTCCTCCAGGCGGGGGTGGCGCAGCGGGTCCTTCACCTGCTCCAGCGGGAATTCGTCCAGGTCACTGCCGATCACGTCGTCGAGCATCATCGCGGTTCTCCGTGGGTGGATACGCCCCGGAAGATGCGCCGCGAGTACGACGCGATTGTTGCAGCGAGATATTGGTTTTGTGACGGTTGTACGCATCCGGCCGCGCGCAACCGTCACGATTTCGCAACACCGGCTCACTCGACCTTGATGTTCGCGTTGCGGATGATCTGCCCGTAGCGCTCCTGCTCGCGCCGCATGTGGGCGGCGAGTTCTTCCGGCGTATTCGCCACGGGTTCCATGCCGAGCGTGACGTAGCGCTGCTTCAAGTCGGCGACCTGCACCGCCTTCTGGATTTCCGCGGACAGGCGCGCGGTGATTTCGCGCGGTGTGCCGGCCGGCGCCAGGTAGCCGATCCATGCGGCGGCGTCGTAACCGGGAATGCCGGCCGCCTCCGCCAGCGACGGCACATCGGGAAGGGCCGAGCTGCGCCTCGCGGTGGTCACGCCGAAGATCTTGAGCTTGCCGGACTTGATATGGCTTACGACGGAAGCCACCGTTTCGACGGTGTAGTCGATCTGGCCGCCCATCAGGTCGGTGAGCACGGGCGCGCTGCCCTTGTAAGGAACGTGCCGGGCCTTGAGCTGCGTCATCGAATTGAACAGCTCGGCGAACAGGTGCGCGGTGGCGCCGGTGCCGGAAGAGCCGAACGTGTGCTTGTCGGGATTCGCCTTGACGAGCGCGACGAACTCCTTCGCGTTGGCGGCGGGGAAGTTGGGGTGCGTCACCAACGCGAAGGGCGCCGCGGCGATCAGGCTGACGTGGGAGAAGTCCTTGAGGGAGTCATACGGGGTCTTCTGCAGGTTCGGCATGATCGAGATCGGGCCGCTCGAGGCGGCGAGCAGCGTGTACCCGTCCGGGGCTGCCTTGGCCACCATGTCCGAGCCGATGGCGCCGCCGGCACCGGGCTTGTTCTCGACCACGATTGGCTGGCCGAGCGTCTGGGAGAGCCTTTCCGCCACGATGCGCGCCGAAAGGTCGGTGGCCTGCCCCGGCGGCCACGGCACGATCAGCCGGATGGGCTTGTTGGGGTAGGCCTGCGCGAATGCCGCGGCGGGCACGATGAACGGCGCCGCGAACAATGCCGCGGCCAGCGCCGCGGGGACAACACGGTTGATGAGTTTCATTTTTATCTCCTCCGAGCCACAAAAAAAGGGCACACCATGGTGCGTCCTTCGCTTAAGCGCACCAAGACGTCAGACTACTTCAAACAGCCCCGCCGCGCCCATGCCGCCGCCGATGCACATCGTCACGACGACGAACTTGACGCCGCGGCGCTTGCCTTCGATCAGCGCATGACCGACCAGCCGCGCGCCGGACACGCCGTACGGGTGGCCGACCGCGATCGCACCGCCATTGACGTTGAGGCGGTCGTTGGGGATGCCGAGCTTGTCGCGGCAGTAGATCACCTGCACCGCGAACGCCTCGTTCAGTTCCCACAGGCCGATGTCCTCGACCTTCATGCCGGCGCGCTTGAGGAGCTTGGGAACGGCGTAGACCGGCCCGATGCCCATTTCGTCCGGCTCGAGGCCCGCGACCGCGAAGCCGCGGAAGATGCCCAGGGGCTTGAGGCCCTTGGCGGCGGCGACCTTGTCGCTCATCACCACCGCGGCAGAGGCGCCGTCGGAGAACTGGCTTGCGTTGCCCGCGGAAATCACGCCGCCTTCGATGGCCGGCTTGATGGAAGACACGCCTTCGTACGTGGTGCCGGGGCGGATGCCTTCGTCCTCAGTCGCGGTGACTTCCTTCGTCGACTCGACGTTGGTGTTCTTGTCGATCACCTTCATCGTGGTCGTGATCGGCACGATCTCGTCCTTGAACTTGCCTGCGTCCCGTGCTGCGGCCGCCTTGTTCTGGCTGTCCACGCCGTAGCGGTCCTGCACTTCGCGGCCGATGCCGTAGCGCTTGGAGACCATCTCGGCCGTCTGCAGCATGTTCCAGTAGGTCGTCGGCTTGTTGGCCTTGAGCCACGGATCGATGGCCATGTGCTTGTTCATCTCGTTCTGCACGCACGAGATCGATTCCACCCCGCCTGCGACGAAGATGTCGGCCTCCCCGGCCAGCACGCGCTGCGCGGCGAGAGCAATGGTCTGCAGGCCCGAGGAGCAGAACCGGTTGACGGTCAGGCCCGACACGGTCACGGGCATCCCGGCACGCATGGCGATCTGGCGGGCGATGTTGCCGCCCGTGGCGCCTTCGGGGTTGGCGCAGCCCATGATCACGTCCTCGACCTCGGCCGGGTCGAGCTTTGCGCGCTCCACGGCAGCCTTGACCGCGTGGCCGCCCAGCGTTGCGCCGTGGGTCATGTTGAGCGCGCCGCGCCAGGACTTGCAGAGCGGGGTTCTTGCCGTCGATACGATGACTGCGTCGGTCATGATTTTCTCCTGGTCACACTATCCGTTGAACTTCTTGCCGTCCTTGGCAAGCTGTACGAGCAGGGGCGCGGGCTTCCAGACTTCGCCCATGTAGCCCTTCTGGAACCCTTCGATCGCCGCCAGCACCTTGGGCAGTCCTACGGTGTCGGCGTAGAACATCGGCCCGCCGCGGTACGGGGGGAAGCCGTAGCCGGTGAGGTAGACCATGTCGATGTCGGAGGCGCGCAGCGCGATGCCTTCCTCGAGGATGTAGGCGGCCTCGTTGACCAGCGAGTAGATCAGGCGCTCGACGATTTCCTCGTCAGAGATCGACCGGGTCGGGATGTTGTTGGCCTTGCGGTAGTCCGCAACGATCGTGTCCACCAGCGGGTCTGGAATGGGCTTCCTGTTGCCGGCCTCGTACAGGTACCAGCCCTTGCCGGTCTTCTGGCCGAAGCGGCCCAGTTCGGCCACTTTGTCGCCGACCTTGGAGTAGAGGAAGTTGGGGCGCTCGATGTAACGGCGCTTCCTGATCTCCCAGCCGATGTCCAGGCCCGCCATGTCGCCCATCGTAAGCGGTCCCATGGCCATGCCCCACTTCTGCACGGCGGCGTCCACCTGCTGAGGGCTGCAGCCCTCGTCCAGCAGGAACAGCGACTGCTGGCCGTACTTCTCGATCATGCGGTTGCCGATGAAGCCGTCGCAGACGCCTGAAACCACGGGCACCTTCTTGATCTTCTTGCCCAGCGCCATCGTGGTGGCCAGAACGTCCTTGCCGGTGGCCTTGCCGCGCACGACTTCCAGCAGGCGCATCACGTTGGCCGGCGAGAAGAAGTGCGTGCCGATCACGTCCTGCGGGCGCTTGGTCACCGCTGCGATCGCATCCACGTCGAGCGTCGAGGTGTTGGACGCGAGGATCGCGCCGGGCTTCATCACGGCGTCGAGCTTCCTGAAGATCTCCTGCTTCACGTCCATGCGCTCGAACACGGCCTCGATGATGATGTCGGCGTCCTTGCCGGCCTCGATCGAAAGCGCCGGGGTGATCAGCGCCATGCGCTTGTCCATCTCCTCCTGCTTCAACCGCCCCTTGGACACCGTGCTGGCGTAGTTCTTCTTGATGGTGGCGAGGCCCCGGTCGAGCGCATCTTGCTTCATCTCGATGATCGTGACCGGGATGCCGACGTTCACGAGGCTCATGGTGATGCCGCCGCCCATGGTGCCGGCGCCGATCACGGCAGCCTTTTCGATCTTGCGGGTGGGAGTGCCTTCCGGCACGTCCGGGATCTTGGTGGTCTGGCGTTCGGCGAAGAACATGTGCCGCAGGGCTTTCGACTCGTTGCCTTCGACCAGCCCGGCGAAACGCCGGCGTTCTTCCTTGCGGCCATCGTCGAACGGCAGGTTCACGGCCGCCTCGACACACGCCACGATTTCCAGCGGCGCGGGGTAGCCGCGCGAGGCCTTGCCTACTTCGGTGCGAGCCGCTTCGAAGAACGCTTTCGGGTCGCCGTCGACCTTCACGCTGAGATCCCGGATACGGCGTGGCCCTTTGCCTTCGGCAATAAGCTTCTTCGCGAAAGCGATTGCGCCCTCGAGCAGGTCGCCCTGCACGACTTCGTCCACGAGCCCGACCTGCAGGCCCTTTTCGGCCGGGACGGGGTTGCCGGTAGTCATCATCCGGACCGCTTCCGCTGCGCCGACTACGCGCGGCAGGCGCTGCGTGCCGCCGGAGCCTGGCAGGATGCCGAGTTTCACTTCGGGCAGGCCGAGCAGCGTCTTGGGCGCCGCGACGCGGTAGTGGCAGCCGAGCGCGAGTTCGAGGCCTCCGCCCAGCGCAAAGCCGCCGATCGCGGCGACCATGGGCTTCTTGAAGTTGTCCTGCGCGTCGTTGATTTCCGGGAGCGTGGGCGACATCGACGACTTGGGCGTGTTGAATTCGCGGATGTCCGCGCCTCCCGAAAAGGCCTTGGCCGAGCCGATGATCACGAGGGCCTTTACCGCCGGGTCGGCTTCCGCCTTCTTCATGCCCTCGACGATGCCAGGGCGCAGCACGCTGCCCAGGCCGTTGACGGGGGGGTTGTTCATGGCGATGACGGCGATGCCGTCCCGCACGGAATAGGATGTTGCGTCGCTCATGGCAATACTCCGTGAAGGGAACTGCTGATTTTACTCGTCTAAACCGCCTAAACCTCGAGCCACTCCTTGCGCATCGCGGCATCCTCGCGCACGTCGCGCGGCTTGCCCTCGAAGACGATGTGGCCGTGGCCCATCACGTACAGGCGCTCGGAAATGTCGAGCGCGATGGCAAGCTTCTGTTCGACCAGCAGGATGGACACGCCGCGCTTCCTGATCTCCTCGAACAGGCGCGCCACCTGCTCGACGATCTTGGGCGCCAGGCCCTCGGTGGGCTCG
This sequence comes from Bordetella parapertussis, assembly GCA_945862265.1. Classification (GTDB taxonomy): domain Bacteria; phylum Pseudomonadota; class Gammaproteobacteria; order Burkholderiales; family SG8-39; genus SZAS-79. The sequence goes on from CAMAXP010000009.1 coordinate 14,910, forward strand.
TCGATCATCACCAGCGCCGGGTCGCCCATCAGGGTGCGGCACAGGGTGAGCATCTGCTGCTCGCCGCCCGACAGCACGCCGGCCTCGTTGTCGGCACGCTCTTTCAGGCGCGGGAACAGTGCGAACATGTCCTCCATGCCCCAGCGCTCGGACTGCAGCTTGCCCTTCTGCCCGAGCAGCAGGTTCTGGCGCACGGTGAGCGAGGGGAAGATGTCGCGGTTTTCGGGCACGTAGCCCAGCCCCTTGTGGGCCACCTGGTAGGCCTTCAGGCCGACCATCTCCTCGCCCTTGAACTTCACCGACCCGCGGCAGTCGACCATGCCCATGATCGCCTTGATGGTGGTCGAGCGGCCGACGCCGTTCCGGCCGAGCAGGCTGACGATCTCGCCGTCGCCGACCGACAGGTGCACGCCGTGCAGGATATGGCTCTTGCCGTAGAAGGCGTGCAGGTCGCGGACTTCAAGCATGCGCGTCCCCTTCCGTGTGCAGGGCGCCGAGGTAGGCTTCCTGCACGGCGGGGTTGGCGCGGATCTCGGCGGGGGTGCCGGTGGCGATGATCTCCCCATAGACCAGCACGCTGATCCGGTCGGCGAGGTCGAACACCACGCCCATGTCGTGCTCGACCATGATCAGCGTCCGGCCCTCGGTGACCGAGCGCACCAGTTCCACCGCGCGCGCCGTCTCGGAGCGGCTCATGCCGGCGGTCGGCTCGTCGAGCAGGATCGCGCCAGCCCCGCCCGCAATGGTGACGCCGATCTCCAGCGCGCGCTGTTCGGCGTAGGTCAGTACCCCGGCCAGCACGTCGCGGCGCTGGCGGAGCCCGATCTTCTCCATGACCTCCTCGGCGCGGCGCTGCACGTCGCCAAGGCCGTTGAGGCGGTGCCAGAACGAGTAGCGGTAACCGAGCGACCAGAGCACGCCGCAGCGGATATTCTCGTACACCGTCATGTTGTGGAAGATGTTGGTGACCTGGAAGCTGCGCGACAGCCCCTTGCGGTTGATCTCGAAGGGCGCGAGGCCGGTGATGTCCTCGCCGTTCAGGTGGATGGTCCCCGAGGTGACCGGAAAGCGGCCCGAGATGAGGTTGTAGAGGGTGGACTTGCCGGCGCCGTTCGGCCCGATGATGGCATGGCGCTCGCCCTGCGCGATGGCCAGCGAAACGCCCTGGATGATCTTTGTGCTGCCGAAACTCTTGCGCACGTCGCGAAGCTCGATGGCAGGCGCGCTCATGCCGGGCGGGCCTGCAGGCTGGCTTGGATCGCGCCCCAGCGCTCGCCGACCAGGCGCGAGGCGTAGCGCAGCGCGACCAGGCCCGCGCCAAGCACGAGGCCGAAGAATATCCATGGCGGAACGGTGCGTGCATCGAACTGCCAGGCGAAGGCGGTGAGCACCGTGCTCGCGCCCTGCTCGGAGAGCCGGTACGCCATTTCGACGATGCCGATCACGCCCGCCAGCGCAAGCAGCCCCGCGCCGCCGGCCAGCAGGTAGGGCACGGCGAGCTCCCCCATGCGCCGCGCGCGGAGCACGGGGATCTGCATGAGCAGGAGCGACGCAAGGCCGCCGGGCGCGTACAGCACCATGGTGAGGAAGAACAGGCCCAGGTAGAGCAGCCAAGCCTTGGTGAAGCCCGACATCGCGACCACGAAGAAGATGAAGACTATCGCGCCGAGGACCGGTCCGAAAAAGAACGGGATGCCGCCGATGAATGTGGCGAGCAGCACGCCGCCGGAGCGGATCGCCGAGACGTTCTCCGCGGTAACGATCTCGAAGTTTATGCACGACAACCCGCCCGACACGCCGGCGAAGAACGACGCCAGCACCATCTGCAGGAAGCGCACGTGCTGGGTGTTGTAGCCGACGAACTCGGCCCGCTCCGGGTTGTCGCGCACCGCATTCGCCATGCGGCCGAGCGGGGTCTGGGTGAGCGCGAACATCGCCGCCATGCACACGAAGCACCAGAAGGCGACCAGGTAGTAGACTTGGATCGCGGGGCCGAAGCTCACCCCGAGGAAAGGCTGGCCGACGACCCGGTTGGTCGAGATGCCTGCCTCGCCGCCGAAAAAGCCCGGAAACATCAGCGCGCAGGCGAACACCATTTCGCCGATGCCGAGGGAGATCATCGCGAACGTGGTGCCCGATTTGCGCGTCGTCACGTACCCGAAGAGGACTCCGAAAGCCAGGCCCGCGATGCCGCCGACCAGCGGCAGCAGCGGCACGGGCAGCGGGAAAACGCCTTTGCCGACCAGGTTGAGCGCGTGCACGGTCATGTAAGCCCCGAGCCCGGAATAGACCGCGTGGCCGAAGGACAGCATGCCGCCCTGGCCGAGCAGCATGTTGTAGCTGAGCGCGAAGATGATGAACGCGCCCATCTGCGTGAGCATCGTGAGCGCGAAGCTCTCGGTGAACACCAGCGGCGCGACAATGAACACGAGCGCCGTACCGCTCCACAGGATCCAGCGTCCCAGGTTGATCGGGGTGTACTTCATCCGTCGCGCGTTCCCATCAGTCCGCGCGGGCGCAGGATCAGCATCAGCACCATCAGCAGGTAAGGCAGCACCGGCGCGGCCGACGAAATCGAGATTCCACCCAGCGACCAGTTAAGCGAAACCGCAAACGTCTGCAGGAAACCGATCAGCAGCGAGGCGAAGAACGCACCCGCGAGCGAACCCATGCCGCCCACCACCACGATCACGAAAATGATCGGCCCGACGGCGGCCGCCATGCCCGGTTCGGTGACGAACGCGTTTCCGCCGATGACGCCGGCAAGACCCGCGAGCGCCGCGCCGCCGCCGAACACAAGCATGAACACGCGCGGCACGTTGTGGCCGAGCCCCTCGACCGCCTGCGGGTGGGTGAGCGCGGCCTGGATCACCAGCCCGATGCGCGTGCGCGTGAGCGCGAGCCAGATCGAGACCAGCATGGCCACCGAAATCAGCATCATGAAGCCGCGATAGATCGGGTACTGCGAGCCCATGATCTGGAACAGCGGCCCGTCCAGCTCCGCGGGCACGCGGTACTCCACTGCCGAGCGGCCCCATACGAGGTGCACGGCCTCGTCGATCAGGTAGGCGAGGCCGAAGGTGAACAGGAGCTCGGCCACATGGCCGAACTTGTGCACGGTCCGCAGGCCCCAGCGCTCCACCAGCATGCCCACCGTGCCCACCAGGACGGGCGCGATGACGAGCGCCGGCCAGAACCCGATCTTCGCGCTGATCTGGTAGGCGAAGTACGCGCCCAGCATGTAGAAACTCGCGTGGGCGAAATTCAGCACGCCCATCAGGGAAAACACGAGCGTCAGGCCCGACGAAAGCATGAACAGCAACAGCCCGTAGCTGATGCCGTTCAGGGTCTGTACGAGGAAGAACTCCACAAGACTATGGCGAGGGATTCCCCCCCCCGCACGGGGCGGGGGGGGCGGGGGGGAGGGGACGCCCTCCCCCCCGCGTCACTCTAGGGCCGCTTCATCGCGCAGGAGGTCGGCTGCGCCGACGTGAACGCCTCCAGCCGCGCCTCGGTGATCGGCGCGAGGCCGCTGCCCTCCATGTCGATCTTCGCCTCCTTAGGCCCACCCTTGGCAGCCGACTTCACCAGGGTCAATACGTACAACGGCTGGATCAGCTGGTGGTCGGACTTGCGCATCTCGACTTCGCCCATTTCGGCGTCGTGCTTCATGCCCTCCAGCGCCATCGCCACCGCCTTGGGGTCGGCCGATTTTGCCTGGTTCATCGCCTTGGCGAGCATGTCCCACATGATCTTGCCGCGCAGGTAATAGAAGTCCGGATTGCCCTTGGGCGCCTGCTTGCGGTAGTCCGCATCCCACTTGGCCGCCTTGTTGTTGGCCACGTTGGAGTGGTACTCGGCAATGATCTTGACTCTGCCGGCGGCCGCCTCGCCCATCGCGGTCGGCGTGCCCAGGCCGCCCGCGTAGTAGGTATACCAGTCCACGTTGAGGGCCGCGTCCTTGCCGGCTTTCACCAGCAGCGACATGTCGTTGCCCCAGTTTCCGGTGATCACGCTGTCGGCGCCCGAGGCCTTGATCTTGGCGACGTAGGGCGCGAAATCCGTGACCTTGCCCAGGGGATGCAGGTCGTCGCCCACGATCTGGATGTCGGGACGTTTTTTAGCCAGGTACTCCCGTGCGGCCTTCTTTACGGCGTGGCCGAAGGAATAGTCCTGGTTGAGCAGGTAGACCTTCTTGATTTCCTTGCGGCCCGCCATCCAGCTGGTCAGCGACTCCATCTTCATGTCGGCGTTCGCGTCGAAGCGAAAGTGCCAGAACGAGCATTTCTCGTTGGTGAACGCCGGGTCGACCGCCGCATAGTTCAGGAACAAGATCTCCTTGCCGGGACTCCTTTCGTTGTGGCGGTTCACGGCCTCGATCAGCGCGCCTGCCACCGCCGAGCCGTTGCCCTGGGTGATGTACTGGATGCCCTGGTCGATGACCCGCTTCAGCTGGTTGAGCGACTCCTGCGGACTGGTCTTGTTGTCAAAGCCGATGACTTCGAGCTTGCGCCCGCCGAGCACGCCGCCGGCCGCGTTGATCCGCTCGACCGCGAAGCGGAATTCGGCGAGTCCCTGCTCGCCGACGTTGGCAAAAGGCCCGGACAGGGGATCGATGTAGGCGATCTTGATCGTGCCGCCCGCGGCACCCTTGGGCTGGGCGTGCAGGCCAAAGGCGACTGCGGCCAGGGCGGCGCCGAAGGCGGCCGCGCGTATGAGGCGTTTCATTGTCTTCTCCTTTTGGTGTGGGGCAGCGTGTTGGTTGGAGATCTGCAGCATTGTTTCGCTGCAGGCCGCTGTTTCCCGATGGAGGTTATGGTAGTCAAGCCGGGAGGGCGGGTCAAGCCATAGGCGGGGCGCGCCGGGCTATACTTGTTTTTCGCAAAAGCAGCATTAGAAACAGTAATCGAGGAGACAGCATGAACGGCCTAATGATGGACATGCCGCTGTTGATCAGCGACCTCATCCGCCACGCCGACCGGCACCACGGCGACACGGAAATCGTGTCCAAGCGGGTGGAGGGCGATTTCCACCGCTATACCTACCGGGATGCCCATACGCGGTCCCGCCGCCTGGCCAAGGCCCTGGCCAAGCTCGGCGTCGGCATGCAGGACCGCGTCGCCACGCTGGCCTGGAACGGCTACCGGCATTTCGAGATCTATTACGCGGTGGCCGGCTCCGGCGCGGTGATCCACACGATCAACCCGCGCCTCTTCCCGGAGCAGGTGATCTACATCGCCAACCATGCCGAGGACAAGGTCCTGTTCGTCGACCTGACCTTCGTGCCACTGGTGGAAAAGGTCGCCGCCAGCCTGCAGTCGGTCAAGCACATCGTGGTCATGACCGACCGTGCGCACATGCCCAAGACCGCCCTGCCCAACGTCCTCTGCTACGAGGACCTGGTCGAGGCCGAAGACGACAAGTTCGAGTGGCCGACCTTCGACGAAAAGACCGCCTCGTGCCTGTGCTACACCTCGGGAACGACGGGCAATCCCAAGGGCGTCCTCTACAGCCATCGCAGTACGATGCTGCACGCCTACGCCGCCGCCCTGCCGGATGCGCTCGACCTCTCGTCGGCCGACTGCATCCTCCCGGTGGTGCCGATGTTCCACGTCAACGCGTGGGGCCTGCCGTACAGCTGCGCGCTCACCGGGGCGAAGCTCGTCTTCCCCGGCCAGCACCTCGACGGCAAGAGCCTGCACGAGATGTTCGAGAACGAAAAGGTCACGATGAGCGCGGGTGTGCCCACGGTCTGGCTGGGACTGCTCAATTACATGAAGGAAGCCAAGCTGAAGTTCTCCACGCTGCGCGCCACGGTGATCGGCGGTTCGGCCTGCCCGCCCGCGATGATCCGGACGTTCCAGGAGGGTTTCGGCGTCAAGGTGCTGCACGCCTGGGGCATGACCGAGATGAGTCCGCTCGGCACGGTCGCGACTTTCAAGGCCAAGCACGTCGATGCCGACAAGGAGGCGAAGTATGCGGTGCAGTCCAAGCAGGGTCGTGTGATCTTCGGTGTCGACATGAAGATCGTCGATGCCGATGGCAAGACCCTGCCCAATGACGGCAAGGCCTTCGGCGACCTGCTGGTGAAGGGGCCGTGGACCACCAATTCGTACTTCAAGGGCGAGGGCGGCGATCCGCTGCAAGACGGCTGGTTCCCGACCGGTGACGTCGCGACCATCGACCCCGACGGCTACATGCAGATCACCGACCGCTCCAAGGACGTCATCAAGTCCGGCGGCGAGTGGATCAGCTCCATCGACCTCGAGAACATCGCGGTTGCGCACCCCGACATCGTCGAGGCCGCTGTCATTGGCGTTCGACACCCAAAATGGGACGAGCGTCCGATCGTAGTCGCCATCAAGAAGCCCGGCACGAGCGTCACGCGCGAGGACCTGCTCAAGTTCTACGAGGGCAAGACCGCCAAGTGGTGGATGCCGGATGACGTGGTGTTCGTCGACCAGCTGCCGCATACGGCCACCGGCAAGCTCTCCAAGCTCACGCTGCGCGGATCGATGAAGGATTACAAACTCCCCGGGACCTGAGCGCATGAGCCACATCCGCACCTCTACGCAGGACCGCATCGCCACGATCGAGCTCGATCGCGCGGACAAGAAGAACGCGATCACCGCCGACATGTACCAGGCGATGGCGGATGCGCTGGCGGCCGCGGAGTCGGATGCGGGGGTCCGCGTGGTGCTGATCCACGGCAAGACGGACTGCTTCACCGCGGGCAACGACCTCAAGGATTTCCTCGAAAAGCCCCCGCAGGGCGACGCGTCGCCGGTGTTCCAGTTCCTGCAGCGGATTTCCACTGCGGCCAAGCCCATCGTGGCGGCGGTCGGCGGCCCCACTGTGGGCATCGGCACGACGATGCTGCTCCATTGTGATTTCGTCTATGCGGCACCCAATGCGCGATTCCAATTGCCGTTCGTGCCGCTCGGCCTCGTGCCCGAAGCGGGGTCCAGCCTGTTGCTCCCCATGCTTGCCGGATACCAGAGGGCGGCCGAGTTGCTGATGCTGGGACGGCCCTTTACCGCCGAGAAGGCGCTGGCCGCCGGGATCGTCACGGAGATCGTGCCGGACGACCAGCTGCTCGCGCATGCCCTTGAGGCCGCGGCGGCCTTGGCCGCGCTGCCGCCGGCTTCGCTGCGACAGACGAAAGCGCTGATGAAGGCGCCCCATGCTGCAGGCGTCGCGTCTGCCATGAAGAGCGAGGCAGAGAAGTTCCGCGCGCAGCTTGCTTCGGCGGAGGCCAAGGAGGCGATGCAGGCCTTCTTCGAGAAGCGCAAGCCCGATTTTTCCAAGTTTTGAAGTGCGCCGCCGGCTATGCGCGATGCTGTGCTGGGCCGCGCCGATCGCGGCCAGTGCCGCTGAAGTCGCCGTCGACGTCGGCCATTCTCTCGACAAGCCCGGCGTGATCTCGGTCACCGGTGTGCCGGAATTCGAATACAACAAGGCGCTGGCCTTTCGCGTGCGCGAGGCATTGGAGTCCACGGGCCTGAGGGTGCGAATGATCGGCGAGCGGGGCGATTTCGTGGACCTGGCTTCGCGGCCGCGTGCCGCGACAGGCGCGGACCTGTTCGTCTCCATCCACCACGATTCGGTGCAGGAACGCTACCTGCCGGTGGCCGGGCGGTTCGCCGGGTTCTCGCTCTTCGTGTCGCGCCTCAACCCGAAAGTGAAGGAAAGCCTCGCCTGCGCCTCCGCGATTGGCACGGAGATGCGGCGCGCCGGATTCACTCCTTCCCGCTACCACGCGGACCCGGTGCTCGGCGAGAGCCGGCCGTTTGCCGACGAGCAGAACGGCGTGCACTATTTCGACAACCTCGCGGTGGCAAAGACGGCCACGCTGCCTGCGCTGCTCTTCGAGGCCGGGGTGATCGTGAACCCCGAAGAGGAGGCGCGCGTGTCGAAGCCCGAGGTTCGCGCCGCGATGGCCGGTGCGATTGCGCAAGGGGTCTCCCAGTGCCTGAATTGAAGCAGGGATTCGCCCAGGCCAACGGCGTGCGCCTGCATTACCAATCGGCGGGCAGCGGCCGGCTGGTGCTCTTCCTGCACGGGTTCCCGGAGTTCTGGCGTTGCTGGAAGCGCCAGCTGGAGCACTTCGGCACGGACCACCTCGCCGTCGCGCCCGACATGCGCGGCTATAACCTGTCGGACCATCCGGAAGGCGTCGCCCAATACCGCACAAAACTCCTCGTCGAAGACATCCGCCAGCTGGCAGCGGGCTTCACGCAGGAGAAGTTCGTGCTGGTCGCGCACGACTGGGGCGGCGCGGTGGCGTGGTCGTTTGCGATCGCGTACCCGGAGTTGCTGTCGCACCTCGTGATCATCAACTCGCCGCATCCGTATGGGTTCTGGCGGGAACTGGCCACCAACCCCGCGCAACAAAGGGCGAGCGACTACATGCTGTTGCTGCGCGACGCCAAGGCCGAGCGCGTGCTTTCGGAAAACAACTATGCGCGGCTCTTGAAGATGCGCTTTGCGGGCCGCGCGGAAGGGCCGGGCCTGGAGGAAGACCGGACCGCTTACCTCGAGGCCTGGTCGCAGCCGGGTGCGCTCACCGGCAGCCTCAACTACTATCGGGCTTCGCCGCTGTATCCGCCTACGGAAGCGGACGCAGGCGCAGCGAAGCTGAAGCTGGACCCAAAGGATTTCCTGGTGCGCGTGCCGACGCTGGCGATCTGGGGCGAAAGGGACACGGCGCTGCTGCCGTCGATCCTCGACGGGGTCGAGGAGTGGGTGCCGGGAATCGAAGTGGTGCGCGTGCCGGATGCAACGCACTGGGTGATGGACGAGAAGCCGGACCGCGTGAATGCGGAGATCCGGCGCTTCATTTCGAAAGGACAGGCATGAGCAAGCTGCGGGTGGGCGATTTGTCGGGCCGGGTGGGCGAAGAGATCGGCGTCTCGCCGTGGCTCACGGTGGCGCAGGACCGCATCGACCTGTTTGCGCAGGCGATCGACGACCCGCAATGGATCCATATTGACCCCGAAAAGGCGAAGGCCGGCCCCTTCGGCACGACTATCGCACACGGGTTCCTCACGCTGTCGCTGCTGTCCTGCCTGATCGAATCCACGTTCGCCTTCGACGAACGCAAGATGGGCATCAACTACGGGCTGAACAAGGTGCGTTTCACGGCGCCTTTGCCGTCCGGCTCGAGGATCCGCGCAAGGTTCGTCCTGGCGAAATTCGAGACCATCGAGGGCAATGGCGTGCAGAATACCTGGGCGGTGTCGGTGGAGCGAGAAGGCGGTGACAAGCCTGTCCTCATCGCCGAGTGGCTGACGCGAAGCTATTCCTAGGGAGAATGGTGTGACCCAACGCTGGAAGCAACGCCCGCCCGGTTCGAACTGGGGCGAATTCGGTCCCGACGACCAGCGCGGGCGAATGAATTACGTCACCCGCGAGAAGGTGCTGCAGGGCGTCGCCGAGGTGAAGGAAGGTCTCTCGTTCTGCCTGTCGCTGCCGCTCGACTATCCCGGCGGCAACGTGCTGAACTCGCGCCGGCTGCCGCCGCGGCAGTTCGCGACGGTGCGCGATTCGGGCAAGGGCGCGGGCATGCAGAACTTCTGCTACTCGATGGCGGAGGACAATCCCGATGTCACGGATGTCGTATGCGACGACGTCGTGCTGATGACCCTGCAGTACTCCACGCAGTGGGACAGCTTCGCGCATGTGGGCAGCCTGTTTGACGCCGATGGCGACGGCACGCCGGAAATGGTGTTCTACAACGGCTTTCGCGCCAAGGAGCACATCAAGCCTGCGCAGAAGAAGGAAGGCGTGGAGCGCTGGGCGCAATATGAAGGCGCCAAGGCATCGGCGCTCGGCATCGAGAACCTCGCCGAGCACGGGGCGCAGGGCCGCGGCGTCATGATCGACCTGCATGCGCACTACGGGCGCGAGAGAAAGCCCATCGGCTACGATGACCTGATGCGGGTGCTGGAAGCAGACAAGGTCGCGGTCGAGAAGGGCGACATGGTGTGCATCTATACCGGCTTCGCGGATGTGATCCTGGAGCTCGCGAAAGCCCCGGATGCAAACCTCCTGAACAACACCGGCACCGGGCTCGACGGCCGCGATGGCAAACTCCTGCAATGGATCAGCGATTCCGGCCTGGCGGTGCTGATCTCCGACAACTACGCGGTAGAGATCATCCCGACGAGCCTCTTTTCACCCCGCCCGCATGCGGCCATGCCGCTGCACGAACATTGCCTGTTCAAGAACGGGATTCACCTCGGCGAGATGTGGTATCTCACCGAACTCGCCAACTGGTTGCGCCAGAACAAGCGCAGCCGGTTCCTGCTTACGGCGCCGCCGTTGCGCCTTCCCGGCGCGGTCGGTTCGCCGTCCGCCGCTGTTGCAACTGTCTGAAAGGGTAAAAATGTCAAAAGAAAAACGCGTAGCCATCGTCACCGGGTCCTCCTCCGGTATCGGCGCCGCCACTGCGCTCGACCTCGCCGGCCGCGGCTGGAATGTGGTCATCAACTATTCAAAGAGCGCCGAGGCCGCGCAGAAAGTGGTGGAGCAGTGTGTCGCCAAGGGCGTGGAGGCCATTGCCGTCCAGGGCGATGTGTCGGACGACGCGGCCTGCCGGAGAATCGCGCAGTCGGCCGTCGATAAGTGGGGTCGTATCGACGCGTTGGTCAACAATGCTGGCAGCACCAAGTTCGTGGCGCACAACAAGCTCGAAGACCTCTCCGGCGAGGACTTCCTGCGCATCTATTCGACCAACGTGGTGTCCGCGTTCCAGATGTCGCGTGCTTGCGCACCGGCGCTGAAGAAGACCGGACACGGTGCAATCGTCAACGTGTCCTCCATCGCGGCCCAGTGGGGCACGGGATCCTCGATCGCCTACGGCGCCTCGAAGGGCGCGCTGAATTCCATGACGTATTCGCTGGCTCGCGTGCTCGGGCCCGAGGTGCGTGTGAACGCGGTGCTGCCCGGCTACGTCGACACGCCCTGGCAACGCAATGCCCATGGCGAAGAGAAGGCTGCGGCGCACGCGGCGCGCTACGCTTCGCACAACCCCCTGAACGCGGCTTGCTCGGCCGAGGAGGTCGCGGAATCGATCGTGTGGTTGATCGAAGGCGCGCCGAAAACCACCGGGCAGCTCGTGTACGTCGACGGCGGCACGCACATGGCAGTTCCGCGGTGAGCATGCAAACGGTCGACTACATCGTCGTCGGGGCTGGATCGGCCGGTTGTGTATTGGCCAACCGCCTGACGGCGGACGGCCGGCATACGGTCCTGTTGCTCGAGGCCGGGCCCCGCGACACGGATCCGTGGATTCACATTCCATTGGGCTACGGCAAGCTTTTCACCAAGCCCCGGACGAACTGGAGCTACGAGTCGGAACCCGAACCGGAGCTGAACGGGCGCCGGATCTTCACGCCGCGCGGCAAGGTGCTGGGCGGTTCGTCCTCCATCAACGGGCTCGTCTACATCCGGGGCCAGCGCGAGGACTTCGATGAATGGCGCGTCCCAGGCTGGGACTACAAAAGCCTGCTGCCCTATTTCATCAAGTCCGAGGACCAGCAGCGCGGCGCAAACGAGTGGCACGGGGTGGGCGGGCCCCAGGCCGTGAGCGACCTGCCCGACCGGCTTGAACTGGCCGATGCGTTCATTGCTGCAGCGAAGTCGCTCGGGATCCCGGGGAACGACGATTTCAATGGCGCCCGCCAGGAAGGCACCGGCTACTACCAGGCGACCATGCGGAACGGCCGGCGTGCCAGTACTGCGGTGGGGTACCTGCGGCCCGCACTCAAGCGAGCGAACCTCAGGGTGGAGACCGAGGCGCTGGCAACGCGCATTCTGTTCGAGGGGACCAATGCCGTCGGCATCGAGTACCGGCAGGGCGGACAGGCGCATTCCGTACGGGCGGCGCGCGAGGTGATCCTCTCGGGCGGCGCGTTCAACTCGCCGCAGTTGCTGCAGCTGTCTGGCGTGGGGCCGCGCGACCTGCTGGAAAAGCACGGCATCCCCGTGGTGCTGGACGCCCCGGGCGTGGGCGATGCGCTCCAGGACCACCTTTACGTGCGGACCTTCTGGCGCTGCACAAAGCCGATCACGCTGAATGACGACATGATGAGCCTGTGGGGGAAGGTGCGCATCGGGCTCGACTATTTCCTGCGTCGTCGCGGACCGCTCACCGCCAGCGCAGGGATCGCGGGGGTTTTCACCCGCACCCGTCCCGACATACCGCGCCCGGACGCCCAGTACTACTTCATCAATTTTGCGAGCATGAAGCGCGGCGGCCTATTGCACCCGTTTTCCGCGTTCACGACTTCGCTCTCGCAGTTGCGCCCGGAGTCGCGCGGCTGGGTGCGCATTCGCTCGGCAGACCCGACCCAGGCGCCGGCGATCCAATACAACTACCTGTCTACCGAGGCCGATCGGCGAATGATGGTCGATGGACTCAAGTTGCTGCGCCGCATTGTTAACACGGCCCCGTTCGGCGGGTATGTCGCGGCCGAGGAGCATCCTGGGCCGCGGATCGCGACCGACGAAGACTGGCTGGGGTTCTGTCGCGAATCGGGGGAGACCGTATACCATCCCACCTCGACCTGCCGGATGGGCACCGACGCCGACTCTGTCGTGGATCCCGACTTGCGGGTGCGCGGCCTCTCGGGCCTGCGGGTCATTGATGCCTCGATAATGCCGGCCGTGGTCTCCGGCAACACCAATGCCGCGACGATTGCGATTGCCGAAAAAGGCGCGGACCTGGTGATCGGGTCGCCCTGACCGGAATTGTTGACATGGGCACGGTGCTTTGAAACACTGAAGGCACAATAAGAAGACCCAGTCGTACCACCAGAGGAGAATCGGAATGAGCACCCGGAATTTCTGCGTCCGCATGTTTTGTGCCGCGTTCGCGGCGGCAGGCCTTGCCGGCGCCGCGCACGCCCAGCAAAAGGAAATCAAGGTCGGCGTCATCTTCGATTACACCGGGCCGCTGGCCGCCGGCGGGTCGATCGCTTCGGGCCTGGGTACCAAGGCGGCGATCGACATGATCAACGAGCGCGGCGGGGTCGAGGGTTACAAGATCAAGGCGACCTACGCGGATGCCCAGTCCAAGGCGGATGTTGCGATCAACGAAATGACGCGCCTGCTCGACCAAGAGAAGGTCGATGTGGTCATGGGCCTGTTTTCCAGCGCCCACTGCGTACCGATCGCGCAACAGGTGGATTCGCGCAAGAAATTCATGTGGGCCAACGTTTGCGTGGCTTCGGCCGTGTTCAAGGACAAGAACCTGCAGTACGCGTTTCGCGCGCAGGTGCACTCGGACCAGTTCGGCGAGGCTTCGTGCACGTTCCTCTCTGAAAACGCGAAGTCGAAGCTTGGCAAGGATCCCAAGGACCTCAAGGTCGCGATCATCTATGAAGACGGGCCCTACGGTGCTGGTGTCGCGATGGGCAACGAGGCCAAGTGCAAGGCGCTTGGCATCCAGGTGGCGATCAAGGAAGGCTACTCCGCCACCACGCCGGACCTCTCCAGCCTTGTGACCAAGTTGCGCCGCGCGCGGGCCGACGTGATCCTGCACACGGGCTACAACCCGGACATCACCCTGTTCTGGCGCCAGGCGCGGGAGCAGGGCCTGAAGTGGTCGGCGCTGATCGGCCACGGTGCGGGCTACGGCCAGTACGACAAGTTGCGCGAGGCCTTCGGCAAGGATGCCGATTTCATCTACAACGTGGATCCGGTGGCCGCGCAACTGCTCGACCCCAAGAGCCTCAAGGCGGGCCTCGGCGACATCACGAAGGAGATGGCGAGGCGCTATGTCGCCGAGATCAAGGACCGTAAGGTCGACGAGATCCCGCCGCACGTGTCGATGGGGTTCAACCAGTCGTGGATCTTCTTCACCGACGTGCTGCCGCGCGCGATCAAGAAGTACGGCGGCATCGACCCTGAAGCGCTGCGCAAGGCGTCGCTGGATACCGATATCCCGGTCGGCGGGACGATCCAGGGTTACGGCGTGAAATTCTTCCCGCCCGGCACCCCGATGTCGGGCCAGAACGAGCGCTCCTCGCCCGTGGTGATGCAGTACATCGCCAACGACACGAAGATCGTCTGGCCGGCCGCGATCAAGACCGCGGATCCTGTGCTGCCGTTGCCCAAGAGCCACACCTACTCGCCCCAGTAAGCCGCATGGGGGCGTTGCTCTCCATTCGAGACCTCACCAAGACGTTCGGGGGATTCACCGCGGTCGGCGGCGTGTCCTTCGAGGTCGGTGAGGGCGAGATCCTCGGCCTGATCGGGCCGAACGGGTCGGGCAAGAGCACGACATTCAACCTGATCGCCGGCGCGCTCGCACCGAACGCGGGTTCCATCCGTTTCGGCGGGCGCGAGATCGCTGGTACCCACGCGAGCAAGGTGGCGCACCTCGGCATCGGGCGGACCTACCAGATCCCGCGACCGTTCCGAAAGCTCTCGCTGATGGAAAACGTCGCCCTCGCGGCCTACTACGGCCAGGCCGAGCGTCCCTCGCGCAGCAGGTCGTGGGAGCAGGCGCGAGAGGCCCTCGATCTGGTCAACCTGCCTACGGACGACGAAGCTCGTGTGGACGGCTTGGGTGCCGCGGGCCTGAAAAAGCTCGAACTGGCCCGGGCGCTGGCCACGCAGCCCCGGTTGCTGCTGGCCGACGAGAGCCTTGGCGGGCTCGACGAGTCCGAAATGAACCAGGCGGCGGACATGCTCGCGATGATCCGCGAGAAGCGCGGCATCACCATCATCTGGGTCGAACACATCATGGGCGTGCTGATGCGGGTCGTGGATCGCTGCGTGGTGCTTGACCACGGCGAGGTCATCGCCGAAGGCAAGCCCGCCGAGATCGCGCACGATCCGAAGGTAGTCGAGGTCTACCTCGGCACCGACGCCGAGGAAGTCCAGCAGGCCGTTGCAGGCAGGGCGGGTTGATGGCCGGGCCCATGCTGCGCGTCGATGCCGTTTCGGCCGGATATGACGGGTTCCAGGCCCTGTTCGGCGTGAGTCTCGAGGTAAGCGCGGGCGAATCGGTCGCCGTGATCGGCCCGAACGGCGCGGGCAAGACAACGCTGCTGCGGGCGATCTCGAAACTGATCGATGTCACTGGTGGCGATATCGCAATGGAGGGGCGCTCGCTCAAGGATGTCCCTGCGTATGAAGTGATCGGCCATGGCATCGCGCAGGTCCCGGAACACCGCAGGCTGTTTCCCCGGCTCACGGTCGAGGAGAACCTGAAGATGGGCGGGTTCCTGCCGTCGGCGCGCGCGCAGTACGCAGAGCGCCTCGCCTACGTGTATTCGCTCTTCCCGCGCATGCAGGAGCGCAGCAGCCAGCTGGCGGGCACACTCTCCGGCGGCGAGCAGCAGATGTGCGCCATCGGCCGGGCCCTGATGTCGGGCCCCAAGCTGCTGCTGCTCGACGAGCCGTCGGCCGGCCTTGCGCCGGTGGTGGTGCAGTCTATTTTCGACATGGTCAAGCGCATCTGCGCCGAAGGCTACACGGTGCTGATCGTCGAGCAAAACATTCGCCAGGTGCTGAAAGTCGTGGACCGCGCCTACCTGCTCGAAACCGGCCGCATCAAGCAGAGCGGCCCGGCGGCGGAGCTCCTCGCGTCGAGCGAAATCCGCAAGGCCTACCTGGGACTCTGACCGATGCAGATCTTCGACATCTTCCTGCTGGAATCGGTGCTCAACGGCCTCTTGCTCGGCGGGCTGCTCGCGCTGCTTTCGCTGGGGCTCAACCTGATCTTCGGCGTGATCGACGTGGTCTGGATCTGCTATGCCGAACTGATCATGATCGGGATGTACGCGGTGTACTACCTGCATGTTTCCTTTGGCTGGCCGCTGCTGGCCGCAATGCTCGCCGGGGTGCTGATCGTCGCGCTCTCCGGCATGGCGCTGCACCAGTTCGTGATCCGGCCGGTGCTGGCCGCCGAGCCCATCAACCAGCTGCTGGTGACCGGCGGGGTGCTGTTCTTCCTGCAGGCGGCCGCGACGCTTGCGTTCGGGATCGAGTTCAAGAACCTGGGCATCACCTTCCCGCCGATCGTGGTCGGGGAAATCTCCTTCTCGATGCCGCGGCTGATCGCATTCGGCGTTGCGCTTGCCGGCATGCTGGGGATGTACCTCCTCCTGACGCGCACTTACATCGGCACCGCGATCCGTGCGATCAGCCAGGACCGCGCCATCATGCCCCTGATGGGCGTGAACCCAAGCCGCATCTACCTGGTCACCTCGGCACTCGGCGGCGGGCTGGCGGGCCTGGGTTCCTGCCTGCTGGTGCTGCAATACGACATCCACCCCGCCATCGGCCTTTCGTTCGGGCCGATCACCTTCCTGATCTGCGTGCTGGGGGGGCTTGGCAACATGGCCGGCGGGTTCATAGCAGCGTTCATTTTCGCGCAGTTCATCTCCGTCGGCGGGTTCTTCCTTGCCGTCGAGTGGGGCTACGTGATCGCGTTCCTCTTCTTCATCGGCGTGATGTTCTGGCGCCCGCAGGGCATCCTCGGGAGCAGGCAATAGTGGGCAAGGCGCTGCCGTGGATCGGGCTTGCCGCGCTCGCTTTGGCGCCGTTCTCGGGGATCGGGAACTATCCCCTGCACCTCTTGATCATGGTGCTGCTGTGGGGCTACGTCTATACGGGCTGGTCGATCATGGGGCGCCTGGGCATGGTGAGCTTCGGCCACGGCGCGTTCCTGGGCATTGGCGCCTACGTGGTGGTGATGGGCTGGAACCATTACGGGCTCACGCCGTGGATGGGCGTGCCGATCGCACTCGCCGTCACTGCGATCGTGGCCTTCCTGATCGGCTATCCGTGCTTTCGTTACAAGATCGTCGGGCATTACTTCGCGCTGGTGACGCTGGCGCTCTCCGAAGTGACCCGCCTCCTGATCGTCGCCTTGCGCGACCAGACCGGGGGGTCGCTCGGCGTGACCCCGAAGACGGCGTTGACCGACGCTGCCTATTCGTTCGCAGCGCTGCAGTTTTCCAACAAGCTGGTGTGGTTCTACGTCGTGCTGGCGGTCTGGCTGGCTGGCCTGTGGATCTGGAAGAAGGTGGATGAGAGCATGGGGCGCCTTGCGCTCGAGGCGATCAGCCAGGAGGAGGATGCCGCCGCGTCGATCGGGATCAATGTGACCCGCCTCAAGCTCGGCGTGACCATGATCTCGGCGCTGATGACCTGCATCGGCGGCGTGCTCTATGCGCAGTACCAGCTGTACGTGAACCCCGAAACCGTGTCCGGAATCGGCATCAGCCTGCAGATGGTGTTCGGCGTGATCGCCGGCGGCATGTACGTGCGGCTCGGGCCGACGGTGGGCGCGGCGTTCACGCTGCTTCTGGCCGAGGGCCTGCGCCTGGCATTCGGCAATCGCTTCCCGGCGCTCGACTCCACGGTCTACGGGCTGATGCTGGTACTGTTCATCATTTACATGCCGAAGGGAATCCTCGGGGCAGCGCTGGACGCTGCCGGGCCAAGCAAGCCCGGGCCTGCAGCGACACCGCCGGGACGCGTCCTCAGGGACGGCTGATCGCGTTCTCCGGGTTGAGCCCGGACCAGGGCTTGCGGATCACGACGGTGAACCCGTTGCCGACCTTGTCGTCGACGTCCTGGAGTTCCACGATCTTGAAGTCGAGCTTTTTCACGAGTTCGACGAAGTCTTCCGTCCGCCAGGTCGACCAGTGGTGGTGGTCGTCCTTCTCGTACCAGACCCAGCCCTCCTCGAGTTTCACGCTCTTCTTGCTCCGGAAAAGGCGCTGCGGGTAGTCGTTCGGCCCCAGCTTGGGAAGCCCTATCCGCTCGAGTGCCGCCATGTCACGCGGGCGTGCGTAGTCCTGGATCGTGATCCTGCCTGCCGCCCGGTCGAGCAGCTCCTGCGCGGGCGTCGGCGGCCGGTGCTGGTCGAAGGTGCGGTCCATGTGCGGCGCGATGATGAAGATGTAGCCGCCCGGCCGGATGACGCGGTACCACTCCTTCATCGCCTTGACCGGGTCGAAGAAATGCTCGATCACGTGCGAGGTGAGCACGTAGTCCAGCGACCGGTCCTTGAACGGCAGGTCGTCCCCGAGCGCGACGATGTTCACGACGGCCGGCACGCAGGCCTTGTGCTGCCACAGCCCGCCCTGCTCGTCGGAAAAGTCGACGTTGATCGATTTCCTCAGGTCGAACGAATTCTGGGTCGATGCGCCGATCTCGATGCCGTGGAGCGTCCCGAGGTATTTCGTCGCCAGGCGGGACGGCTGCATGCGCGGGCACTTGTCGTCCGGGTCGGCGACGTACGCGGGAGGATCCGCCTCCGGCCGGATGAAGTAGGGAGTCGCCAGGAAGGACAGGACCCCGACCAGGAGGAGCGACAGGAACTGCGGGATCCCGACTTTCAATTGAGTCCGGCGAGCGGGGCTACGTCACTTCATCAGGCTCGGCAGGTACAGCGAGATCGCCGGGAAGGCGACCAGGATCGCGAGCCGGACGATATTCGCGGTAATGAACGGCATGACGCCACGGAACACGGTGCGCGTCGGCACCTCGGGGATGAGCGTCGATAGCACGAAGAGGTTCATGCCCACCGGCGGGCTGATCAGGCCGATCTCGACCACCACCACGATCAGGATCCCGAACCAGATCGGGTCGAGGCCGAGCTTCACGATGATGGGGAAGAACACAGGCAGCGTGAGCAGGATCATGGACAGCTCTTCCATGGCCGTGCCGAGGATGATGTAGATGACCATGATCGCGCCGACGACCACGATCGGGTGCAGCTGGAAGCGCGACACGAAGTTCGTGAGGTCCGCGGGCATCGTGGTGATGTTCACGAACTCGGCGAACATCAGCGCGCCGATCAGGATCATGAAGAGCATGGACGTGGTGCGCGCGCTCTCCACGAGCGACGCATACAGCGATTTCCAGGTGAGCACGCGGCGCGAAAGCGCGAAGATCATCGCGCCGAACGCGCCCATCGCCGCGCCCTCGGTGGCGGTGAAGGCGCCGGCGTAGATCCCGCCCATGACGAGGGCGAACAGTGCGATCACGGCCCAGACGCCGCGCAGCGCCGTCCAGCGCTCGGCCCAGCTTGCGCGCTCGCCGCGCGGGCCGGCCTTGGGGTCGCGCCAGGTGGACCAGGCTACCGCGAGGCACAACAGCACTGTGGCGAGGATCCCCGGCAGGATCCCGGCGGCGAAGAGTTTGCCGATGTTGGTTTCGGTGATGATCCCGTAGATCACGAGGATGGTCGAAGGCGGGATCAGGATGCCGAGCGTGCCGCCCGCCGCGATCGAGCCGGTGGCGAGCGCATCCGAATACCCGAGCTTCTTCATCGACGGGTAGGCGACCTTCGCCATGGTTGCAGCCGTGGCGATCGAAGAACCGCAAATGGCGCCGAACCCGGCGCAGGCCATCACGGTGGCCATCGCCAGGCCGCCGCGCAGGTGGCCGATGAAGGCATACGCCGCCCTGAACAATTCCTGCGACATGCCGGCGCGGGTCACGAAGCTGCCCATCAGGATGAAAAGCGGCACCACCGACAGCGTGTAGTTGCGCCCGGTCTCGTAGACCTTGGTCTGGGCGGTTGCAAACGCGACCATCCAGTTCCAGTCGCGCATGTAGGCGTAGCCGACGATGCCGACGATGCCCATTGCCAGCGCGATCGGGATGCGCACGAACGCGAGCACCATCATGGCCGCGAGGCCGACCGTTGCCTCGATCATCGGGTGTCCCGGGCTGCGCGCATCAGGTGGTGGCCCCGCCCGCGGACGCCTTGCCCGGCCTTAAGATCCGCCACGCGTGGATGAGGCCCGAGAGCGCGATCATCGCCGCCATGAAGTAGACGAACGGGGCGAGCAGGATCTTGAGCACGTCGGTCGTGTCGCCGTAGGCCGCGATCTTGCCGGCCTTCACCCAGATCAGCCACGACAGGCCGATCAGGGTCGCCGCGCACACCAGTTGCGCCAGCGCCGCAATCACCTTGCGCGCCGCAGGGCCGACCATGTGGTCGATGAAGTCCATCGTCACGTGCTCATCCGCATGCGAGACGAGCGGCAGGCCGGCGAAGATCAGCACGAGCAACATCAGCTCGGTGCCCTCGAATGCGCCGCGCAGCGGCCGGTTGAACCCGTAGCGGCCGACGACGTCGACGAAGGTGACGATCATCATCGAAAACAGGATGACCGATGCGGCGAGCCCCAGCGCCGCGTCGAACCTGCGTTCCCAGGGACCCGGCCCGGGAGTGCTCATCCGGAGTGCGGACCCCGGGTCATTTACCCGCGGCGACGTTCTTCAGTTCCGCGTGGAATTCGGCCAGGATCTTCGCGCCGTCCACGCCCTTGGCGTTGGCCTTCTTGATCCAGTCGTCGATGATCGGCGCCGAGCGCGTCTGGACTTCCTTCACCAGGGCCGCGTCCGCGTTCACGATCTTCGTGTTGGCCTTCTTGAGGACTTCCAGGCCGATCTTGTCCGCTACGTCCCAGGACTTGCCGGCGTGGCGCGCAAGAGCCTCGCCGCTGAGCTTGTTGATCGCGTCCTGGTCCTGCTTGGGCAGCTTGTTCCACTTGTCCTCGTTCATGAAGAAGCCGAACGCCGAGCTGTACATGCCGCCCGGGAACACCGTCGCCTGCCCGATGACGGATTCGAGCTTGAACGAGACGATCGATTCGAACGGGAAGAACACGCCGTCGGCAACGCCCGAGTTGAGCAGCTCGAACGATTCCGGCGCGGGTTTAACGAAGGCAGAGGTGCCGAGCGCCTTGGCCACCGCCTCGGCGATGCCGCCGCCGGTGCGGATTTTCAGGCCCTGGATCTGGGCGATGCCGTTGATCTGCTTCTTGGTGAACATCTGGCCGGGGCCGTGGGTGAACACGCCGATCAGCTTCACGCCTTTGTACTCGCCCAGCTTGTCGAAATGCTTCCAGTGGATGCGCGAGAACGCGACCGAGTTGATCTCGGCGGTGGCACCTGCGCCGGGCAGTTCGGCCATCAGCGGCATATGGTGGCGGGCCGGGGTATAGCTCGCGGTCACGTAGGAAAGGTCCACGAGGCCATCGCGGACCGCGTCGAAGGTCCCCGGCGGCGCCGCAGGCGCTTTCGGAAGCATCTGGAACTTGACCCTCCCGGCGGTGGCTTTCTCGACGTCGTTGGCCCAGCCTTGCAGCACTGTTTGTGTCAGGTGGTGCGAAGGCGGGACCCACGAGGACATCGTGAGCGTGGTCTGCGCGGACGCCTGCGTGGCGACGAGGCCGCCGGTTGCAAACGCGGCTGCAACTGCGATCTTCTGGAAAGCTTTCATGTCTCCTCCGGGATTTTCAGGGGCTGTCGTCGCCCCGCACTGGGATTGTATCAGCGTTGCGTTTCCGGCAAATAGGCGGCATGAAAAAGCTGTCGACTGCTGCATTCATCGGTCAGGTGCTCTCCGGGGCCTTCGCGTCGGGGTTCCAGCGGGCGCTGATGTGGTTTCATCAGGCCGGCGATTCGTTTTGCAGCCGGCCCTTGTGCCACCGCCGGGCAGCGCATCTAATAGGTCCTCCTTGGAGGAGGACGGCGTGATGACGGCAGTCGGCATGACGATGGCGGAAAAGGTCCTGGCGCGGGCCTCCGGCCGAGCCCGGGTGTCCCCAGGCGAGTTCATTACCGCCAGCGTCGACCTCGTGATGGCGAATGACGCGCAGTTCCCCCAGTCCTGCAAGGCGCTGGAGGACATCGGTCTCAAAAAGGTATTCGACCCTGAAAAGATCGTCGTGGTGATCGACCACTGGGTGCCGGCAAACACGCCGATGGTGGCCGAGATGCACCGCGGCATCCGCGAGCAGGTGAAGGAGCTCGGCATCCGGCATTTCTACGATGCGGGCGTGGGGATCGAGCACAAGGTCGTTCCCGAAAAAGGCCATGCGCTGCCCGGCCAGCTGATCGTGGGCAGCGATTCGCATTCGACCACTTACGGGGCACTGGCGGCGGCGTCCACGGGCATCGGCCTCACGGAACTCGCTTACGTGATGTACACGGGCAAGCTCTGGTTCCAGGTGCCGCCCACAATCCGCTTCAATCTCACTGGTCGCCTTGGGCACGGCGTCTCTCCCAAGGACCTGATGCTCGCGCTGCTGTCAAAGCACACCACGCAGGTCGCGCAATACAAGTCGGTGGAATTCGGAGGCCCTGCGGCTGCGGCGATGGACATGGAGGGGCGCCTCACGCTCGCCAACATCTCTTCTGAAATGGGCGCGAAGTTTTCCATGTTTGCCGCCGATGCGACGACGCTCGAATACCTTCGCACGCGCAGCGATGTGCCGGTGCAGGCCTTCGGGCCGGACCCGGATGCCCGCTACGAAGCCGTGCACACGATCGACTGCGCAGCAATCGAACCCCAGGTGGCCGCGCCGCACAAGCCTGACAACGTGAAGAACGTGTCCGAGTTCGCCTCGGTCCGCGTGGACCAGGCCTTCATCGGGTCGTGCACCAATGCGCATGCCGGCGACCTGCAACGCGCAGCGGCGATCATGAAAGGGCGCAAGGTCGCCGCCGGCACGCGCTTCCTGGTCATCCCCGCCTCGCACGAAGTGATGGTCGAGGCGATGCGGAACGGGTCGTTAGCTGCTCTTGTTGAGGCCGGGGCCATGGTGGGCACGCCGGGGTGCGGTCCTTGCGCGGGCGGCTCGACCGGGGTGCTCGGCCCCGGGGAGACGGGCATTGCCAGCACCAACCGCAACTTCAAGGGCCGTGGCGGCAGCACGGAAAGTTTCCTCTACCTCGCGTCGCCGGAAACGGTGGCGGCCTCGGCCATCGAAGGGCGCATCGCGGATCCGCGGAAGTATTTGCCCTCCGGCCTGCCGGAGGCTGCGCAATGAGCCTGCTGATTCGCGGCAAGACCTGGAAATTCGGCGACGACATCAACACCGACTACATGGCGCCGGGATTCGTGAAGAACCAGCCGTGGGAGCTGGTGAAGAAGGCGATCCTGCACATCCACCCGGGGTTCACTGCGGAGTTCCAGCCCGGCGACGTGATCGTGGCCGGCGAGAATTTCGGTTGTGGCTCCAGTCGCGAGGCCGCGCCCGCCAACCTCAAGCGCCTTGAAGTGGGCTGTGTGGTGGCCGAGTCGTTCGGCCGGATTTTCCTAAGGAACAGCATCGCGATTGCATTTCCGGTGCTGATTTGCAAGGGCATCACAAAGGCTTTTGAGGAGGGCGACCGGCTCGAGCTGGATTTCGACCGTTCGCTGGTCCGCAACCTTACGCGGAGCACCGAAATTGCGGGGACGCCGTTGCCCCCTGAGCTCGTGCGCATCGTCGCTGCCGGCGGCATGATGCAGTGGCTCAAGCAAGAGGCAGGAGGGTGCGCCGCATGAAGGTGTCGCGCAGGGCAGCCCTCGCCGCGATTGGTAGCACGCTGCTTTTGAGCCGGATCGGCGCCCGTGCGGCCGACGCCTATCCCGCCAAGCCCGTCCGCCTGGTGGTCGCCTGGCCGCCCGGCTCCTCGGCCGATACCAGCGCGCGCCTGCTGGCCCAGAAACTCGGGGAGTCCCTCGGCCAGTCCTTCATCGTCGACAACCGGCCCGGGGCGAGCGGGATCATCGGCACCGAATCGGTGCTGCGCGCGCCGGCAGACGGCTATACGCTGCTCTTCAATACGGCGAACCATGCATCGAACAAGGTCGTCTTCCAGAAGCTGTCGTACGACCCCGTGACCGACTTCGTGCCGGTCTCGATGGTGCATCGCAATGTGCTGTCGATTTCCGTCCATCCCTCCTTGCCGGTCAAGACGCTGGAGGACTTCCTCCAGTACGCGAAAGCAAAGCCGGGGACGCTGTCCTTCGGGACGCCCGGCCTGGGTACGCCCCACCAGCTCGCCGGTGAGCTGCTCAAGCAACGCGCCGGCATCGATATGGTGCACATCCCCTACAAGGGCGGTGGTCCGGCCGTGGCGGACCTGATCTCCGGGCAGATCCCGGTGTCTGTTGCGAGCCTCGCCGCGGTGATCCCTTTCATGCGGACCGGGCGGGTGCGCGTTGTCGCGGTGACGGATCCGACGCGCTACGATGAGATCAAGGACGTCGCCGCGGTGGCCGAGACTTTTCCCGGATTCGATGTTTCAGGGTGGAGCGGCCTGTTCGCGCTTGCAGGCACGCCGCCCGAAATCGTGGCGCGCCTCAACGCAGAGGTGATGCGGATCCTGAATCTGCCCGATACCCGGCGCTCGATGAACGCCGCCGGGCTGGTTGCGTCGGTATCGACCCCGGAAGCACTGGGAAAGCTGGTGCGGGATGACATCGAGCGCTGGATGCTGGTGGTGAAGTCCGGCGTCCGGTTCAGTTGATACAACGCGCACCGACACCCCGCACCTGACCGCCATGCGCGCCTTACTCGGCCTTGATCTTGCGGGCGTTCGCCAGCTTGCTCCAGAGGGCGATGTCCGCTGCGAGGAACGCGCGGAATTCGGCTGGCGATCCGTCAATGATCTCGAACCCGTTCGCTTCGAGGCGCTTCTTTACATCGGCATCGCCCAGAGCGCGGCGCATTTCGGCGTGCAGCCGCGTGACGATCTCCGGGGGCATTCCTGCCGGGCCGAACATGCCTATCCAGGAAGCGCGTGCGTCGAATCCTGGGTAGGACTCGATGCCGGTCGGGACATCGGGAAAGTCCGGGTAGCGCCGGTCGTCCAGGATCGCGATCAGCCGGGCGCGTCCGTTCTTCACATAGGGCACCACCGTAGTGAAGCTGGCGATGTTCATGGGGATCTGCCCGGAAAGCAGGTCGGCGATGGCGGGACCGCCGCCCTTGTACGGGATGTGCAGCAGGTCGACGTTCGCGACCTCGCTCAGCATTTCGCCGAGCATGTGGTGGGAGGTCCCGCTGCCGGGTGTTCCGTAGGAGACCCTGCCCGGGTTGACCCGCGCGTACTCGACAAGTTCCCGCAAAGACTTCGCCGGCATCGAGGGGTGCACGACGATGGCGAGGATGTTCTTCGCGATCACGCCGATGGGCGTGAAATCCTTGATCGCGTCATAGGTGACTTTCTTCTTCAGCGCCACCGGCAGCACGTGGGTGGAAGGGTTGCCGAAGCCGACCGTGTAACCGTCCGCCGGGGCGCGGGCGAGGAATTCGGAGCCGATTGCGCCACTCGCGCCGGCCTTGTTTTCGACCACGAAAGCCTGTCCCATGGATTCGCCCATCTTCTGGCCGAGGGTGCGCGCCACGATGTCCATCGATGCGCCCGGCGGATACGGCGCCACCAGGCGGATCGGCTTGGCAGGGTAGGTCTGGGCGCCCGCGGTGAGGGTCAGCGCGAGCAGGGCCGTGGCGGCGATCAGGGTTCGGAGCATGCGCGAATCATATCCCCGGTCCCCGTATTTGCGCGCAGGGATTTCGCGAAACAACTTTTGCATATGCAGCAACTGATCCATCAGGAGGAGTCATGAACGAGCAAGAACGAGTATTGAAGGTCGAGATCGCCAACAAGGTCTGCCTGCTCACGCTGAACCGACCGGAGCGGCGCAATGCGCTTTCGGGCCAGATGAATGCCGAGATCCGCCAGGCGATCCTCGCGGCCGACGTCAACCCTGAGGTGTCCCTGATTGCGATCACCGGCGCAGGGACGACGTTCTGCGCGGGGGCCGACCTGAAGGATGCGCGTGCAATGGATTCCGGTGGCGAACGCTATCGCGGGCCGCTGCACCAGCCCGACCGGACCGCCTTCGAGGTCATGCTCGAATCGCGCAAGCCGATCCTTGCGATCGTGAACGGCCCGGCGACGGCGGGCGGGTTCGAGCTCGCGCTGGCGTGCGACATGCGGGTGGCGGTGGACACCGCGTGGTTCAGCCTGCCGGAGGCGCGCCGCGGCATGGGGGCGCACTTCGCATCGGTCGTGCTGCCGCAGATGATTCCCATGGGCATTGCGATGGAATGGCTGTACACGGGCCGCAAGGTGTCTATTGAGGAAGCTTCCAGGTGGGGGCTCCTCAACCGAGTAGCGCCTGCCGAGCAACTCATGGATGTTGCGATGCAACTCGCGGCGGAGGTCACGGCCTCTGCGCCGTTGTCGCTGCACCGCATGAAGCTCACCTATCGCAAGACGCTCGGCATGCCCCTGCTGTCGGCGTTGCGCCTCGACGCCGGTCCGGACCCTTACGCGTCGGAGGATCGCAAGGAGGGCGCGCGCGCGTTCCTCGAGAAGCGTGCGCCGGTGTGGCAGGGCCGGTGAAACAACAGGAACGATCCTGAGACCCACATGCTAGGATCAAATTCGAATTTGCGAACGCACATTGGTGCCCGAAAGCCGCTGTATGCAGACTGAACCCAGCAAGTCGATTGAGGCGAGCCTGCCGCTCGCCGGCCTTGTCGTTGTCGAGATCGGTCACAGCGTAGCAGCCCCGTTTGCCGGGCACGTCCTTGGCGACCTCGGGGCGACGCTGGTCAAGGTGGAGAACCCGGAACATGGCGACGATACCCGCACCTGGGGGCCGCCCTTCCTCAACGGCACGGCATGCACGTTCAATGCGCTGAACCGGAACAAGCATTCCGTCGCCATCGACCTGAAGGACGGCGCCGCCCGCGACAGCCTGCGCGATTACATCCTTGCAAATGCCGACGTGGTGTTCCAGAACATGCGTCCCGGGCTGATCGCGAAACTCGGACTGGATGCGACGAGCCTGCGTCGCGACAAGCCGGAGCTCATCTACTGCAACATGCATGCGTTCGGGGCCCGGGGGCCGCTGGTCGATCGCCCCGGCTACGATCCGCTCATGCAGGCCTTCGGCGGGATCATGAGCGTGACCGGCGAAGCCGGTGGAGGCCCCGTACGGGTCGGGCCTTCGCTGGTCGATGTCGGCACTGGCATGTGGGCGGTCATCGGCATCCTGTCGGCACTGCGGCGGCGCAGTGAGACCGGGGAGGGGTGCGAGATCGACACCTCGCTCTACGAGACCAGCCTTTCGTGGATGCAATCCCACATCGCGGCATACAAGGTCACCGGGAACGTCCCTGGAAAGCGCGGTACGGAGAATCCCTCCCTCGCGCCGTACAAGGTATTCAGGGCCGCGGACGACTACATCATGATCGCCGCCGGCAATGACAACCTGTTCCGCCGGCTCGCCGGCGCGCTCGGTCACCCTGAATGGCTGGACGATCCGCGCTTCGCCACCAACCCCGAGCGCGTACGCAATCGCGAACTGGTCAATGGCACGGTCGAGGCGGTGGTCGGGACGCGCCCGCGCGCCGAATGGATGGCCGCCCTCGAGGCGGTAGGTGTGCCCTGCGCACCGCTCCAGACGCTCGACCAGGTTGTCGCCCACCCACAGACCGAGGCGCTCGGGATTGTGCAGGCCTCCCCCGACGGGAGCATGGCGCTGGTGGGCCTGCCCGTCTCCTTCAACGGCACGCGCCCGCCGCTGCGCATGAATCCGCCCGCGCTTGGCGCGGACAATGACCTGGTACTTGGAAAGAGGAAGTAGGCAAATGAGCGACACGCAGAACCTGAACCCCGACAACCTGCCCTCCGTCCCCTACGGGGAGGACTTCCCGGAGATCCGCCGTTCGATCCAGGCGATCTGCAAGGACTTCCCCGGGGAGTACTGGCGCGACCAGGAATCCAAGAAGGAGCATGCCGCGGAATTCACCAAGGCGATGACCGAGTCGGGCTACCTGTCGGCGCTGATCCCGGAGGAGTACGGCGGAGCGGGATTGCCCCTGCGCGCCGGCGGCGTGATCTTCGAGGAGATCAGCGCGGCGGGCTGCACTTCGAGCAACATCCGCGCGCAGATGTACATGATGAAGATGCTGATCAAGCACGGCACGCAGGCGCAGAAGGACAAGTACCTGCCGGACATTTCATCCGGCAAGCTTCGCTTCCAGTCTTTCGGCGTGACCGAACCCACCACCGGGTCCGACACGCTGAACTTGAAGACGCGCGCGGTGCGCGATGGCGACCACTACGTCGTGAACGGCCAGAAGATCTGGACTTCGCGGGCGCTCAACTCCGACCTCATGACGCTGCTGGTGCGCACCACGCCGGTGGACGAGCGCGCGCAGCGCACCGACGGCCTGTCGGTGCTTCTGGTGGACATTCGCGAATCGGTGGGCAAGGGCATGACCATCCGGCCGATCGAGACCATGGTCAACCACCAGACCAACGAGATCTTCTACGACAACCTGCGGGTTCCGGTCGAGAACCTGATCGGCGTGGAGAACAAGGGCTTCCGGATCATCCTGGACGGCATGAACTCCGAGCGCATCCTCGTCGCCCATGAGTCGCTGGGCGATTGCCGCTATTTCATCGACAAGGCGGTCAAGTACGCCAATGAACGCGTGGTGTTCGGCCACCCCATCGGCAAGAACCAGGGCATCCAGTTCCCGATCGCCAAGGCTTACGCGCAATACAAGGCCGCCGACCTCATGGTGCGCACGGCCTCGGCCCTGTTCGATGCGGGCCTGCCCTGTGGCGAGCAGGCCAACATGGCCCGCCTGCTGAGCTCGGAGGCTGCCTGGGCCTCGGGCGAGGAGTGCATGCAGACCCACGGCGGCTACTCGATGGCGCGTGAATACGACATCGAGCGCAAGTGGCGCGGTGCGCGCATCCAGCGCATTGCGCCGATTTCGACCAACCTCATCCTCGCCTATATCGGGCACAACGTACTCGGACTGCCCAAGTCCTACTGACGGGAGACTCCCATGAACGACCTGCCGAAGTCCGTGCACATCAAGGAAGAGGGCCCGCGCGAAGGGTTCCAGTTTGAAAAAGGCCCGATTCCCACCGCCCGCAAGGTCGAGCTCATCGATGCGCTTTCCAGGACCGGTGTGAAGCACATGCAGATCGTGTCCTTCGTGAGCCCGAAGGCGGTGCCCACCATGGCCGATGCCGAGGACGTCGTGAAGGGCCTCACTCTCCAGCCCGGGGTCGCGTATACCGGCCTGTGGTTCAACGACCAGGGCCTTGACCGTGCCATCGGCACAGGACGCCTCGAGATCAAAGGGTCGGTGACGCTGAGCGCATCGACCAAGTTCCTCAAGAAGAACCTCAATCGCACCCCGGAGCAGCAGCTCGCGGTGACGCGCGGCATGCTCGATATCTACAAGCAGCGCGGCATCCCCGTCGAGCGCGCAACGGTGATGGCGGCGTTTGGCTGCAACTTCGAGGGCGATGTGCCCGCGGCGCGGGTGGTCGAACTGGTCGGGCAGCTGCTTGATACGGCCGCCGCCCAAGGCGTCCAGCTGCAGCGCGTTTCCCTGGCCGACACCATGGCCTGGGCGACGCCTTTGGCCATCAAGCGTGCGGTCGGGGCGGTGAAGGCGAAGTACCCGGACCTCGAGCTCGAACTGCACCTGCATGACACGCGGGGCATGGGTATCGCGAATGCCTATGCCGGCCTCGAGATGGGCGTCACGCGGTTCGATGCTTCGGTCGCCGGGCTGGGCGGGTGCCCTTTCGCAGGCCATGCGGGCGCGGCGGGGAACGTTTGCACCGAGGACCTCGTGTTCATGTGCGACGAAGTGGGCATCGAGACCGGCATTGATCTCGAGGCCCTCGCCGAGTGCGGGCGCCTCGCGGAGGACATCGTCGGCCATCCGCTCCCCGGGTCGGTCATGAAAGGCGGCAGCCTGAAGCGCCTGCGCGACAAGATCGCCGAGGCGGAGCGCGCTTGAAGGAGGCGGCTGCGCCGGCGCTGCCGCTGGACGGGGTACGCGTCCTCGAGTTCAGCCACACCATCATGGGCCCCAGCGCGGGCATGCTGCTCGCCGACCTCGGCGCAGATGTCGTCAAGATCGAATCTGCGCCTGACGGCGACGCCACGCGCCGGCTGGGTGGTTTTGCGAGCGGTTTCTTTTTTGCCTTCAACCGCAACAAGCGCAGCCTCGCCGTGGACCTCAAGTCGAAGGACGGCCAGGCGCTCATCCACCGGCTGGCCGCGGATGCCGACGTCGTGCTGGAGAATTTCGGTCCCGGGACCATGGAGCGCCTCGGGTGCGGTTACGAGGACCTGGGCAGGATCAACCCGCGGCTGATCTATTGCGCGCTGAAGGGGTTTCTTTCTGGCCCTTACGAGCACCGGCCTGCGCTCGACGAAGTGGTGCAGTACATGGCCGGCCTTGCCTATATGACCGGCCCCCCCGGCCAGCCGCTGCGCGCGGGTTCGTCGGTGATCGACATCATGGGCGGAATGTTCGCTGTGATCGGCATCCAGGCGGCGCTGCGCGAGCGCGAGCGCACCGGCAAGGGCCAGCTGGTGAAGTCGGCGCTATTCGAGTCGACCGCCTTCCTGATGACGCAGCACATGGCAGGGCAGGCCGTCACCGGCCGACCGCCGCCCCCGATGCCGGCCCGTGAGGGCGCCTGGGGCATCTACGAGACGTTCAAGGCGTCGGACGGGGAGATGATCTTCGTCGGCCTGACCAGCGACAACCACTGGCGGCGCTTCTGCCACCACTTCGATCGCTCCGACATGCTCGACAACCCGAAGTATTCGAACAACCAGCTGCGCGTGAAGGAGCGGCCGGTGATCCGCGCCATGGTGGCCGAATGCGTGGGCACGCTCACGATGCCGGAATTGACGAAACTCTTCGACGAGATCGGCATCCCGTTTGCGCCCGTGGCCAAGCCCGGCGACCTGTTCGAGGATCTGCACCTCAATGCCGGCGGGCGCATGCTCGACGTGGCCTTCAAGGACGGCGTGCGCGCGAAGATCCCGCGGATCCCGCTGGAAGTGGGGGCGCACGATTTCGGCCTGCGCCGGCAGGCGCCGACGATCGGCCAGCACAGCGTCGAGATCCTCGAGGAGGCCGGGTTGTCGAAGGCCGAGGTCGATGCCCTGCGCGGTCGTGGCGTGGTGAGCGGACCGGGATGAAAGCGGTACTGGCTGCGGCGGTCGCGGCGCTTTGCGCACTCGCGCAGCCGCTGCATGCCCAGGCGCCGGCCTACCCGTCCAAGGTCGTGCGCATGGTGGTGCCATTTCCCCCGGGCGGCGGATTCGACGGCATCGCCCGACCCTATGCCGAAAAGCTCTCCGCGATCCTCGGCCAGCCGGTCGTGCTCGATTACCGACCCGGCGCCGGCGGCAACATAGGTGTGGAACATGCGGCGAAGTCGACGCCCGACGGGCACACGCTGCTGGTTGCCAACGTGTCGATGACCACCAGCCCTGCCATGTGGAAGACGATCGGCTACGACGCGGTGAACGACTTCGCGCCGATCAGCCGCATTGGCGTAGTGAGCTCTGCGTTCGCGATCAACCCTGCGCTGCCCGCGAAGGACTTGAAGGAGCTGGCCGCCCTGTCGAAGGTGAAGCCTCTCAATTTCGCCTCGCCAGGCGTGGGGACGAGCTCGCACCTGATCGGCGAGATGATGAACATCGAAGGCATCCTCAGCCTGGTGCACATCCCGTACAAGGGCACGGCGCCCGCGGTGGCTGACGCGCTGGGCGGGCAGCTCGACGCGGTCATGGTTCCGCTGGTGTCACTCGCGCCGCATATCAAGTCCGGCAAGCTCCGTGGCATCGCGGTTTCCAGCGCCGTGCGCGTGCCGATTCTGCCGGAACTGCCGACCTTCGCGGAGTCGGGCTACCCGCAGGTACAGTCCGACACCTGGTACGCCGTATTCGCGCCGGCCGGCACGCCCGAGGCCGTTGTCAGGCGCCTGCACGATGCAACGGTGCAGGTGCTCGCCCAGCAGGACCTGATCGACCGGCTGAGGAAGACCGGCTACGAGCCCGGCGCGAGCACGCCGGAGGCGCTGGGAGCGCTGGTGAAGTCCGAGGTCGCGCGCTGGAATAGAATGGCCACGGTGGCGAAGATCCCCAAGCAATAGGGATGGAGGCGGGAATGATCCACGCTGAGACGTAGGGCATGGACGGCCTCACTCATACGTTTGACCGCCTGCGCAAGGCGTGCGATGCCTCGCCGGAGGTGCCATGGGCGACGCGCGCCGACCGGCTCGCACGACTCAAGGCCCTGGTCGCGGACAATGCCGCTGCCTTCGCCCTGGCGATCAGCGCCGACTTCGGTCACCGGTCGGCGCATGAAACCGACCTGCTGGAAGTCTTTCCGAGCCTGTCTGGCATCAACCATGCGCTTTCGCACGGCCGGCGCTGGATGCGCGGCGAGCGCCGGGCCACGGGCATGTGGTTCCTGCCGGCCCGCTCAAGCGTCACGCCGCAACCGCTCGGCGTGGCCGGGATCATCGTGCCGTGGAACTACCCTTTGTACCTTGCCGTCGGCCCGCTGGCGTCGGCGCTGGTGGCCGGCAACCGCGCGATGGTGAAGCTGTCCGAATTCACGCCGAAGTTCGGCGCGCTGTTTGCCGAACTGGCCGGGAAGGCCTTTGCGCAGGACGAGCTCGCCGTCGTGAATGGCGATGCGCAGGTGGCCGCGGCGTTCTCGAAGCTGCCGTTCGACCACCTGCTCTTCACCGGGTCGACGGCTGTGGGCCGGCATGTGATGCGCGCCGCCGCCGAAAACCTGACGCCTGTGACGCTGGAACTTGGCGGCAAGTCGCCCGCCATTGTTGCCCCGGAGTTTTCCATAGAGCGTGCCGCGGGGCGCATCCTGCTGGGCAAGTGCCTCAACGCCGGGCAGACCTGCATCGCACCCGACTACGTGCTGGTGCCTGAGGGCATGGAGCAGGCCTTCGTCGCAGCGGCGCGAGCATGCGTGTCGCGCATGTACCCGCAGATCCTTTCCACGCCGGATTACTCGAGCATTGTGTCGGACCGGCACTACGAGCGGCTCACCGGTTACATCGATGATGCGCGTACACAGGGAGCGAAGGTGGAAAGCCTCGCTGCACAGGGCGAGGCGCCGGACCCTGCCTCGCGCCGGATACCCCCGATGGCGCTGACCGGCGTGAACGATCGCATGCGCGTGATGCAGGACGAGATCTTCGGGCCGCTGCTGCCGGTGGTCGGTTGCAAGGATATGGATGCTGCGATTGCGTTCGTAAACGCGCGTCCGAGGCCTTTGGCGCTTTACCTCTTCGATGACGATTCGGCGCGGGTGGAGCGCGTACTCGCACGCACCACCGCGGGCGGCGTCACGGTCAACGACACGCTGCTGCACATCGCGCAGGAGTCGCTGCCCTTCGGCGGTGTCGGCCCGAGCGGCATGGGCCAGTACCACGGTTACGCAGGGTTCCTTGCGTTCTCGAAACTCAAGCCGGTGTTCCGCCAGTCGCGCCTGAATGGTCTCGCGCTGTTCAATCCTCCGTATGGGCCTCGAGCCGCACGGCTGATAACATTGCTGAAAAGGTGGGCCTGAATGATCAATAGTGCATTCCGACGGTTTGCGTCACTCGCTTTGTGCCTTGCTGCTTCTCCGGTACTGGGCCAGTCGTTTCCCGCCAAACCCGTCCGCGTGATCGTCGGCTTCGCGCCCGGCGGCGTCGTGGACACGCCCGCCCGCATTGTCGCGACCAAGCTCGGCGAGATCTGGCCGTCGGGCGTGGTCGTGGAAAACCGCCCCGGGGCCGGCGGGAGCACCGCGGCAGGCTACGCGGCGAAGGCGCCGGCGGACGGCTACACGCTGCTGATCTGCAACACCGCTTCGCATGGCGTGAACCCGGCGATCTACAAGCAGCTCGCCTACGATCCGGCAAAGGACTATGCGGCGGTATCGCAGATCGGGTTCGTGCCGAACATGGTGGTCGTGCACCCGTCGGTGGAGGCGAAGTCGATCCGCGAGCTGTTGGCCTATGCAAAGGCGAACCCCGGCAAGCTCAGCATGGCCTCGGCGGGCGTGGGCACTTCGCAGCACATGTCGATCGAGCTGCTCAAGTCGATGGGGGGCGTGGACATCACGCATATCCCTTACAAGGGCGGCGCGCCGGCGCTGTCCGACCTGCTCGGCGGGCAGATCCCTTCGCTCCTCACCGGGATGCCGGCGGGGCTGGGGGCCGTGCGTTCCGGGCGCGTGCGCGCGCTTGGTGTGACCTCGGCGAAGCGCTCACCGCACCTGCCCGACGTACCGGCCATCGCCGAGACGGTGCCTGGTTACGAAGTCACGAGCTGGGCCGGCGTGTGCGCGCCCGCGGGCGTGCCGAAGGCAATCATTGCGAAGCTGAATGCGGACATCGTGAAGGTGCTGGGCATGGCGGACACCAGGCAGAAGCTCGATGACCAGGGCTTCGAAGCCGCGCCCAATACGCCTGAGCAGTTCACCGCGTTCATTGCGGCCGAACTCAGCAAGTGGGCTTCGGTGATCAAGGCGGCGGGAATCCAGGCGGAGTAGCGGTTCCCCGCCGCCTTTACACGCGCCGCCTGCTTGGGCACCATCGGGCTTCCCCCAGCTTCCCCGAGCGACTCCGAGCGACTCCGATCCCATGCAAGATCCTGTTTTCTCCAATTCCCTCTGGTCCTCCACGGCGCCCGCAGCGCCCGCCACCGCGCCGCTGGAGGGAGACCTGCACGCCGACGTCGCAATCATCGGCGCCGGCTACACCGGCCTCGCGTGCGCGCTCGCTGTGGCGCAGGGGCGCGGCAAGGTCGTCGTGCTCGAAGCCGGCGTCATCGGCTACGGCGCTTCGGGCCGCAACAACGGGCAGGTGATCCCGACGCTGTCGCGCCTGGACCCGGACGATGTGCCGGGGCGCATCTCCGAGGCCGCAGGCGGCAAAGCCAAAGGCGAGGCGCTGGTGCAACTCGTGGCCGACTCCGCCAAATTCACTTTCGAACTCATCCGCAAGCACGCGATCGACTGCGAGGCGGTGCAGAACGGCTGGGTGCAGCCGGTCCACTCGCCCGGGCGGATGAAGCTGGCGGAAAAGCGCGTCAAGGCGTGGGCGCGGCGCGGTTCGCCGGTGGAATTGCTCGATGCCAAGGGTGTGGAGGCGATCACCGGCTCGAAGTTCTGGCACGGTGGCTGGGAGAATGCGACGGGCGGCAAGCTGAATCCGCTGGCTTACGTGCGCGGCCTCGCGCGTGCGGCCATTGGCGCAGGTGCGACAGTTCACACCGAGAGCGCGGTCCAGTCGATCGAACGCGAAGGTAACGCATGGCGCGTAAAAACCGCGCGCGGTTCGGTGCTTGCAGAAAAAGTGGTGATTGCAACGCACGCCTACGGCGACTCGTTCTCAAAGTCGTTGTGGCCGAAGCTCATGCAGACCGTTTTCCCGGTGCGCAGCCACCAGATGGCGACACAGCCGTATCCTGAATCTGTGCGCGCCACGGTGCTGCCCGAAGACCACGCCTGTTCGGACTCGCAGGGCGACCTGCATTTCTTCCGCTGGGACGCGCATGGGCGCCTGGTTACCGGGGCGGCACTGGCGGTGCCATTGGGTTGGCGCGACCGGGCAGCGGCGAGGGCGTCAGAGCGCTTGCACAAGGTGTTTCCGCAATTGGGCCGGCCGAAGTTCGATTTCGTCTGGCACGGTAACGTCGGCGTGACCTGGGACAAGCTGCCGCACTGCCACGAGCTCGCGCCCGGCGTGCTGGCCTTTGTCGGCTGCAACGGCCGCGGCGTGGCGCTCGCCACGTCGATCGGCACGCAGCTTGCAAGAGCAATGCTCGGCGCAAAAGTGTCCGACCTGCCCATGCCGTTTACGCCGCTCGATCCCTTCCCGGCGCATGGCATCGCCCGCAAGTTCACATCATTTCCGATCATCCTCTACCGTCGACGCGACGCCAGGGAAATTGCATGAGCCTGAAGAAGAACCGCCTGTCGGACAGCGCCCTTGAAGTCACCGACTTCTGCCTCGGGACGATGACCTGGGGCCAGCAGAACACCGAAGCCGAGGGTCATGCGCAGATCGACTGGGCGCTCGCCAACGGCATCAACTTGATCGACACCGCCGAGATGTACCCGGTGCCGCCGCAGAAGGAAACGCAGGGCCGCACCGAATCGATCGTCGGCGCCTGGCTGGGAAAGAACCGCGGCAAGCGCGACAAGATCGTCCTCGCATCCAAGATTGCCGGACCGGGCCGCCGCGAATGGATCCGGAACGGCGAAACGCACGTCACGAAGAAGACCATCCCCTGGGCGATCGACGACAGCTTGAAACGCCTCCAGACCGATTACATCGACCTGTACCAGATCCACTGGCCCGAGCGGTACGTGCCCGGATTCGGATCCTGGCAGTACGACCCTTCGAAGGAGCGGGAGGCCACGCCCATCCTCGAGCAGGTCGAAGGCATGGCCGCCGCGATCAAATCGGGCAGGATCCGCGCGTACGGCCTGTCCAACGAATCCGCGTACGGCCTGTGCGAGTTCGTCCGCATTGCGAAGGCGAACAACCTGCCTGCGCCGGTGTCGGTGCAGAACGGCTACAGCCTCCTGGCCCGCATGTTCGACGGCGACCAGGCCGAGGCGAGCCGGCACCTGAATGTCCCGCTGCTCGCTTACAGCCCGCTGGCCATGGGGCAACTGACCGGGAAGTACCTGGGCGGGGCATTGCCACCCGAAGCGCGCATGGTCAAGCTGAAGCCCTTTGGCGAGCGCTACATGCGCCCGCGCACGTTCGCAGCGGTGGAGGAGTACGCCAAAGTGGCGCAGAAGCACGCCATCCCGATCGCTGCGATGGCGCTGGCGTTCGTCCGCAGCCGGTTTTTCACGGCCTCGACCATCGTCGGCGCCACCAGCGTGGCCCAGCTTGAGGCGTCCCTGGCCAACTTCGGCCGGACGCTCGGGCCCGAGGTGCTCGCGGACATCGAGGCGGTGAACCAGGCCTATTCGAGTCCCTCGGGGCAATAGGGTCGATTACGATAGGGTCGATTACGATCGGGGGGCTTCCGATCGGGGCTCTGCCCCAGAGGGGGCGGCTATAATTCCCGCCTGATGTGGGAAGCCTTTGCACTCCTCTTGCTCGCTACCGGAACCTTCCTGTGGATCGACGCCCTGCGCGCCCGCGAGGCGGCGCTCGCTGTCGGCCGGTCGGCCTGTGAAAAGTACGACCTGATGCTGCTCGACGATACCGTTTCGGTAACAAGGACCCGCTTCGAGCGCAACGAGGAAGGGCACCTGCGCATCGCCCGGACCTACCGGTTTGAGTTCAGCGACACCGGCAACAACCGCCGGCAGGGCACGGTCCGCCTGCTCGGAAGCCTTCTTCAGGACATTGCGTTCGAACCGTACGAGACGGTGGTGGACGAGGCGCTGCCGCGCGTCGCGCACCTCACGCGCGTCAAATGACGGCGTGGATCGAGGGCGCTGTCGTCGGGCAGACCCGCTGGACCGAGCGGCTCCTGAGTATCAAGGTCGATGCGCCTGTGGGTGCGTTCGAGGCCGGGCAGTTTGCCAAGCTGGCATTGGATGTTGCAGGGGAGCGGATCGCGCGACCGTATTCCTTCGTCAATGCACCGGGTGCAGGGCCGGTCGAGTTCTATTACGCCATCGTGCCCGGCGGACCGCTGTCCCCGCGCCTTGCGGCCCTCGGGCCGGGAGACCGCGTATTCCTCACCCCGAATGCCACGGGGTTCCTGGTGCTCTCCGAAGTGCCGGATGCCGAAGTGCTGTGGATGATCGCAACCGGCACCGGGATCGGCCCGTTCCTGTCCATCCTGAGGAGCGAGGTGCCGTGGAAGCGCTTCGGCCGGGTGGTGCTGGTGCATGCGGCACGACACGCTGCCGAACTGGTGTACGGGGAGGTCATCGCCGGCATCGCCGCCGCTCACCCGGACCAGTTCGCCTGCGTCCGCATCTCCAGCCGCGATGTGAACGAGGCACCTTCATTGCTGCACGGGCGGATTCCCGCGCTGCTGGGCGACGGTTCGCTCGAAGCGCGCGCAGGGTGCGTGATCGCCGCCGGCACATCGCAGGTGATGCTCTGCGGCAATCCGGACATGGTTCGTGATGTCACTGCGACCCTCGTGGAGCGGGGGATGAAAAAACACCGGCGCCGCAATCCCGGGCAGATCACCGTGGAGAATTACTGGTGAGATTCCCGTGGCGGACTGTGGCCCGGTGGACCATGGCCGTAGCTGGGCTTGCTGTGCTTGCCGGCTGCACGGCGCTGCAACTCGGCTACAACAACGCGGATTCGCTCATCCACTGGCGCAGCGGCAGGTATTTCGGCTTCGAAGCCGAGCAAAAGGCCGACTTCGAGCGTCGCGTGCAGAAGTTTATGGCGTGGCACCGCAAGGCCGAGCTGCCGAAGTACGTCGTCCTTGCCAACGGGCTGGGTGACCGGCTGGCGCGGGGCGTGACGCTTCCCGATCTGGAGTGGGGCTACGATTCGTTCCAAGTCCTGCTGCGCCAGACATTGCGCGCCGCGGCCGTCGAGACGGGGGAGTTGCTCGATACACTGAATCCTGCGCAGGTCGAGCGGTTCCAGGCGCGCCTGGCGAAGGAGAACCGCGACTTTGCGAAGGACCATGTTCTTGCGGAATCGCCCGAGGCGCGACGCGCCAAACGCGTGAAACGCAATGTCGATCGCATGGAGGAGTGGTTCGGATCGCTTACCGAAGCGCAGGTCGAACGTATCCGGCTCTACAGCGCGCGAGCGCCGCTGGACGATATCCTGCGCGACCAGGATCGCAAGCGCATGCAGCGCGAGCTCGTGGGCATGATCAACGCGAAGGAAACACGCCGGAAACTGGAGGCATGGGCGATCGCGTGGGACCAGAACCGGGATCCCGAATATGAGACCCTGCGCAAGCAGAATCTCAGGGAATATTTCAGCATGCTGATCGACCTCGACAAGACCTTGAGCGCCGAACAGCGCAATCGCGCAGTACAGCGATTGCGGGGCTTTGCCGGAGACTTCACTGCCTTGGTCGCCGCCGCCGAGGGCGCGCGCTGAAAATGGACGATCGCGGCCCGGACGCACCAGGAGGGAGCGCTACGGGTGGGGCGCCCGATGCCGGCCTCCCGTCGCGCGCGGAGTCGCCAGCGGCAGCGTACGCGGGCCGCACCCGGTACACCCTGCTCGAATACGAGGCGGCCCTTGCCAATGCTTCGATCGGCATCGCGTTCACGCGTGACCGGAAATTCTTCCTCTGCAATCCAAAATTCGCCGAGATTTTCGGGTGGGCGCTGCACGAACTGATCGGGCAGTCGGGCGAGGCGATCTATCCGAGCGAGGCTTCCTATGCGGCGCTTGGCGCGATCGCGAGGCCGATGCTCACCGAGGGCCGCCAGCTCGACCTCGAATGGGAGATGAAAAGGAAGGACGGTTCGCCTTTCCTCGCGCGCATGATCGCCAAGACCATCAACCCGGACAACCCCAGCCAGGGCACGGTCTGGATCGTCGAGGACATCACCGAGCG
Organism: Bordetella parapertussis; assembly: GCA_945862265.1. Classification (GTDB taxonomy): domain Bacteria; phylum Pseudomonadota; class Gammaproteobacteria; order Burkholderiales; family SG8-39; genus SZAS-79. Next base: position 54,055 of record CAMAXP010000009.1, read on the forward strand.
AAAGCGGGCGACCGACGAGTTGAACCGGTTGCTGCGCGAGCAGGAGGCGATCCTGCAGAACGCCACGGTCGGCATCGGCTTTGTGCGCAACCGGGTGATCCAGCGCTCCAACCGCTACCTCGAGCAGATGACCGGGCATGCCCCGGGCGCGCTGATCGGCAAATCCAGCGAAGTTCTGTTTGCCGATCGCGCGGACTGGGAGGCGGCCGCCCGGGACGCCTACGAACGCACCGAGCCCGGCCAGACCCACGTGGCGGAGGTCCGCTTCAAGCGCACCGACGGCAGCACGTTCTACTGCCGATCGGTGGGACGCAGGATCGACGCCGGCGGCGACGAGCAGGAGTGGATCTGGAGCTTCGACGATGTTTCCGCCGAGCGCGCCACGCTCGAGTCACTCGAGCGGCTGGTGGCCGAACGCACGGCCGAGCTGCAGTCGGCCAACGCGCGGCTCGAGGCGGAAATCAGCGAAAGAAAGCTTGCTGAAGGGCGCGCGCGGCACCTTGCGGACCACGATGCCCTGACGGGGTTGCCGAATCGGCGGATCCTCGAGGACCGCCTGACGCAGGCGCTGGCGCTCAGCTACCGCAACCGCAAGCAAACCGCCGCCATGTTCGTCGATCTCGACCGATTCAAGACAATCAACGACTCCCTCGGCCACGCGGTGGGCGACCAGTTGCTGAAGGCCGTGGCGGAACGCCTCGTGAAGCAGTTGCGGGTGGGCGACACGGTCTGCCGCATCGGGGGCGACGAGTTCGTGATTGTGCTGCCCGAAATCACGCGCGGCGGCGATGCCGCCCAGGTGGCCCAGAAAATTATCGACACGCTGTCCGACCCGATCGGGCTGGAGGGGCGCGACATCACCGTGACCCCGTCGATCGGCATCAGCGTCTTTCCCGAGGACGGCAGCGACGCAGAGACGCTGATCCGCAACGCCGACGCGGCGATGTACCACGCCAAGGAAATGGGGCGCAGCAACTACCAGTTCTTCACCGACCAGATGAACCTCGCGGCGAGCCGCCGGCTCACGCTCGAGAACGACCTGCGCAGAGCGGTCCAGAAGAACGAACTGGTCGTGTACTACCAGCCGATCTCGGAGCTGAAGACCGGGTGCGCGGTGATGCACGAGGCGCTGCTGCGCTGGAAACACCCGTCCCGCGGGCTGGTGTCCCCCGTGGACTTCATCCAGCTGGCCGAAGACACCGGCCTGATCCTCAGGATCGGCGAGCAGGCGCTGCGCGACGCGTGCGCCTGGGCCCACAAGATCGGTGTCGACAAGCGCATGCCGGTGGCGGTGAACATCTCGGCGCGCCAGTTTAACGACCCGAAACTGGTCGAGATGGTCGCTCGTACGCTGAAGGAAACCGGGCTCCCCGCCGACATGCTCGAGCTCGAGATCACCGAGTCCACGGTGATGCGGCAGACCGACGTCACGCTCGCGATGCTCAACAAATTGAAGGACCTCGGCGTGTCGCTGGCGATCGACGATTTCGGGACCGGGTATTCCAGCCTCGCGTACCTCAAGCGGTTCCCGGTGAACAAGCTGAAGATCGACAAGTCCTTCATCACCGACGTGCCAAAGAGCCGCGACCACAATGCGATCGTGACGGCCATCATCAGCCTCGCCCATGCGCTGAGTCTGCGGGTCGTGGCCGAGGGGGTGGAAACCGAAGCCCAGCTGGAATTCCTGCAGGGCGCGGGCTGCGACCTGATCCAGGGCTACCTCGCGGGCGAGCCGATCGACGCCGACTCGGCCGCCTCCGAGTACGTCTAGCCCAAATGAAAACGGCCCTTCCGTAGAAGGGCCGTCAAATCGTAGGGGGGAGGTCTGAGGAGGGGTGGCGGAGCCCCCCTCTTCTCCTATTTCTCCTCTTTCTCCATCAGCTTGTCGACGAGGCCCGGCGGCACTTCAGCGTAACGCGCGAACTCCATCGTGAAGGTGCCGCGGCCGCTGGTCGCAGAGCGTAGAAAGCTGATGTAGCCGAACATTTCGGCCAGCGGCACGAAACCCTGGATGAACGCGTTGGGGCCTTTCTGCCCCTGGTCGGTGACCTGGCCGCGGCGGCGGTTCATGTCGCCGATCACATCTCCGAGATATTCGGCTTCGGTCACGACCTCGACACCCATGATCGGCTCGAGCAGTTTGGGGCGGCTTGCCCTGTGCGATTCGCGGAAGCACGCGCGGCCGGCGATCTCGAACGCGAGCGCCGACGAGTCGACGTCGTGGTACTTGCCGTCGAGCAGGCGCGCCTTGAAGTCGACGACTTCATACCCTGCGATCTGGCCTTTCTTGCTTTCGGTCATGATCGCGTGCTGCACTGCCGGGATGAATTCGCGCGGGATGCGCCCGCCGGTCACCTCGTCGGCCCACTCCACGCCGCTGCCGTAGGGGAGCGGCTCGAAGACCATCTTGACCTCGGCGAACTGCCCCGAGCCACCCGACTGTTTCTTGTGGGTGTAGATGTGCTCGACGGTGGTGCCGAAAGCTTCGCGAAAGCTGACCTTCGGTTTGCCCATCACGGCCTCGACGCCGAGCTCGGTACGCATGCGGTCGATGGTGATCTCAAGGTGCAATTCGCCCATGCCCTTCAGCACGGTCTGGCCGGTTTCCTGGTCGACCGACAATCGCAATGACGGGTCGGCCTTGACCATCTTGTAGAGGGCGGTCGACATCTTCTCGATGTCGGCGCGGGTTTTGGGCTCGACCGAGACGCTGATCACGGGGTCCGGGAAGCGCATGCGCTCGAGCAGCGACGGGTGCGTCATGTCGGAGAGCGAGTCGCCCGTCTCGGTGTCCTTCATCGAAACGAACGCGCAGATGTCGCCGGCGCGGGCCTCCTCGATGTCCTTGGTCACGTTGGCCTGCACCTCGACGATGCGGCCGATGCGCTCTTTCTTGTCGCGCGTGACGTTCAGCAGGGTGTCGCCTTTCTTGATCACGCCGGAATAGACGCGCACGAAGGTGAGGGTGCCGAACTGGTCGTTGATGACCTTGAAGGCCAGCGCACGGGCGGGGGCGTCGTCACGGACTTCCTGCTCGCCGATGACCTTGCCGTCGGGGTCCACCATGGAGATGCCGCCGTTCTCGCCCGGGTAGGGCATATAGTCGATCACGCCGTCGAGCAGCTGCTGCACGCCCTTGTTCTTGAACGACGAGCCGCAGAACACCGGCACCAGCTTGCCCTGCACGGTGCCCTTGCGGATGCATTCCTTGACCTTGGCGATGTCGAACTTGCCGCTCTCGACGAATTCCATGAACGCATCGTCGTCCAGGGCCAGCGCGGTCTCGATGGCTTCGCGGCGCAGATCCAGCAGGTCATCCATCCACTGGTTGTCGCGGGTGCTGGCGAACGTGAAGCGCCCTTTCATCTCCTCGATGGGGATAGTCTCCCACGGGGAGTCCTTGTCCTCTTCCTTCCAGACGTAGCCGCAACCGGCGATGAGGTCAACCATGCCCTTGAACTCGTCGTGGCTGCCGATCGGGATCTGGCACAGCACGATGGTGGCGCCCAGGCGCTCCTTGATCCCGGTGATCGCCTTCTCGAAGTTGGCGCCCATGCGGTCCATCTTGTTGATGTAGCACATGCGCGGCACGTTGTACTGGTTCGCCAGGCGCCAGTTGGTCTCGGTCTGCGGCTCCACGCCCGCCACGCCGTCGAACACCACGACGGCGCCGTCCAGCACGCGCAGGGACCGGTTCACCTCGATGGTGAAGTCGACGTGCCCGGGGGTGTCGATGATGTTGACCTGGTGGCCCTTCCACTCGGTCGAGACGGCCGCGGACTGGATCGTGATGCCGCGCTTCTTTTCCTGCTCGAGGTAGTCGGTGGTCGTGCTGGTCTTGCCGTCCTTGGTGTCGTGGACGTCGATGATCTGGTGCTTCTTGCCGGTGTAGTAGAGCACGCGCTCCGTAGTGGTGGTCTTGCCCGCGTCGATGTGGGCGATGATCCCGATGTTGCGGTAGAGCTTGAGCTCTTTCTGCCTGGCCATGATGGTGCTTCCTGTTAAGGGACTGAATTGGATGAGCCGGGGGCGCTGCCACTGGCTATCGGCGGGGAGGTGCATGGCACCCAGGCCGAACCCGGCAAACCCGCGATTTTACATCATCACGGCTACCGGGGCGCTAGGGGCTGATAAACTGCCCGGATGCGCCGCCCGGTGCTCCATTTTTCCCACGCCAACGGCTTTCCCGCCCCCTGCTACCGCAGCATGCTGGGGCTGCTGGAGTCCCATTTCCGGGTCGGATCCATTCCGGCGCTGGGCATGGACCCGCGCCACCCTCCCACCGAGGGCTGGCCCCACCTCCTCGCGCAGGTCGTGGGGCACGTCGAGCGCAGCTACACCCAGCCGGTGGTCGGGGTGGGGCATTCCCTGGGTGGGTACCTGACTTTCATGGCAGCGGTGGCCCGGCCGGACCTCTTCCGGGCGGTCATCCTGCTGGATGCGCCCATCATCGGGGCGATCAAGGGGCGGTTGCTCGGGGCCACCAAGCGGTTCGGGATCGTCGACCGGGTGACGCCCGCCGGGGCCACCCGGGAGCGCCGCGCCGAATGGGCGAGCCTTGCCGAAGCGGAACGCCATTTCCATGGCAGGGCCCTGTTCCGGCATTTCGCGCCCGAGGCGCTGCGCGACTACGTCCGCTACGGGCTGGTGGACGACGGCAGGAAACTGCGCCTGATGATCGACCCGGCCATCGAGTACCAGATCTACCGGACGATCCCGCATGACCTCCACCGCCTGTTGCCGGATCTGCGCGTCCCGGCCGGGTTCATCGGCGGCGCCGGGTCGGACATCGTCCGGCGGGTGGGCCTGTCGACCATGCGGCGCGCGGGATTCGCGTTTCGCCGCGTGCCCGGCGGCCACCTCTTCCCGCTCGAGCATCCGCAGGCGGCCGCCGAAGCGATCCTCGAGATGACCGCCAAGCTGGCCGACTGATAAGCTTGCGGCCCAACAATAAGATGTACACAGGGGGAGACATGTCCAGGATCGTTGCCGCACTGCTCGCGCTTGTTGCCGTATTCGTTGCTTCAGGCGCGCACGCGCAGCCTTACCCGAGCCGTCCCATCAAGATCCTCGTGCCGTTCACGGCCGGCGGTTCTTCGGACATGGTCGCCCGCGCGATCGGCGCGAAGCTGCCCGACTCGCTGCCGGGGGCGACCATCGTGGTCGAGAACCGGCCCGGGGCCAACGGTTCGATCGCCGCGGATCTGCTCGCGAAGTCGCCCGCCGACGGCTACACGCTGCTGGTCGGCTCCATCGGCACCTTCGCAATTAACGTTGCGCTGAACCCGAAGCTCACCTACCACCCATTGCGCGATTTCGACCTCGTCACGGTCGCAGTGCGCAACCCGAACATCCTCATCGCGACCCCGAAATTCCCGGCAAATACGCTCGCGGAACTCGTCGCGCACATGAAGAAGAACCCGGGCAGGACGTCGATGGTCTCCTCGGGCACCGGGTCGTCGGACCACCTGTCGGCCGAACTCCTCTGGCAGCGCAGCGGGACCACCGGCATCCATGTGCCCTACAAGGGCGGATCGGCGGCGATGGCCGACCTCATCGGCGGCGCAGTGGACGCGTCGTTCCAGAACCTCGGCGCGGCCTCGGGCCACATCAAGGGCGGCCGCCTCAAGGCGCTGGCGGTCACCAGCGACAAGCGCTCGCCGGTGTTCCCGGACGTGCCCACGATGGCGGAGGCGGGGGTGTCCGGCTTTGAGGTCTATTCGTGGCAGGCGGTGGCGGCGCCCAAGGGCCTGCCCAAGGACGTGTATGCGAAAATCAATGCCGCCGTCATCGCGGCGCTGCAGGCGCCCGACACCAAGGCGCGCTTCGACGCGCAGGGGTTCGATGTGGTTGCGAACACGCCGGAGCAGTTCGGCGAATTCCTCAAGGGCGAGATCGCGCGCTGGACGCAGGTGGTCAACACCGCAGGCATCAAGCCAGACTAGACGAGAAGAGGGGCGCTGCCCCTCCTCAAGACCTCCCCGACCGCACCATCACCGCGAGAAGAGGGGCGCTGCCCCTCCTCAAGACCTCCCCGACCGCACCATCACCGGAGTAAGCAAAGCATGGCCAAGATTCACACGATTCGCAAAGAGCCGCTGACCGCGGCGATCAAGGCGCTGGTGCGCGGGTTCGGCAGCGAACCACGCGAGGTCGACCTCGTCACCGAGAACCTCATCCAGGCCAACCTGACCGGCCATGACTCGCACGGCATCGGCATGCTGCCGAAATACTCCGAGGCTTTCGTCGAAGGCGGCCTGACGGCGAACGCCCACGTGAAGACCACCCTCGACGGCGGCGCGATGCTGCGCCTCGACGGGCAGGCGGGGTTCGGCCAGGTCATCGGCCACGAGGCCATGGAAATGGGCATTGCGCGCGCCAAGCAATTCGGCAGCTGCATCGTCGCGCTCGGCAATTCGCACCACCTGTGCCGCATCGGCGCATGGGCGGAGATGGCCATCGAGGCCAACCTCATCTCGGTGCATTTCACCAACGTCATCTCGCGCCCGATCGTCGCGCCCTTCGGCGGTGGCGATGCGCGCTTCGGCACCAACCCGTTCACGGTCGGCATCCCGGTGCCGGGCGGCGAGCCGATCCTGCTCGATTTCGCCACCAGCGTGATGGCGCAGGGCAAGGCGCGCGTGGCCTACAACAAGGGCGAGCAGATGCCGGTCGGGCGCCTGATCGACAACCACGGCAAGCCCACGACCGACCCGAAGTACGCAGTTGTTGATCCGACGGGCGCGATCGTCACGTTCGGCGAACACAAAGGCTTCGGCCTCGCAGTGGTATGCGAACTGCTCGGCGGTGCACTCGCGGCCGGTATGGCCTGCCACGAGCCGTACACCGGCAAGAAGCGCGTGCTGAACGGCATGCTTACAATACTCTTCGACCCGACGAAGCTTTCGGAAGGCGCGCTCTTTGGCGATGAGATGAAAGGCTTCATCGACTGGGTCAAGGCTTCGCCGGCCCAGCCGGGCTTCGACCATGTCCGCCTCGCTGGCGAGCCGGAGCGCGAGATGCGCGCCAAGCGCCTGGCCGAAGGCATCCCGGTCGACGAAACCAGCTGGAGCGACATCCTGAAAGCCGCCGAGCGGTTGAAAGTGGACCCGGCGGAGATCAACCGACTCGCCGGGCTCTAGGATTTCAGAGAAAGCGTTCGATCGTCTTCGGTGAGGCCGGGTGTCCCTGGCCGACAAACCAGTTGTAGTCGGCGGGCTGGAAAAGGGTGGCGATGTCCGAGGGCACGTCCGCGAACGCGGCGGCAAAGTCGTTGCGCACGAAATAGGCGTTGACCCCGGTGATGTTGCAGGCCACCAGCCTGTACCCGGCGTTGCCGAAGAGGTCGGCAAAAGACTGCAGTGACGCCCCCTGGTAGTCGTCGCCCTTCCACTGGTGCTTCGGGTCGTACCGGATGGACCAGCGGATCGGCGGCGGGAACTTGGCGTTGTACTCCACTACTATCACCGCGGGCCGCATGCCGCCTGCCAGCACCTTTTCGGCGATATGCAGGTCGTTGCCGTCGAGGTCGATGCTGAGGAAGTCGCACCCCTGGGCGCCCAGGGCGGCAAGCTCGGCAGCCACCAGCGCGCCACAGTTTTCCGCCGTGATCCACGCATTCGAATGGCGGAGCTTCGGGCTGCCCGGCGGGATCGAGAAGCGCAGGGTGTCGGCGCCGAGCCACACGCCCTTCCAGCCGCGCATCAGCAGGATCAGCGAGTTGTTCTCGAGTCCGTCGCCTGCGCCAAACTCGACAAACGTCCCGCTCTCGAGGCCGATGCGGCGCAGGATTTCGAGGGTGATGCCGTCCTCGTCGTTCTGCGAAAAGTATTTCTGTCCCGCTTTCACCAGGGGATTCGCGCTCGCTGCGCGCTTGTCCCTCCAGTAGCGCTCGACGCCCATGTCGAGCCGTCGCGTCACCGAGGCGCGGTTCCAGATTTCGGTCAGCGCGTCGAAGGTGCCTTCAGCCTGCGCCTGCTTGAGCCGGTCGAAGAGCGCCTTGAACATCAGTCGACGATGAATAGCTTCGCGCCGCCCGTCGTGCGCGAGCGGTGCGGCTCGGCGGCGTCGGCAACCTGGTAGCTCATGCCGGGTTTGAGCACGAAGACACGCCCGTCGGCGAGCTCGGTTTCGAGTTCGCCTTCGAGGCACATCAGGATGTGCCCCTTCGAGCACCAGTGGTCAGCGACATACCCGGGCGTGTATTCGACCATCCGCACGCGGATGACGCCGAAGTTGCGCGTGCGCCAGTAGGCCATTCCGCTGTCGCCCTTGTGCTCGGTGGGCTCGACGCCGGACCAGTCGGTGGTGCCGAACGGGATGTCCCTCATTTCCATATGCAGTGCCTCTTCAGTCGTCCGCGATGGTATTGCGCAGGACCCCGACCCGGCTCACTTCGATCTCGACCACGTCGCCGGGCTTCATCCACACGGGAGGCTCGCGGCGCGCGCCGACGCCGCCGGGCGTGCCGCTGACGATCACGTCGCCCGCCTCAAGCGGTACCCATGTCGACAGGTGTGCGATCAGGCTGGGGATTGTGTGCACCAGGAGGGCGGTGGTGGTGTGCTGCATCTCGACGCCGTTCAGGCGCGTGATCAGCGTGAGTTCGGTCGCCGCGGGAATCTCGTCCGCGGTCACCATCCAAGGTCCGAACCCGCCGGTGGCGGCGAAATTCTTGCCGGCGGTCCACTGCGTGGTGGCCCACTGCCAGTCGCGCACCGAGCCGTCGTTATAGCAACTGTAGCCGGCGACGTAGTCCCAAGAATCCTTTTCCGCAATCCGGCGGCCGGATTTGCCGATGATCACTGCGATCTCGCCCTCGAAGTCGAGCTTGGTCGACTCGCGCGGCCGCAGGATGGGCTGGTCGTGGCCAACCTGCGACTCGGGAAAGCGCACGAACACCGCGGGCGCCTCGGTCTTCTCGCGCTTGGTTTCCTGGCGGTGGTCCTCGTAGTTGAGGCCGATGCAGAAGATCTTGCCCGGGTTCGGGATGGGCGGGAGCAGCTTCACTTCGGAAAGCTTGAAGTCCGGCTTCTGGCCGGCCGCCGCTTTCGTCGCCTCGCCGAGCCCTTCATGGGCGAGCAGCGTGCGGATGTCCGGATAGCGAGCGCCGATGCGGCGCGTGAGGTCGATGATGCCGTCGCCTTCGACGATCCCGTAGCCGGCGGCGTTCTGGTGGATGTAGGTTGCTAGTTTCAAGTGCGTCCCCTGGGGTTTCTGCAACGGAAGTCCGCCAGCATACAATGACTCGATGCCAGCGAGAATGAACCCCGACGGGACCACGTTTGCCGACGGCGCGCGCGCCGGCCTGCCGGTGGTGCTCGGGTATCTCGGGATCGGCGTCGCCGCCGGGGTGGTGGAGCGGGCGGCCGGCTTTTCGTATGCCGAGATCCTGCTGCTGTCGATGGTTCTCTATGCAGGCTCCGCCCAGTTTGTGCTGACCAGCATGGTGGCTTTGGCGAGCCCGCTGTCGGCGATTGTGTTGACGGTATTCTTCGTCAACGTCCGCCACCTGCTGTTGTCGGCGGCGCTCGCCCCTTTTTTCAGGAAGGTTGCGGCGTGGAAGAGCGCGCTGCTGGGCGCGCAACTCACGGATGAGACATTTGTGGTTGCCGCGGCGCGGTTCGCGAAGCATCCCCCGCAAGGTGCGGCGTGGATGGCGGGGCTCAACCTCGCGGCCTACTCGACATGGGCCCTTGCCAACCTCGCCGGCGCGGCGTTTTCCGCCCAGTTCGCGGGTTCGGCGGCGAGCACCCGCGTACTCGGATTCGCGCTCCCCTGCATGTTTGCGGGCCTGCTGGTCCTGCAGCTTGCTGCGCACCCGCGCGTCCGCAGCGGACTTGCGGTGGCCCTGTTCTCGGCGGCGCTTGCCGTGGTCGTGCAGGTTGCACACCCCGGCCCGTGGGCCGTCATCTGCGCCACCCTTGCCGGCGCCACCCTCGGCCTGGTCCTGGAACGATGGACGTCCGCCCCGAAATCCTCGCGCTGATCCTCGCCTGTGCAGCGGTCACGATCGTGCCGCGCGTGCTGCCGCTCGTGCTCCTGTCGAGGATCGCCCTGCCTGCATGGGCGCTGGCGTGGCTTGCCTACGTCCCGGTCGCGGTGCTTGCGGCGTTGCTTGCCCTCGAAGTGCTGGTGGTGGAGGGCCGGCCCGCAGTGTCCGCCGCCAACCCCGCTTTGCTTGCCATCGTGCCGACGCTGGCCATTGCGGCCTTGACCCGCAGCCTGATCGCAACCGCCGTGTCGGGAGTGGGCCTGTATTGGCTCCTTCTCTAAATCATGTACCTGCGCTGTTCACGCAGTCCAACCAGGAGGTTCAGCATGGTTCTTCGAAAAAACAGGGCATCTGGCATGGTGATCGCAGCACTTTTTGCGGCGGCGTCCGCGATTCCGCTGGCCAGCCAGGCCGCGGGCGGCCCGGCCGACGCCGGGTTGCTCAAGTGGGAGGGCGATCCGGTGGTCGAGCAGGCCAACAAGATGATGGAAGCTAAGGATTGGCAGGGGGCCAGCGGGTACCTCAAGGACGCAATCGCAAAGAAGCCGGACAGCGCGAATTACCACAACCTCTACGCCTACGCGATGCGCAAGGGCCCCAACCCGGACATGAACCTCGTGTTCAAGCACTACACCGAAGCGCTGCGAATCGATCCCAAGCATCGCGGCGCCCACGAGTACATCGGCGAGGCTTACCTGATGGTCAAGGATGTGGCCAGGGCCAAGGAGCATCTCGCCAAGCTCGACACCCTGTGCACCTTCGGCTGCGACGAGTACAGCGACCTCAAGAAGGCGATCGCGGCGTACGCAACGAAGACGAAGTAACCCGCGTGGCATGGGGCCTGCTTATTCAGGCCGGTTTGGATACGATGTCGTTCCCGACGCCCGAAAGAGCCGACTCCCATGCCCCAGAACGCAGACAGTCTCGACCTTCTCAGCCTCGGCGCGCGCCTGCGCGAGGGCCTTACGCGCCCGGGAGAGGTGGTGGAGACGGTCCTGGCGAGGATCGCGGCACGCGGCAGCGACAACGTCTGGATCCACAGGCTGCCGCGCGAAGTCCTGCTTGAGCGTGCGGCAGAGCTTGAGCGCCGGGGGCCGGCCGGGCTCCCCCTGTATGGCATGCCCTTCGCGATCAAGGACAACATCGACCTCGCCGGCCACCCCACCACGGCGGCCTGCCCGGAGTTTGCCTACATCCCGTCGGCCAGTGCACCGGTCGTGCAGGCGTTGCTCGACGCCGGTGCGATCGCCATCGGCAAGACCAACCTCGACCAGTTTGCCGCGGGCCTCGTGGGAACGCGCTCGCCGCACGGCGCCTGCGGCAACAGCTTCGACCCGAAATACGTGTCGGGCGGCTCGAGCTCGGGCTCGGCGGTGGCGGTGGCGGCGGGGCTGGTGAGCTTTTCGCTCGGGACCGATACGGCCGGCTCCGGGCGCGTGCCGGCGGCGTTCAACAACCTGTTCGGCGTGAAGCCGACCTGCGGGCTGCTCAGCGCGCGCGGGGTGGTCCCGGCGTGCCGGACGCTCGACTGCATTTCCATCTTTGCGCTGACTGCAGGCGACGCCGCAGCTGTCGTGCAGGTAGCCCAGGGGTACGACCCCGCCGACGCCTATTCCCGCCGCGCGCCGTTTGGTGGCGACACGCTGCCCGCCAGTCTTGCCGGTTGCAGGGTGGGCGTGCCGCGGGCGGACCAGTTGGAGTTCTTCGGCAATGCCGAAGCGAAAAAGCTGTTCTCGCAGGCGGTGGCGAAGCTGGAGCAGCTTGGCGCAAGACGTGTGGAGATCGATTGCGCGCCGTTCCTCGAGGCCGCGCGCCTGCTCTACGAGGGGCCGTGGATCGCCGAACGATACGTGGGCATCCGCAAGTTCATCGACGAGCATCCGGAGGCGGTGTTCCCGGTCACCCGGCAGATCATCTCCGGCGGCGCAACGCCCACGGCGGCCGAATGCTTTGCCGCCCAGTACCGGCTGAAGGACCTCATTCGCCGCGCTTTGGTTGTCTGGGAGAGCGTCGATCTCGTGGTCACGCCGACGGCGGGCACGCATTACACGATCGACGAGGTGAACGCCGACCCGATCCGTACCAACAGCACTCTCGGCACCTACACGAACTTCATGAACCTCATGGATTTCGCCGCCGTCGCGGTGCCCTCAGGCTTCTACCCGAACGGCCAGCCGTTCGGGATCACGCTGTTCTCCCGCGCATTCACTGATGCGGGACTGTGCAGGCTGGGCGGCGAGGCGCAGCGCGCCATGGTCACGACCATGGGCGCAACAGGCGTGACCCTGCCGGCAGGGAGTGCGAGTCCGGCGCCCGTGCCCGCCACGGTGCGCGTCGCGGTCTGCGGGGCGCACATGTCGGGCCTGCCGCTCAATTTCCAGCTGACCGAGCGCGGCGCGGTGCTGGAGCGGCGAACGAGGACTGCGCCGCACTACCGCCTGTTTGCGCTGTCCGGCTTCAAGCCCGCGCGGCCGGGGATGGTGCGCGCCGTGGAGGGCGGGGCGGCGATCGAGGTCGAGGTCTGGCGCGTGCCGACGGAAAACTTCGGTAGCTTCGTGGACGGCATCCCGTCGCCGCTCGGCATCGGGACGGTCGAGCTCGAGGGCGGCGAGACGCTGCGCGGGTTTGTCTGCGAAGGCTACGCCGTGGCCGGCGCGGAAGAGGTCACGCAGCTTGGGAGTTGGCGAATTTACGCAGATAAAATGTTAAAAACGGCATGACAACTGGCTTAGGATCGTCTCCCTGCCTTAAATTTTTAAATAAAAGTTCATGATTCATGGCCCGGGTTGACGCGGCCGAGCTTCCTCAGCAGCGCGGGCCAGGCGATCTGCCCGCCCATGCCCTTGGTGACCATCGCCACGTTCGCCTTGACCCCCGCAACGATCCGCGGATCGACTTCCTTCACCTTGGACGATAGCGCGCGCACCTGGATTTCGCAGGCGCGCTGCAGGTTGAACATCACCAGGAACGCGTCGGCCACCGAGGGGCCCACCGTGAGCAGGCCGTGGTTGCGCAGGATGAAGTTTGCGTTGCGGCCGAGGTCGTTCACGAGGCGCGGCTTTTCCGCGTCGTTGACGGCGATGCCTTCGTAGTCGTGGTATCCGATGGAGGACAGGGCAATCGTCGCCTGCTGCGAGATCGGCAACAGCCCGTGCTCCTGCGCCGACACCGCCACGCCGTCGGGCGTGTGCGTGTGCAGGACGCACTGCACGTCTGGCCGGCCGGCGTGGATCGCGCTGTGGATCACGAACCCGGCCGGGTTCACCGGGTAGGGGGAGTCGAGCACCTTGTTGCACTGCTCGTCGACTTTCACGAGGCTGGAGGCGGTGATCTCCTCGAACATCATGCCGTAGGGGTTGATCAGGAAGTGGTGCGGGTCGTTGTGATGCGGCCCCGGCACGCGCGCCGAGATGTGGGTGAAGACGATGTCGTCCCAGCCGTACATCGCCACCAGGCGGTAGCAGGCGGCGAGGTCCACCCGGACCTGCCACTCCTCTGCCGACACTTGCGCGCGCACATCGGGTTGTTGTTTTGCATTCATAGGGGCTCCTCCGGTCGATCCGGTCACGTCTCCTATACTATCGCGCCATGCGACCCAACTTCGTCTTCATCCTGGCCGATGACCTCGGCTACGCGGACCTCGGCTGCTATGGCGGGCGGGCGTCCCCTTCGTGTTCCCCCAACCTCGACCGCATGGCGGCCGAAGGGCTGCGCTTTACCGATGGGTATGCCAACTCGTCGGTCTGCTCGCCCTCGCGCTTCGCGTTGATCACGGGGCGCTGGCAGTACCGGCTCCGCGGCGGCGCCGACGAGCCGGTGGCCAAGCGTGCGCGGGGCAACCCGGAGCTCGGCCTGCCGCCGGCGCATCCGACCATGCCTTCGCTGCTGCGCGACGCTGGCTATTCGACCGGGCTGGTGGGCAAGTGGCACTTGGGCTTTCCGCCCCACTTCGGGCCGCTGCAGAGCGGCTACCAGGAATACTTCGGGGTCATGAGCGGTGGCGTGGACTACTTTACCCATTGCGATTCGGCGGGGATCCACGACCTGTTCGAGGGGGAGACCGAGGTCGACCGGCCCGGCTACCTCACCGACCTGATCTCCGACCGGGCGGTGGACTACATCGGCCGGCAGCAGGGGAAGGCGCCATTCATGCTGTCCGTGCACTACACGGCACCGCACTGGCCGTGGGAGACGCGCGGGGACGAAGACGTGGCGAGGTCGATTGCAAAGATCATCCACACTGACGGCGGGTCAGTGCCCACTTACCTGCAGATGATCCACCATATGGACGAGGGCATCGGCCGGATCCTGGCGGCGCTCAAGGCCACGGGCGCCGACAACGACACCATCGTCGTGTTCACCAGCGACAACGGCGGCGAGCGCTTCTCGGATACCTGGCCGCTCACGGGCAAGAAGATGGACCTGCTCGAGGGCGGCATCCGCGTGCCTTACATCGTGCGCTGGCCCGCGCAGGTCGCGGCCGGCGGCACCACATCGCAGATGGCGATCACGATGGACTGGATGCCGACGTTCCTCGATGCCGCCGGCGTGGCCGCGGATCCCGACTACCCGCTGGATGGCGTGAGCCTGCTGTCGGTGCTGAAGGACCCGCAGGCGGCGTTCGATCGCGAACTGTTCTGGAGGATGAAGTTCCGCGGCCAGAAAGCCATGCGTTCTGGGCCATGGAAATACTTCGTCAACGACGACGGCGAATTCCTGTTCGACCTGTCGAAGGACCAGCGGGAGCGCGCGAACGTCGCGAAGCTGCAGGCGGGCCGGCTCGCCGAGATGCGCGCAAGGTTCGAAGCCTGGGAGAAGACCGTCCCGCCGATCCCGCAGGACGCCCAGTTCTCGATCCCCTACACCCGGGCCGACCTCGCCCACCCGAGCTGACCCCCGAAACCCGGGACAGACCCCGGTTTATTTGTAGCGCTTGCTCGCGATGGCGGCGCCGGCGGCGAGGGCCTTGAGTTTCGCCAGCGCGATCTCGCGGTTCATCGGCGCCATGCCGCAGTTGGTGCAGGCGATCAGCCGGTTCTTCGGGACGTATTTGAGGGCCCGTCCGATGGTCGCGGCGACTTCGGCCGGGGTTTCCACGCGGTCCGAGGCCACGTCGATGACACCGACCATGACGTCCTTGCCTTTGAGCAGCGCCATCAGTTCGATCGGCACCCTGGAGTGGATGCATTCAAGCGAGACCTGCTTGATGCTGCTCTTGGCGAGCACGGGGAAGATCTCGGCGTATTGCCGCCATTCGGTGCCGAGCGTCTCCTTCCAGTCGGTGTTGGCCTTGATGCCGTAGCCGTAGCAGATGTGCACAGCGGTCGTGCACTTGAGTCCCTTCGCCGCGCGTTCCAGCGCTTTGACGCCCCAGGTCTTCACCTCCGACATGTAGACGTTGAACGCCGGCTCGTCGAACTGGATCACGTCGACGCCGTCCTTCTCCAGCGCCCGCGCCTCCTGGTTCAGCAGCGCGGCAAACGCCATGGCCATCTTCACCTTGTCGCCGTAGTACTCGTCGGCGATGGTGTCGACGATGGTCATCGGGCCCGGCATCGTGATCTTCAGCTTCCTCTTCGTATGGGCGCGGGCAATCAAGGCTTCGACCTTGTGCACGCGGCCCTTCAGCTTCAGGGGACCGACCACGCGGGGCACCATCGCGTCGTAGCGGTTGTTGCGGATCCCCATCTTCACCTTGCGCTTGAAGTCGATGCCCTCCACCTGCTCGAGGAACCCGTGCACGAAGTGCTGCCGCGACTGCTCGCCGTCCGAGACGATGTCGATGCCGGCGTCCTCCTGCTCCTTCAGCCAGAGGAGCGTGGCGTCGCGCTTGGCGGCGGCGAGGTCCGCGCCCTGCGCCTTCCACTGCGGCCACAGCTTCTGCGTCTCGGCGAGCCACTCGGGCTTGGGCAGGCTGCCTGCGATGGTGGTCCTGAACACCTCCTAAGCCACCGCTCGCAAACCTTGTTGCTCTGCCTCGATCGCCTTGTTCAGCAGGTTGAGCGAGTGCATCCCTCCGGCGTCTCCGCCGACACTGATGCGCGGCGCGTCCGGCGCCTGGTTGGTTCGGATCTGCTGCTGCTCGAAGAGCGCCCAGTCCTGCTTGAACGCCAGTTCGATCTGTCCGAACACCATGTCTGTCATCGCCTGGTCGTCCGGCTTCTTGTCCTGCCCCTGGGCCCAGAAATAGTGTGTCGAGGTCTCGGTCTCGGGCGTGATCAGGTTCAGGTTTACCAGGCCAATGCCGCCGAGTTTCGCGCCATTGGGCGCGCCGTGTGCGGCGATATTGTCCCGCGCATTCTGGCCATGCGGCGCGGCGCCGGACCACAGGCGGATGACCGAAGGCAGGGAGAAGCGCAGCAGTTGCCAGCGATCCACCTTGTCGCCCTTGAAGTCAGCGGCCTTGGCGTAGGTCGGCGGCGGGTCGCTGTTTATCATCCAGCGATGGACCTCGACATCGTTCTCGCCGCGGATGGACTTAATGTCAGCCTGGTCGATCAGCGCATAGTTGCCGATCGTGGTCGCGTGCACGAAGGTGAGGTGGGTCAGGTCCATCAGGTTCTCGATGATGAACTGGTAGCGGCCTTTGACCGGAAACATGGTGCCTTTCCAGCCCCAATTGCCATCGTCGAGGAATGACAGGTCGGGGATCGTCGAAGCGTCGGCACTCGCAGGATCGGCCATCCAGACCCACATGCACTGATGACGTTCTACGATCGCGTAGCCCTTCACTCGTGCGGTTTCCGGGATCTGCGTCTGCGAGGGGATCTTTACGCACTTGCCGCTCGAGTCGTACTGGAAGCCGTGATAGCCGCACTGGATCGTGTTGTCGATCACGGCGCCGAGCGACAGGGGGTAGTGGCGGTGGCAACAGCGGTCTTCGAGCGCGGCGAGGTTTCCCTGCATGTCGCGGAAGAACACGATCGGCTCGTTGCATATCATGCGGGCGAGGATCCCGCCCGGTTGAAGATCCTTGGCCCACCCGGCCATGTACCAGCCATTGCGTAGAAATGCCATCGTCGCCTCCCTTAGTGAGAATTCGCCTGCCTTGAGAACATGGTAAGCCGGATTCGCTCTGCTGCAAACCATCGCTTGACGTGCGATGACCCGTTTGCGATGCTTGTTTCACAACGCAGTGCGAATACCGCGCTGCAAAAAAATGGAGGAGACTATGAACAAATCACTGCGCGGTGCCTTGCTGTGTGCCTCTGTCGCCGGGGCCCTGACGTGCGCCGGCCCTGCTGCTGCCAAGTTGAATTCCTGCAACGATCCGATCGTGCTCGGGACCACGATTTCCGAGACGGGCCCGTTCTCGACGCTTGCCGACAAGTGGCGCAAGCTGACCGAAGTGTTTGCCGAGGAGGTCAACAAGGGCGGCGGGATCATGGTCAAGGCCTGCAACAAAAAGGTGCCGGTCAAGTTTGTCATCTACGACGACCAGAGCGTGCCCGCTACCGCAGTATCCCTTTACGAGAAGATGGCCACGGTCGACAACGTGGATTTTTTCGTGGGTCCCGACTGGTCGTCTCTGGGCGGGCCGGTGCCGCCGATAGCCGAGAAGCACAAGATCCCCATGGTAGCGGCCAACGTGGCCTCGCCCGCGCTGTATGACCGCGGACTCAAGTACCTGTGGGGTACGCCGTTCCCTGTGGTGCCGCGCTGGTCGGAGCGGTATTTCGAAATGGTTTCGAAGCAGACCCCGAAGCCGCAGTCCATCTTCTTCGTGACCCACGACAACCCGGTAATGAAGGGGATCACCGCGTACTGGAGCAAGAAGGCCGAAGCGCAAGGGATCAAGGTGCTGGGCAGCGAGACCTTTTCCCCGGACCTGAAGGACTTCACGGCGATGATCGCCAAGCTGCGCGCTGCGAAGCCGGACATCATCTACATCGCCGCGTTCGACAGCGCCTCGGTGCCTCTGGTGCAGCAGATGCGCCAGCTCAAGGTAAAGGCGATGGACGTGCACCACGTCATGCTCACCGGCTCGCTTGCGCGCCAGGTCGGCAAGGACATCGAGGGCATGACCGGGGAGCTGTCCTGGTATCCCGGGATCAAGGGCGCCTACAGCGACCTGGTCGAAACGGTCATGCAGCGTTCGGACGTCAACATGTTCGACTACATCTGGACGCTGGGACGGCTCAGCTCCTACCTCGTGATGATGCAGGCAATCGAGAAGGCGGGCGCGATCGACCGCGAGAAGGTCAAGGATGCCCTCTACAAGGGGACCTTCAAGTCGCCGGCGGGCGACATCGTGTTCGACGAGCGCGGGTTCCCCGACACAGGTGCATTCACAGTCCAGATGCAGAACGGCAAGGTCAACGTGGTCTGGCCGCCCCATGTGGCCACCAGCAAGCCCGTCTGGCCTTCCCCGAGCTGGCAGTGACCGAGGCTTCCCGGGGCAGGCGTCCCCTGTTGTCCGCCAACCTGCTGGATTGACGGCAGTGACTCTGGAGGCTTTGATCCAGGTCCTGATCGGGGGGCTGCTGCTCGGCGGACTGTACGCGCTGGTCGCTTTCGGTCTGTCTCTGATCTACGGCGTGGTGCGGATCCTGAACTTCTCTCACGGCACGCTGCTTTCGGTTGGCGGGGTGCTGGCGAGCCTCCTTTACGCCACCTACAAGCTCCACCCCGTGTTCCTGATCCTGATTCTGGTGCCTGCATTCTTTGCCTTCGGCTACCTCTTCTATGCGTACCTGCTCCAACCGCTGGAGCGCCGCAGCCACTTCGAGTCGACTGTGGGGACCGTGCTCGTAACGGTCGGTGCGCTGCTGATCCTGTCGGACCTCACGGCCAAACTCGCTGGGGCGACGCAGCGCAACATCCCGCTGCGCTTCGAGGCGATCGAGATCGGGGAGATCGTGATCTCCACCACGCAGATCTGGATCCTCGGCGGGATCGCGGTGCTTACGGTGGCCATGCAGGTGTTTCTGCGCAGGACATGGTTCGGGCGGGCGATCCGTGCCGTGACCCAGGACCCGGTGGGCGCGCGAATCTGCGGTGTGGACAGCAGTCGCATGAAAGCGGCTACGTTCGCCTTCGGCTCGTCCATCGTCGCTGTGGCCGCGGTGCTCTATTCCATGTCTTTCCCGGTCGACCCTTACATGGGGTTCGGGCTGACCGTGAAGGCGTTCACCATCATCATCCTCGGGGGCATAGGCAACCTTGTCGGGGCGTTGCTCGCGGGCCTTTTCCTTGGCGTTGCCGAGGGGCTCACAGGCTTCTTCTGGAAACCGGAGTGGGCGCCGGCGCTCTCGGTCATTCTGCTGCTTCTGATCCTCGTGGTTTTCCCCAAAGGACTGGGCCGCTCGCGATGAGGCGTCTCGGCGGTCCGGCCTGGAAAATGGCCCTGTTCCTCGCGGCCGGTGGCGTACCGCTGGCCGGCAATGCCTATTACACAACCTTTGCCTTCACGATCTTGATCGCCTTTGTGCTGGCGCAGAGCTGGGATTGGGTCGCGGGCGAAATGGGGTACGTGAACCTCGGGCACTACTGCTTCTACGGGATCGGCGCTTACGCGTTCGCCATCGTGCTGGTTGCAAAGTATCCGGTTGTACTGGCGATGCTGTTCGCGCTGATGGCTACCGCGATTGCGGCCGCAGTGTTCGCGTTTCCGCTGTTCCGCCTCAAGGGGGATTACTTCGCGTTCGGTACGCTGGCCCTGCTGCCACTGGCGGAGGTGCTTGCGCTGAACATGGTTCCGGTTACCAACGGCTCCGACGGAATCGTGTTGCCGCCCGACAACGTATTAGGTGAGGCCTATTACATTGCGCTGGCGGTTTGTGTGGCCACCGTGATCGTCACCGGGTGGCTCACCCACGTCCGGTTCGGGTACGCGCTCAAGAGTATCCGCAACGACGAGGAAGTGGCGGAGGTCATGGGCATCCGCATCTTCCCGGTCAAGGTCGCAGTGATTGTTCTAGCCGCCGCGTTCGCCGGACTGGCGGGGGGCGTACAGGCCTGGCAGATGAGCTTCATCGACCCCGGCACGGTGTTCGGGCTCAACGTGGCACTCGTGCCGGTGGCGATGGCGCTGCTCGGCGGCTCGGGCCTGCTGTGGGGGCCGTTGGTCGGGGTGCTGTTGCTCGCCACGATGCAGCAGTGGCTGCTGGTCAACGTGACGGGATACCAGGCGACCATCTACGGCACGGTGATCCTGCTGATCGGCCGCTTCATGCCGGGCGGGCTGTTGCGCGCAAGTTGGGTGCGCGAGCGGCGCTGGCTCTCCGGCCTCGTCCAGGAGCACCACGAGCGAATCACTGGCACCGGGGCGGCGCGGCAGGTGAGCGGGCAGTTGCCCCTCGCAGTGCGCCCCACGGATCGCTCGCGCCCGATGCTCGAGTGCCGCGAGGTGAGCATGACGTTCGGCGGAAACGTGGCGGTCAACGCGGTCAGCCTCAGCATCATGCAGGGTGAAATAGTAGGGCTGGTCGGCGCCAACGGGTCCGGCAAGACGACGCTGTTCAACTGCATCTCCAAGGTCTATGAGCCGGTGGGCGGCGGGATCCTGCTCGACGGCCGGCCGCTTGCCGGGCTGCGCCGGGACCAGGTGGCGCACCTGGGTGTGGGGCGGACCTACCAGATTCCGCGACCGTTCGGCGATCTCACTGTGCAGGAGAACATTGCCGTGCCCCTCATGTTCGGCGAGGACCGGCTCGGCCCGCGCGAGGCGCTGGACCAGGCGCGCGAGTTCGTCGCCTATGCGCGGCTCGATGCGCGGCTCACCGATCGGGCGGACGCGCTTTCGCCGCAGGAGAGGAAGGCGCTCGAGTTCGCGCGGGCGCTGGCCTGCAAGCCGAAGCTGCTCCTCGTCGACGAAGTGGCCTCGGGCCTCACGCCGATGGAGATCAAGCGCTTCGTTGAGTTGATCCGCGACGTGCGCGACCGCTACGGCATCACAGTGGTCTGGGTGGAGCACATCTTCTCGGCACTCGCGCAGGTGGTGGACCGGGTCATCGTGCTGGAGCAGGGAGAGGTGATCGCCGACGGAGTGCTGGGCGACGTAGTCAAGGATGAGCGCGTGCTGCGCACCTACCTCGGCGGGGCGGCGCAGAAGGCGGCGGTGAGTGATGCTTGAACTCGAGCACGTGGCCGTGGATCACGGCAGCCAGCGCGCGCTGTGGGATGTGAGCCTGCAGGTGCGTGAACGCGAGTTGGTCGGGCTGCTCGGCGCCAACGGCGCCGGGAAATCCACCACGCTTGGCGCCATCATCGGCCTGTACCCGGCGGCTTCGGGGTCATTGCGCTATGCCGGAGAGGCGATCGGCGGGCGGTCCACCTCCCGCAACGTGGCTGCAGGGATCGCGCTGGTCCCGGAAGGCCGTCGACTGTTTCCGGCAATGACCGTCGAGGAGAACCTTGCGATGGGTGCGTATGCACCGACCGCCCGCCGGGGCGTGCGCGAGGCGCTGGCGCGGACTTACGAGTTGTTCCCGATCCTCGCCGACAAGCGGCGGCAGGATGCGGGTGAACTTTCCGGCGGCCAGCAGCAGATGGTGGCGATCGGCCGGGCCCTGATGTCCGGCCCCAGCCTGCTGCTGCTGGATGAGCCCTTCATCGGCGTGGCGCCGATCCTGGTCGAAGAGATCATTCGGGCCTTGCGCCGCATCGCCGCGGGCGGCGTCACGATGTTGCTGGTGGAGCAGAACATCCATCGCGCCCTTGATTTCGTCGAACGGGCGTATGTGATTGAAAACGGCCGAACGGTGCTCGAGGGCGATTGCGACGCGCTTGTCGGCAATCCGGAGTTCAGCAACAAATTTCTAGGTCTCGACTAGACCGAAGGGAATGCGGACATGGCAAAGCGTCTTGAAGGACGAGTAGCAATCATCACGGGAGCCGCACAAGGCATCGGAGCCGTCTACGCACATGCTCTGGCCGATGAAGGCGCTGCGGTGGTGGTGTCGGACTTGCTTGATGCCGGTCCGGTCGCCGAGGCGATCCGGCAGGCGGGTGGGCGCGCCCTGGCCCTGAAGACTGACGTGACCGATCCGGCCTCGGCCCAGTCCATGGTGGCGGACACCGTGAAGGCATTCGGCGCGATCGATATCCTGGTCACCAATGCCGCCCTGTTCGGCAACCTGTCGCTGAAGCCCGTGACCGAGATCGACAGCGCCGAGTGGGACCGTGTGATGGCGGTCAACGTGCGCGGCGTGTTCGAGTGCGTGAAGGCGGCCGTCCCGGAGATGCAGAAGCGCAAGTACGGCAAGATCGTCAATATCGCCTCCGGAACCGTGTTCAAGGGCTCGCCCCTGCTTCTGCACTACGTGACATCCAAGGGGGCGGTCGTGGCGATGACTCGTTGCCTCGCGCGTGAGTTGGGCGACGACGGCATCCGGGTCAATACCCTGGCGCCGGGCCTGGTGATGAGCGACAACGTTATCGCAAACCCTGCGTGGAAGGGCGCGATCGTCGCCAACAACATAGCCAGCCGTGCAATCAAGAAGGATCTGTATCCGTCAGACCTGACCGGGACCCTGGTGTACCTGTGCTCGGCCGAAAGTGATTTCGTTACCGGGCAGGTGGTGGTGGTGGACGGCGGTTCGGTGATGCACTGATTTTCCGGCGCCAGTGAGCGGGCATCCTCACTGTTCGCCGATCAGCGTCGAGAAATCTCATAAGCCGTACTCCGTCCGCCCCCCGGCGTCTTCGTCAATATCCCGAGCGCCACCAGCTCGTTGATGTCGCGCAGTGCGGTGTCGGGCGAGCACTTCGCAATGGCGGCCCACTTGCTGCTGGTGAGCTTGCCCTCGAACCCATCCAGCAGTCGGTTGAGCAACTTGATCTGCCGCTCGTTCATCGGCGTGCCGGACCAGCGCTGCCAGAAATCCGCCTTCGTCATGACAGCGGAGAGCATCGCCTCCGCCCCCTGTATCGCGCGCAACAGGCAGCCGAGGAACCATTCAAGCCAGCCCGTGACATCGAGCGAGCCCTTCTGGGTGCGCTCCAGCATCTCGTAGTAGTCCTTTCGCTCTCGCTGGATTTGCGCCGACAGGCTGTAGAACCGCTGCGATGATCGTTCGGCGCGAGCCAATGCCATATCCCCGACCGCCCGGGCGATACGGCCGTTCCCATCGTCAAACGGGTGGACGGTCACGAACCACAGATGCGCGAGGCCCGCCTTGATCAACGGATCTTCTTCCTGGTCGGCGTTGAACCACAACAGCAGGTCCGACATCTCGGCGTCCAGTCGATTGGCAGGTGGCGCTTCGAAGTGCACTTTTTGGCGACCTATGGAACCGGACACTACTTGCATGGGGCCGCTTGAATCGTTGCGCCAGGTCCCTGTGCGAATCAGCGCCATGCCGCTGTAGCCGGTCGGGAAAAGCGCGGCGTGCCAACCAAACAATCGCTCTGGCGTAAGCGCCAGGGGATGCTGGGTGGTCGCATCCAGCACCATGTCGACGACGCCATCTACATGCCGGTCGGCGGGCGCCAGGGCGCCGATGTCTACTCCCAGGCGACGCGCGACCGAGGAGCGGACTGCGTCAGGATTGAGACGTTCGCCTTCAATCTCGCTGGTTTTTAGCACGTCTTCGGTCAACACTTGCACGGTGGCCTGCTCACGCAGTCCCATCCCGAGGCCCTGCATCCGTCCGAGCAAGTTGCCCTGCGCCCGGTGAACCTGGCCGAGCAGGTTCAGTAGCTTGTGGATGTCATAGCGCCAGTGCGGCCAGTCCTGCTGCTGCCAGAGGTAAGTATTTTCTCCTCTATTCATGCGGTGATTATGCTCGACATTCTCCGCAAGGGCAATATATTTACCGCAATTACTGCGTCGAATGCTTGGTTGCGGGCCTCGCAGAAAGAGAGTGCGCTCGAGTTGCTCGAAGCCCGCTCATTTCGTCAACAGCGCAATGTAGCCTTGTCAGGAGCCAATCTTCAACCAAATTGCTGCCAAACGGCTCCTGCTCACGCCGGCGCTCGCCAAGGTTCCGGTTCCCGCTTCATCGTCGCAACAAGCAGCCAGGCCGCGAGTTGCACCACCCCGAGCACCGCAAAGGCCAGCGCATAGCTTTCGGGTGGGTAGCGGCCGCCCTCGGCGGGGTACACGCGCAGCATCATCCCCGTCCCGATCTGCGCGATGAACGCGAACACAAAAGTCGAGACGTTCAGGGCCGTGTTCAGGCGCCCGGACACGGCCACCGAGAAGTGTCGGGACAGGATGGCGTAGGCGAGCATGGTCGCGAGCGACCCGAACGCATAGGTAAGCAGGAGGGGGAGCTTGGGCAGGCCGGGCGCAAACGCCAGGCCGAAGAAGCCGGCGACCGATAGCAGCGTTCCCCACTTCATCAGCGTCATGCGCGAGACCCCGCGCGTGGCCATGCGATCCGCGCCCTGCCCGAAGATGACGGAGGCCACGGCATAGGTCAGCGCAGACCACATCAGCCATTGTGCGGACTCGCCGCGGGACAGGCCCTGGGTATCCATCAGCCAGGGCACCAGCCACAGCCCGAACAGGGCCTGGTAGCTGCCCTGAATCAGGATCAGCGGCGCCCCGATGCGCCAGAAGGAGGGCGTGGCGAATATCGCCGAGATCTTCGACCACTGCTCGCCCCACCCCTCGTGTGCGCCTGCAAGCGGCTTCTCGGGCACGGCAAGGAAGATCCACGCCGAGACCAGCACGGAAAAGCCGGCCAGTCCCGCGAACATCCCGCGCCAGCCGACCACGCTGGCTGCAAACTCAACGGGTACGGTCGCGGCCACCGCGCCGAGCGCCCCGGCAGCGATGACCCAGCCGTTGAGCGTCGCCAGCCGGTCGAGCGGGAACCAGAGGGTGAAGGCCTTCATGGACCCCATCAGGCACGCGGAAACGCCGAGACCGATGAGTACGCGCCCGAATACCAGCGACCCCAGCCCATCGGCGGCTGCAAACGCCGCGGCCCCTGCCGCCGCCACGAGGAGCAACGACGCGGTGACCCGGCGAGGGCCGTAGCGGTCGAGGAAAATGCCCAGCGGGATCTGCGTCGTGGCGAAGGCGATGAAATAGGCGCTCGTGAGCAGCCCGAGTTCGGCCGATGTCAGCGAGAACGTCCCCGCGATGTCCTTGGAGATGACCGCGTTGACGTTGCGGAACAGGAACGAAAGGAAAAAGCCTGTCGCAAACGGCAGGAACACGACCAGCAACAGCCGGGCGGGCAGGGGAGCGTTCACTCAGTCGCAGCGGTTTGCGATGCCGAACCTTTGTCCCAGAATACGATGCGGCTGTGCAGGAAGCGGATCGACAAGCTGCCTGCCACGCCCAGTACGGCGAGGCTGATGAGCGCCGCGAACATGGTGTTGGTCTCGAGGTTCACCGCGGCGGCGCTGATGAGATAGCCAAGGCCCTTGGTCGAGGACACGAACTCGGCCACCACCGCGCCGATGAGGCCCAGCACCACGGCGATCTGCAGGCCGGCGAAGATGTGCCCCGCGGCCGAAGGGATCTTGATCCGGGTGAGGATGTGCCAGGGCGAGGCCGAGAAGGCGTGCATCAGGTCGAGCAGGGCCGGGTTGGTCTGCTTCAGGCCGACCGCGGTGTTGATGAACATCGGGAAGAAGCACACCAGCGCCACCATCACGACCTTGGACTCGAGCCCGAAGCCGAACCACACGATGATCAGCGGGGCCAGTGCGACCTTGGGCATCGACTGCAGGGCTACGACGTACGGCAGCAGTGTCTGCTCCACGGCGCGCGATTCCGCGAACAGGCATCCGAGCATGAAGGCCAGCGTGCAGCCCAGGATGTAGCCGAAGGTCATCGACTGGAGCGTGAAGAAGAAGTGCTTCCAGAAAAGGCCTTCGATGTAGCCGCGCTGCAGGGCTTCCAGCACGGCGTAGGGCGTCGGCAGGA
This sequence comes from Bordetella parapertussis, assembly GCA_945862265.1. Taxonomy (GTDB): domain Bacteria; phylum Pseudomonadota; class Gammaproteobacteria; order Burkholderiales; family SG8-39; genus SZAS-79. Next base: position 79,875 of record CAMAXP010000009.1, read on the forward strand.
TGAAGTTCGGCACCTTGAAGATGCGGATCGACATTTCCCAGACGGTGACCAGCACGACGAATGCGATGGCCGGGTAGAGGACGCTCTTGAGCTTTTCGTTCATCGCAGGGTTCTCAGTCGAACTTCACGAGGTCGGTGAACAGCGCGCGCAGCGCGTTGCAGTGCTCGGCAAAAGGCTTTTCGGCCATCGTTTCGAGCGTCCGCGGGCGCGGCAGGTCGACTTCGAATTCCCGGATCGTGCGCCCGGGCCGGGCCGACAGCACGACGATCCGGTCGGAGAGGAACACCGCCTCGGGAATGGAGTGCGTGATGAACATGACCGACTTGCCGGCGGCCATCCAGATGCGCTGGAGCTCCATCATCATGTGCTCGCGCGTCATCGCATCGAGGGCCGCGAAGGGCTCGTCCATCAGCAGCAGGGCCGGGTCGTGGATCAGGCCGCGCGCGATGCCGACGCGCTGCTGCATGCCGCCGGACAGTTCGCCCGGATAGTGGCTGGAAAATTTCGCGAGCCCCACCAGCTTGAGGAGTTCGAGCGCTTTCGCGCGGCCGGCCTCCAGGTCGAGGCCGAGGGTGCGGATCGGGAGCAGCACGTTTTCCAGCGTGGTCTGCCACGGGAGCAGGGTCGGTTGCTGGAACACGATGCCCACGTCCGGGCGCGGGCCGGTGATGGGGGTGCCACGCAGCGTGACTGAGCCCCCGGAAGGCTTGAGCAGTCCGGACACGACCTTGAGCAGGGTCGACTTGCCGCAACCGGAGGGGCCGAGCACGGAAAGGAACTCGCCCTGTCCGAGCGTGGCGCTGAGGCCTTCCAGTGCCGTGACGGGACCCCGCGATGACGAATAGGTGACGGCCAGGTTGTCGGCGCTGAAGATTGAGTCTGTCACTGCGACTGTATGCCCAGTTGTTTGGCCAGCGCACCGAAGCGCTCGATGTCCTTCTGGATCGCGGCGGCGAACTGCTCCGGCGTGGAGCCCATGGGGTCGAGGCTGCGCGCGGCGAATTCCTTCCTGCCTTCGGCGCTTTGCACGTACTTCGCCGTCTCCTGCTGGATGCGGTCGACGATCGCCTTGGGCGTGCCGGCCGGGGCGACGAGGCCGTACCAGAAGGTGGAGTCGAACCCCTTCAGCCCCACAGACGCACCCGCGTCAGTGAGGAGCGGGACCGAGGGCATGGACGGCGTGGGAGTCGTGACCCCGTAGCCTTTGAGGCGGCCTGAATTGACCAGCGGCGTCGAGGCGCCTGGATTGTCGAGGAACAGGGACACCTGGTTGCCGATGAGGTCCGGGTAGACCTGGGAGGCACCCTTGTAGTTGATGTCCGCCATCGAGGTCCCGGTCAGGGCCTTGAGTTGCAGCGTGAGCAGGTAGCCGATCGTCGAGGTGCCCACGTTGGCGAAGTTGAGCTTGCCGGGATTCGCCTTGGCGTAGGCCACCATCTCCGCGATCGAGTTCGCGGGCAGCGCCGGGCTGCCGAGCAGCACGAAGGAGGTGTTCCCGATCATCGTGATCGGGGCGAAGCTCTTCAGCGGGTCGTAGGGCACGTTCTTCTGCAGAACCAGGGCACCGGGATGGGTGCTGGAGGTGGCAATGCCGATGGTGTAGCCGTCGGGCGCGGCCTTCGCCACGGCATCCGAGCCTATGGTGCCGCCCGCACCGCCGCGGTTCTCGACCACGACCGGCTGGCCGAGCGCCTCGGCGAGCTTAGCCGCGACCGAGCGCGCGGTCAGGTCGGTGCCGCCGCCCGGGGGGAAAGGGACCACCATCTTGAGGGCGTGCGAGGGCCAGGATTGTGCGTGTGCAACGCCGGCCGAGGCGGCCAGCAGCAGGGCTGCGAGGATGCGATTCATTTTTTCACCTGCGGGTACATGACGGCGTCGCCGTGGCGGTACATCTCTTCCATTTCCGCCTTGGATATCCGGTCGACCTGGGTGCCGCGGATTGCGGCAAGCTGTTCGGCGAGGATGTTGCGCTTCACTTCGGCAGCGAGGATGTTCACGCGGCCGTAGCATTCGGACACATTGCGCCCGAGCACGGTGATGCCGTGGCGCTTCATCAGGATGCAGTTGGTGTCCTGGATGAACGTCTTGATCGGCTCGACGTCCTCCTCCACGTTGATGTGCGCCGGCAGGAAATGCACGGGCTTCTGCATCAGGTAGGAGAACGTGAGGCCCACCGGGCGGAAATCGTCGACGCCCGAGGCGAGGTAGGCGATGGTCTCGTCGTGGTGCAGGTGGATCACGCAGTTGGTGTCGGGACGCAGGCGGAGCATCTCGCGGTTCATCTGGTGGCCGACGGTGGTGGCCCGGTCGCCGTGGAGGATGCGTCCGTAAGGCACGTCGGTGATCACGACGTCGTCCACGCCCATTTCCTCGAGCGAGACGCCCTGGCACTTTACGTAGCACAGCCCCTGCGGGTAGTCCGGGTGCGGCACGCGCATCACCATGTTGCCGACGGCTGCCTGCACGTAGCCGCGTTCTGCGAGCCTGTGTGCGTACAGCACGTATTGCTCCGCGATCTTGCGGTCGAACTTGACCGCGGGATCGGGCGCGAGCTGGTTGACCTGGTAACGGGGTTCGGGCGCGTTCATGGGGCCTCCGTAGGGCTAGGGCAGCTTTCGCGCATCGGCGATCACGGCCGCAGGATCGAAATTGTTCATCGCCGGCACGAGGGCGTTCGTGTACAGCGAATTCAGGTCGATGGCGGTGGTCTGGATCTGGCCGCCGTCGGCCATGACCTGCACCATGTTCTTCCATGCGCCTTCGGGATACTCGCCCCAGCGCGGGCGTTCACCCTTGGGGAAGGCGAGGTACTTGTCGTAGCGGGCGTTGAGCAGCGCGACGCTGTCAGCCAGGATCTTCGCCTCGTTCGTGCCGGGGGGCTTGAGCGAGGGCTCTTCCTTCCATGCAGCCTTCACGCACCCGGGCCGGTTCACATTGCAGGCGAGCGTGGCCTTGGCGAGCGCCCGGCCGAACGCGGCGAGCAGTTTCGGGTTGGTGCGGATGGTGTCCTCGTGGGCGATGATCCCGTTGGAGAAGAGGTCGAGGTATTTCTGCGGCATCTTCAGGCGGCGCACCGCGGTGCCCTGGGTCTCAAGCTGCGTGTGCATCGTCTCGAAGAGGTTCAGCGCATCGACGCGCCCGTCCTTGAGGGCGAGGAAGGCCGGTGCGCCAAGGCCCGTGGGGACGAGCTCCAGGTCGCGCCCGACCTCGATGCCCATCTCCTTGAACATGGCGCGGGTCAGCGGGATGTTGCCGAACGCGAGGGCGCCCACCGCGATCTTCTTTCCCTTGAGGTCCGCCAGCGTTTTCACCGGGGAGTTGGCGAGCACGGCGAACTCCCACACGTTCTCGCGGATCACGTTGTAGACGTACTTGAGGGGCAGCGGATCCTTGCCTGGCTGGCGTGAAATGACCAGCGGATCCGGGTTCGGGAAGCCGACCGTGACGCGCTTGGCGACGATCTGGGGCAGCAGCACCGCGCTGCCGTTGAATACGACGGTCTCAACCTCTATGCCTTCCTCGGCCAGGTAGCCGAGGTGCTTGGCCACCAGCAACTGGCCGTTGACCACGGTGAGCGGGCTGACCAGGCCGAAGACGATCTTTTGCTGCGCGCCCGCCGCTGCGCACCAGAGCCCGAGGGCCAGCAGCAGGAGGCGAACTTTCATTGCGCGGCCTTGGCGCGCGCGACGATCGCGGCCGTATCGAAGCGGTTGATTTCCGGTACCAGCGCGTTGGTGTAGCAGCTCTCCACGGCGATGTCCTTGGTGGAGAGCTGGCCGCCATCAAAGAGCGTCGTGGCGAAGTCTTTCCAGGCCTGCGCGGGGAACTCGCCCCAGCGACGCTGCTTCTGGTTGTCGAAGTCCAGGTACTTGTCGAAGCGCGCGGCCATGATCTTGATGCCATTGCGGATATTGGTCGCTTCGTCGCCGCTCGTGGGCTTCTGGTTCGGGTAGAGGGTCCAGAAGGCCTTCACGCAGGCGGCGCGGTTGGCTTCGCAGAACACCGAGGTCTTGGCGATGGCCCGGCCGAAGGCGGCCAGCGTCTTCGGGTCGTCGCGGATCATGTCCTCGTGCGCGACAAAGCCGTTGGAGAAGAGGTCCTTGTATTTTTTCGGCATCTCGAGGCGCCGGATCGCGGTGCCCTGCACTTCCATGGTGGCGTGCTGCGAATCGAAGAGGTTCAGTGCGTCGACCTTCTTCTCGCGGAAGGCGAGGAAGGCGGGTGCGCCCACGCCGACAGGCAGGAGTTCAGCCTCGAAGCCGAACTCCTTGAACATTGCCTTGGTGATGGGGATGTTGCCGAACGACAGCGCGCCGACGCCTATCTTCTTGCCCTTGAGGTCCTTGAGGTCCTTGATCGGGGAGTCCGCGGGCACGATGAATTCCCAGGCCGATTCACGCGTGGCGTTGTAGAAGTACTTGATCGGCAGCGGATCCTTGCCCGGCTGGCGGGAGATCATCAGCACGTCCGGGTTCGGGTAGCCGATGTGCACGCGCTTGGCGGTCATCTGCGGCAGCAGGGTGCCGGTGCCGTTGAACTCGACAATCTCGAGCTCGATGCCCTCTTCCTTGAAGAAGCCCAGCGCCTTGGCTGCGATGATGACGCCCTGCGAGAGCGTCACCGAAGTGACGTTGCCGTAGACCAGCTTGGTCTGGGCCTGCGCCGGGCCGGCTGCAATGGCCACGGCGGCAAAAAAGGACAATCCCCACGACACTGAACGATTCATATGCTGCTCCGAAGAATTGACGATGCTTTCCCCGGCGCAAGAGCCGGGCCGATACCCTAGGCCGTGAAGGCTGGGGGAGGAGTGTACCCGGCGTAATCCTGCTCCAGCAGCCTGGCGAAGCCGATGGTGGACAGGTCGCCCAGGTACGGGCCCACCACCTGCACAGAGATCGGCAGTCCCGCGGGCGTTTGCCCGATGGGTGCGACCGTCGCCGGCAGGTAGCTGACAGTGGCGATGCCCTGCCAGAATCCCTGGGCGTTGTAGGGGACCTGGCGACCGTCGATGTCGAGCTTGCGCGCCTCACGCACGGGGGATTCGTCGAACGGGAATGCCGGGACTGGCGTGCCTGGGATCAGCAGCAGGTCATGGTCCTTGAAATAGTCGGCCCACATCGCGCGCAACTGCATGCGGGCTTCGTGCGCTGCGCACCAGTCCCGGTGATATTGGGCGAGCCCGCGGGCCGCGAGCGCGGGCGGGCTCATGTCGTCGGTGGCGAATCTGGCGGCATCTGCCAGCGTTTGCTGGAACACGGCGTCGTTCATGCGGGCGGCGGCGACGCCGCGAACGAAGCGCATGAACATGGCCTGGTGTTTCGCTGCGTCGATCGGCAGGGTTGCGGGGGTGACCTTCGCCCCTTTCTTGCGCAGCCAGGTGGCCAACGACTCCAGTCCGGTGCGCACCGAATTCGCAATGGGACTGATCTCGATGTCGGTCAGCAGCCCGATGCGCAGGCCCTTGACCGACTTCGCACGAGAGGCGGGGAGCTTGAGGATCCAGCCGGGGGCATCCTCTTCCAGAGGTCCGGCCACGGCGCGCAGGAACGGCTCGAGGTCGCGCGCGCTGCGCGTGATCGGACCGAGCACGGAGAGATCCGGGATGGAGAGGGCCGGCGTCAGCGAATGGCCGCGGGTCGGGACAATGCCGAAACTCGGCTTGTGCGCATAAAGGCCGCAGAAGCTAGAGGGAACGCGGATCGAGCCGGCGAGGTCGCTGCCGAAGTCGGCGGCGGACAGGCCGGCTGCGACGGCGGCAGCGCCTCCGCCCGAGGAGCCGCCGGGCGTGCGCGCGAGGTCATACGGATTGCAGGTGGTGCCGTAGACGGCGTTATAGGTCTGCAGGTCCTGCAGCAGCAGCGGCACGTTGGTCTTGCCGAACACCACCGCACCAGCCGCCTGCAGGCGCTCGATGGCGACCGAGGTGTAGTTGGCGACGCTATCCTTGAATACCGGGTTGCCCCAGGTGGTCTTGAGGCCCTCGACGTTGAAGGACTCCTTCACCGTCATCGGGACGCCATGCAGCGGGCCCCAGGCCCCGTCTTTCTTCAGCGCACGGTCAGCGGCTTTCGCACGCTTTCTCGCGCGCTCGAAGTCGCGCACGACCACTGAGTTCAGCGCACCGTCGTGTTTCTCGACGCGGGCGATGTAGTGGTCGAGCAATTCGAGCGCGGAGACCTTCCCCGAGCGAAGCTTCGCGGCGAGGGCCGTGGCGGAAGAAAAGGCGATGTCTGCGGGCATCGCGGGCCTCAGGCGGCTTGGGGCGAGTAGGTGCCGCGGCCGACGGCGCAGAGCTTGCCGTCCGGGCCGAACACGTCGATGTCGATCACAGCGGCCGACTTGCCCGCCCGGCGCACGACGGCCGTCGCGTCAAGGTAATCGCCCACGGAGGGGCGCAGGTAGTCGATCCGCAGGTTGATCGTCGGCACGCCGCCGCCGGCCAGCATGCCGATCGCGAAGTCGCCCACCGTGTCGATGAACGAGGCAATCGGCCCGCCGTGGAACTGCTTGGTGCCGGCGCGCCGCTCGAGTTCGGGCCGCAGCGGCATCCGCGCCGAGAAGGTGCTCGTGGCGTGGTCGAGGCCGAGGACCTTCAGGCCGAGGAAGCTGATGAAGGGCGAGCGGTCGAAAATTGCCTGGATGTCGGCGATTTCGAGTTTTTTCGGCTCAGCTTTTGCGGTGCCCTCGCTCATGGCTTCACCACGACCTTGCCGAACACCTCGCGGTCTTCGAGCATGCGGAAGGCCTCGTTGGCCTCGTCCAGCTTGAACTCCTTGTCGATGACGGGCTTCAGCTTGCCGGTCTTGATCATGTCGATCAGGGTGTGCAGGTCTTCGCGCATCCAGCCGTTGGAGCCGAGCACCTGCAGCTCGAAGGTCCAGATGAAGCGCAGGTCTTCCTGCGGGTCGTAGCCGGCCGTCGCGCCGCAGGTGAGCAGGCGCCCGCCGCGGTGCAGGACGCGCATCGACTTCACCCAGGTGTCGCCGCCGGTGAAGTTCACCACCACGTCCACGCCGTCCTCGAACTTGCGGCGATGCGGCTTGCCGAACTTCTCGAACACCCACTTCATGAAGTCGTGCTTTTTGTAGTCGAGCAGGTGGTCTGCACCGAGTTCGCCGAGGCGCTTCAGCTTGTCTTCCGTGGAGGCCGCTGCGATGACTTCCGCTCCCGCGAGCTTGGCCAGCTGCACGCAGCAGGTGCCTACACCGCCCGAGGCGCCGAGGATCAGGACCTTCTCCTTCGCCGCGATCTTGCCGATCGTGACCATCATGCGCAGCGCGGTGCCGTAGGCCACAGGCAGGCAGGCCGCAGCCTCATACGAGACCTCCGGCGGCAGCTTGACGAGGTGGTGGTCCGGCACGGCGCAGAACTCGGCCAGCCCGCCGGGACGCATTTCGCCGAGCAGGCCGCCCGGGCCCTTGCGGTCCACCGGGTCGACCATCACGCGGTCGCCGACCTTCCATTCCTTGACGTCGGGGCCGACCTCGACGATCTCGCCGGCGAAGTCCAGGCCCGGGATGCAGGGCATCGGCACCTTGATGCCGGGCATGCCCTTGCGCGTGAAGACATCGTGGTAGTTGAGCGTCGCCGCACCGACCTTGATGATGACCTCGTCGGCCGCGGGCTTGGGGTCCGGGTAGTTGGATTCGTACTTGATCGAGCCGGGACCGCCGTGTTCGTATATGACTGCTGCTTTCATCGTCTATTTCTCCGCTTGCATGAACTGGATTGCCGCGCCGCAGGCGTGCTCCGGCGCGACCCAAAGTTGCGAGGCGCTCATCCCGGCCTGCACCGGGACGCCGTTCGCCTCAAGGTATTTCCGCGTGGCATCGATCGACGCCACGCGGATGCCGAACCCCGCCGGTGAGGGCACCGGCGGCACCAAACTGCCGGGCACTCGCTTGCGCCACTCGGCTTCCTGCGTCAGCCACATCGTGCCGCGGTCGAGCTCGAGCTTGATCACGCCCGGAAACCGCTCGATCCGGTCGGAGAACAGCGGCGCGAATTTCTGCACGGTCGCTTCGGGGTCGGTGACGACGAAGTACACCGCGTCGATCCCGAGTGCGCCGTTGGGGTGGTCCAGCAGGTGGGGTTGCCAGAGCACGTCGCGCGTGAGGTGCTCGATGAAGATGAACCGGCCCTCGGTGAACTTCGCCCGCTCGACATACATGTTGCGGAATTTCGCACGGCGCGTTTCCTTGTCGCCCGGGCCGAACGCGGCATCGCGCTCAAGGGCCCGCGGCGCTTCCACCGGGGCGCCCGCTTTCTGGAACTCTGCGTACGCCGCATCCGCCTCCCCGCTGCCGATGGCGACGATGTGCAAGCCCTCGTAGATCGCGACCATGTCCTTGACCGTGCTGTACATGCTTGCGTCGGTGAGGCCGATGATTTCGAGGTACCCGTCGCGGAACATGGCGCAGTGGTTGCCGGACCCCCAGGGCTCGACCGGCCCGCCCTTGGTGCGCGCACCGGAGTGGAAGCTCCTGGCCGTCAGTTGGAAGCCCAGTCGCGCATAGGCATCGCGGCCGCGGTCCAGGCTCTTTACGGCAACGCCGCAGTGATCGAGTTCGCGTTTCATTGGGCCAGCCTCAGGATGAAACCGTTGGTGAACTGCGGCGCGACGAACCACTCGGCACCGCTCTTTTGCACGGGAACGCCATTTTCGCTCATCAGCGCGACGGCGCGGGCACGGTCTGCGAACCGCACTTCGAGGCCCGCAAAAGCCGGCAGCGCCTGTGGGCGCCATCCGTACCGCGCTTCGAAAGCGTCGGCGCCGTGCACTTCGATCGAGCCACCCTGGGGCGGGCGCAATCGGAGCACGCCGTCGGCGCCTTGCGCAGCCGGGACGCCGAGCAACCTCTCGAGGCGGCTGGCCTCTGCGGCGACGTCGTCGGCACAGACGAGGGCGGCCTCCAGAGCCAACGCGCCGTTGGGGTGCGACTGGTAGCGCGGCTGCCAGAGGAAGTCCGGGGTCTGGTGCTCGAGGAGGATGTAGCGTCCTTCGGGGTAGGACTCGTCGCGGCTGAAGATATTGCGAAAGCGCATCGTCTCCTCGGCGCCGTTGACGTCGAGCTTGCGTTCGCGTTGAACCGGGGCATTCAGGGTGTCAGTGCGCTTGGCGAGTTCCGCATAGGCCGAATCGGCGTTCGGGACGCGAAAGGCGAGCAGGTGCAGGCCTTCGAAGCGGTCGAGGAATTTTGTCCACGGGTTGAAGGCGGTCGCGTCGACGATGCCGATGAGCTCGAGATAGCCTTGCGCCAGGATCGCGCAGCGGTTGGCTGTGGCCCAAGGGCCATCCTCGTCCCGGCCGGGCATCTTGCCGCGCTGGCGGCTCAATGGCGAGAGCTGGAACCCGAGCTTCTCCCAGCGGGCTGCGCCGGCCGCGAGGTCGCGGACGATGGTCCCGAGGTGGTCGAGCGACGCCATTCAGGCGCCGGCCTTTTCGGGGTCGCGCCAGAGTTCGCGGGCGCGCGCCTTGAGGAGTTTGCGGTCGATCTTGTTCGGGCCGGCGAGCGGCAGCACGTCCATGAATTCGACCTGGCGCGGATGCTGGTAGGCCGGGGCATTGGCGAGGGCGTACTGCTTGATCTCGTCTTCGCCGAGTTTGGAGCCCGCGCGACGCACGATGAATGCGAAAGGCTTCTCGCCCTTGAGCTCGTCGGGCACCGGGACGACACAGGACTGCGCGATGTCCGGGTGCTTCTCGAGCACGTGTTCGACTTCTCCGGGATAGATGTTCTCCCCCCCGCAGTTGAACATGTCGTCCGCGCGGCCGATGAAGTAGTAGGCGCCCTGCGCGTCCCTGCGGAAGACATCGCCGGAGATGTACCAGCCGTCCGGGGTCAGGGCTTCGCGCGATTTCTCGGGGAGGTTGAGGTAGCCGGTCATCGTCGCGGGGGTGTGCTGCACCAGCACGCCTTCGTCGGTGTCGCGGCCTTCGCTGTCGATGAGGCGCGCCTGGACGTCCGGGAGCGGCCAGCCGAGCGCCATGTCGGGCCGTGGCCGGCCATCGGGGTGCGGGCCGAACACGACCGGGCCGGCTTCGGTGGTCCCGTAGGCGTTCATGATGGTCGCCTTGGGGAACAGGCTGCGCAGGTCGTCAATGAGCTTTTGTGTCGTGGGCGCCGAGCCCATCCGCACCGTGCGCACCGAGGACAGGTCGGTTTTGGCGATCGTGTCCTTCTCGCGCACCATCATTGCGAGCATCGTGGGGACCGAAGTCAGCCAGGTCACGCCGAAGCGCCCGACGGCCTCGACATATTTCTTCGCGTCGAACTGCGGCATCAGCACCATGCTCGCGTGCGCCGCGAACACGAACTTCGAGGTGCCCAGGCCGTTCATGTGGAAGAGCGGCGCGGCAACGATCAGCCGGTGGTCTCCCGGCGGGATGGTCTTCAGGCGCGATTCGACCGCCCACAGGTGTCCCTGGTGCGAGAGCGGCACGCCCTTGGGCCGGCCGGTGGACCCGGAGGTGTACAGCACCATCGCGACTTCGCCCTGGCGGGGGACGACGGTCTCGAACGGCCCGCGATCGAGCAGCGCCTCGAACTCCGGGCCGAACTCGACGATAGCGAGGTCGGCAGCCACGGCCGGCCTGCGCTCAGCGTCGCACAGCACGAGCTTCACGCTCGAATCGCGCATCACGAAGTCGATCGTGTCGCGCGGGAACTTGTGGTTCACTGGCACGGCCACGAGGCCGGCGCGCATGGTCCCGAAGTACGCGATGAGGAACTCGGCGCGGTTGGCCGACAGGATGGCCACCGAATCGCCGCGGACGAGGCCGCGCTTGAGCAGGCCCCGCGCGCAGGCATCCGCCAGGGCATCGACTTCGCCGTGGGTGTATTCGCGGGGATGCGTCCAATCGAGGCAGTCGATCAGCGCGAGCTTGGAGGGGTCTTTGTTGCGATCCAGGAGATCGCCGAGGTTGGTCAGCATAGTGTCGGGAAGATAGCGGAAAAGGGCGCGTGCGTCCGTCCGTGGAGCGAACCGGCGCCCTTACGCCAGCAGGACCCGGTTCACGCCGTCGCCGATGTGATCGGGGGCGACGCCGTAGATGTGCAGCGACATGGCGAAGCCGGGGGAGCGGTTGGCGAGGCGGTGGACGAACCTGCCGTTGCTTGCGTCGCATCCCGTTTCGCCCGCGGTCAGCGATCGGGTGGCGAGGAGCGCGCCGGGTTCCGACTCACCTTCGCGCCATGCGACAAAGGTTTCCTCTTCGAGTACGCCCGTGTGCATTCCCAGCGCGCACCAGGCGAGGTGGGCATGGACCGGGGTGATGCAACCGGGGGGCCAGACCAGCCCGAGCACGCAGAACCGCCCTTCAGGATCGGCATGCAAGAGCACCCGGCTGTATCCGGTGCAGCACATGACGTAGCGCATGCCGTCCAGCAAGGCCGTATTTTCGATGTGCAGGTCGATTGCCGCTTTTGCCGCTCTTGCCGCGGCCGGCCAGTCGCCTGCTCGGACGCTGCCGAAATTGCGCTCGAGGCTCTCGACGAGCGCCGAGAATGCGTCCGGGGTGGCGCCGGCCTGCCAGTTGTCGATAGGAGAGGCGTTGCCGGCGACGGTGATGGAACGGGCTGCGTGCATGTGGCGGTCTCCGGGATGGCCAGACAGAATAAGAAAAAAACTACCTTACGTTTGAATATTTTGTCATAAAATAACCATGAAATTGCTATTTTTTAGATTGAATATACCAATAAATCCAAACAAGTTGACTTCCATGCCTTCGCAAGGCCGCATGTGGACCCGATAGACAAGAAAATCCTCGCGCTCCTGCAGGAGGACGCGACGCTCACGGTGAACGAACTGGCGGGCCGGGTGGGGCTTTCGCCCAACCCGTGCTGGCGGCGTGTCCAGCGCCTCGAGGCGGACGGGGTGATTCGCAAGCGCGTGACCCTGCTGAATGCGGCCGCGCTCAACGCTGGCGTCACCGTGTTCGTGGCTATCAAGACGAGCCAGCACAGCGCGGCCTGGTTCAAGAGCTTCTCGAAGAACGTGAACGCCATTCCCGAAGTGATGGAGTTCTACCGGATGAGCGGCGAAGTGGATTACCTGCTGCGCGTGGTGGTGCCGGATATTGCGGCCTATGACGCGGTCTACAAGCAGCTGATCAGGACGCCGGGTCTGTCCGACGTAAGCTCCAGTTTTGCCATGGAGCAGATCAAGTACACGACTGCGCTCCCGCTGCAGTTCATCGAGTGAAGAAAATTCAGGAAAGGAAATCTGCCATGACCGACCTGTCGGTGTTCTCTTCGACCTATCCAGAGGCGCGCTGGAAGTTTCTCGACGCGGCCCGCGCCGCCGGCGCGCAGGTTGCGCACTACCTTCATCCCGGGCAGAAGGGACCGGAAGGCGAGGCGCTCTACCTGGATGTTGCTGTGCTTGGCCGCCCGGATGCGCCGAACAGGATGGTTGTCGGCTGTGGCACCCACGGCATCGAGGGCTTGTCAGGGTCTGCCGCGCAGACTGCCTGGATCAAGGGCGGGGGCGCGAAGCGGATAGGACCTGACAGTGCTGTCGTGATGCTCCACGCACATAACCCCTGGGGTTTCGCTCACCTGCAACGCGTCACGGAAGAGAACGTCGACCTCAACCGCAACTTTGTCGACCATGCGCAACCTTATCCGGCCAACCCCGGCTACGCAGTCCTGCACCCGGGAATCTCGCCTTCACGCTGGGACGAGGGCGCCATCCACGGGGTATTCGCGGCGCTCGAAGCGTTCCGTGAAAAGAACGGGGAGCAGGCATTTTCGGATGCCTACAACGGTGGCCAGTACAGTCACGCCGACGGCGTGTTCTTCGGCGGTCATCGCCCGCAGTGGTCGAACGAGGCTTTCCGCCAGGCCGTGAGGGAGCACGTGGCCGGGGCGAAGCGTGCGGGGATCATCGACCTGCACACCGGAATCGGACCGTACCTCGATCACGTATTCCTTTGCTTTCACGCGGCAGGTTCGCCGGCCTACGAGCGGGCACGCGCCTGGTGGGGCGAGCGGGCGGTCAACCGGCAAGGGTCGACGCACAAGGCGCTGGCGGTCTACAAGGGGCTGCTGATCGATGCCTTCCAGGCTGAACTGCCCGATGCCGAAACGACGGCGGTCGTGATCGAGTTTGGTACGCGCTCGCGCCAGGAGATGCAACGCGCCAACATGGCCCTGCGCTGGCTGCGTTGCCATGGCAAGGAGGATGCGGACCTCGCCAAGCCGGTTCACGCGGATTACGTCGAGGCGTTCTATCCCAGTGATCCGGCCTGGCGCGAGGCGGTGCTCGCCCAGTCAAGGGTGTTCCTCGACCAGGCGGCTGCCGGGATCGGCGCGCCCTAGGCCGCCCTTTTCAGCACGCCGTCCAGGGCGGCACTGAAGGCGTCCGGCTGCTCCAGGTTCGACAGGTGTGCTGCCGGCGAGAGCACGGCGAGCGTCGACCCCGGCGCGTTGGTGTGCATTTCCTGGGCCATGGCCAGCGGAGTGGCCATATCCTGCTCCCCGGCAATCACGAGGATAGGGCACTTGATCTCCCCCAGGCGCTTGGTCACGTCGATCTGAGGGATCGCCGCGCAGCAGCCGGCATAGCCGGCCGCCGGCGTGGCCACGATCTGCGCGCCAATTGATTTCATGATGTCGGGCCGCGCCTCACGGAACGCTGGCGTAAACCAGCGCCCCAGGGTGGGTTCGAGCAGCGGTTGCATGCCCTGCGATTCCACGATCCGGATGCGGTCTGCCCACGTGGATTGCGCTTCAGCGGGATACCTGCTCGTGGTGTTGGCGAGCGTGAGGCTGCTGAACACGCCGGGATACTTGAGCGCAAACGTCTGGCCGATCATGCCTCCCATGGACAAGCCACAGAAGTGCGTGTGCTGGATGCCCAATTGCGCCAGGAGCCCGGCAAGGTCGTCTGCAAGTTGCTCCAGGGTGTAGGGCCCTTGCGGTGCGTCGCTCCGGCCGTGGCCCCGCGTATCGAATGCGAGCACCCGGAAGCGCTTCGAGAATTCGGCGATCTGCGGCGTCCACATGGACGAGCTGCATCCGAGGGAATGGCTCAGCGTGAGCCAGGGACCCTCGGTTCCGTGAGTTTCGTAATAGAGGTTGATGCCGTTTACGTTCGCTTTCATTGGTTTCTCCGTTAGGCCCGCGCTACCACGAGGGGGATATACATTTCGTCGACGGACATCCCGCCGTGGTTGCCGATATGGAGGTGCCGCGGCTCCCCAGGCAACCAGTCCTTGACCGTGTAAGGCTCGTGCATCATCAGCACGAAGTCGCCTGCCCGTGAAGCGATGTGCGGATGAAGGTCGCCGCCGCCGAACCAGCCTGCGTCGAGCGGCAGGCGTCCGGGGAGGATATCGGCCTTGCCGTCCAGCCACTCGGCGGCGCGCGCCGCGAACTCGTCGTGCCTGCCGGGCAGCACGTGGCAGAACGCCACGCGCCGCTCGCCGGTCAGCGGGCGCGCGAGCAACGCGGCGAGTCCAGGGCAGTCCGCCAGGTCAAGCGCGTTTTCTGCCGGGCAGTCGATGAATCCATGGTCCGCCGTGAGGACGATTGCGGTGTCCGTTCCTGAGAGTCGATTGAGCAGCGTCGAGAATGCTGCATCGATCTGGGAAAAGACCGCAGCGGTTTGCCCGCTCGAAACGCCGAATCGATGCGAACTGGTGTCGAATTCCGGATAGTAGGCGTAGATGAATTTCCGGTGGTCACCGGATTTCACGGCGGCTTCGGTCTGGGATACGAACCCGTCGAGATTGTCGTACGCAAGGCGCGTGGAGCGGCCGCAGAAATTGCGGTTGTAGTGCGAGTCCACGATCGGGCGGTAAGACACAACGTACGATTCAGTGGACAGCGTATCGAAAAGCGGTGCGCCGCGGTAAAGGCTCGTCGGCGCTATGCCGCGCTGCTCCAGCGTGTCGCCCGCCGCGCGCGGCTTGAACGGCAGGGCTGCGGCAATCGTATCGGCCTCGGGAAACCAGGTGAACCATCCGGTAAGCCCGTGCTCGGCAGGCGACAGGCCGGTAAAGGTAGTGGTGATGGCGCTCGCGGTGGTGGACGGGAAGACCGAAGTCATCCGGCCCGCGAGGTGGGATGCAAGGGTGCTGCCGGCAGCGCGGCTGGCAAGGTAGTTGTACCCAAGGCCGTCGATGATGATAAGAACGACGTTCTTTGCGCCGGCAAGTTCTTCGGGGGGCAAGGCATCGAGGGACGGATGCAGCGGACGGCCACCCCGCGATGCGGCGCAGCTCGCGATCAGGTTCAGCAGTCCGCCGCCGGTGTAGTCCGGGTGGATGCGATTGGTGTGCATGGGCGCGTTCAAGGCGGGGCAATGCTAACCGAAAAAGCCCTCCTTACCGACCTTTGTGGCGTGCAAACCCGCGCGCCCCGGCTGCCTAGTGAAGCACTATCCGGTTGGTGAGAAGCGCTTCGTAGTGCCCGAGGAATTCATCGACCGATTCGACGGAGGGATCGTCAGAGAACAAGTGCTCCAATGAGGCGCGCAATTTATGCGCGACATCGCCTTCGAGGTACCCGCCCCGGCCGGTGGATTTGTCGACAAGCTCGATGCCCTCGCTGCCTGAAAATTCCGCCATGTAAAACTGTGGACTGTCATAGAGGACGTTCATTTCGCTCATGGTGGCGCTGCCTTGTGGGGTTTTTGTGGGTCAAAGCAATCTTTGTGCCGAATTTCCAGAATTCAAGGGCCGCGTCGGCTCCCTTTCCTTTAACGGCCGCGGGTGCGGGGAAGTTGACCCCGGCGCTGGCCGGCAGGGGGTGCGTGATAGAATTTGAGCCCTCTTCCCTCCATACGAGGATCCCTGCCATGCGGATGGAAGTCCACGTACACGCAGACATTCCCATACTCGAAGGCGTCGCCCGAAAGCAGCTCGAAGTCGCCCTTTCGCCTTGGCTCGACTACCTTGACGCCGACAGCATGGATGACGTCAAGAGCCTCGAACCCGAGGAGCCGGGCATCGAGTACGACGAGCCGAACCGGATGCTCTACCTCTGCTGGACCGGCGAGATCGGTCGCAGCTTCCAGAAAGTGCTCGAAACCGCCCTCGACACGCTCGGTCCGTATGCCGAGGAGGCCGTGGAGGTGGATGTCACCATCTACCAGGACAGCGGCGAGCAGGAAGGACAATTGCTGTTCGTCGGCCCGACCGCCCAGGCGATCCATGAGGCGCAGCGGCGCTGCATGCTCGAGGACGTCACGGCCATGCTGGCGCGTCAGTTCGACAAGCCGAAGGTCGATGAAGTGCTTGCGGTAGTAAACGACCTGTTCGACCGCGACTGGAAAGACAAGGCGAACCAGCCGAGAAAACCGGAGCGTGCGTTTGAAACGTACACCCGCACGCCGAACAGGAAGAACCTGCACTAGACATCAAGGCTTTTTGACGCCCCCGTCCGGGGGCGTTTTTGTTTGGGGGATCCGATGGCAGGCCCGAAATTTCCCGGTTTTGACACCCTATCGCTGCATGCGGGGCAGTCGCCCGACCCCGCAACCGGCAGCCGCGCGGTGCCGATTTACCAGACTACGTCCTACGTATTCCGCGATTCGGATCACGCAGCCTCGCTGTTCAACATGGAACGAGCGGGGCATGTCTACTCGCGGATCTCGAACCCGACGGTAGCTGTGCTCGAGGAGCGCGTCGCGGCGCTTGAAGGCGGCGTCGGCGCCATCGCGGTGGCGAGCGGGCAGGCGGCGCTGCACCTTGCCGTATCCACGATCCTCGATGCAGGCCATCACGTGGTCGCGTCGAACTCCCTGTATGGCGGCTCACACAACCTGCTGGGCTACACGCTGAAAAGGTTCGGCATCGAGACGACGTTTGTCGACCCGAGAGACCTGGGCGCCTGGGAAAAGGCCCTGCAACCGAACACCCGATTGCTCTTCGGCGAGACCCTGGGCAACCCGGGTCTAGACGTGCTCGACATCCCGGCGGTGTCGAAGATCGCTCACGGGCACGGAGTGCCGCTGCTCGTGGACTCGACGTTCACGACGCCCTACCTGATGCAGCCATTCTCCCTGGGTGCTGACCTGCTTTACCACTCGGCGACCAAGTTTCTCGGCGGCCATGGCGTCGCCATTGGAGGCGTGCTGGTCGATTCCGGGCGGTTCGACTGGGAGGCCTCGGGCAAGTTTGCGCAGCTGACCGCACCTTATGCGGGATTCCACAACATGGACTTCGAGGAAGAGTCCGGCACGCGGGCTTTCCTGTTGCGTGCCCGCCGCGAAGGCCTGCGTGATTTCGGCGCTTGCATGGCGCCAATGAATGCGTTCCAGATCCTGCAGGGCATCGAAACGCTGCATCTGCGGATGCAGCGCCACGTGGAGAACACTCGTAAGATCGTCGCCTTCCTCGCCTCGAACGCAATGGTCGAGTCGGTGGGGTACCCTGAGCTGCCCAGCCATCCGGACCATGCACTTGCCCTGAGATTGCTGCCCAAAGGCTGCGGGGCCGTGTTCTCGTTCAACCTGAAAGGCGGCCGCGAAGCTGGCAAGAAGTTCATCGAAAGCCTGCGGATCTTTTCTCACCTCGCCAACGTCGGCGATGCGAAGTCGCTCGTCATCCATCCCGCGTCCACGACGCATTACCGCATGGACGACGAAGCTCTGCGGCGCGCGGGGATCGCCGCTGGCACCGTGCGGCTTTCGATCGGGCTGGAAGATGCGGACGATCTGATTGACGACTTGTCGCGTGCGCTCAAAGATGCGCAACGCACGATGAAATAGGCCGGGGCCATGGATTTCACAGTCGACGCGAAGAATGCCTACGCCTACACGGCGGCGCATGACCTCGATCCGGCAAAGCCCGCGATCGTGTTCGTCCATGGGGCCGGGCTGGACCACAGCTGGTGGGGGCTCCAGAGCCGCTATTTCGGGTACCACGGGTGGAACGTCCTCGCTTGCGACCTGCCCGGGCATGGGCGCTCGGCGGGGCCGCCGCTCGCGAGCATCGAGGCGGCGGCCGACTGGGTGATGAGGCTCCTTGATGCGGCGAAGATCGAAAAGGCGGGCGTCGTGGGGCACAGCATGGGGTCGCTGGTCGCGCTCGAGTGCGCGGCGCGGCACCCGGCTCGCGTAGACCGCATTGCGCTGCTTGGCACGGCATTTCCCATGAACGTTTCGGACGCATTCCTGGATGCTGCGCGCAATAACGACCAGAGCGCGTACGACATGGAAACCATCTGGGGTCACGCGCCACAGGTCCCGTTTGCGAGCAATCCGAACCCGGGGATGTGGATGTATGGAGATACGCTGGCACGTCTTTCGCGACTGGCTCCCGGCGTGCTCTACAACGACCTCAACGCATGCAAGGACTACACGTCGGGACTGCTGAGCGCTGCAAAAGTAGCGTGTCCTGCGATGGTCGTGTCGGGCGCGAGGGACATGATGACCCCGCCCAAGGCGGCGGAGAGCCTTACCCTCGCACTTTCCGGTGCGGTGCGGGTGTCGATCCGGCCCTCGGGCCATTCGCTGATGGCCGAGGCCCCCGACGCGATCCTGGATGCGCTGGGCAGCTTTTTCCGGGGCTGAATCCAGAAGCCTCGAGTGGCGGGCAAGCGCTTGATCGAATGTGAATTTTGTTCAATTCGGACGAGGAATCGGTGGATTGGGGGATAATTCCTGCTGCGTGCGGAGCCGCTTGGGCGGACCGTGTTCGGGGGATTTGTTGAATGGCTGTCGCGCAACCGCAAGCCGCTGCACTCCAGGGGATGCCGGCCGGCGCACGTCCACCCGAGAAGCCCGGGGTTCCCAAGCTCAGGCAGGACATCAAGCTGTATTCCAGCGCCCGGCATCGCGACGGTTCGCCTAGTTGGCGCATCCTGGATCCTGTACGCAACCGATTTTTCGAGATCGGCTGGCTCGAATTTGAACTGCTCGCGCGCTGGGCCGAGCACGGGACCATAGACACGCTGATCGCGCAGGTCGAGGCCGAGACGCCCTTGCGTCCCACTGAGGACGAGGTGACGCAGTTCATCCAGTTCCTCGAGTCAGGCCAGTTGCTTGTGCCGACCGAAAAAGAGGGGCGCGGCCGCCTGCGCAATCGCTGGATGAGCGGGGTGAAGCCCTGGTACGAGCAATTGTTCCACAACTATCTCTTCTTCCGCGTCCCGCTGGTGCGGCCGGACAAGTTCCTGCAGCGAACCCTGCCGTTTGCCGAACTGTTCTTCACCCGGAGTTTCCTGACCATACTTCTGGTGGTCCTGTGTGTGGACCTGTACCTGATCACACGCGAATGGGATGAGTTGCGCCGGACCTTCGCCTACTTCTTCAACCTGCAGGGAGGGGTGTATTTCGCGATCGCGGCGACTTTCTCCAAGGTGCTCCACGAACTCGGCCACGCGTACGCGGCCAAGCGCTACGGGGTGCGGGTCCCGGCCATGGGCGTTGCATTTCTCGTGCTGTGGCCGTTCCTCTACACGGACGTGGGCGAGACCTGGAAACTGGCCGACAGGCAGAAGCAACTGGTCATAGCCTCGGCAGGAATGGCGGTCGAACTTGCGCTGGCGTGTTTTGCCACCTTGTTGTGGACGATCACACCGGAGGGCGCCACCAAGCACGTCCTGTTCATCCTGGCGACCACGACCTGGGTCATGGCACTGGCCGTGAACGCCAGCCCATTCATGCGCTTTGACGGCTACTTCGTGGTGTCTGACGCTCTGGACTTCCCGAACCTGCATGAACGCAGCGGTGCCTGCGCGCGCTGGTGGCTGCGACGCACGTTCTTCGGCCTGCATGAGCCCCTGCCCGAGCCCACCTTCTCGGCATGGCAGCGAGCGGGGCTGGTCGCCTTTGCAGGCATGACTTGGATGTATCGCCTCATCGTGTTCTTCGGCATTGCGCTGATGGTGTACCACCTGTTCTTCAAGATCCTCGGCATCGTGATGATGATGATGGAGCTCATCTGGTTCATCTTCCGGCCGGTGTGGTCCGAGGTCGCCTATTTGTGGAAAAAGCGACAGCAGGTACGCCTGCAGGTCACCCCGATTTCTGCCGTTTTCGGCGGGTTGCTGATTTTGATCTGGATGGTTCCGGTCACGAACCAGATGACCGCTCCCGCGGTGCTGCGCGTGGCCCAGGAGCAACCGGTGTTTGCGCCGTTTGCGGCACACATCAAGTCGGTTGAGGTGCGGTCGGGCCAGATGGTCGAGCCCGAGCAGGTGCTTGTCCAGCTCGACTCGCCGGACCTCCAGCTGCGCGGACAAAAGGCCGCCATCTCGCTGGCGAGCGCGCACGCGGAGTCCCTGACCTCGGCCGCCAGCGGCAAGCTGCAGGAACGGCGCCTAGTGCTCCTCGAGCAGATCGCCGAAGCTCTTGCCGAGCAGAAGTCGGTTGAGGAGGAGTCCGAGCGTCTCACCATCAGGGCCACCATCCGGGGCGCAGTCCGGGACATGTCGCCGCATATCGTTGCCGGCCGATCGATCGGGACGCGTGAGCTGATGATGCGCATTGCCTCCCCTGCGCCCACGGTGATCGAGGCCTACGTCAGTGAATCAACGATCGAGTCGGTGCAGGTCGGGCAGAACGTGAAATTCGTGTCTTCGCGCGCCGACGCCCCGTCGGTGCAGGGCATCGTCAAGTCGATCGATACGACCGGCAGCAAGCAGATCAGCCGGCCGCTCCTGGTGGCGCCTCACGGCGGGGATATCCCGGCGGTTCTCGACCGGCGGGGCGGGGCGCAGGCCCAGGACCCCGTCTACCGCGTGTTGATCGAACCCATTGGCGAGGTCGGCCCCTTGTCGTCAATCGAAAGGGGGACGGTCCGCATCGAAACGAGCCTGGTGCTGGTGGCCCAGAACTTCGTGTCCAAGGCGTTGTCTATCCTGATGCGCGAAAGCGGTTTCTGACGCTTGCGGCGGGGCTGTCCGGCCGGATCCACGGTCCCGGTGCCGCAATCGGCCAAAAAGGCCCTCGTTCGGGCCTCTTTTCCTGACGATGTTTTGCGAATTTGTGCCAACAATTTCCTCTTGCGGCAATCCCCGTGCTTGGATAGAGGGATAAGTCGCCTCTACAATGGGGAGAGGTTCGCTATAGGCGGCGTAACCTTTTGAAATTGATACTGTTTGTTGTAAATGACAGGTAACGGTGCGATATGAGCGAAAACGACAAGCCGCAGGGTTCGGGCGAGGGTGCCGGTAAGGCGCCCTCCAAGGCCAAGCGAACGCGCAAGACGCTGGTTCGAAAGACGCGGTATCTCGCGCTCGAGCCGCGGATCGTTTTCGATGGCGCGCTTGCCGCAGACATTGTCGACAAGACCGCACAGACCGCTGCGGATGCGTCCAAGCCTGCGGGCACTACCGCAGCAGAGACGGACAAGACGCTTCCTGCGGTCGACTGGACGCAGACCGCCGTGCCGGACGCAGCGGCCGCCGATCGTGCCGCGGTAGACAGGGCTGCAGCGGACAAGGCCGCCGCCGATCGGCCCCTGGGAGTGCTCGAGCCGGTCTCGGCCCGGGCGGGCGGTGAAATCCTGTTCATCGACACCAGCATTGCCGGCTACCAGCAGTTGGTGGCCGGAGTGCGCAGCGGCGTCGAAGTGGTGCTCCTTGACCCGGCAAGGGACGGGTTCGCGCAGATTACCGAAGCACTTGCCGGGCGGCAGAACGTCGACGCCGTCCACCTCGTAACGCACGGCAGCGTAGGCGAGATTGCGCTCGGCAATACGGAAATGACCGCGCTCTCGGTCGCGCAGCATGGCGCGGACATGGCGGCCTGGAAAGCGAGTCTGTCCCCGGGTGCCGATTTCCTGATCTACGGTTGTGATGCGGGCCAAGGGCTTGCGGGACACAGCCTGCTTTCCCAGTTGTCGACGCTGACCGGCGCGGACGTCGCGGCTTCCGACAACCTCACCGGCGGCGGACCGCTGGGCGGGGACTGGAACCTCGAGGTAACGCAGGGCACGATCGTCACGCGACCTTTCGCGGATGCCGCCACCCTTGCGCAATTCAGTGCCGTGCTTGCCCAGCCGGTCGTGGACCTGAACGGCGCCGACCTGAACGTGACCGATACCTTTGGCGGCACGGCGGCGATCGATCTTTTTTCGTTCAACCGTTCTGGCGTAGGCGGAAGCGCGATGAGCGACACAGTGACCGCCGGGATGGGGTGGCTGACGCCGGCCGGTGCGACCAATGGGTGGGTGGAATTCGATGCAGCGCCCTCGGGCGGGAGCAACAGCGAAAACAACCCGATTACCGCCCACGTGCAGGTCAAGGCCAATCCCGGCGTGGGCACAGGTACTTCCGGCAACGTGCTGATGATCGAAGGGCACAGCGACGCGCCGCAGGATTACATCCAGCGCGCCATCAACCTCCAGCCGTACACGTCTGCGCAGGTCTCGTTCAGCTACGTGTTCGTCAACGCCTCGGCCGGGCAGGATTTCATCCAGCTGCAGGTCTCAAACAACGGTGGCGCCAATTTTTCGACTGTGGCTACGTACTCGTCGAGTGCGTCTACTGGCGTAACCACATCCGGGTCGGCCACCAACGTCGATATCTCGGCCTATGTTTCCGAGAACACCGTCGTACGACTCCAAGTCTCGAGCGGGTTCGGGGGGACGACCGACAAGTTCTATCTGGACAACGTAAAGATCACCGCAGGTGGAAACAACTACGCCTCGGCTTTCACAGAGAGCGGAACGGCCGTCCAGTTGATGGACACGAATGCGGCTTTCTCGTCCAGCAATACCACCACCAGCGCTACGGTAACGATCACCAACTGGAAGTCCGGCGACTCGCTCGCCTACGCCACGACCAGCGGGATCGCGGGGTCCCTCAGTCCCGACGGATCCACGCTGACGTTGACCGGTAGCGGTGACGCAAACTTCCTCGCTGCGCTGAAGGCGGTCCGTTACAGCAATTCGAGCCTGAATCCCGACGCGACCACGCGCGATATCACGGTCACCGCGACAGACGGCACCACACCGAGTTCGACGGTCCACGCCTACGTAAAGGTGATTCCGGTCAACAACCCGATTGTCGCCAATCCAGAGGTGTTTACCCTCGCGGCGGGCCAGACCACGCAGACAGGCAATATCCTTGCGGATGGTGGATACGGCAAGGACTACGACCCGGACGGTGTGGTCACTTTCGATTCAGTCCTGGCGGCGCCGAAGTTCGGCACGGTGGCCATCAACACCGACGGCACGTTCACCTACAACTACACGGGCGGCCCCGTGCCGGTCGGCGGCATTGCGGACACCTTTACCTACAAACTGATCAGCGTGGCGCAGGTGCCCGGCGTGAATTACGAGTTCTGGGCCAACAATTCAACGCTCACGTCCCTGATCGGTACAGGTCCGACGGGATTCCCGACCACCACGCCGGACTACACGGGGTTCAGCAGCACCTATAACGTCGATCAGGCGGTGCGCGACTATTCCGCCGCGAAGGGCTTAACTCCCAATTTCGACAATTTTGTCATCCGCTATTCGAGCGGCCTCACGGTCAAGACCGGCGGAAACTATACGTTCTACAGCGGTTCGGACGACGGCTCGATTGTCTATGTCGACGGCCAGATGGTGGTCAACAACGACGGCCTTCACGCGTTTCAGACAGTAACCGGAAGCACGATCTACCTGTCACCCGGCCTGCATTCGATCGAAGTCCGTTTCAACGAGCGTGGAGGTCAGGAAACCCTGACCGTAAGCTATTCCGGGGCCGACACCAGCGGTCTGGTGACCGATCTTGGCAGGCAGTCCGGCGTCCTCGCCAATGAGTTCGCCACCGCCACGGCGACGATCCTGATTCCGGAAACCAGCGCGCCGCCACGGGTAGCGCTCGGGACCACGGTTTCAGTGATCGACGATTTCAAGACACAGACCTACACCAACACTTCGTCAACAAGCACGTTCGGATGGGTTGCGCCATGGATCGAGACGAGCGACGACGCGTCAGCCACCGCGGCCGGCGGCCAGATCAAGGTCGTCACGGACACCTCGGACTTCAAGCTTCAAATCCAGAACGCGACCGGGACGAACGTGTCCATCACGCGACCGGTGGACCTGATCGGCAACGCCGGGGCAGGCGCCACGCGCGTCGGGACGCAGTTGCAATTCGCCTATGATCGGACCTCGATCGGCAGTGGTTCGGTTGACGTGCAGATCTCCCGCGACGGCGGCCAGAGTTGGACCACGCTCGACACGATTAACTCTTCGTACGGTTCGGCCAGCGGGACCTATACCAAGGACGTCACGGCGTACGCCTCGGCGAGCACACAGCTCCGGTTCGTGGCTGCGCCGGGAACCGGGACGCTCTTTGTCGACAACGTCCGGTTTGACGCGCAGAGCACGGCATTCACGGCGACCTATACGCACAATGACGGCACCGGATTCGCGGTGGCGATCGCATCGACGCAGATGCGGCTCACGGACCCGAATACGACCTCACCCGGCGACCAGATCACTGGCGCGACAATTACGATCACCAACGCCAATGCCGGCGACCAGCTGGTGCTTTCCTCCTTGTTGCCCGTTGGGATCACCAGCACTATCACGAGTGGTGCCGGAACGTACACGCTGACCCTGAGCGGCACCGCCACGCGGGTGCAGTATGAAGCCGCCCTCAAGCTGGTTCAGTTCAAGAACACCACGAGCGGCAATATCCTGACCACCAGTCGAGTGGTTTCAGTCCAGGTTCTCGACGACACCGGGCTCAACAGCAATACCGCTCTGTCCACGATCGTCATTGGCGCCAACCGTAACAGCGCACCTACCGGCACCAACCTTACCGCCGCAGTGTCTGCAACAAACACATGGCGCAACGTGACATTGGCGGACCTGGGCTTTGCTGATGCGAGCGACGCCCCGGCTCCGAATAATTTTGCGGATGTGAAGGTTACTTCCATGTCCTGGGGTACCAATACCACGGGAACGAACCAACAGCTCCTGCGCTGGAACGGGTCCGCCTGGGTGGCCGTTGCGGTGAACAACGTGATGACGCTGGCCGACCTGAACGCCGGCAATTTGAGGTTTGCGTCCAGCGCAAACGGGACCTGGTCCGTCGGATTTCAAGTGCGCGACGATGGCGGCACAGCCAACAGCGGCGTGGACCTGGACCCGACTGCCAATACGCTGACGCTGAAAGTCGGCACGGCTTCGGCGCCGGTACTCGTGAACAATCCCGCACTCAGCTATGTGCAGGGCGCCGCCGCCACACCCATCAATACCACGATTACCCTGACCGACGCCGATTCCGCGATCATGAGCAAGGTCACGGTCGCGATGTCGGGCGGCCTCGCCGAGGATGTCCTTTCGTTCACGCCCAGCGCGTCGACCGGGGACATCTATGTGAGCAGCAACGCGGGCGGGACACTTACCCTGCTCTCCACCAGTGGCACCGCGACAACGGCGCAATGGCAGGCGGCCATGCGTGCGGTGGCCTACCAAGATACAAATGCTTTGACGCCTTCGGGTACGGCGCGCACGGTAACGTTCACGGCGTACGACGATACTTCGGGGACTGCGAAGACCGGCACGCTCGCCACGACGATCAACATCGATGGCAGGCCCGTAGTTGCCACGGGGTCTACGGTTACTTATACCGAGCAGGCATCCGGTGTGTCAGTGGCGCCCTCGCTGACACTCACCGACGTAAACGGAACCAACCTTACCGGCGCGAACGTGACCGTGAGCAATTTCGTTAGCGGCGATACGCTGACGGCGTCGGGCCTCCCGGTTGGCATTACCGCGTCGTACAACAGTTCTACCGGCGTGCTCACATTGAGCGGGTCGGCCACGATCGCGAATTACCAGACCGCCCTGCGTGGCGTTACGTTCAGCAATGCGTCCAACGATAACCCCACGGGTGTCTCTGCGGGCACTCCCGGAGGCGTGACGCCTTCGCGCAGCATCGCAATCGTTGCCACTGATGGTACATACACCAGCGCGCCTCTGACCAGCACGGTCAACCTGACGGCTGTCAACGACGCGCCGTCGACGGCGAATGTCACAACGTCCCCCGCGATTGCGACCAACGCCTTTTACACATTCACCTCATCCGATTTTCCGTTTTCGGACGTGGATGGGAACACCCTGTCCAACGTCCTGATCAACACGCCGCTGCCCGGCACCGGCGACCTGTACTACAACGGCAGCAAGATCACCACGGCGACGACGGTCAGCGCAGCGGATGTGGCCGCCGGCAAGCTGCAGTTCAAATCCACCGGCACCCCGAACAGCACTACCTTTAACTTTCAGGTGCAGGACTCCGGTGGTGGCTCGGACAAGTCGACCGCAGCCACGTTCAACCTGAACTGGGCCGGATCGGGAACCAATTTCGCGCCCGTGCTGACGGCAGGTGCGCCGGTCATGGCGCCGATTACGGAGGATGCGACTGCTGCAACCGGGCAACTCGTATCCTCGCTGCTCGCGGTGAGCGGCAGCAACGTTTCGCAGGTCACGGACAATGATCCGGGTGGGGTAGGCGGGGTCGCCATCACCGGCACCAGCGTAGGTTCCGGGCCAGGGAGCTGGCAGTATTCCACGGACGGCGGAACGACATGGAACGCTGTCGCCTCTGTGAGTGGCACGTCGTCCCTGCTGCTGCGCTCCTCCGACAGGGTGCGTTTTCTGCCGGACGGGAGCAATGCAACTCCAGCGGGTACCGGCGCGCTGACGCCGACCATCACCTACCGTGCCTGGGACCAGACGGCCGGCGTCGCAGGTGCAAGGGTGGATACGAGCACGAGCGGCGGTTCTAGCGCGTTCTCTCTTGCGTCGGACACGGCCTCGATAACCGTATCCAACCTGAACGATGCGCCGGTGCTGACGCCAGCAGGCGCGTTCACCATGCCGTCGCTGATTGCCGTGGCGGCTGGGAACGCGAGCGCCACGCAACTGGGCGGGCAGACGGTCAGCTCGTTCATGGGAACGAGTACCGACGTCGACGCCAATCCGCAGTCTGCGCGGGGAATCGCGATTACCGGACTTACGGCAAGCAGCGGAAAATGGCAGTACTCCGCTGACAATGGAAGCACCTGGTTCGATGTCACCGGCTCGGCTGGCAGCGCGTTGCTGCTGCAATCCACGGATAAGGTGCGTTTCCTTGCGGATGGCGTGGCCGCAGGCGGCGGCAACCTCACGTTCCGCGCCTGGGACGGCACGGTAACTGGCGTGGCAACCGCAGGTCCGCGCAATGTTGCGGACACGACCGCGCCCGGCGCGACCGGTGGTACGGGCGCATTTTCCACGCAGGCGAATGCGGCGACGATTACGGTTGCCAATGCCAACGACGCACCGCTGCTTGACGCTGCCGTCAATGTCACGATGCCGACGCTGGTGGCAAATGCTCCCGCGCCCTCCGGACCGGTCGGGTCCCTCGTCTCCGCTCTCCTCACCGGACAAAGCGACCCCGACCCAGGTGCGCTCGGCGGCATGGCAGTGACGGGCGCAAACACGGCGAACGGGACCTGGTGGTATTCCCTGGATAACGGATTTACGTGGAATACGCTCGGAAGCCCCACCAAAACGACTGCACGCCTTCTCGCAGCCGATTCCGCAACGCGAGTGTATTTCCAGCCGAATACAGGCTTCAGTGGCACGGTTTCGGATGGGCTCACGTTCCGGGCCTGGGATCGCACGACCGGTGTGCAAGGGGGGATCGCAGCGCAGGACCTGTCCAATGCAGCCAACGTCGGCGGGACTACGGCATTTTCCAATACTACAGACACCGCGGCGATCGCGGTCGTGGCGCTCAATACTGCGCCCACAACCGCGTCTGTGGCTTCGCCGTCGGTCTATTCCACTGCCACATATACGTTCAACACCACGGACTTCCCGTTCAGTGACACCAATGGCAATAAGTTCGCCAACGTGGTCATCACGGCAGCTCCGGCTGCCGGGACGCTGAAGTACAACGGTATTACGGTGTCCGGACCCCTCACCGTGTCGGTGACAGACATCGATGCCGGGAAATTGCAGTTCACTTCCACCGGATCCGCCGCCAGCACGAGTTTCACGTTCAAGGTCCAGGATGACGGCGGTACGACGAACGGCGGCCAGGATACCTCGGCCGCAGCAACGTTCAACCTCTCTTGGTCCGTCCCCAATGCGGCACCGGTACTCACGGCAGGCAGCCCTTCGCTCAACACTATCGATGAGGACGCCGTCTCGAACTCCGGGCAGACGGTCGCCGCCTTCCTCGGCACCACGGTTTCGGACGCGAATTCCGGGGCGGCGCAGGGCATTGCGATCACTGCTGCCAGCTTCTCGGGCGCAGGAACCGGAACGTGGCAGTACTCGCTCGACAGCGGTGTAACGTGGAACGCGATCGGCAATGTGACTGGGACTTCGGCGCTACTGCTTGCGGCCACCGACTCGATCCGATTCGTGCCGGATACGGTCTACGGCGCGACGGCCACTCTTTCGTACCGCGCTTGGGACCAGACTGCCGGATTCGCGGGCACCAAGGTCAATCCGGGTGCCGGGGGTGGGACCACTGCGTTCTCGACCGGAAGCGACACGGCAACGCTCACGGTACAGTCGATCAACGATGCGCCGACCGTCTCTGTTCCGGGTGCGGCCTTTTCGGCGACCGAGCAGGTTGCGGTGGTGCTGTCCGGGCCTGGTTTTGCGGTGGCAGACATTGATGCCGGATCGAGCAATGTAAAGGCTACTCTGTCGGTCGGCGAAGGCGCGCTGACGGTCGCTGCGGGCACGACGGGCGTGGTGGTGACCAACAACAGCTCAGGCACGGTTACGCTGACCGGATCGACCAGCGCCATTAACAACCTGTTGTCCGGGCTCAACGGCGCGTCGGTGAGCTACATCGACAATACCGATACGCCCAGCGCAAGCACGACCTTCACCCTCCTGGTCGACGACCAGGGCAATACCGGCGGCCCGGCCAGGACTGCGTCGTCGAGCCAGACGATCAATATCGCGCAGATCAACGATGCGCCCACGCTGACGGCGACGACAGTGACCGGGACGTTTACGGAGGGCGCGGGGCTTGCAACCGGGACGCCGGTCACGCTGTTTACCGGTGCCGCAGTTTCAGCCACGGAAGCGTCAGGCCAGTCGATCAAGTCGATGAGCCTGACGGTGAGCAACCTCAAGGACGGGTCCGCGGAGCAGCTCAACATCGATGGCACCACGTTCTCACTGACGAACGGTGCGACCGGTACCACCGCTGCCAATGGCCTGACCTACACCGTTACCGTCTCCGCAGGCACGGCCACTGTCACGTTGGCCAATGCAGGTGGCATCGCCCCGAGCGCCGCTACGGCAGTCGTCAACGGCATGTCGTACCAGAACACGAGCCAGGATCCGACCTCGGCAACGCGCACCGTTACGCTGACCCAGGTTGTGGACACGGGTGGCACAGCGAGCGGCGGTGTGGATACGAAGAATGTGACGATCGCTTCGACCGTGACTGTCACGCCGGTCAACGACGCGCCGGTGCTGAATTCGACCTCGGCGAATCCGACCTTCACGGAAGCTGCGGGCTCCACCCAGGCGGCTGCAGTCAGCGTATTCAGCGGGGCGTCGGTTAGCGCAATCGAGTCTGCCCAGAACTTCACCGGACTGACGTTTACCGTGAGCGGGATCGTCAATGGTGCGAACGAAGTCATTGTCGTCGATGGCAAGACGATTACGTTGGGTGCAAATAGTTCGAGCACGACAACGACGAACGGCATTAACTATTCGGTCACCGGGCTACCCGGCGGAACGGCTACGGTGACGCTGACACCGGCGGGCGCGTCGGCCGCGACGATCCAGTCGGTGGTGAATTCGATCACTTACCAGAACACGCTCAAGGACGCCCCCACGGCCGGAAACCGTGTATTCACGATTACCCAGATCAAGGACAGCGGCGGTGGGACGGATACCGCAAATCCGGCGATCGTGTCCTCGGTCAACGTAGTGTCGGTCAACGACGCCCCGACTTCGAGCAACGTCGCAACGTCGCCGGCAGGGATCGAGAATTCGACCACCTACACCTTCAAGTCGACCGATTTCCCCTTGACGGATGTGGACGGGAATGCGCTCAAGAACGTTGTGATTACGGCGCTGCCGGGCCGCGGCTCCATGAGATACAACGGCATCGCGGTGACGGTGAACCAGGCTATCAGCGCGGTCGACATCGCTGCCGGGAAGTTGCAGTTCACCGCTACCGCTACCAACAACAATACGACCTTCAATTTCAAAGTGCAGGACGATGGCGGTACGTCCGGGGGCGGTGCGGATACCTCCACTTCCACGTACTCGTTCGCCCTGAATTGGACCGGATCGAATTCCGCGCCTACCCTCGTCGCGGGAAGCCCGACCCTTACTACGATCACCGAAGACCAGACCGCAAACACGGGGCAGGCCGTCAGTTCGTTCCTCGGCAGCACGGTTGCCGATACCGAAGGGAAGCTCGGGATCGCGATCACAGGTACGAGCGTCACCGGGGCTGGAACCGGCACGTGGCAGTACTCCACCGATGGCGGCACGGCCTGGATCAATCTTTCAGGGCTGACGGGCACCAACGCGCTCCTGCTGCGCGACACGGACAAGGTCCGATTCATTCCTGACGCGGCCAACGGCGCGACGGCAACCTTTACTTACCGTGCCTGGGACCAGAGCACCGGCACCGCGGGATCCCTAGCGACGCCTGGGAGTGGCGGCGGCACTACGGCGTTCTCCGACAATGTCAGCGCCACGACCAAGTCGATCACGGCGACCCTGGTGGTGACTCCCGTGAACGACGCTCCCGGGTTGTCAGGCAATCTGACGCTCGCGAGTGTGGCGGAGGACACGGTTGCGCCTGCGGTGCGGACGATAGCCCAACTGATGACCGACAGCAGTGTCACGTTGCAGGACGTGGACTCGGGAGCCGCGCTTTCGGGGCTGGCAGTGGTGGGCAACACCGCTAACGCCGGCACGCAAGGCAGCTGGCAGTATTCTACGGATGGAACCAACTGGTTTGCAGTCGGTACGGTTGCAGACGGCTCCACGGCGCTGGCCCTTTCCACCGCTGCGCAATTGCGTTTCGTCCCGGTGGGGGACTATTTCGGCAGCCCGCCTGCGCTGACCGTTCGGGCGCTGGACAATTCGTACGCCAGCTTTACGAACGGCGCCTCGCGCGTGACGGTCGACACGACGACCAATGGCGGCGTCACTGCAATAGCAGCGGTCACCCGCTCTATTAGCACGACGATCTGGGAAGTCAATGATGCACCGCAATCCACTGGGACGGCCGTCAGCACGCTTACGGTCCCGGAGGACAGCGGTACGACGAGTCTCGGTTTGGGCGGCATCGCGTACGGCAAAGGTGCCGGCACCACCGAAGATGCGCTGCAGACACTGACCTACACGGTGACGGCTGTTCCCTCGAGCATCGGGCAGGTCGTCCTGGCCGACGGCACGACAGTGGTCACGGCAAGCACGAATTACACGCTCGCACAGATCAAGGGGATGCAGTTCAAGGCGACGCCGGATGCCAGCGGTACGGGCAACTTCACATTCACGGTCAATGACGACGGGACGACCAAGGCCGTGGCCAATCCGTTGTCGTTGACTCAGACCCTCGCGATTACGGTTAACCCGGTCTCAGACCTGCCGACGCTGGCGGTGACGGCGACGGCCTCGGGGAACGAGGACACGGCGATCGTGATCGGCACGAAGATCGCGGGAGCGCTGACGGACACGGACGGATCGGAGACGCTGAGCTACACGATCAGCGGGGTGCCGACGGGGGCGACGCTGTCGGCGGGGACGAACACGGGCGGGGGTGTGTGGACGCTGACGGCGGCGCAGATGACCAATGCGCTGACGATCACGCCGGTGGCGGACTTCAACGGGACGATCAGCCTGGGGGTGACCGCGACGAGCAAGGACGGGACGGCGACGGCGGTGACGACGGCGAGCCAGCCGCTGACGGTGACGGTGAACGCGGTGGCCGACATTGTTGGTGACGCGCTGACGACGAATGAGGACACGGCGATCACGGCGAACGTGATCTCGGGCACGGATGGGGCGAGCGCGGACAACTTTGAGTCTGGGGCTCGGGCGTTGACCGCGGTGACGCAGGGGGCGAACGGTTCGGTGACGTTCACGGCGGCGGGGTCGGTGACCTACACGCCGAACGCGGACTTCAACGGGGCGGACAGCTTCACGTACACGGTGACCTCGGGTGGTGTGACCGAGACGGCGACGGCGACGGTGAACGTGACGGCGGTTGTTGATACGACGACGGTGACGTTGAGCTCGGCGGCGCCGGCGTCGGTGGTTGAAGGCTCGACGATCACGTACACGGCGACGGTGGGCCAGGCGGTGACGGGTACGCCGCTGGTGCTGACGCTCTCGAACAGCGAGACGATCACGATCGGGGTGGG
>CAMAXP010000010.1 GCA_945862265.1 Bordetella parapertussis
GGCAACTTGCCCAGAGTGCTTATCAACCTTGCCAATTCCCTCGTCCTCATCTCGCGGCTCCTGGTCCAGCGCCTCTGCGCCACACTGCCAGTTTCCGCCCCCACAGGCTCACCAGATGAGCTACCAACATTATTCGCTATATGAGCCTACAAAAAAGAGTCAGGAGACGAGAATGAGAATCCCCGCTGGCGCGGCACTGTTGTTTGCGACCGCCACTGCATTTGCGCAAGGTTTCCCGACCAAGGCCGTCACGCTGCTGGTGCCTTTTGCGCCTGGTGGCGGCAGCGACACGGTCGCGCGCACCATCCAGGCCAAGCTCGCCGAGAAGCTCGGACAGCCGGTGCTGGTCGAGAACCGCACCGGTGCGTCCGGCGCGATCGCCACTGCGGCCGTGGCCAAGGCCCCGCCAGACGGGCACACACTGTTCCTGTCGTGGGACACGCACGCGATCAACCCGGTGATCATGAAGGACCTGCCCTACGACACCTTCAAGGATTTCGTGCCGGTTACGCTGCTGGCGCGCCTGCCGCTCGTGATGGGCGTCTGGTCCGGGCTGCCGGCCAACACCATGGCGGAGTTCATTGCGCTGGCCAAGCGCCAGCCGGGCAAGCTGAACTACGCATCGGTCGGCACCGCCAGTTCCAACCGGCTCTACTCCGAGTACATGCACAGCCTCGCGGGCATCGAGCTCGCGCACATCCCCTACAAAGGCGGCGGGCCGTCCATCCAGGCCATGCTGACCGGCGAGGTGGCCTACAGCCTGCTGTCGTTTGCTTCGCAGAAGGGCTACTTCCAGAGCGGGCGGTTGAAGGCCTTTGCAGTCACCGGCGCCAAGCGCATGGCCGACCTGCCGGATGTGCCGACGCTGATCGAGAGCGGGTTCCCGGGCATGGAGGTCTACGGCTGGATCGGGATCTTCGCTCCGGCAGGCACGCCCGAGGCGGTGGTCGCGCGGCTCAACCGCGACTTCATCGCCACCATCCAGGATGCCGACGTGGCGAAGCGGCTCGCCGCCGCCGGGGTGGATGCGGCCGGCAGCACACCGGCGGAACTCGATCGGTGGGTGCGGTCCGAGTATGACAAATGGTCGAAGTTCGTGAAGTCGTCGAACCTGAGCTTCAAGGAGTAGTGCAGGCGTGCACTAAGGCGGTGCGCCGGGAGAGGGCAGGCGAGCCTCCCGGGGCTGAATGGCCCCCTACCGCGTAGCACAGTTATTGCTGATACTGTGGGTAAGTCCTGAGGAGTTGCCCCGGTGTCCATTCACGTCTGCCTGAACCACGTCACCCATTACAAGTACGACCGGCCGGTCAACCTCGGCCCGCAGGTGGTCCGCCTGCGGCCGGCGCCACACTCGAGAACGCCGATCCTGTCGTACTCACTCAAGGTCGAGCCAGGCAAGCACTTCATCAACTGGCAGCAGGATCCGCAATCCAATTACCTCGCGCGCTTGGTGTTCCCCGAGCAGACGAAGGAGCTGCGGATCGAAGTCGACCTCGTCGCCGAACTCTCGGTCATCAACCCGTTCGACTTCTTCCTAGAGCCGCTCGCCGAAAAATTCCCGTTCGCCTACAAAGACCCGATGCTCCTGCACGAGTTGGCGCCGTACATGGTGAAGCTCGAGCCCACACCACTGTTCGCGAAGTACCTCGCGGAGACTCCCAGGAAGCCGACGCCGACGATCGACTTCCTGGTTGCGCTGATCCAGGGCCTGCAGCAAGACATCAAGTACCTCATTCGCATGGAGCCCGGCGTGCAGACGCCGGAGGCGACGCTCTCCAACGCGAGCGGCTCGTGCCGAGACACCGGCTGGCTGCTGGTGCAGCTGTTGAGGCACCTTGGCCTCGCCGCGCGGTTCGTGTCCGGCTACCTGATCCAGCTCAAACCCGATGTGAAATCGCTCGACGGCCCTTCCGGCACGGAAGTGGATTTCACCGACCTGCACGCCTGGTGCGAGGTCTACCTGCCGGGGGCGGGCTGGATCGGCCTCGACCCGACTTCGGGCCTGTTTGCGGGCGAGGGCCATATCCCGTTGGCCTGCTCGCCGGAGCCAGGCAGCGCCGCGCCGATCACCGGTTTGACCGACAAGTGCGAGACCGAGTTCACGCACACGATGAAGGTTGTGCGGGTGTGGGAAGCGCCGCGGGTAACGAAGCCGTATACGGAAGAGCAGTGGGCGGAGATCGAAGCGCTGGGCGACCGGATCGACACGGACCTTGCCGCAGAGGACGTGCGGCTCACGATGGGGGGCGAGCCGACTTTCGTTTCGGCCGACGATCGCGATGGGGCGGAGTGGAATACCGACGCCGATTCCCCGCCGGGCAAGCCCGTGAAGCGCAGGCTCGGCGCGAGCCTGCTGGCCAAACTCAAGGCGCGTTACGCCCCCAAGGGCCTGCTGCATTACGGACAGGGCAAGTGGTACCCGGGCGAGCAGCTGCCGCGCTGGTCGTTGTCTCTTTTCTGGAGGAAGGACAAGGAGCCCGTTTGGCAGGTTGCGAAGCTGCTTGCCGACGAGTCGGTCAACTACGGTGCGAACGAAGGGACGTCGAAGACATTCCTCTCTGCGCTGGCCTCGAGGTTGTCCCTCGATTCGCGCTACGTCTTCCCGGCGTTCGAGGACGTCTGGTACTACCTCTGGAAGGAACGCAAGCTTCCCACCAATGTCGACCCGTTCAACTCCAAGCTCGACAACGCCCTGGAACGCGCGCGCCTCGGCAAGGTGTTCACGCAGGGACTCGACAAGGTGGTCGGCCACGTGCTGCCGGTGCAGCGCAGCGGTACGCCGGAAGTCCGCTGGCAGAGCGGGCCGTGGTTCCTGCGGGCCGAGCGGTGCTACCTGATCCCCGGCGATTCGCCGCTGGGCCTGCGCCTGCCGCTCGACTCGCAGCCCTGGGTCTCGAATGCCGACTACCCGTGGATCCACCAGATCGACCCGACGCAGCGCTTCGCCCCGCTGCCGGCCTGGAGCCAGATCACGCAGCTCTTCGAATCGCCGGAGGTCGCCCGTGCGCGCATACAGGCACGCACGCTGACGCAGACGCAGGTCCGGCAAGGCCAGTCGCAGTCCTCCGGCGCCGGCAAGCCCGGCAACGCGAAGGCCGCACCAGCCCCCGACGCGCTGCCCGCGCGCATGCAGTCGGCCGGCTGGATCACGCGCACAGCCATCTGCGTGGAGTCGCGGAACGGCGTGCTCTACATCTTCATGCCGCCGGTGAGCCTGCTCGAGGACTACCTCGAACTGGTCGCGGCGGTCGAGGCCACGGCCGCCGAACTGAAGATGCCGGTTGTGCTTGAGGGTTACGAGCCGCCGCGCGATCCCCGGCTCGAGACGCTGCGAATCACGCCTGACCCGGGCGTGCTGGAAGTCAACGTGCAGCCCACGCGCACCTGGCGCGAGCTGGTCGACAACACCACCTTCCTGTACGACGCAGCGCACGTTACCCGCCTCACGACCGAAAAGTTCATGCTCGACGGCCGTCATACCGGCACGGGCGGCGGCAACCATTTTGTGCTGGGCGGAGCGACCACCAACGACTCGCCTTTCCTGAGAAGGCCGGACGTCCTCGCCAGCCTGATCGCCTATTGGCACAACCACCCTTCGCTGTCCTACCTGTTCTCGGGGATGTTCGTGGGTCCGACGAGCCAGGCGCCGCGGATAGACGAGGCGAGGAACGATTCGGTGTACGAGATCGAGATCGCGTTCCGCGAGATCTTCCGGCTGGAGGGCGAGGGCGCTGCTTTGCCCTGGTTGGTCGACCGCATCCTCAGGAATCTTCTGATCGACTCCTCGGGCAATACGCACCGCTCCGAATTCTGCATTGACAAGCTCTACTCGCCGGACTCATCAACGGGGCGGCTGGGCCTGTTGGAGCTGCGGGCGTTCGAGATGCCGCCGCATGCGCGGATGTCGCTCACCCAGCAGTTGCTCCTGCGCGCGCTGATTGCCCGCTTCTGGCGCCGCCCGTACCGACCTGCGCGCCTCAAGCGCTGGGGGACGGAACTGCACGACCGGTTCATGCTGCCGCACTTCATCTGGCAGGACTTCTGCGACGTGATCGCCGAGACCAAGGAGGCGGGCTTCCCGCTGCGCGCAGACTGGTTCGCGCCGCACCTCGAATTCCGTTTCCCGCGCTATGGGGAGTTCTCCGCCATGGGCGCGAAGGTTGAACTGCGCTTCGCGCTCGAACCCTGGCACGTGATGGGCGAGGAGGGCGCGCAGGCGGGCACCGTCCGGTATGTGGATTCTTCCGTCGAGCGACTGCAGGTGCATGCCACCGGCCTCGTCGGCGACCGGCACGTGCTGACCTGCAACGGGCGCCCCGTGCCTCTCGCGCCAACGGGAGATGTCGGCGAATCCGTGGGTGGTGTGCGCTATCGCGCCTGGGCGCCCCCTTCGGCATTGCATCCGACCATTCCCGTGCATGCGCCGCTGGTGTTCGACCTTGTCGACACATGGATGGGCCGCAGCATGGGGGGCTGCCAGTACCATGTCGCGCATCCGGGCGGGCGCAACTTCGAGGACTTCCCGGTCAACGCCTACGCGGCGGAGGGACGCAGGCTCGCGCGATTCTTCCGCATGGGCCATACGCCTGGACAGGTCAAGGTCCTCGATGAGCCGCGCAACCCGAATTTCCCGTTTACCCTCGACCTGCGGCGTTAGGCGGGAGTTACTGCGCTAAACTGCGGCACCCCTTAATTCCTTGGCGCTCCATGCCCAGGCAGCTGCTGTCCGCTTACCCGCCGGCTTCCGCCCGGTACGACGAGATGCTCGATGCCGGCCGCGAACCCCGCGAGCACTGGCATTCGATGTTTGAGCAACTCTCGTCCGCCCCGCCCGAACTGATGCGCGAGCGATTGCAGTCGGTGCAGCGACAGGTCAGCGAGAACGGCATCACCTACAACGTCTACGCGGATGCGCAGGGTGCCGACCGCCCGTGGGAGCTCGACGTGCTGCCGCTGATCCTGCCGCACGAGGAGTGGCGCACGATCGAGCGTGCGGTCATGCAGCGCGCGACGTTGCTGAACAAGATCCTGCTGGACGTGTACGGCAGCCAGTACCTGCTCCAGCAGGGGCTGCTCCCGCCTGCGCTCGTGCATGGGCACGCGGGGTTCCTGCGTCCCGCGCACGGCGTGCCTGCCCAGGGGGGCACCATGCTACATATGTACGCCGCAGACCTCGCGCGATCGCCCGACGGGCAGTGGTGGGTGGTGGCGGACCGCACCCAGGCGCCCTCGGGCGCGGGCTATGCGCTGGAGAACCGGCTCATCATCTCGCGCGTGTTCCCGGACTTGTTCCGCGATCTCAAGGTGCAGCACCTTGCGAGTTTCTTCGCGGCGTTGCGCGACAGCCTTGCGCACTGGGCGCCGCACGACGACGAAGCGCCCCTGGTCGTGCTGCTGACCCCGGGACCGTACAACGAAACCTATTTCGAGCACGCGTACCTCGCGCGCTATCTCGGCTTCCCCCTGGTCGAAGGCCACGACCTCACCGTGCGCAATGGCTGCGTCTGGCGGAAGACGCTGTCGGGGCTGCAACGGGTGCACGCGATCCTGCGCAGGCTGGATGACGATTTCTGCGACCCGCTCGAGCTCACCGGAGACTCGACCCTTGGCGTGGCCGGGCTTGCCGACGCCGCGCGCCGCGGCAATGTGCTCCTCGCAAACGCGCTGGGCTCCAACCTGCTTGAGTCCGGCGCGCTGCTGGGCTTCCTGCCGGACTTGTCGAGGAAGCTGCTTGGCGAGGACCTGCAAATGCCCTCGGTGGCCACCTGGTGGTGCGGCCAGCCGGACGCGCTGGAGGAGGCGATCGAGAAGCTCGACCAGCTCGTGATCAAGCCGGCCTTCCCGCAATTGCGCATGGAGGCCGTGTTCGGTGACGACCTGACCGACGCGCAGCGCGCGGACCTTGTCGCGAGGATGCGCGCCAAGCCGCAGAATTTTGTCGCGCAGGAGCTGGTGCAGCTGTCGCAGGCGCCGGTGTGGGATCGCCAGCATCCGAGGCGGTTGCTGGCACGGGCGATCGGCATGCGTGTATTTGCCTGCGCGACGCCGAACGGCTACGTGGTGATGCCGGGCGGGCTCACCCGGGTGGCTACCGGTCCCAGCGCCCGGGTGATATCGATGCAGCGCGGTGGCGCGTCCAAGGACACCTGGGTGCTCGCCGCCGGTCCCGTCAATACCTTCAGCCTGTTGCGCCGCTCGACCGGCTCGCAGGACCTCGTCAGGAGCGGCGCCAACCTGACCAGCCGGGTGGTGGAGAACCTGTACTGGTTCGGGCGTTATGCGGAGCGCTGCGACAACACCGCGCGCCTGCTCCGCCTCGCCCTGGAGAGGATGATCGACGCGGTGCCGAATGCAAATGACGCAGGATGGATGAGCATCACGAGCCTGCTGCGCAGGGCGGAGATCCTCGAGGATGAGGACGACCTGGACGACGTTGCACTGGTTCGGGCGCTGCGGGCCGCGATCGTCGACGAGGAGCGGCAGGGCCTCGCGGGCAACCTGCGACAGCTGTTCCGGGTGGCATCCCAGCTGCGCGAGAGGCTGTCGCTCGACAACTGGCGCACCGTGAACAAGCTGGCCCAGGATTTCGCGGAAAGGAAGGCGCATTCCCTTGCACTGTCCGATGCGCTGTCGGAAATCGACCGGACCGTGGTCGCGCTGATGACCTTGTCCGGGTTCGCGCTGGACGGCATGACGCGCGACCAGGGCTGGCGGTTCCTGTCGATCGGGCGACGCATCGAACGGATGCAGTTCCAATGCGCGGCCCTTCTGCAGGCGATGGCCATGCCGCCGGATGGCACGGCCGGGCCCGAACTCGACTGGCTGCTGGCGCTGGGGGACAGCACCATTACCTATCGCTCCCGGTACATGGCGCGCCCGGAGTGGATGCCTGTGCTGGACCTGTTGGTGCGGGACGACAGCAATCCGCGTTCGGTGGCTTTCCAGCTGAAGGGGTTGCACGACTATCTCGCGCGGTTGGGCACGGCGCTGGGACCCTGCGGTGCAGACTTGCTGGTTCCCTCGGTGCAGGGACTGGCCGGGCTTGATGCCGACCGCGACCTGGAACACGGCAGCCCCAGGCTGGTTGTGCTGCTTGAGGGGCTGCAGGAGGCGAGCATTACGCTTTCCGAGCAACTCGGGTTGCGCTTCTTCAGCCACTCTGTGCTCCGCCAGACCTATGCGACCTGAGCCAGCGGCATGAGCGAAGCGCGCTACAGCGTGATCCACGAAACCCGCTATGTCTATGAGAGCCGGGTTGCGGTCGCGCAGCAACTGCTGCACCTTACGCCGCGCGAGCTGCCCTGGCAGCGGTGCGTTTCTCACCGGATCGACATCGACCCGCAGCCGAGCGAATCCATCGAGCACCTCGACTATTTTGGCAACGCGGTGCGCCATGCGGTACTGGACTCCCCCCATGACGCGCTGACCGTGCGCGCAGAGTCCGAAGTCGGCGTGTCATGGCGCACAGGGGGGCGCGTGCCGGACGGATCGCCGGGCTGGGAAGTCGTGCGCGACCGGCTGCTTGCTGCAGCCGACCCCGCGCAGCTCGAGGCCGCGGAGTTCCTCTTCGAGTCCCCGCACATCCGCTTCAGTGCCGGCCTGGCCGACTACGTCGCACCATGTTTCCCACCGGGGCGGCCGTTTCTCGAAGGCGTGATGGAACTCAATCATCGCATCCACACGGAATTCGCATTCGACAGCAGCGCCACGAGCGTTTCGACCCCGCTTGCAAAGGTGCTGCAGCTGCGGCGTGGGGTCTGCCAGGACTTCGCCCACCTCATGACGGGGTGTCTGCGAGTGCTTGGGCTGCCGGCTCGGTACGTGAGCGGCTATATCCTGACCACGCCGCCCCCGGGGCATGTGAAGCTCATCGGCTCCGATGCTTCGCACGCGTGGGTCTCAGTGTTCTGTCCGCAGGCGGGCTGGGTGGACTTCGACCCGACCAACGACCTCGTGGTCGACAACGAGCACATCACGCTGGCCTGGGGAAGGGACTTCAGCGACGTCGCGCCCATGCGTGGAGTCATCCTCGGTGGCGGAGAGCAGGCGCTGGAAGTGCATGTGACCGTTGCGCAGGCGGGTGAGCCGCTTGCCTTGGCGCCAGGCCGGCCGCTGGCCCAGCGGCAGGGACAATCGCCGTGAGCCGCGTCTTCATCCTTGTCGTCGTCGTGCTGGTGTTCTTCTGGTTGCTCAGGCGCGCGCTGGGCAGCCGCAAGCAGGACGACCGCCCGCCGGCGCCGAAGCCGCGAGTGGAGACGGCCGACCTCGTGTCGTGCGCGCATTGCGGCGTACACCTGCCGAAGAACGAGGCTGTTGCCGCGGTCGACGGCGGCGCTGCCGACCAGTTCTTCTGCAGCGAAGACCACCGCCGGCGCGGGAAGCGCTAGGGGGGCGGGTGGCCGAATACCAACCCAGTCTCGCGACCGTCAAGGTGCCGGATTCGTTCTGGGTATCGCTCCGCTACTTCAACGTATACCGGATCGCCGTGGTGGCGGTGTTCCTCGGCACGGCGCTCTTCTATCACGACGAACTGCCGATCGGGCAGCACAACCTGCCGCTCTTCCTGTACGCGTGCGGCGCGTACCTCCTGGTGGCGTGCGTGTTCCAGGCGGCGATGTTCCTGTTGCGCGAGCGGTTCAACCTGCAGCTTTCGCTGCACGTGTGCGCGGACATCCTCGCCATCACGGTCCTAATGTACGCCAGCGGCGGCATCAAGAGCGGCCTGGGGGTCATGCTCCTGATCTCGCTCACCGGCGCGGCACTGGTCGCCCCGCGACGCCTCACCTACCTGTATGCAGCGCTGGCGGCCATTGCGGCCCTGCTCGAGCAGGGCTACTGGGTGCTCGTGTTCGACTGGCCCACCAGCAACTTCCTGCAGCCGGGGCTGCTCTCCATCGGCTACTTTGCCACCGCCGGCATCACCAGCCAGTTGGCGCAACGTGTGGTCGCGAACGAAACCCTGGCGCGCCAGCGAGGCCGTGCGCTGCAGTCGCAGCAGCGCGTGAACCAGCTCGTCCTTGCCGACATGCAGGATGGCGTGCTGGTCCTCGACCAGTCCGGCAGGGTCGCACAGGCCAATCCACAGGTGGCACGCCTGCTGGGGGTTGAGCGGCTGGTTGGCGGGGCGCTGGCGGACCTCATCCCCGAGGCAACCGCCCGTTGGGTTTCCTGGCGCAGGGGTGCGCCCGGGCGCGGCCCGGTACTTCCAGCGACGCTGGATGTCACCGCCCGGGGAAGGGACATGCGGTTGAGGTTTATCGATGCCGGCACCGAAGAGGAGTTTACGGTG
Source organism: Bordetella parapertussis (assembly GCA_945862265.1). GTDB lineage: Bacteria > Pseudomonadota > Gammaproteobacteria > Burkholderiales > SG8-39 > SZAS-79. The sequence continues at coordinate 9,290 of CAMAXP010000010.1, forward strand.
GTCTTCGTCGAGGACCTGACCCGGCTGCGAGAGCAGGCGCAGCAGCTCAAGCTTGCAGCGCTGGGCCGGCTCACGGCGAACATCGCGCATGAAATCCGCAACCCGCTTTCGGCGATCAGCCATGCCGCGGAGTTGCTGGGCGAGGACGACGGGGGCGGTGACAAGCCGCGCCTGACCCGCATCATCCGCGACAACACGCTGCGTCTCGACCGTCTCGTCTCCGATGTGCTGCAACTCAACCGCCGTGACCGCGTGGAGGCGGAAAGCATTCACCTGAACCGCTGGCTTGAAGGGTTCCTGGACGAGTTCACGCGCAATGAGTCGGTAATGCCGGACCGGCTCGCGCTGGAGATCAGTCGCGAAACCTGGATCCGCTTCGACAGAGGGCACCTGCACCAGGTGTTGTGGAACCTGATGCGCAATGCAGCGCGCCACGCCACGGGCGGCCCGGGTGCGGTGCGCCTCGAGGTCACGGTCGTGGCCAATCAAGTAGAATTGAACGTGATCGACGATGGTGAGGGCGTGTCGAAGGAGAATCAGGCCCAGCTGTTCGAGCCGTTCTTCACGACCTACAGCGCGGGTACCGGCCTGGGCCTGTACCTGGCCCGGGAGCTGTGCGGCGCCAATGGTGCCGTACTCGACTACGTCGACGACACAGCGGGCGGGCATTTCAGGATCGTGTGCGAGGAGGCGTTGACCGCATGAAAAAAGCGGATCGGATCACGGCGCCCCGCGAAAGCCGAGTGCTGGTGGTGGACGATGAGCCTGATATCCGCGAGCTCCTCGAGCTCACCCTCATAAAGATGGGCATCGGCGTCGCACTGGCCGGCTCGGTCGGTGAAGCCAAGGCGCGCCTTCAGGAGTCGCGCTTCGACCTGTGCCTGACGGACATGAGGTTGCCGGATGGCGAGGGGCTCGAACTGGTGCGCCACATTGCCACCCTCGGATTCGACCTCCCGGTGGCGGTGATTACGGCTTTTGGCAGTACGGAGAACGCGGTCGCTGCGCTAAAGGCGGGCGCGTTCGATTACGTTTCCAAACCGGTCGCGCTCGAGCAGTTGCGCGCGCTGGTCAAATCGGCGCTGTCCCTGCCCGGGCTGGAAGGCGGCAGGCACCTGGAAGGCCAGCAATTGCTTGGAGACAGCGCGCCGCTCAGGCAGGTGCGCGAACTGGTCGGCAAGCTCGCCCGAACGCAGGCGCCGGTCTACATATCGGGCGAATCCGGCAGCGGCAAGGAGCTCGCCGCCCGCCTGATCCATGGCAACGGCGCGCGGCGCGAGAAGCCCTTCATCCCGGTGAATTGCGGTGCGATTCCCGAGAACCTGATGGAAAGCGAGTTCTTCGGGCACCGCAAGGGTGCCTTTACCGGCGCGGACGAGGAGCGCGATGGCTTTTTCCAGGCTGCTAACGGCGGGACGCTGTTCCTCGACGAAGTGGCAGACCTGCCCCTGGCGATGCAGGTCAAGCTGCTGCGCGCGATCCAGGAAAAGCGTGTGCGCAAGCTGGGATCCACGGTCGAGGACGTGGTCGACGTGCGCATCCTGTCCGCCACCCATCAGGACCTGGCGGCGCTGGTCGAGGCGCGGCGCTTTCGGCAGGACCTTTTCTACCGGCTGAACGTGATCGAGCTGAAGATGCCGGCGCTGCGCGAGTGTCGCGAGGACATCGGGAGTATTTCGGAGGCGATCCTGGCGCGCCTGGCGGTCAACTCCGGGGGCGTACCGGCCCGGCTTTCGCCTGCGGCCCTTGAGGCGCTGGCGCGGTATGGATTCCCGGGCAACATCCGCGAACTCGAGAACGTTCTGGAGCGGGCAACCGCATTGTCGGGCATGGCCGAGATCGGCCCTGGGGACCTGATGCTCGGGCCGGTTGCCGAGGAGGCTGAAGTCGAGGTGAGCGGCGGCTTGCGCGAGGCTGCGGGCCTGCCCAGCCTGCCCTTGCCGGACTACCTGGATCGCGTTGAGCGCGAGGCGATCACCCAGGCGCTGGCGCGCACGGGATTCAACCGAACGGCGGCCGCCAAGCTCCTCGGCGTCACGTTTCGCGCCCTCCGCTACCGCATGCAGCGGCTCGATATCCGCGAGCCCGACGACGCCGCGTGACTGTCCTGCCCGAAGGTATCGTCGCCGGAGCGCGCTACGTTGCTTCGCCCAACTGCGACGAGCGCCCGGCGGGTATGCCCGCAACTCTCCTGGTCGTGCATTCGATCAGTCTTCCGCCCGGGAGGTTCGGTGGCGACTCGGTAGAGCGGCTCTTCACGAATACGCTGGATGAGTCGGCCGATCCGTATTTCGCGGGATTGCGGGGGCTGAAGGTTTCTGCGCATTTTTTTGTGCGCCGCGATGGCTCGCTCGTCCAATTCGTGCCGGTCTGGCGCCGTGCGTGGCACGCCGGCGCTTGCACCTGGCGCGGCCGCAGCCGATGCAATGATTTTTCGATAGGCGTGGAACTTGAGGGCACTGACGACGGCCCGTTCGAGCCTGCGCAGTACGACACGCTCGCTCGCCTGGTGCGTACGCTGCAGGCCGTCCTTCCTCTTTCCGATGTCGCTGCGCACAGCGACATCGCGCCTTCGCGAAAGACTGATCCCGGCCCGTTGTTTGACTGGCCGCGACTCCTTTCCTCTCTTTCCGCCGACTGAATTCCGGGACATCGCGCCGCGTGAACTGTGTCACGCGCGGTGTCGTCACGCTTTGATTGTAAAAAAGATCTTGCAATGTAAAAATGCGCGCACTAGAATTAGTTCGGATCAGGCGGCTAAGCACTAGATCTTGTGGTTTTTTTAAAAAGAAAGATTAGAGGAGAAGAGCACATGCAGATTGCGCAAGAGGGTGCAGCAATGAATACCGCGCAGAGCGTGAGCCTTCCTGAAGCCGGGATCCCGACGCAGAACATTTACGCCGACTACAAGATCATCCGTCGCAACGGATCGGTCGTCGGCTTCGAGCCCTCCAAGATCGCCGTCGCGATGACCAAGGCGTTCCTGGCCGTCAACGGCAGCCAGGGCGCCGGTTCGGCCCGCGTGCGCGAGCTCGTTGCAGCCCTGACAGACACGGTGGTCGGTGCGCTGGTGCGGCGCCAGCCCGCCGGCGGCACCTTCCATATTGAAGACATCCAGGACCAGGTGGAGCTCGCGCTGATGCGTTCGGGCGAGCACGACGTTGCCCGCTCCTATGTGCTGTACCGCGAGGATCGGTCCCGCGCGCGCGCGCAGGAGAAGGTCGCCCAGAAGAAGTCGGCCATCAATACGGTCAACGTCACCGAGTCCGGCGTCCGCAAGCCTCTGGATGCGGAGGGGCTCATGCGCCTCCTGCAGTCGGCCTGCGTGGGCTTGGAGGGCGTCACGTCCCCCGACGTCATCATGGAAGCCACCCTGCGGGACTTGTACGACGGCGTGCCGATGGAAGAGGTGCACAAGTCGGCAATCCTCGCCGCCCGCGCACTGCTTGAGAAAGATCCCGCCTATAGTTACGTGACCGCGCGCCTGCTGCTCAATACGATCCGCAGGGAAGTGATCGGCGAGGAGGTGAGCCACGAGGCCATGGGTACGCGCTACGCGACCTACTTCCCCGAGTTCATCCAGCGCGGCATCAAGGGCGAACTGCTCGACCCGCGCATGGCCGAATTCGACCTGGCGCGCCTGGGTCAGGCCCTTAAGTCGGATCGCGACCTGCAGTTCGGTTACCTCGGCTTGCAGACGCTGTACGACCGCTACTTCCTGCATATCGACGAGCAGCGCATCGAGTTGCCGCAGGCGTTCTTCATGCGTGTCTCGATGGGGCTTGCGCTGAAAGAGGCCAACCGGGAGGCCCGCGCGATCGAGTTCTACAATGTGCTGTCGACTTTCGACTTCATGAGTTCGACGCCGACACTGTTCAACGCCGGCACCCTCCGGTCGCAGCTCTCATCCTGCTACCTGACTACCGTTTCAGACGACCTGACGGGCATCTACGACGCCATCAAGGAAAATGCGCTGCTCGCCAAGTATGCGGGTGGCTTGGGTAACGACTGGACGCCGGTGCGTGCGCTGGGTTCCCGTATCAAGGGCACCAACGGCAAGTCGCAAGGGGTGGTCCCGTTCCTCAAGGTCGTCAACGACACCGCGGTGGCGGTGAATCAGGGCGGCAAGCGCAAGGGGGCGGTCTGCTCCTACCTCGAGTCGTGGCACCTCGACATCGAAGAGTTCCTGGAGTTGCGCAAGAACACCGGCGACGACCGTCGCCGCACTCACGACATGAATACGGCGAACTGGATTCCCGACCTGTTCATGAAACGGGTGATGGAGGCGGGCGAGTGGACCCTGTTCTCGCCGTCCGACGTGCCTGACCTGCACGATGCATTCGGCAAGGCCTTCGAGAAGGCTTATCTTGGCTACGAGGCCAAGGCCGCTGCGGGCGAGCTGAAGTTGTTCCGCAAGATCCCCGCGCTGTCGCTCTGGCGCAAGATGCTGTCGATGCTGTTCGAGACGGGGCATCCCTGGATCACGTTCAAGGATCCCTGCAACATCCGCAGCCCGCAGCAGCATACGGGTGTGGTTCACAGCTCCAACCTGTGCACCGAGATCACGCTCAACACGAACCACGAAGAGATCGCCGTCTGCAATCTGGGCTCGGTGAACCTGGTGGCGCACATTACGGACAAGGGTCTTGACTTCGTCAAGGTCAAGAAGACCATTCGCACCGCGATGCGGATGCTCGACAACGTAATCGACATCAATTACTACGCCGTTGACAAGGCTGAGCGTTCCAACGCACGACACCGTCCTGTTGGACTCGGCATCATGGGCTTCCAGGACTGCCTGCAGAAGATGCGCGTGCCGTACGCCTCGGCAGAAGCCGTCGAGTTCGCCGATCGGTCGATGGAGATGGTGGCTTACGCCGCGTACTGGGCCTCGACGGAGCTCGCCGAGGAGCGTGGACGCTATGAGTCCTTCAAGGGCTCGCTGTGGGATCGCGGCATCCTTCCGCAGGATACCCTCGACCTGCTCGCATCGGAGCGAGGCGGATATGTCGAGGTCGACCGGTCCAGCGCGCTCGACTGGGGTCCCCTGCGCGAGCGCATCCGTTCGTTCGGCATGCGTAACTCGAACTGCCTGGCGATCGCGCCGACCGCGACCATCGCAAACATCGTCGGGGTATCGGCCTCGATCGAGCCGACCTACCAGAACCTGTACGTCAAGTCGAACCTCTCGGGCGAGTTCACCGTTGTGAACGAGTATCTCGTGTCGGATCTCAAGAAGGCCGGCATGTGGGACGAAGTCATGATCGCCGACCTCAAGTACTTCGACGGCAACCTCGCCCGCGTGGACCGCGCCCCGGCCGAGTTGCGCCGGCTGTACGCGACCGCGTTTGAGGTCGAGCCCAAGTGGCTGGTGGAAGCCGCTTCGCGGCGCCAGAAGTGGATCGACCAGGCGCAGTCGCTGAACATCTACATGGCTGGCGCCTCGGGCAAGAAGCTCGACGAGACCTACAAGCTGGCCTGGCTGCGCGGCCTGAAGACTACGTACTACCTGCGTGCGATGGGTGCCACCCACGCCGAGAAGTCGACATCCAGGGCCGGGGCATTGAATGCCGTCCCGTCCGGTGGCGCGATGACGGAATCCGCTTCCACGGTGGAAGCGGAGCCGAAGTTCTGCTCCATCGACGATCCCGAATGCGAAGCGTGCCAATAACAACTCGAGCGTGAGGAGAAGACGCCATGTTGAATTTTGAGGAAGAAGGCCAGATGAATGCCGTCCCCGGGCTTGCGATCGCCCCGGCGACCGGATTCATGCCTGCTGGCGCGCCTGGCGCGCAAGAGGCCCCGGTGGGCAATGCATTCCGCCGGATCCGCGTCGAAGACAAGCAGATCATCAATTCCAAGGCCGACGTCAACCAGCTCGTGCCGTTCAAGTACAAATGGGCGTGGGAAAAGTACCTCGCCGCCTGCGCCAACCACTGGATGCCGCAGGAAGTGAACATGAGCCGCGACATCGCCCTGTGGAAGTCGGCAGACGGCCTGACCGAAGACGAGCGCAGGCTCGTGAAGCGCAACCTCGGCTTCTTCGTGACTGCAGACTCCCTTGCCGCGAATAACATCGTCCTTGGGACCTACCGCCACATCACAGCCCCGGAGTGCCGCCAGTACCTGCTGCGCCAGGCGTTCGAAGAGGCCATCCACACCCACGCCTACCAGTACATCGTAGAGAGCCTCGGCCTCGACGAAGGCGAGGTCTTCAACGCGTACCACGAGGTGTCGTCCATCCGCGAGAAGGACGAGTTCCTGATCCCGTTCATCGACACCCTGACTGATCCGGCCTTCAAGACCGGCACGCAGCAAAGCGACCAGGACCTCCTCAAGAGCCTGATCGTGTTCGCCTGCATCATGGAGGGCCTGTTCTTCTACGTCGGTTTCGCGCAAATCCTCGCCCTGGGCCGCCAGAACAAGATGACCGGCGCTGCCGAGCAGTACCAGTACATCCTGCGCGACGAGTCGATGCACTGCAATTTCGGCATCGACCTGATCAACCAGATCAAGATGGAAAATCCGCACCTGTGGACCCCGGCGTTCAGGGAGGAGATCCAGGGCATCTTCCACAAGGCTGTCGAGCTCGAGTACCGCTACGCTGAGGACACCATGCCGCGCGGTGTGCTGGGGCTCAATGCACCTATGTTCAAGGAATACCTGCGATTCATCGCGAACCGCCGCTGCCAGCAGATCGGCCTCGACGCGCAGTTCCCCGGGGCGAGCAACCCGTTCCCGTGGATGAGTGAAATGACAGACCTGAAGAAGGAACGAAACTTCTTCGAGACAAGGGTGATCGAGTATCAGACGGGCGGGGCGTTGAACTGGGACTGAACAAGACGGCTTTGTCCCGGACCCGGGCAACAGGAGACAGCAGACGATGCACAAGGTAACGGCATGCAAGGCGGAAGACGACTACAAACTCTGGCTTCGTTTCGACGACGGCCTTGAGGGGAGCGTGTTCCTCGGTAACCTGCTCGAGATCGGCGCATTCAAATTGTGGCGCGACGTGCGGGAGTTCGAGAAGGTGGTGGTCGACCCGGATTCGGCCACGGTGACCTGGGAAGGCGGTATCCGGCTTGACCCGGAGATCCTCTACCGGGACGTGCTTGCGAAGAGCGCGAAGTGAGCAGATGCGTGAGAACGTGCGTCAAAGGATTCAATCTGCACGGCCGTCAGGCCGGGCGGTTGGATAGTCTGGCCCATTTGGACCGGACTCTTTCTGTGCAATCACTTGATAGGAGCTAGTCATGGCAAAAGCCAAGAAGAAAGCTGCGAAGAAAACGGCGAAGAAAGCGACGAAGAAGAAGGCCACCAAGAAGAAGGCTGCGAAAAAGAAGAAAGCGGCTAAAAAACCCGCTAAGAAAAAAGCTAAACCAGCAGGTAAAAAAAAGAAAGCCGCAAAAAAAAAGAAAGCAGCAGCTAAAAAGAAGAAGCCAGCGGCAGTAAAGCCGGCTAAAGCTGCAAAGAAAGTGGCTAAGAAACCTGCAAAAAAGGCTATTCAGGTGGCAACGACGGCTCCAGCAGCACGGCCGTCGACCGTTGCGATTCCCGGCGCGCGTACCGCGCTGAATCCAGCAGCTGCCTGGCCTTTCCCAACCGGTTCCCGGCCGTAACCAGGAACCGGAGGGGAAGGTGGCCCAGGGCGTAAGCTCCGGGCCTGGCCCTCGAAGCTCTGCGGACCGCCTCGGTCGCGTCGTAGCACCGGGCGACCAAGGCTGGTCCGCGAGTCTTCATTCTTCCGGTCGAAGGACTCGCCCGGAATCAACTGACGATCCCATTTTAGCGGTCTTCGGTCTTCGCAACAAAGAAAATTACAGGTTTTTTAAAGTCAATTTTTCGATGCGCAACAAGGGTTTGCGTAAAAGAGGTGAAGTTATTGACTAATTGAGGTTTTTTCCTATACAATGATGTCCGTTGCGTTGCACCACGCGCGCCCAAGTTCAGCTTACCGGTACTTCGCCCCAAGGCAATCCCAGCCTTGCAGGAGGCAGGACCGGACGGATTCCCGGCACTTCCGACCGGATCCAATGACCCCATCGCCCATTCCCCACCGCACCCTGCGGAGTCGGGATTGCTTGGTGCGGGATGCTGAGTGTGGCGCCTCAGGAGGTACATGATGGAAGCAATGAATTCAGCGTTAGATGCACGGATTGAATCGCAAAAACTGCCAGCGGGTGCTCGGGCAATATCTCGTGCCTGGTCCGTGGCGCAGGCTGTGCTGGCACTGGTGGGGTTGGTCGTAGTGATTGCTGCTGTCCATCCAGCCACTCGCGAGATGGTTCTTGCGCAGGCGGCACTGGCGCTCAATGCCACAGAGCCCTCGGGAGCGAACTTCGCCACAGGCTCGATCGAGCCGACTGCGGACTCACCGGGAGGGCGCGAACAGCGCGCGGTGGCCGAAATGCTGGCCAAGCGCTACCGTGTGGCACAGGAGGCGGTGGGCGGGTTTGTCGCAACGGCCTATCGCGCCGGCCGGGAAACCGCGGTGGATCCGCTCCTCATTCTCGCGGTGATTTCGGTCGAGTCCCGCTTCAACCCGGTGGCCGAGAGCTCGTTCGGTGCCAAGGGCCTCATGCAGATCATTCCCAAGTTCCACAAGGACAAGCTTGTGGAGCACGGAGGCGACGATGCCCTGCTCGATCCGGAGGTCAACATCCAGGTCGGGGCGCAAGTTCTGCGCGAATACATCCGCCGCTTCGGTGGCACCGAGAGCGCACTGCAGGCCTATGCAGGGGCGATTGAAGAGCCTAATGCAATGTATGCAAAGCAGGTCCTCTTGGAGCGTACCCGCCTTGAGCAGGCGGTGAGCAGGTTGCGCCGGGCCGGCTAGCCGCCGCAGGTTCGGTGGATCCGCGAGATCCCCTCTTCCAGTTGTTCCATGCTGCGGGTGTAGGCGAACCGCACGAACCGCTGCGTAGCGTTTTCGCCGAAGTCATTGCCGGGGGTGGCGGCCACTCCCGCCCTTTCCAGCAGGACGTCGAACGCGAATCGCTTGGCGTCGGTGTGGAACGCTGAGCAGTCTGCGAATACGTAGAACGCGCCATCGGGATGCGCGGGGACGGCTAGGCCTGCCGACTCAAGCGCCGGCACGAAGTAATCCCTCCGCCTGCGGAACTCTCCCCTGCGCCCTTCCAATATGGCGATGGTTTCGGGCAGGAACGCGGCCAGCGCTGCGTGCTGTGACAGGGACGGGGGGCAGATGAAGAAGTGCTGCGCGAGCTTTTCGAACGCCCGAAGCAACCCTTGGGGCAGCACAGCCCAGCCCAGCCGCCAGCCGGTCATGCAGAAATACTTCGAGAAGCTGTTGATCACCACGACGTTGCCCGGCAGTTCAAGCGCGGTGTGCATGTCCTCGGTGTAGACCAGTCCGTGGTAGATCTCGTCGGCGATCAGCACGCCGCCGCGGGCATCGACGAAGGCCGCGATCCGGGCCAGCTCCGCCGGGTCGATCAGTGTCCCGGTGGGATTCGAAGGCGACCCGAGGATCATCGCCTTGGTGCGGGGCCCCCAAAGGCGCTCGACCTGTGCGAGGGTGGGCTGGAAGCGTGCGGCGCCGCTGACCGGGATGGCGCGCGCCACGCCTTCGAACGCGCGCACGAAATGACGATAGCAGGGGTAGCCCGGATCCGGCACGAGGACTTCGTCGCCGGGGTCGATCAGCGCGGCGAGGGTGAGCAGAAGCGCGCCCGAAGCGCCGGCCGTCACCGCTACCCTGCCAGGATCGACCGGGACGCCGTACCGCTGCCCGTAGAAACCGGCGATCGCCTCGCGCAGGTCGGTCAGTCCTAGGGCGGAGGTGTACGCGCTCAGCCCGTCGCGCATCGCACGCGTGCCCGCTTCGACGACCGGCGCCGGCGCAGTGAAGTCGGGCTCGCCGATCTCCATGCGTACGATGTGGCGGCCGGAGCGCTCCAGGTCGTTCGCTCGCGCGAGGATTTCCATGACTTCGAACGGTTGGATCTCGGCGGTGCGGGCGGCCGCAACCAGTCGTTCGTGGGATCCTGCAGCAAGCTTTGGGGTGTGCATTGTTTGGTGCTTCGAAGTGGTGCGCGATTATACGGAGGCTTCGTCCTGCCTGACCGTGTGCGATGACCTGCGGGGGTATAATTTAAGAGTGAAAACGTCGGCCTCCCGCCGATGGCAAGGAGCCTGCATTGGAAGACGAGCTGAAGAAAAGCGCGCTGGAATACCACCGCCTGCCGCGCCCGGGCAAGATCTCGATCTTGCCGACCAAGCAGCTTACCAACCAGCGTGACCTGGCGCTTGCCTATACACCAGGCGTGGCGGCGGCCTGCGAGGAAATCGTGCGCGATCCGCGCGAGGCGATCAACCTCACGTCGCGCGGAAACCTCATCGGGGTGATCACCAACGGCACCGCCGTCCTCGGCCTCGGCGCAATCGGGCCGCTGGCGGCCAAGCCGGTGATGGAAGGCAAGGCTGTCCTCTTCAAGAGGTTCGCCGGCATCGACGTTTTCGACATCGAGATCGACGAACGCGACCCCGACAAGCTTGTCGACGTGATCGCCGCACTCGAGCCCACGTTCGGCGGCATCAACCTTGAAGACATCAAGGCACCGGAGTGCTTCTATGTCGAAAGGAAGCTCCGGGAGAGGATGAAGATCCCGGTATTCCACGACGACCAGCATGGCACCGCGATCACGGTCTGCGCGGCGATCATCAACGGTCTGAAGGTCGGCGGCAAGGAGATCGACAAGGTCAAACTGGTGACGTCCGGCGCCGGTGCTGCGGCGCTCGCGTGCCTCGACCTGCTGGTAAAGCTCGGCATGCCTGTGGAGAACATCTACGTCACCGACATCGAGGGCGTGGTCTACACCGGCCGCAAGACGCTCATGGATCCGGACAAGGAGCGTTTTGCCAAGGATGTGAAGGCCAGGACGCTCGGCGAGATCATCGACGGCGCGGACGTGTTCCTCGGCCTGTCGGCTGGCGGCGTACTCAAGCAGGACATGGTCAAGCGCATGGCGCCCAGGCCGTTGATCCTCGCGTTGGCAAACCCCGAGCCCGAGATCCTCCCGGAGCTGGTGAAAGAGGTGCGCCAGGATGCGATCATGGCCACCGGCCGCTCGGATTACCCGAACCAGGTGAACAACGTACTGTGCTTCCCGTTCATCTTCCGCGGGGCCCTGGACGTCGGGGCGACGAGCATCACCTCGGAGATGGAACTGGCCGCGGTCCGGGCCATCGCCGAACTCGCCCAGGCGGAGGGGTCGGACGTCGTAGCCCTCGCCTACGGCGGCGAGGATTTGAAGTTCGGCCCCGAATACCTGATCCCGCGGCCCTTCGACCCGCGCCTGATTGCGATGATTGCCCCGGCTGTCGCGCAGGCAGCCATGGACAGTGGCGTCGCGACGCGGCCGATCGAGAGCATCGATGCTTACCGCGACTCGCTTGCCCAGTTCGTCTATCACTCCGGCCTGATCATGAAGCCGTTGTTCGCCGGGGCGAAGGCGTCGCCCAAGCGTATCGTCTACGCAGAGGGCGAGGACGAGCGCGTGCTGCGTGCTGTCCAGGTTGTGGTGGATGAAGGCCTGGCGCATCCCGTCCTCATCGGCCGGCCGACCGTGATCGAGCGCCGGTTGGAGCAGTTCGGGTTGCGCATCCGTGCCGGCAGGGACTATTCGCTGATCAACCCCGACAGCGATCCGCGCTATCGCGACTACTGGACGACCTATCACCGGCTTGCCGAACGCAAGGGGGTGTCACAGGAGTACGCAAAGATCGAGATGCGCCGCCGGCATACCCTGATCGGGTCGATGATGATCTACAAGGGCGAAGCCGACGGCATGCTGTGCGGCACGTTCGGAACCCACGCGCTGCACCTGAAGTACATCGACCAGGTGATCGGACTGCGCCAGGGAGTGAAGAATTTCGCGGCGATGAACGCACTCATGCTGCCCGACCGCACGGTGTTCATCTGCGATACCTACGTGACTGCGGATCCGAGCGCCGAGAACATCGCCGAGATGACGATCCTCGCCGCAGAGGAGGTCCGCCGGTTCGGCATCCAACCCAAGGTCGCGCTCCTGTCGGCGTCGAACTTCGGTTCGGTTGAACTGCCCTCCGCCCGCAAGATGCAGCAGGCGCTGGCGATCCTGAGGGAAACCGCACCGGAACTCGAGGTCGAAGGCGAGATGCACGGTGATGCCGCGATTTCGGCCGATATCCGCATGAAGGTGTTCCCGAACTCGCGGCTCAAGGGCGAAGCCAACCTGCTCATCATGCCGACGCTGGATGCGGCCAACATCGCCTTCAACCTGCTGAAGACCTCGGCGGGCGGCGGCGTCACGATCGGGCCGATCCTGCTGGGTGCGGCGCGGGCGGTCCACATCGTGACTCCTTCGGCGACGGTTCGCAGGATCGTCAACATGACGGCGCTCACGGTGGTGGACGCGAACGCCCCCCGCGGCGCGGAACAAACGCTGTTTTGAGCGGGAGCTGGCGCCTGAACCGATGAGCACCGCCGGCAGCGCAAGCCCATCCCCTGCGGACAACGTCACTGCGTTCAGGTCGCGGCCCAAGGCTGGACTCGTGCTGACCGGGGGCGGCGCGCGCGCCGCCTACCAGGTCGGCGTGATCAAGGCGGTGCGCGACATCCTCGGCAACCCGGTCAGGAACCCGTTCCCGATCCTCGTCGGGACCTCAGCGGGCGCGATCAACGTAGCCACCCTGGCCGTATACGCCGAGAATTTTTCGCGGGGCGTGGCCAACCTGCTCGAGGTGTGGGAGAACATGCATGTGGACCATGTCTACAAGGCGGATTTCCCCAGCATCATGCGCAGCGGGGCGAAATGGCTGGGCTCTTTGATGCTCCTCTCGCGCCGCACCCCGATTTCGCTTCTCGACAATGCGCCGCTGGCAGATATGCTGTCCCGGACGCTGCCATTCGAGCGCATCCAGCAGAACATCGACAGCGGCGCGCTGTATGCGGTATCCGTGACCGCATCGGGCTACACATCGGGGCAGAGTGTTTCCTTCTTCCAAGGGGGCTCTGGCACCGAGGGCTGGGAGCGCAACCAGCGCATTGGGGCTGCAGTAACGCTGAAGCTCGAGTACCTGCTCGCGAGCGCATCGCTGCCGTTCATTTTCCCTGCGGTCAAAGTCCACCGCGAATATTTTGGCGACGGCTCGATGCGCCAGATCGCACCGATCAGCCCGGCGCTGCACCTCGGCGCCGACCGCGTCCTCGTGGTGGGCACCGGCCGGCAGACGCTGGACACGGCGCGCAGCCGTTCCAACGTGTATCCGTCGCTCGCGCAGATCGCGGGCCACGCGCTGAACAGCATCTTCCTCGACAGCCTGTCGGTGGACCTCGAGCGCCTGGAGCGGATCAACCGCACGGTGAGCCTGATCCCGCCGGAGCGGCTCGCCGAGGGCAACCTGCCGCTGCGGCCGATCAAGGTGCTGTTCATCTCGCCGAGCCAGCCGATCGAACGGATCGCGGCCCGGTTCATCCACGAATTGCCGCGCGCAGTGCGTTTCATCCTGCGTCCGACGGGGGCGCTGAACCGCTCGGGGTCGAACCTTGCGAGTTACCTGCTGTTCGAGGAGTCCTTTTGCCGAGCGCTGGTGGACCTCGGGTACCAGGACACGGAAGCGCGCGCACAGGAAGTGCGCGATTTTTTCGAAGGCACGATGCATTAGAGGAGCCGGTCATGGCCGACCCGATGGGCAGTGGCAGCGGTGGTGGCGCGCAGGATCCGTTCGAGATGTTCAGGCGCTTGTGGGCGCCGCTCGGCCTGCCCGTTCCGGGCATGTCGATGCCGACGCTGGATCCCGCTGAGGTCGAGAAGCGCATCGCGGACCTCAAGTCGGTGGAAACGTGGCTGGGCATGAACCTCAACATGGTGAAGATGGCGATCCAGGGCCTCGAAATACAGAAGGTCGCGCTGGACGCGATGAAGGCGAACGCCGGTGCTGCCAGCAATGCGGCCGGTGCGTCGCCTGACGCGGGCAATCCGCTGGCCAATCCAATGCTCTGGCCCTGGGCGATGATGCAGGGTGCGGTGACCGGCTCGGAGCCCGCGGATCCCAAGCCGACCGAGGGCAAGGGGCGCAAAGGGGGAAAATGAAAAGGGGCTATCGCTACGCGCATTCGAACGGCGCCGACTGGCAGGAATGCGTCGCCCGCTGCGCGCAGGCGCTTGGCGCGCCGGGGGGCGGGCTCGGGTTCATGTACTTCACCGAACCGCTGATGCCGCATGCCGCAGAGATTCTGGAGACGCTGCGGGAACTGACCGGGGTGCAGGACTGGGTGGGAAGCGTCGGAATCGGTGTCATCGCCACCGGCACGGAGTACCTCGACGAGCCGGCACTTGTGGTGATGGTCGCCGATATTGCGGCCGAGAGTTACGGGGTCTTTTCCGGCAAGCGTCGCGCACCCCAGCCCGGCGGCCGGACGCCGAAAGGGGCGATGGCCGCGCAGTTCGGCGTGGTCCACGGCGATCCACAGACGCCGGACATGCCCGACCTGATCGGGGACATGGCGGGGCGGGTCGGCAGCGGGTATCTCGTCGGCGGGCTGTCGAGCGCCAGCGGCGGGACCGCCCAGGTTGCCAACGACGTGCTGAGCGGTGGCTTGTCGGGTGTAGTGCTTGCGTCCGACGTAGTGGTGGCGACGCGCCACACCCAGGGCTGTACGCCGCTGCCCGCGCGGCACGTGGTCACAGAATGCGAGGACAACATCATCGTCTCCCTCGACGGACGCCCTGCACTGGATGTCTTCAGGGATGCAGTGGGTGAACTTCTCGGCCGTGACCTGCGGCGCGCGGCCGAGGTCATGCACGTGGGCTTGCCTGTCCGTGGATCGGATACCGGGGACTATGTGGTGCGCAACCTCCTTGGCATCGATCCGAAGAACAAGCTGATCGCGGTCGGCGACCTGCCTGAAATCGGTTCCACCCTGCTGTTTTGCAAGCGCGATGCGCAGACTGCGCGTGAAGACCTGGCGCGCATCCTCACCGACCTCAAGCGCGAGGCGCCGGCGCCTCGCGGAGCGCTTTATTTCTCGTGCATCGGACGCGGCGAGCACCTGTTCGGGAGGCGCGGGGCCGAGCTGGAGCAGATCCGCGATGCCATTGGCGATGTTCCGCTGGTAGGATTCTTCTGCAACGGGGAAATTTCCCACGATAGGCTGTATGGTTATACCGGCGTGTTGACGCTGTTCCAGTAACGTTCCAATCAAGGCAATCCACGGAGAAGACGATGTCGAAGGCAATCAGGTTCCACAAGACGGGCGGTCCCGAAGTCATGCAACTGGAGGAGGTGGCAGTCGGCGAGCCGGCGGCCGGCCAGGTGCGCATCCGCCACACGGCGATCGGCGTGAATTTCATCGATACCTACCACCGTTCCGGCCTCTATCCCATGCCCATGCCCTCGGGCCTGGGGTCGGAAGGCGCCGGCGTGGTCGAGGCGCTGGGGCCCGGCGTCACCGGCCTGAAAGTGGGCGATCGCGTTGCCTATACCGGCAACCCGATCGGTTCCTATGCGGAGACGCGCCTGTACGCAGCCGACCGGCTGGTCACGATCCCGGCGGGGATTACCGACCAGCAGGCCGCCTCGATGATGCTCAAGGGCATGACGGTCCAGTACCTGATCCACAGCACCTACAAGGTGAAGGCGGGCGACACGGTGCTGTGGCACGCCGCCGCGGGTGGCGTGGGCCTCATCGCCTGCCAGTGGCTCACCTCCATGGGCGTGACCGTGATCGGCACGGCCGGCTCCGACGAGAAGACCGCGCTGGCGAAAAAGGCCGGCTGCGCCCACGTGATCAACTACTCGACCGAAAACTTCACGCAGCGGGTCAAGGAGATCACCGGCGGCAAGGGCGTGCCGGTGGTCTACGACTCGGTCGGCAAGAGCACCTGGGAGGGGTCGCTCGACTGCCTGCAGCCGCGCGGGATGATGGTGTCCTTCGGCAATGCCTCGGGCGCGGTCGCGCCAGTGGCCATCGGCATCCTGGCGGCCAAGGGTTCGCTGTACCTCACGCGCCCGACCCTTCTGCACTACACGGCGTCCCGCGCCGACCTCGACGCCGTGGCCAAGTCGCTGTTTGACGTTGTTTCTTCGGGCAAGGTGAAGATCGAGGTTACCGGCACGTACAAGCTCGCCGATGCCGCCCAGGCGCACCGCGACCTCGAAGGCCGCAAGACCACGGGTTCGATCATCCTCGAGCCCTGAACCCCTGACAGCCTACGCAGTAGAATCGGCGCAGGAGAAGATAAACGGATTTACCAGGAGGAGGGCCCATGAAAAGCAGACTGATGGTAGTGGCCGGCCTTGCCGCGCTGTTCGCGGCAGGCGGGGTGTATGCGCAGCAAAAGCTCAAGTTTGCGCACGTGTATGAAACCAGCGAGCCTTACCACACCGCTGCAGTATGGGCGGCCGGCGAGATCGCGAAGCGGACGTCGAACCGTTACACGGTGGAAGTGTTCCCGGCCTCGTCGCTCGGCAAGGAGACGGACATCAACCAGGGGCTGACTCTGGGGACGGTGGACATCATCTACACAGGCCAGCTGTTCGCGGGCCGGAGCTACGGCCCGATCTCGATCGGCGGGGCGCCTTTCGTGTTCCGTGACTTCGATCACTGGAAGAAGTTCTCCACCTCGAAGCTGTTCGACGAACTTGCCGATGGCTACGCGAAGGGCACCAGCGGCAACAAGGTCGTTGCGATCACGTACTACGGCGACCGCCAGACCACCTCGAACAAGGCCCTGAACAAGCCGGAAGACATGAAGGGCCTGAAGATCCGCGTGCCGGACGCCCCCCTCTACACGCTGTTCCCGCGTGCCGTGGGCGCGAACCCGACGCCGATCGCGTTTGCCGAGGTGTACCTCGCCCTGCAGAACAAGACGGTCGATGCCCAGGAAAACCCGTTGCCGACGATCGACGCCAAGAAGTTCTACGAGGTGCAGTCGCACATCAACCTCACCGCGCACATCACCGACGCGCTCCTGACCATTGTGGGCGGGCCGCTGTGGGCGAAGCTGTCGGACGCGGACAAGAAGGCGTTCTCGGACGTGTTCCGCGAGGCGGCGGGACGCGCGACGGGCGAGATCATCGACAGCGAGAAGAAGCTCGTCGGCGAGTTCGAGAAGCGCGGCAAGACCGTGGTGCGCGTCGACCGCAAGCCGTTTATCGCAGCGGTGCAGAAGTACTACAAGGATGGCAAGCAACCCGACGGCAGCGCGCTGCCCTGGGGCAAGGACGTGTACGACAAGCTGCAGGCGATCAAGTAAGGCATTGCCGCAGTCCGCGACGCCGTGGCCGCCAAAGGTCACGGCGTTTTCGTTTTTCGTGTCACTGAAGGGATTGCATGGCCGTTGATTTTTCCAACCCGGACCTGACTTGGCTGAGGCAGTATTTCAGCCAGGCGCGGTCTCCTGAAGGCACGCTTTACGGCGACCAGGATGCGCGTCCGGCTGCGGAAGGCCTGCGCGAGGCATCGGTGCTGGTGCCGATCGTGGCGCGGCAGGACCAGCCGACCGTGCTTTTCACCCAACGCACCGCGCACCTCAAGAGCCATTCCGGGCAGATCAGCTTTCCCGGCGGGCGCACCGAGGCGGACGACGAGGGACCCGAGGGAACGGCGTTGCGTGAAACCTGGGAGGAGGTAGGGTTGCCACCAGGGCGTGTGGAGTTGCTGGGGCGCCTTTCCGAATACCACACACGCACGGGCTACCGGATTACCCCGGTGGTTGGGATAGTGCAGCCGCCGTTCGACCTCAAGCCGGACGCCAACGAGGTGGCTGAAGTGTTCGAGGTGCCGCTCGCCTTCCTGCTCGACGAACGCAACCACCAGCGCCACACACGCGAGCATGAAGGCCAGCAGCGGGCCTATTTCGCCATTCCCTATCGCGAACGGTATATCTGGGGGGCGACCGCCGGCATGCTCGTTAACCTGCACCGCTACCTGTCGGCAGGCTAGGGCCGGGTCGCCTTGGGCGCCGGGGCACTATGCTATCTTGCGCATTGCCTGATCCCGGCCACTCGAACCCCGCATCTCCATGAGCGTCATCGCCATCGTCGTCGCACTCCTGCTGGAGCAATGGCGGCCCCTCGTCGAGCGCAAGACCTACCACGCGTTGCTTGCGCGATGGGCCAACTGGCTCGAAGGCACCTTCAATGCGGGCGAGTCGCGCCACGGGCGGATTGCATGGGGTGTGGCTGCGGCACCCCTCGCGCTCGGATCGCTTGTGCTCCATTACGTGTTGCTGTGGGCCCACCCGTTCCTCGCGCTCGCACTGAATGTCATTGCGCTCTATGTCACGCTCGGGTTCCGGCAGTTCAGCCACTCCTTCACCGGCATCCAGCTTGCGGTGAAGGCAGACGACCTGGATCTTGCACGGGAACTCATAGGCAAGTGGCGCGGCGAGGCCGCGGGGCATCGCACCAAGGAGGAAGTCGTGCGCCTCGCCGTCGAGGAAGCGCTTGTCGCCTCGCACAGGCACGTGTTCGCGGTGCTCTTCTGGTTCATGGTGATGCCGGGGCCCAGCGGCGCGATCCTCTATCGCCTGGCCGGATTCCTCGCGCGCCGATGGCAAGGGCAGGGAGCATTTGGGGCCTTCGCGGTGCGAGTCCACCAGTGGATGGAGTGGCCCGCGGTACGGTTGACCGCAATAGTATTTGCCGTGGTTGGCGACTTCGAAGACGCCATCTACTGCTGGCGCACGCAGGCCATGACCTGGGCCGACCCGCGCATCGGCATCGTGCTTGCAGCGGGCGCCGGGGCGCTGGGCGTTCGGTTGGGCATGCCGCTCGCCTATCCCGATGGGACGGTCGAGTCGCGTACGGAACTGGGGCAGGGGGAGAGCGCGGACGCCTCTTTCCTGGACAGCACGGTCGGCTTGCTGTGGCGCTCGCTCGTCGTCTGGGTGTTCGTCCTTGCGGTGCTCAGCGTCGCGCGGGTCTTCTAGGGGCGCGGTTCGTGCCCGCAGTTCCAGCACTGGGTGAACTGCGCCTCCTGGATCTCCCCGCAGCCGCAGTGCCAGAGTCAGGCAAGCTCGGCGAGGCGAATACGCGCTTCATCGCCGAGGGCCGGCCGATTCTTCGGACAGCACGATGCGCTGGTAGATCGCGAGGCGCCTCGCGTGGATTGCACCGGTTTCCGCTGCCTGCCGGAGGGCGCAGCCCGGCTCGTTCAGGTGGCGGCAGTTCTGGAACCGGCACTCGCCCCGGAAGGGGGTGAATTCACGGAATCCCGCGGCGATGTTCAGGTAGTCCATGCCGGCCAGGCCGAACTCGGCCAGGCCGGGCGAATCGATGATCTCCGTCCCGGGTGATACCGGGTAGAGGCGGGAGCTGGTGGTCGTCTGCTTGCCTGCATCGAGGAAGGCGGAAATCTCGCGAATCTTTACTTCCGCATCGGGCACCAGTGCCTTTACCAGGGTCGATTTCCCCATGCCCGACTGTCCGGTGAGCAGGCTGCGGAACCCCTGCAGGTAGGGGCGCAGCGGCTCCACGTCGACCCGTCCGGCAATCTCGACCAGCGTGTAGCCCAGGCCCCGGAACGGGGCGAGCACGGCCATGGCACGCTCACGTTGCTCGACGAGGTCGAACTTGTTCAGCACGATGATCGAGGGCAGGCCGGCCTGCTCGGCCACCACGAGCATCCGGCAGATCAGTTCGTCGGAGAACGAGGGTTCGCAGGCGACCAGGATGACCACTTGCGTGAAATTTGCCGCGAGCACCTTGCGGCGGTAGTGGACTGCGCGGGCGAACTCGGTGGCGCGTGGGGTGACCACTTCGATCACGCCCTGGTCGGCAGAACTGCGCGCCACCTCGACGCGGTCCCCGCAAACCGGTTGCATCTGGCGCCCGCGCACCTGGCAGCGCAGCAGCTCGCCATCATCGATCCGGGCGAGGCATTCGCGGCCGTACCCTGCCACTACGGTGGCGTGGAGCAACGCTTCGCTCACGCCGTCCTGCCGCAGGGGGTCAAAGCGTGTAGAGCGCGTCGCATTTGGCCGCGCAGATGAAGTCGTTTTCAGAGAGGCCGCCGATGGCGTGGGTGATGTACTCCACCCGGCACTTGTTGTATCCCACCTGCAGGTCGGGATGGTGGTCTTCGCGATGGGATATCCACGCCAGCGCGTTCACGAAGGCCATGGTCTGGTAATAGTTCGTGAACGGATAGAGCTTGACGAGGGTGTTGTTCTCGATGATCCACCCCTTCAGGGATTTCAGCATCGTGCGCGCTTCGTCGTCGCTGTAGGGCGACACCCCGCCCTCACAGGGCACGCACCTTCGCTTCGCCAGGTCCTCGGCGCTCATGCGGGAGCGGCCTGCTGCAGGCGTGCAATGCGCGTGGCTGCGGGCGGATGCGAATCGTAGAAAGCCGAATGCAGCGGGTCCGGCGTGAGCGTCGCCGCGTTGTCCTGGTAGAGCTTCACCAGTGCGTGCACGAGGTCGCCCGGGTTTGCGTGCAGCGCGGCGTAGGCATCGGCCTCGAACTCGTGCTTCCTGGAATAGAGGCTGGTGAGCGGCTGCAGGAAGAACGTGAATACCGGCACCACGAGGAAAAAGAGCACAAGCCCCATCGCCGTGCCCTGCGAGTGCACGTTGAGGCCTTCGTAGAACCAGGCCTCGCCGATCAGGCGACCCAGCACCCACAGCATCCCGAGGCTCATCGTGAACAGGATGGCGACTCGCTTCCAGACGTGGTGGCGCTTGAAGTGCCCCAGTTCGTGCGCGAGCACCGCTTCGACTTCGGCGGGCGCGAGGCGCGTGAGCAGCGTGTCGAACAGCACGATGCGCTTGGCTGCGCCGAATCCCGTGAAATAGGCGTTGCCATGGGATGATCGCTTGGACCCGTCCATCACGTAGAGGCCCTGCGCCTTGAAGCCGCAGCGTGAGAGCAGCTGCCCGATGCGCTCGGTGAGGGAGGGATCTGAAAGCGGCGTGAAACGATTGAAGAACGGTGCGATGAAGGTCGGGTAGAGCATCAGGATGAGCAGGTTGAACCCTATCCAGGCCAGCCAGACGTAGAGCCACCACATCTCCCCCATCCGTGCCATCAGCCACAGCACCAGGAGCAGGAGAGGTACGCCGAGCGCCGCCCCGAGAACGGTCTGCTTGGCGAGGTCGATGAGGAACAGTCTGAGCGTCATCCGGTTGAACCCGAACTTCGCTTCGACCACGAACGTCCGGTAAAGCGTCAGCGGCAGGTCGATGATCGACAGGAGGAGGACGAGGCTCATTGCCAGTGCCACGCCGTGCCAGTACCCGGCGGGGTCGAGCGAGCGCGCCCAGAGGCCGGAGAGTCCCTCCAGACCCCCGCCCAGCGTAAGCAGCAGCAGCACCGCTACGCCAAGGGCGACATCGGCAATGCCGAGCCGGGTCTTCGCGATGCTGTAGTCAGCCGCTTTCTGATGTGCCGGCAGGGTGATGGTGGAGGCAAAGCTCTCCGGCACGCTGTCCCGGTGCCGGTGCACGTGACCGACCTGGCGCAGCGCCAGCCAGAGCCGGGTCGCGGTCGCGAGCGCCAGCGCGACTAGGAACGCGACGGTGAATTCATTGGGGGTGAAGGATTCCATGAGCGTGAGAGAATACCGTGTAATCGTGATGCCAGAAAGGTAGAGGGAGGTGAGGATGGCGCAGGATCAGAACAACCTCGTGTGGCTGGACATGGAAATGACCGGCCTCCTGCCGGATACGGATCGCATCATCGAGATCGCGCTGGTCGTGACCGACTCGCAGCTCAACATCGTGGCCGAGGGGCCGGTCCTGGTGGTGCACCAGCCCGACTCGGTGCTGGACGGCATGGACGGGTGGAACAAGTCGACGCACGCCAAGTCGGGCCTGATCGACAAGGTGAAGGCGTCAACGCTCGATGAGGCAGCCGTGGAGGCGCAGGTGCTGGCTTTCATGAAGGAGCACGTGCCCTCGGGCATCTCGCCGATGTGCGGCAACTCGATCGGCCAGGACCGGCGCTTCATGGCACGCTGGATGCCCAAGCTCGAGGCCTACTTCCATTACCGCAACCTGGACGTGAGCACGCTCAAGGAACTGGTGCGGCGCTGGAAGCCTGAAGTGGCCAAGGGCATGGTGAAGCACAACAAGCACGAGGCCCTGGCCGACATCCTCGAGTCGATCGAGGAGCTGAAGTACTACCGCCGGACGGTGATGACGATCTGAAAGCCCGGAATTTATTTTACTAGAATGGCTCCAGGAGACGCTCTCCGGGTAGTATCAATACTAAAAATAGAATCTCTGCCTAGCGGCGACCCTTGCCGCCGGCCGTCTTCCTGGCGCCCTTGCGCGCCGCGGCAGGCTTTTTCGCCGCAACCTTTCGCGCCTTCGCCGGGCCGACTTCCACGATCATCTCGATCTCGACCGGGATGCCCATGGGGAGCGAATTCATGCCGACCGCCGAGCGCGCGTGGCGGCCGCGCTCGCCGAATATCTCGACGAACAGGTCCGAGGCGCCGTTGATCACCTTGGGCGGGTCGATGAACTCCGGCACGCAGTTGACCATGCCGAGCACTTTCACGATTCTCTTCACGCGATCGAGGCTGCCGAGTTCGGCTTTCATCACCGCGATCAGGTCGAGGCCGGTGGTGCGCGCGTGCTGGTAGCCCTGCTCGATGGTGAAGTCCCGGCCGAGCTTGCCCGACGGGCGCTTGCCATCCACTGCAAGCGGTCCCTTGCCTGCGAGGAACAGCAGGTTCCCGGTCTGCACGGCATTGACGTAACTGGCCGACGGGGACGACACCGCCGGCAGGGTGATGCCGAGTTCCTTGAGTTTCTTTTCAGCGCTCATCGGGTTGTCCTCAGTTCATCGGGATCAGCTTGCCCGGATTCATCAGGTTGTCCGGGTCGAAGAGGCGCTTGATGTCGCGCATGATCTCGATCGCCTCGCCGTGCTCCTCGACGAGCGATTCCTGCTTGCCGAGGCCGATGCCATGCTCGCCGGTGCAGGTGCCTTCCATCTCGATGGCACGCCTGACCAGGCGCTTGTTGAACGCCTTGGCCTGCTCCAGTTCGGCCGGATTGTTCGGGTCTACCAGGAACATCAGGTGGAAGTTTCCATCGCCCACATGGCCCATCAGCGGCACCGGGGCAACATAGCTTTTCACGTCCTCCATCGACTCGGCCACGCACTCGGCGAGGCGCGAGATCGGCACGCAGACATCCGTGGACACCGAGCGCGAGCCGGGCCGCAACTGCAGGCAGGCAAAGTAGGCGGTGTGGCGCGCTTCCCACAGCCTGGTGCGGTCCTCGGGCTTGGTCGCCCAGATGAAGTCCATGCCGCCGTTTTCCTTGGCGATCTCCTGCACCATCTCGGCCTGCTCGACCACCGACGCGGCCGTGCCGTGGAATTCGAAGAACAGCGTCGGGGCCACGCGGTAGTTGGTCTTGCTGTACTTGTTGATCGCGGTGATCGAGTTCTCGCAGACGATCTCCGAGCGTGCTATGGGGACGCCGGCCTGGATCACCTGGATCACGGTCTTGGTGCAGCCGTCGATCGAATCGAACGCACACACTGCGGCCGACATGGCCTCCTGCACGGCGTAGAGCTTGACGGTGACCTCGGTGATGATGCCGAGGGTGCCCTCGGAGCCGATGAAGAGGCGGGTCAGGTCGTAGCCCGCTGCCGATTTCTTCGCCCGGCTGGAGGTGCGGATGATGCGGCCGTCGGCGAGCACCACGGTCAGGGCGAGTACGTTCTCGCGCATCGTCCCGTAGCGCACTGCGTTCGTGCCCGAAGCTCGCGTGGCCGCCATGCCGCCCAGCGTCGCGTCGGCACCCGGGTCGACTGGGAAGAAGAGGCCGGTGTGGCGGATGTGCTCGTTCAGCGCCTTGCGGGTCACGCCGGCCTGGACGACCGCGTCGAGGTCTTCTTCGTGCACTGCGAGCACCTTGTTCATCTGCGACAGGTCGATGCAGACGCCGCCCTCGACCGCAAGGGTGTGGCCTTCGAGCGAAGTGCCCACGCCGTAAGGGATCATCGGCACGCCGTGCCGGCGGCAGATGTTCACGACATCGCGTACTTCCTCCGTGGTGTGCGGGAAGACCACGGCATCAGGCGGGGCGATCGGGAAGTAGGACTCGTCCTTGCCGTGGTGCTCGCGGATGCCCATGGATGTGGTCAGCCGGTCGCCCAGCAGCGCCTGCAGTTCCGCGACCACGCTCTGGTCGAATTCACGGGGCTTGTTCACGATTGCCTCCTCTTTGGCGTTGAACGTCGCGCGGCGCGCGTTCCAACGCGTTGCTCTGGCTACGAACTATTTTAGCTTGATCTCGCCCTCGAACTGCACCTTCAGCCCGAGTTCCGGGATCTCCAGGACCATGCGGGCCGTCAGGGCTTCATCGCCCTTCAGGCGGCCGGATTCGAGTGCCTTGCCTACGGCCTGCTCGATTTCACGCTGCGAATTGACCCCGACCGTCTTCAGGAATTTCCGGATGCCGAGGTTGAATGTTTCGTGGTCCATGCGTGTTCCTCCGTGAGTTCAATGCGGCTCGTCGCCGTCGAGTCGTGCCAGGATCTGCGAAGCCATGGTCTTGCCGTATTCGACACCCCATTGGTCGAAGCTGTCGATGTCCCAGACCACGCCCTGCACGAACACCTTGTGCTCGTAGAGCGCGATCAGGCGCCCGAGGTTGCGGGGGTCGAGGCGCTCGAGCCGCAACATCGACGAAGACCGGTCGCCCGCATAGCGCCGGTAGGGTTCGAGCGCAGCGTCGGTGCGGCCCAGCGCGAGGACTTCGGCCTGCGCGTCAGCGTTGGCCAACAGTATCCGGTGGCGGACCGGGTCGTAGCGCCCCTCGCCCGCGACGATGAAATCCGTCGGTACCGGCACCGTGCCCTGGTGGAGCAGCTGGTGAAAGGAATGCTGGCCCACGGTTCCGGCCGCGCCCCAGAGGACTGGTGCGGTTGCATAGTCGATGGGTTCGCCGGCGCGATTGACCGACTTGCCGTTGGATTCCATTTCCAGCTGCTGCAGGTAGGCGGGGACCTGTGCGAGTGGTTGGGCATAGGGCAGCACTGCATGGGTCTGGCAGCCGTTGAAATTGATATGCCAGATGCCGAAGAGCGCCATCAGGGCCGGGATGTTTTCTTCCATCGGGGCGGAGGCGAAGTGCGCGTCGGCCTCGGCGGCGCCAGCGAGGAATTCGGAGAACTGCTCGGGGCCGATGGCCAGCATCAGCGTGATCCCGACGCAGGACCAGATCGAATAGCGCCCGCCGACCCAATCCCAGGTCGGCAGGATGTTTACCGCCGGCACGCCGAAGGCTTGCGCTGCCGGCACGTTCGCAGTGGCGGCGATGAAGTGGGTTCCGAGGTCGGCGCCGGCGGGCAGGTTTGTGCGGAGCCAGCTCTTCGCCTCAGTGCCATTGGCGAGCGTCTCCTGAGTGGTGAAGCTCTTTGAGGCGAGGACGAACAGGGTCCGTTCGGCATCACATCGCGCCAGGACCCGGCCGAGTTCCGATGGGTCGATGTTCGCCACGCAGTCGAAGGCGAGCGACGTGGTACGGTATTCGTCGAGCGCGTCGAGCGCCATGCGCGGACCGAGATCGGAACCGCCGATGCCCACGTGGACGATGTGGCCGATGGTCTTGCCGGTGGCGCCCTTCCATTGCCCGGCGCGCAAGCGCGTCGCCATTCCTGATGCAGAGCGAAGGGCGTCCTGGACCTCGGCGGGGGCGGCGAGGCCGCGGCGCAGCGCGACGTGCAAGGCCGGGCGGTTCTCCGTGGTGTTGACGACTTCGCCGGCCAGCATGCGATCACGCCAGCCGGACCAGTCCTGCTGTTCGGCGAGGCGGGCCAGCAGCACGAGCGTCTCCGCTGTCACTTTCTGGCGGGACCAATCCAGTTTAATTCCCGCGCCACGCGTGATGCAGCGGCCGGCCCGGCCGGGATCCTCGGCGAGCAGGCGCGCGAGGGTGGTTGAGCGCATGGCGCTGGCATGGGTCTGGAGCGCGCGCCAGGCAGTGGTCTGGGTGAGGGTGCTCATGGAGCTTTCCGGTACAGGCGGTAGCGCTCTGCCTTATCGCCAGCGCGACCGAATTCGGCAATCCGGGTCCAGCCTGCTCCCGGGGCGTCCCGCTCGTGTTTCGGGCTGCCCTGGATTAAAAGGTAGCTACACTTCGACTCGGCCTCGGCGCCACGGATGCGCAGGCCCGCATGGTAGCTGAGCGCTGCGCGCTGCGGCACGCCGAGATTGCGCCCGGCCACGCACTCCTTGCCCCCGGGCAGTTTCGCCTTCAATTGCACCGCCACGGACCGGTAGGTCTTGAGATGGTCGGCCCAGGGCATCCACAGCGTCGCAAACGTGCCCCAGAGCAACGCCACGCCGGCCGCCCAGCGCGTGGCGCT
The DNA here is from genome assembly GCA_945862265.1 of Bordetella parapertussis. Lineage (GTDB taxonomy): Bacteria > Pseudomonadota > Gammaproteobacteria > Burkholderiales > SG8-39 > SZAS-79. Next base: position 35,631 of record CAMAXP010000010.1, read on the forward strand.
GCGCGACGGCGCCGGGGGCAGCCGCAATACAAGCAGCAGCCACAGGACCGTCAGCGCGAGCGCCGCGGCAAACGGCAGCCAGGAGAATTGCGGCGTGAAGCCCGGCGCGAGCTTGGCGAAGTTGTTGGCGATCTTGGGGGGCCAGCCGGTCATCATGGCCAGGTAGCCGACCCAGATGATGAAGGCGAAGACGCCGAAGGTCATCACGCCAAACCAGTCGAGCGCCGCGGCCGCCCCCCGGCGCAGCGTGGGCAGGCCATGGGCCGCAAACAGGACCAGCGGGGGCAGCGTGGCCAGCAGGTTGATGTCCTGCTTCGGGCCGAACCAGGCGACACCCAGGAACAGCAGCGCGAATGCGACCAGGGGGGTGAACAGCCGCGGCGCGCGCAGGACCTTGCGCCGCGCCCAGAGCGTCCAGAGCGCCAGGGGCCACAGTGGCCAGAGGAACCAGGCCGAGATCCCGAAGAAGTAGCTCAGGTTGCCGCCAAAGGCGCCGCGCGGCGTGGTGGCAATCGTCAGCCAGTCGGCATAGAGCGCCGCGGAATGCGCGCGCAGCGCCAAGGGCCAACTCGCCGCGATGGCGACTCCGACAATCGCGCCGGCGGTGAGGAACTTCGCGCGACCCGGTGTGGGCGGCCCGCTGCTGGCAACATGGGAGATCAGGGCCGCCGCGAGCAAGGCAGTGGGCGTGGCAAATCCGGTGGAGAGAAAGGCCACCCCGAGTGCCGCGCCAAACGCCGTGCCGTTGAGCAGCGGGCTGCCTTTGGTGTGGGACAGGGCGCCGAAGGCGGCGCTGCACGCGGCAAGGGTGGCAAGCTCGGGAATGGCCTCGTGGGCGTGCACCATCAGGCCGATCGTGCCGATCAGCAGCAGCACGGATGCGGCGCTTACCGTTCCCGTGTCCTCGTCCTGTGCCGGGGCGCGAGCGGCGGCATGCAGGAAGGCGCAGGCGGCCAGGACAGCGAGGCCGCTGGCGACGCGTACCGCGTCATGGAAGGGCATGAGGAGCGCGGCCGGCTTGGCCAGCATCAGCGCCAGCCAGTGAAACAGCGGCGGATCTTCCAGCCAGGGTTCCCCGGCTATGCGGGGCACCAGCCAGTCCCCCGACAACTGCATCTGGTGGATGATTTCGACACCGATCGCGTCGAACGACTTCCAGGGTTCGTGCGCAAACAGGCCAGGCAGGACGAACGCTAGGGTCAGCAGGGCGAGCAGGCCGCGCGAGGGAGGCAGGGCGATCAGGGCGCGCAGCGCGCTCACGGGGGGCTCACTCGATGCGGCTTGCTGGGTCATCCGGGGATTTTACCATCCGGGATCCCGTAGAAATAATTAACCTTTTGTTTTGCAAAAGAAAAAGCCCCCGGACTTGGGCCGCGGGGGCTTCTGTTGCCTTGCGGGCAGGACGCTCAGGCGGCGGGCTTCGCCTTCGTGGCGTAGCGGCGCTTGAATTTCTCGATGCGGCCGGCCGTGTCGACGATCTTCTGCTTGCCGGTGTAGAACGGGTGCGACTCGGAGGAGATTTCGATCTTGAGCAGCGGATACTCGGCTCCATCGGTCCACTTCATGGTCTCGCGACCCTTGGTGTCGATGCAGGAACGGGTCAGGAACGAGAAATTGCAGCTCGTGTCGAGGAAGATGACGTCTTTGTATTCGGGGTGGCCGGCGGTTTTCATTCGGAATCCTCTGGTTGCTGCGGGAATTTGCCGCAGCGGGCTCAAAATTTGAGCCGCGAATTATACGTAAATCAGGGGTTTATGGCAATCCCTGGGATCCCGCCCTAGCCGCGCCGCATCGAGTCGAAAAAGTCGGCATTCGTCTTGGTGGCGCGGACCTTGTCGATCAGGAATTCGGCCGCCTCGAGTTCGTCCATCGGGTAGAGCAGCTTCCGGAGCACCCAGATCTTCTGCAGGATGTCCTTTTCGATCAGCAACTCCTCGCGGCGGGTGCCGGAGCGGTTCACGTTGATGGCCGGGTAGATGCGCTTTTCGGCCATGCGGCGGTCAAGATGGATCTCCAGGTTGCCGGTGCCCTTGAATTCCTCGTAGATCACATCGTCCATCCGGCTGCCGGTCTCGACCAGCGCGGTGGCGATGATGGTCAGGCTGCCGCCTTCCTCGATGTTGCGCGCGGCGCCGAAGAAGCGCTTGGGCTTCTGCAGTGCGTTGGCGTCGACGCCGCCGGTCAGCACCTTGCCGGAAGCGGGCTGGACCGTGTTGTAGGCGCGCGCAAGGCGCGTGATCGAGTCGAGCAGGATGATGACATCCTTCTTGTGCTCGACGAGGCGCTTGGCTTTCTCGATCACCATCTCGGCGACCTGCACGTGGCGTTGCGCCGGCTCGTCGAACGTCGAGGCGACGACCTCGCCCTTCACCGTGCGCGTCATCTCGGTCACTTCTTCCGGGCGCTCGTCAATCAGCAGCACCATCATCACGGCTTCCGGATGGTTGGAAGTGATTGCGTGTGCGATGTGCTGCATCAGCACGGTCTTGCCGGCCTTGGGCGGCGAGACGATCAGGCCGCGCTGGCCCTTGCCGATGGGGGCGACGATATCGATGATGCGACCGGTGATGTTCTCCTCGGCCTTGATCTCGCGCTCGAGCTTGAGGTGCTCGGTGGGGTGCAGCGGGGTCAGGTTCTCGAAGAGGATCTTGCCCTTGGCGGCCTCGGGGGCCTCGCCGTTGACCTTGTCGACCTTGACCAGGGCGAAATAGCGTTCGCCGTCCTTCGGGGTGCGGATCTCGCCGTCGATGGTGTCGCCGGTATGCAGGTTGAAGCGGCGGATCTGCGAGGGCGAGACGTAGATGTCGTCCGTACTGGCGAGGTACGAGGTGTCGGGGGAGCGGAGGAACCCGAACCCGTCCGGGAGCACTTCCAGCGTGCCGTCGCCGAAGATCGCCTCTCCCTTTTTCGCGCGGTGCTTGAGCATCGCGAAGATGAGGTCCTGCTTGCGCAGCCGGTTTGCGCCCTCGATTTCGTCGGCGACGGCCATGTCGACGAGCTGGGAGACGTGCAGGGCTTTCAGTTCAGATAAATGCATGGCGAACGCCGAAAAGGAATGAAACGTGGACTGCGGAGAGCTTCGGAGGGGGGAGCACCGGAACCGGGTGCTGGGACCTGCCAGGTTACAAGCTTGCGGCCGCGCCGGAGGTGGATTTCAAGCGGCGCGACGATTCAGTGCTTAAGCGTAAGACCTTTAGATATTGCTGTCAAGGAACGCCGTGAGCTGCGACTTGGAGAGCGCACCCACCTTTGTGGCCTCGACGTTGCCGTTCTTGAAGAGCATCAGCGTCGGGATGCCGCGGATGCCGAATTTCGCCGGCACGGCCTGGTTCTCGTCGACGTTGATCTTGGCGATCTTGACGCGGCCTTCGTAGTCCTTCGCGATTTCCTCGAGGATCGGGGCGATCGATTTGCAGGGGCCACACCATTCCGCCCAGTAGTCCAGCAGGACGGGAACATCGGACTTCAGGACATCGGGCTCGAAACTGGCGTCGGTAACGTGTTGTATGGAAGAACTGCTCATATTTCCTCAGGGGTACGGTTAGGAGGGCGGCGTAGGTGGATCGGGGTTGGAACCCCCAGCTTGCCGCAAGGCATGGCCCAATTATGGGGGCGACCCTCAGGAACGCAAGGGCACATGCTAAACTGCGGATTCATAACCTTATTTCCTTTCCCACTTCCGGATTTTCACCCCTGCAATGGCCTTTGTCGTCACTGAATCGTGCATCAAGTGCAAGTACACCGACTGCGTGGACGTGTGTCCCGTGGACTGTTTTCGCGAAGGGCCGAACATGCTGGTCATCGACCCGGACGAATGCATCGACTGCACGCTGTGCGTGCCGGAATGCCCGGTTGAGGCGATCTTTGCCGAAGACGACGTGCCGGATACCCAGCAGGGATTCATCGCCCTGAATGCCGAGTTGGCCAAAACGTGGAAGCCCCTCATCGAGCGCAAGGACGCGCCGGCCGATGCGGACGAGTGGGTCAAGGTCAAGGACAAGAAGGGCCTGCTCGAGCGCTAGGTTTTCGCCAGCGCCGGAGTTTCCCGAGAGCGCGATCACGACGTCGTTTCCATCCAACTGAAAAACGACGAAATGAAAAAGTAGCAGGCTCCCCCTATGCCCCGAGCCGCGTCGCGAGCTCGGGGAAATCCTCCAGCACCATGGTGTGCGCAGGGTTCGGCACGGGATCCGGCGGTCCGCCGGGTCCCCATTCATTCGGGCGTTTCACAAAAGCCGTCTTGTATCCGCATCCCAGCGCTGCGTTCAGGTCGAAGTTGTGACACGCCACCATGAGAATTTCCGACGGATCGAGCTGCAGCCATTTTGCCGCGGTCATGTAGGCCTCGGGACGGGTCTTGTACATGCCGATCATCTCGCACGAAATGATCGCATCCCAGTCGATGCCGTTCCTTTTCGAGACGTCGACCACGAGCGACGTAGTGAGCAGGGTGAAGGACGCCACCACGTATTTTTTTCTCAGGCGTGCGAGGGCTGCAGGGAAATCGGGCCATGCGTCGAGCGCATGCCACGTGCGCCAGATCCCGTCGCGATCCTCAGCCGTCAGCGCTTCCAGCTTGTGATCGGCCAGGACCGCATCGAGCACGCGCCTGTGGACATCGTCGAAATTGAATGCCGGACGGACCTGTCCGGTGATTGCCTGCAGGGACCGGCGCCGGTAGTCGTTTGTGACCGCCGCCCAGTCCGCCGTGAGTCCGTGTCTGGCACCGGCCGCCGCCAACGCCCGGCTGATTCCGCCGTGCCAGTCGAGGATGGTGCCGCCGGTGTCGAACGTGAGTGCCTTGATTTCCATTCTTCGCCTCTCAGGGATTACGCCCGCCATCGTCGTCCGGGCCGGGATACAGCGGCGCGGCGCGATGCAGGAAGTCCAGCTGCTTGCGCACGCGCGAGCAGGAAGTGCAGATGAGCAGGTGCAGGCGCAGCGACGCGCGCTGCCCCAGGCCGAGGTCCCGGTCCAGTCCCTGCGACATCAGCCGGCTGGCCTCCTTGCAGCTGATCATCATCGGCCACCCGCCGCGATCCAGTTGCGCTCGAGGCATTCGCGCAGCTTCATCCGCGCACGGTACAGCAGCACCCAGCAGTTCGAGTCGCTGATCGACAGGGTCGCGCAGATTTCCCCGGTGTCCAGGCCCATCACCTCACGCATCGCGAAGGCCTGGGCGGTCGCTTTGGGCAGGCTCTCGAGGCACTCCTGCAGCACATCGAAGAACCGCTGCCGCGACAGCGTTTCTTCCGGGTTTCCCCAGTCCGCCGGAGTGTCCGCGTAGTGGCCGTCCGGCTTGAACAGGACGTCCATGTCCCCGGGCGAGCTCTCGTGCTGGTCGAGGTCCAGGCTTTGTTCGCGGCTGGTCTTGCGGATCGAGTCGATGATCTTGTGCTTGAGGATCCCGATCAGCCAGGTGCGCACCGACGAGCCGCCGGCAAATCCCTGCGCGCCCCGGATGGCCGCGACCATGGTCTCCTGAACCGCATCCTCGGCCTGGGCGTGGTTGCGCAGCTGCAGCATCGCGTACTTCAGAAGCTGGGGACGGTGCTTGTCCAGGTCCCGGGCGTCCAGCGGGCCTCGCGAATCCAGTGCCATTGGCGGGGACCGTCTTGGGGTGTGAATTGCGCGAATCTATGGCTTCGCCCGGTGAAACGCAAGCGGCGCGGCCGTCCTGCGCCATTGCCCGGCTCACGCGATCACCGCGAGGTCCAGCGTGCTGTCGACGCCCGCAACGTTGCGTCCGGTGCGTCTTTCACGCGCCCGGGTGTCGTCGTAGCCCTGACTGACCGCGGATTTCACCGCCGTGGCGGTGGTCAGGGCGAGAACATTCTCGGCCTTGGTGTGGTTCTGCAGCTTGGCCGCCCGGTTCACCGGGTCGCCAATGACCGCGTATTCGAGCCGTCCCTCGTCCCCGATTGCGCCGCAGGTCACGGTGCCGACAGCGATGCCGATCCCCACGCCCGGAGCGGGCAAGCCCTCGGCACTGCGGGTCCCGGCCCAGGCGCCCATGGCGTCGATGAGTTGCTCTGCGGTGCGCATCGCGTCGGCTGCGTAAGTGGTTGTCATCCGCGTGGCGCCGAAAGTGACCATGATCCCGTCGCCCAGGTAGGTGGTTATGCTGCCGCCGTTCCTGCGGATCACCGGCACCGCGATGCGCTGGTACTCCCCCAGCAAGGCGATCAACTCCTGCGGCGGGAGGGTGGATGCAAGCCGCGTGAATCCGCGCATGTCCACGAACATCGCCGCGGCCTCGGCCTGCCGGCCCTGCCCGGGCTGGAGGATCTCGTCGGAGCCGACGATCGTCGCGGCGATCTCCGGGGAGAAGAAGCGCGACAGTTGCGCGGCGGCGGCCTGCTCCGCGACCGAACGATGCAGCAGAGACCGGGCGCGGGCCGCGGCGATGGCGAGCAGGGCCGAGACCATGAGTATGGAAATGATCTTGTCCACTTCGCCGCCGATCAGAATGTGGAGTGACGTCATGTAGGCGACGTAGTCGCGTGTGATCAGTTCACGGCCGCCCGGCGCCATGATGGCAATCGCCACCAGGATGATCCAGCCGGCGGCGGCCGAGACGCCGGCGAACAGCACGTAGATCGGCGCGAGGCTGAGGGCCCTCAGCGCGATGAAGATGAACACGTACAGCACGGTAGGGGCCTTGAGGTAGAAGGCGGCAGGCTGGCCGTACTGGATATGGAAACTCCAGATGGTCACCATCAGCACCGACACATCCACTACCACCGAGCACATCAGCATCGGATGGCCCAGCTTGTTGCGGTAGGCGAGGTAGAGGCGCCAGGCGGTGAACGCGGCATAGATGCCGAGCGCCCAGGGCACCGGGCGCAGGATCGTGTCTTCGGAAAAGGTCTTGCGCGAAAGGGTGTAGAACACCGCAAAGACGAAAACCAGGCTCGCCTGGATCCATCCGGCGAGGATCTCGTTGCGCTGGCGATGCCGGTCCAGGTCGCGCTGCACGTGGCTGGGCAGGTCGCCGAGCTCGGCCCCGGTCAGCCAGTCGCGCGCCCGGCTCCAGAGGCCGGGCAGCGTCCCTGACAGCCGGACCGGTGGATTTGCAATCATTCGTCAACCTCCGTTTCACCGGGTAGTCGGGACTGCGGCCGCATTCCTTACACCCGGGCCGGTGTGTGCGGCGCGCAAATCTGCTATATCTCGTACCGGTCGAGGAGGGGAAATTCCCATGCGCGCGGTGCCGGCGCGTTTCAACAGGATGGGGGAGCATCAGTCATGCCGAAAGCACTCTGGAACGAGAAGGTCATCGCGCAATCCGAGCGTGTCGAGACCGTCGAGGGAAATACCTATTTCCCGCCGGGCGCGATCAGCAAGGAGCACCTCGGGCCGAGCGACACGCACACGAACTGCCACTGGAAGGGCATTGCCAGCTATTACGACGTCATCGTCGACGGCAAGGTGAACAAGGACGCCGCCTGGTACTACCCCGATCCCAAGCCCGAGGCGATGCACATCAAGGACCACATCGCGTTCTGGCGCGGTGTCAAAGTAGAGGAGTAAGCACGCATGAAACCCAGGATCGAAATGCACACCGCGGCCCCGGCCGCTTACGCCGCGATGCGAGCGCTGTCAGCGTTCACAGGCACCTGCGGGCTGGAGCCTTCTCTGCTCGAACTCGTCAAGACGCGCGCCTCGCAGATCAACGGCTGCGCCTACTGCATCCAGATGCACACCCGCGATGCGCGCAAGGCCGGTGAGTCGGACGAGCGGCTGCACCTCCTTGCAGTGTGGCGGGAGACTGTAATCTACACGCCTCGCGAGCGGGCCGCCCTCGCCTGGACCGAGTCGCTCACGCTGCTCACGGAGGGGCACGCGCCGGACGCCGTGTATGCCGAGGTTCGCGCGCAGTTCAGCGAGGAGGAATTGACGAACCTGTCGCTTGCCATCGCCACAATCAACGCCTGGAACCGCCTCGCCGTGGGACTGCGTTTCGTGCCCAAGCCCTAACGTGGGTGCAAAGACCGTCGCGATCCTCGAGTCCCGCTCAGGCGCGCAACTGGCTCCAGACCGGCGTCGGCACGCGGGCGCTGTTCGAAGCCACCGACGCACTCGGCCGCGCAGGCCTATTCCGCCTTCAGGCCGGAGGCTTTCACCACGCGCGTCCATTTGGCGAGTTCGTCCTTGACGTAAGCCGAGAACTGCTCCGGGGTGTTGGTGACCGCCTCGGCGCCCTGGCTCGCAAGCCGCTCGCGCAAGTCCTGAGCGCGCATCGCCTTGACGGTCTCCACGTTGAGGGCGGTAACAACGGCGGCCGGCGTTCCAGCAGGCGCGAAGAATCCGAACCACGCGCTGACCTCGAAGCCGGGCACGCCCGATTCGGCCACGGTCGGCACGCCGGGCAGGGCCGCGGAGCGTTCCATGCCCGTCACTGCGAGCGCGCGCGCGGCGCCGGACTTGACGTGCGACTGGGCGGTGAGCACGAGGTCGAACATCAGGTTCACCTGTCCCGCCAGCAGGTCGTTCAGCGCAGGCGCGCTGCCCCTGTACGGGATGTGGACCATGAAGGTGCCGGTCATGCTCTTGAACAACTCGCCGGCCAGGTGGTTCGAGGTGCCGTTGCCCGCCGAGGAAAAGTTGAGCGAGCCGGGTTTCACCTTGGCGAGCGCAACGAGTTCCCGCACGTTTTTCGCGGGCAGCGAAGGGTGGGCCAGCAGCGCGAAAGGAAGCGAGGCGACCAGCGAGACCGGCGCGAAGTCCTTTACCGGGTCGTACTTGAGGCCGGGCGTGAGCGCGGGATTGATCGCATGGGAGCTGACCGTGCCGAGCATTATCGTGTAGCCATCCGGCGCGGACTTCGCGGTGGCTTCGGCGCCGATCGCGGTGCCCGCGCCGGGCCGGTTGTCGATGACGACGGATTGCCCGAGGCCGTCGGAAAGCTTCTGCCCGATTGCGCGCGCGAGGATATCCGCCGAGCCGCCGGGCGGGTAGGGCACGATGAGCTTTACCGGCTTGGACGGCCATGCCTGTGCGAACGCGCTGCCTGTGCCGGCAGCGAGGGCGAAGAGTAAGGCGAGTGCCAGTGCTTTCATGCGGCGGCCTTCTGCGGTCCGTCCACTTCCGGGATCGCCGGGATGGGCACGTTCCATGGCGCGACGTCCTCGCGGATCTTGTCGAGCGCCGCCTTGATGATGCCCATTTCCTGGTCCGGGTGCGTCGCGCCCAGGCCGTATTCGGCCGCCAGCGCGCGGTTGCGCGAAGAGCGCTTCCTCTCGTCCTCGGGGAGGTTGACGACGGCGTAGACGCCATTGAGGAGGGACCCGCGCAGTTTCTTCGAGACCTTTGCGCCAAGCATGGTTTTCTCCTCGGTCGACAATTGCGAGAAGAACCGCCGCATCACGATGCGACCGAACTGTATGTGCCGCGCTTCGTCGCGCAGGATCAGCCGGCAGGACTCCTTGATCGATTCGAAGCGCGCATTTTCGTAGCGTGCCTGCAGGAGTTCGCCCGAGAGCTGCTCGAACAGCGTGTTGACGGCGAGCCCGCCGAAGAACGACATGGCTTTCTCATCCCGTTCGTCGTGGAACTTCGGGATGATGGTCTGGAAGTAGTCGGCACGCGGTATCGGCTCGTAGTCAGCCACTTTGCCTCCGATCGCCCGTGCAACGCGCCACGACGACTCGTGGTGGCGCAGTTCCTCGGCGATGAAGTTGACGATGTGCTGCTTCACTTCGAACGGCTGGTGCGAGGAAACGGCTTCGCGGTAGCGCTCCGCGCCGTAGGGCGTCGCGCCGTGCTCCATCCATGCCCGCAGGCTCCACCATTCCGCCCCGGCACGGCGGACCTCGTCGGGGAGGTTGGCATTGCTGATGTCTGAATAGTCGATCTTTGCCGGGTCCCAGGCGAGGTCGCGTGCCTGCTGGCACAGCTGCCAGACCTCGGGCAGTTGCATCTCGGCAACGATCGGGTACGGATTGGGGTTCTGGACGATCTCTTCGAGCATTGAGGGTTGCATGGCCTCTCCCACGTCAATTGGCAGTGGCTGATTCTAGCCCGACGATGCAGTGGGCGCTTCGCGCGCGAGATATCATCCTCCCCATGCCTGCCGTCCAATTGACCAAGCCTGAACTGCTGGAGCGCCTTGCGGCCGGGCACGCGGTGCGGATGACGGTCGTGACACCCAACCAGCGCCTTGCGCAGGAACTCGGCCGGGCATTCGATCGCTTCCAGCTGGAGCGGGGTCTCGCGCTCTGGGATGCGCCGGACATCCTGCCGCTGAACGCGTTTGTTGCACGCGCCTACGACGATGCCTTGTACTCGGAGCGAGCCGCCGCCCTGCCGCTCCTGCTTGCGCCAGCGCAAGAGCAGGCGCTCTGGGAGGAGGTTGTCGGGGGAACGGACGGCGGGGCCGGTCTGCTTGCATTGCCGCAGGCCGCGGCTGCCGCCCGCGATGCGTGGAAGACGGCGCACGAATGGCGCATCCTCCCCGCCCTCAGGGACGCCCGGCTGAACGAGGATTGCGAGGCATTTGCAGCATGGGCTGAGAGGTACGAGCGCGTCACCCGGCGGGACGGGCACACCGATGCGGCGCGATTGCCCGACCTCGTTGCGGGATTGCTGGGCGAGGCCGTCATCCGCAAGCCGGCCGCGCTGGTGCGCTACGGCTTTGACATCGTTACCGCGCAGCAGGACGCGTTCTTCGAGGCCCTGGCAGCCCGGGGCTGCGACATTGTCGCGTGTGCCCCACCCGCGCGAGATGCAAAGGTCAGTCGAGTGCCCTGTGTCGATGCGCGCGACGAGATCCTGCATGCTGCGCGTTGGGCGCGCCAAAGGCTCGAGGCGGGGCCGAATGCGCGCATTGGCGTCGTGGTGCCCGGGCTCGAAAGGCAGCGCAATGCGGTACGGCGCATCTTTGCCCAGACGATGGGCGCCGCCCAAGTGCAGCCGTTCAACATTTCCCTCGGGGAGCCGCTGGCCGACTACCCGCTGGTGGATGCCGCATTGCTTGTGCTGGCGGCTACGGGCCGGGAATTCACGTTCGAGCGTGCGAGCGCGCTTGTGCGCTCGCCGTTTATCGCCGGGGCGGGGGATGAACTCGCACAACGCGCCCGCCTGGACGCAGCCTTGGGCCGGCGCGCCGAACCGGGCCTGACGCTCGATCGCCTGGTGACGCTGGCCGGCGGGCAAGGGCTGGCCCCGGGGTTGGTGCAGCTGCTGGCCCGACTTGCCGAATTTCGCAAGGATCGCCTGTTTGGCGTGCAGTCCCCGTCCGAGTGGGGTCTTGCGTTCTCGGACGCGCTTAAACTGGTCGGGTTTCCCGGCGGGCGAGCGCTCGATTCGACCGAGTACCAGGCGCTCAAGAAGTGGCACGCCGTGCTTGCCCAGTTCGCGCAGCTCGAGCGCGTAGTGCCAAGGATGGGCCATGGCGAGGCCGTGGCGCGGCTGCGCCGCATCGCGGCCGATACTTCCTTCCAGCCCGAATCGCCGGACGTGCCGATCCAGGTCCTGGGCGTGCTCGAATCGGCCGGCTGCGAGTTCGACCATCTCTGGGTCATGGGGTTGAGCGCGGACGCCTGGCCACTGGCCGCACGCCCGACACCCTTCCTGCCGCTTGCGTTGCAACGCGCAGCCGGTCTTCCGGAATCTTCGGCCGAGGCCTCGCTCGCCCTCGACCGGCGCATCACTGAGGGCTGGCTCACGGCTGCGGGGGAGGTCGTGATTTCCCATCCCACTCGCGAGGCCGACCGGGCGCTGGCGCCGAGTCCGCTCATCGCTGCAATTGCGGAAAGCGATCTCCAGTTGACTGCGTATCCCTCCTGGCGCGACGTGTTGTTTGCGAGCCGAAAAATCGAACGGATTGCTGATGCCCAGGCGCCGGCATTCCCCTCGCGGGAAGCGAGGGGAGGTAGCGCGTTGATTCGCGACCAGGCTGCGTGCCCCTTCCGGGCCTTCGCGCTTCACCGCCTGGGATCGGAAGCGCTCGAGGCGCCGCATGCGGGCCTCGATGCGCTGGAGCGTGGATCCCTCGTGCACAGGGTGCTAGCCCGTGCCTGGGAACAGCTCGAGACCAAGCATGCGTTGGACACCCTCCCCGACGAAGAGCTGCGCATGTTGCTGGCCGCTGCGGCAGACGAGGCGGTGGCGCGCCAAAAGCGCGATCGTCCCGCTACGCTCGGGGGACGCTTTGCGGACGTCGAAAGGCGTCGCCTTGCCCGTCTCGCTTTCGACTGGCTCCAGCTCGAAAAAGTGCGCGGCGATTTCAGCGTATTTGCAATCGAGGACAAGCGATCGATTGCCATCGGAGGGCTGCAGCTCAACGGGCGGCTGGACCGGGTGGACGAGTCCCCGGACGGGCAGCGCGTTGTCATCGACTACAAGACGCGCGCGCCTGCGGCGGGAACCTGGCTGGGCGAGCGTCCCGATGAACCGCAACTGCCGCTCTACCTGGTCGCGGCGGAACCGGGCGCCACTGCGATTGCGTTCGCGCAGGTCAGGGCCAATGACATGAAGTTCGTGGCGCTGGCCGCCGGCAAGGGCATCCTGCCGGGCGCACGCACGCTGCCCGATGGCCGGCTCAAGCGCGCCGCCGAGTCCTGGGAGGCGCAGCTTGCCGCGTGGCGTGAGGAACTCGAGCGCCTCGCCAGCGACTTCGCTGCAGGGCGGGCAGGCGTTTACCCGAAGCCCGGTGCCTGCGAATACTGCGACCAGAAACCCCTGTGCCGCATCCACGAGCGGGTAGGCGGGCTCGCGGAGGATGGCGAGGAGGCCGCATGACGGCACAGCTGCCCCCGGATGCCGCTGAGCGTGCCCGCGCGCTGGACCCCCGGCGCTCCTTCATCGTCCAGGCGCCGGCCGGCTCCGGCAAGACCGAACTGCTGATCCGGCGATATCTCGCATTGCTCGCGGTGGTGGACGATCCCGAGGAAATCGTCGCGATCACGTTTACCCGCAAGGCTGCAGCCGAAATGCGCCAGCGGGTCCTGAAAAAGCTCGAAGAGGCGGGCGATCCGCTTGCGCAGAATCCCGCTCGGCTGCGTATCCAGACGATCGATTCGCTGTGCGCCTCGCTCACCCGCCAGATGCCGATGCTCTCGAAGTTCGGCGCGCAGCCTGAAAGCATCGACGACGCGCGGGAGCTCTACGACGAGGCCGCGCTTGCGACCATCGCGCTTGTCGAAAGCGCCGCGGCCGAGGATACCCCCGGCCGGCGCGTTGCACAGCAGGTGGAGCGCCTCCTCGAGCATCTCGACAATGACGTTGGCCGGGTACGGGGGCTGCTGTCCGACATGCTCGCGCGCCGTGACCACTGGGTTCGCCACCTCGCGCGCATGGAGCGCACCGACCTGGAGTCCGCGCTTGAGGCAGAGCGCCTGCGCGTTGTCTCGCATGCGCAAGCGCTCTACCCGGGGACGGACCCCGGGGATCCGGATGCTTGGAAGGCACTTGCCGAGTCCCTGCTGACCAAGGAAGGCGGGTGGCGCAAGCGCTCTGCAGAGGCCAAGCGCTATGCCGAAGAAGGGGCCGTGCGCGAACCCCTGCGCACGATCCTTCAGGCGGTGCTGGCCCTGCCGCCTGCACAGTATTCGGACGAGCAGGCTGCCGTGCTCGCCGCCATCGGTGCGGTGCTGCCGCACGCCATTGCGCAGCTCAAGCTCGTTTTCCAGGCGCGCGGCCAGGTGGATTTCACGGAGATCTCCCAGTGCGCGCTGCGTGCGCTGGGTGCGGAAGGCGAACCCACCGACCTGGCGCTCGCGCTCGACTACCGTATCCGCCACCTGCTGATCGACGAGTTCCAGGACACATCCATCAGCCAGTACGAACTGGTGTCCAGGCTCACCGAGGGCTGGGAACCGGAGGACGGGCGCACCTTGCTTGCGGTCGGCGATCCGATGCAGTCGATCTACCGTTTCCGCGAGGCGGAGGTGGGCCTCTTCCTGCAGGCCAGGGGCACGGGAATCGGCTCGGTCGCATTGGAGCCGCTTGAGCTGCGCGCAAACTTCCGTTCGCAGGCGGGCATTGTGCAGTGGGTCAATTCGGCCTTCGCGCGGGTGATGCCGGCAAGGGAGGATGCGGTCACCGGGGCTGTGGCCTATGCCGCATCGGTGCCCGTGCATCCTGCGTTGCAGGGCGAGGCGGTGACGGTGCATCCTTTCTTTGACAAGGACTATGCCGGGGAGGCTGCCAGGGTCGTCGAGCTGGTGCGCAAGACGCAAGCCGAGGATTCCGTCGCCACGATAGCCATCCTCGTGCGCACTCGGAGCCACCTCGCCGAGATCGTGCCGCAGCTCCAATCCGCCGGCCTCGCGTTTCGTGCCGTGGAGATCGAAGCGCTCGCAGAACGACCGGTCGTCCAGGACCTGCTCGCGCTCACGCGTGCGTTGTCGCATCCGGCCGACCGGCTGGCCTGGCTCTCGGTGCTGCGTGCGCCGTGGTGCGGGCTCATGCTCGAAGACCTTGCCGGCCTCGCGGAGGGCGCCGAGCACACCGTATTCGAACTGATGCAGGACGCCGATCGCGTGGCGCGTTTGTCGTCCGACGGCTGCATGCGTCTCGAGCGCGTCCGGGCCATCCTGCTTCCGTGCGTTGCGAACCGGTTGCGGTCGACGCTGCGCGACAGCGTGGAGGCAGCGTGGCTCGCGCTCGGCGGACCGGCCTGCGTCGAGGATCAGACGGACCTGGAAGACGCGGGAATCTACCTTGACCACCTTGAGGCGCACGAGCGGGCGGGCGCGGTGGAGGCCTCGTTCGAGGCGGGACTGGAAAAACTCTTTGCGCTTGCCGATGTGCACGCCGACGAACACCTGCAAATCATGACGATGCACAAGGCGAAGGGCCTTGAGTTCGATCACGTGATCCTGCCTGGTCTCGCGCGTATGCCACGCAATGACGACAAGAAGCTGCTCCTCTGGGCCGAGACGGCCGCGCAAGCGAGATCCGGACTGCTGCTTGCGCCGATCCAGGAGGCCGGGGCCGAGACGGATCCGATCTACGCCTGGCTGCAGCGCCTCGATTCGGAGAAGTCCGCGCTCGAGTCTGCGCGCCTTCTGTACGTTGCAGCCACGCGTGCAAGACAGCGCCTTCATCTTCTTGGGGACGTGCGCCTCAAGGATGGTGCGGTCCGCCTGCCGGCTTCCAATACCCTGCTCGGGAAACTCTGGCCGGTGGTGGGGGACGCATTCGACCGGGCTGTGCCTTTGCACGCGGCGCAAGTGCCTGCAACAGACAGCGCTTCCGGCCTGCCAGACCAGTCGCTCGTGCGCATGTCAGCCGCATGGAGCATGCCGGCCATGCCTGCGGGCGCGCAGTGGGCGGCCCCGGCCGAGGAGGCTCGGGTGCAGGACGACATCGAATTCTCCTGGGCCGGCGAGACGGCCCGCCATGTGGGATCGGTCGTGCATCGCTGGCTGCAGCGGATTGCCGAGGACGGGCTCCACGGCTGGGATGCCGCTCGTGTGGCCTCGCTGGCCGCGCAGTTTGGGAAGGAACTGGCCGCGCGCGGCGTGGCGCCGGGCGAAATCGTGGCCGCGCGCGAAATCGTGGTCGCTGCGCTTTCGGGTGCGGTGCTCGATGAGCGCGGTCGCTGGCTGCTCGGGCCGAGGGACGAAGGCGCCAGCGAATTGCGGTTGCGCACATTCCGGGATGGCCGGTTGCGCACGCTTGTGATCGACCGGACATTTGTCGTGGATGGAAAGCGCTGGATCGTCGACTACAAGACCAGTCGCCACGAGGGCGCCGGGCTCGAAGCCTTCCTGGAAAGGGAGAAGGAGCGCTATGCGCCCCAGCTGGCCCGCTATGCCGCAGCATTGGGCGGGACGCGCCTGGGCCTGTATTTCCCGATGTTGCGGGGCTGGAAAGCCTGGGATGGCTGAGCGGAAAAAGCGCATAATGGTGCAGCGCGGAGACCAGACTCATGCTTAGGTCAGCCCTTATCCTCCTTGCCGCGATCCTCGCGGGATGCTCCACCAATCTGGTGACCGGGCGGGACCAGATCGTCGCCATCCCGGCAGTGCAGGCGCACGCGTCGATCGGCTACGCGCTGTCCTCGGGCGCACAGAAAATCGCGGGCCTGCCGTGCGGCGAGGTGTGTCGTGACCAAGTACGCGCAGCGGCGTTTGCATTGCAGGCGGCCCGTGTCGGGGAGGGTCTGCAGCAGGCGGCACGCCGCATGGCGCCTGACCTGTTCGAGCGCATCGAGTCTTTCGAGATTGGCGTGCAGGCGAGCCTTGGGGTAGCCAGTGGATCAAGCGCGCGTGGGCAGATCGCGCTCGGCGCCGGACTTGCCCGCCTCGAGCCGAGCGACGACGTGACCGCGTTCCTCATCGCGCGCGAGATGGCCCACGTGATCGCGCGCCATGACGAGGAGGATTCCGGCGCACGCATGTTCTCGTCGGGGGTCACAACGCTGATCCCGGGCTACAACCTCATAGCCAAGCTGATCGCATCGGTGCTCGGGTCGGGGGCGATGGTGCGCAGCTGGGCGCTCCAGCAGCGTCGCGAGGCGGACGAAATCGCGATTGCGCTGCTCGAGCTCACCGGGCGTTCCGCGGGGCGCATTGCGCAGGGCCTGGCCTCGGGCATCGATGCCGGGCAACTGGCCGAAGACGACTGGGCCGTGAGGTACCGGGAATCCGCCGAGCGCCTAGTGCTGCTCTCGCAACTGCCTCCCCGGTACGCGGAGTTCGGGGAGTAGGGGCAAGCGACCCTGGTCGCGTCAAGGCCATCAATTCGCAGCGGCAGGCTTTTCCCCGGCGGAACTCGGGGATAATCCCATCTATCATGAAACGCGAAAACCTTTCCCGCGCGCAGAGCTGGGCCATCCTCGGCGGGGCGGCCGTGATGCTGAGCCTTGCAATGGGCATGCGCCAAAGCTGGGGCCTCTTCCAGCCCCACATGATCCGCGACATCGGCATCACGGCCGCGGACTTCTCCCTCGCGATAGCGATCCAGAACATCGTATGGGGTATCACGCAGCCATTCGTCGGGATGTTTGCCGACCGCCACGGAGTCCGCCCGGTCGTGCTGGCCGGCGTCACCATTTACGCGCTGGGCATCGTGATCAGCATCTTCGCGCACTCCGTATTCGTGTTTACGTTCGGTGCCGGGATATGCATCGGCCTGGCGCTTTCCTGTACCGCGTCAAACATCGCGATGAACGTCACCGCGCGCACAGCCACGCCCGCCAAGCGCATGGTCGCGATGGGCACCGTATCGGCAATCGGGTCGCTCGGCCTGACCATTGCCTCGCCCCTCGCGCAGACGCTGATCACCACCAGTGGCTGGCAGGTGGCGATGGTGGGCTTCCTCGCGCTCGTCGTGGTCATGGTGCCGGCGGCCTTTTTTGCGGGCGGCGCCGACAAGATCGAGACGGAGGTGTCCACGGGCGTGCCCCAGTCGGTGAGCCAGGCCGTCAGGGAGGCCATGGGCCACTCGGGTTACGTGGTGCTCGCCGTGGCGTTTTTCGTGTGCGGCCTGCAGTTGGTGTTCATTACGACGCACCTGCCTACCTACCTGGCGATCTGCGGCATGGATCCCTCGGTGGGCGCGAATGCGCTTGCGCTGGTCGGCCTGTTCAACGTGATCGGGTCCTACCTGTTCGGCTGGCTTGGCGGGCTCTACTCGAAGCGCATGCTGCTGGGTGGCATCTACGTGCTGCGGTCGCTGTGCATCACGGCGTATTTCCTTGTGCCGCCAACGCCGACCTCGACGCTGGTGTTCGCTGCAGCCATGGGCACTCTGTGGCTGGGGGTGGTGCCGCTCGTGAGCGGGCTGGTGGTGCACCTCTTCGGCCTGCGCTACATGGCCACGCTGTCGGGAATCGCGTTCTTCAGCCACCAGGTCGGGTCGTTTTTCGGTGCCTGGGGCGGCGGGCTCATCTACAGCACGCTCGGCAATTACGATCGCGCATGGCAGGGCGCTGTGGCCATCGGCATCCTCGCCGGCCTCTTCCAGATGACCATGAACGTGCGCCCTTCGGCGCGCATTGCGGCAGAGCGGGGCGCGGTAGCCGCCTAGGCTGCAGTCGAGCACCCTTTCACCGAAGGTTTCGCCGGGCCTTCCAGGCCGATTTATTTGCCATAAATAGAAAAATTACAATGGCCAGGTGCCTCGAGGCGTTGCGCCCGACTAGGCGTGCGAGTAAAGCGGCAGGCCCGCTGACGGCAGGTCGGCCTCGAGGATCGAGCCGGTTTCGGATTCGGTCAGCACCAGGGTCGAAGTGCCGGGCCTGAAAGCGACGTTGGTCACCGCTGGACCCGCCGGGCTGCGCACGAAATGCGTGACCTCGCCACGGGGGTTGAGCACGAACGCTCCGCCCAGGCTTGCGTGCGCGACCACCAGCCGGCCGTCCGCCGCCATCGCCATCCCGTCCGGGCCACTGGTGCCGAAGAACGTGCGGAACGCCCCCACCTTTGAAATCGAGCCGTCGGCGAGCAGGGGGCCGCGCCACACCGCATTGCCGCGGGTGACCGCCACAAACAGCGTCCGCCCGCGGGCGTCGAGCGCGATACCGTTGGGGCTGGGCACGGTGTGCAGCAGCAGGTCGAGCCGGCCGTCGGGTCGCAAGCGGTAGACCCGCCCGGTGGGGTCGTGCAGCCCGGTCTGTCCCTGGTCGGTGAAGTAGCAGGTGCCTTCGGCATCGAAGGTGAGGTCGTTCAGTCCCTTGAACGATTCGCTGTTGCGGTGGCCCTTGATCGTTTCGGGCGTGCCTTTCGCGGGGTCGATCCGGAGCAGCCCGCGGCGATAGTCGGTCACCCAAAGGCTGCCGTCACGATGGATGGCGATACCGTTGGGCCAGCCGTTTTCGTACTCGGCCACCAGCGCCCAGTCGAGCGCCGGCGAAATGCGGAAAATGCGCCCGCTCGGGATGTCGGTGATGTAGAGGTTGCCCGCCCGGTCGAAGGCGGGGCCTTCGATGAAGCTGTCGGTGAGCAGCCCGGGTTTGTTCGCGTTCGCCCAGTCGGAGGGTTCCGGCCGGCGCAGCCGGTCCGGCATCCTGGTGAGGACGCGCGCCTCGATGACTTCAGGCGCGGTGAAGGACAGGTTCCACATCAGTCGACACGTGCTCCCGAAGCCTTCACGATCGGCGCCCACTTGGCGACTTCGCCGCGGATATGCGCGTTTGCCTCTTCCGGCGTGCCGGGTGCCGGCTCGGCGCCCACGCCGAGGAATTTCTCGCGGGTCTCGGCGCTCTGCAGCACCTTGAGCATTTCGGCGTTGAGCCGGGCGACGATCTCGCGCGGCGTGGCCGCCGGCACGAGCAGCGCCCACCAGGAGTTGGCTTCGAATCCCGGGAGGCCTGACTCGGCGAACGTCGGCGCGTTCGGCATGGCGCCCGAGCGCTTGGCGCTGGTCACGCCTATCACCTTCAGCCGTCCCCCCGAGACATTGGTCTGCACCGAGGGGATGTTGTCCATCAGCAGTTGCACATGGCCGCCGACCACGTCGACCATCGCCGGGCCCGCGCCCTTGTATGGGATGTGCGTCATCTGGATGCCGGCGAGGTTCTTGAACAATTCGGTGGACAGGTGCGGCGTCGTGCCGCTGCCCGGCGTAGCGAAGCTGAGCGAGCCCGGTTTCGTCTTCGCCAGCGCAATGAGTTCCTGCACGGTATTGGCCGGCACCGCGGGATGGGCCACAAGGATGTTGGGGATGGCCGCGATCATCGTCACTGCCGCCAGGTCCTTGACCGTGTCATAGGGCAGCTTCGAGTAAAGCGTGGCATTGATCGCCATCGTCGTCGATGCCGACAGCAGGATCGTGTAACCGTCGGGCGGTGCCTTGGCTGTGAGTTCGGTGGCGAGTGTCGTACCGGCCCCGGCGCGAAAATCGATCACCACCGGCTGGCCGAGTCCTTCGCCAAGCTTCGGGGCGATCATCCGGCCCAGCACATCACCCGTGCCGCCTGCGGGGAAAGGGATGACAAGGCGCAGTGGCTTGGAGGGGAAGGGTTGGGCCTGAGCGGCGCAAGCAAAGACGGCGATCGTCAGGGCTGCCGTTCCGGCCAGAATGCGTGCTATTTTTGTCATGTTGCCTCCTTGCGAACAGGATACCGGAAATCCATGTCGTGCCTGAAGCCCTTCCTGCTGTGCGTGCTGTCTGGCGTCAGTTCCTCGGCGATCGGCCTGACCTGCCCACCATGGCGGAGGCGGGGCTGCCGGGATTCGAGGCCGCCGCCGTCTATGCGCTATCCAGGGCCGCCCTTGCTTTTGCCTAAGTCCGGCCGCAAGTGCACACTTGGGGCGCGGGAGGCGATGGATGTCGAAGAAGCGGAAAGTCGTCTGGAGCAAGAAGGTCGTGGCGGTGATGTGCTCGCCGCTGTTCTTCGTTGCCAGTCTTGCAGGCGGAACCCTGCTGGGCGCGGGTCCGCTCGAGTCGGTCGGCGGCCGGGAGATGGCGCGCGGCGACCGCCCCGACCTGCGGATGGCAATCGTGGCTACCGTGCCGGATCCTGCAAGCCCCGGGGCGGTGCGTGTCGAGCAGGTGGCACTTGCGGCGTTGCCGTTGTTCAAGGAGAAGAGCCCCGGCTTCAGCCTGCTCCCGCCGCACGCCGAGGGCCGCATCGAGAACCCCTTTTCCGGGGCAGTCACTGAATACAAGGTTCTGCCCGTGGACGGCGGCACGCTGGTGGAGACGACTTTCAGGCAGGAACTGGTTCGTGTGCGCGCGCGCTACCTTGCCACGCGCACCGAGGTGAAACCGCTTTACACGCATTCCGGGTCGGCGATCGGCGCGCTGCTGCTCGGGCTCGGCCTCGCCTCCGTTCTGGCGATGATCGGGCGGGTAATGAAATATTCGATCCAGCACCGGGAGGCGCGGGGGCGGTTGGGGTAGCGGAGTAAACTCCGCGGATGAAAATCACCGACCTCACACTTACCCTCTTCGCCTGGGACGACATTCCCGTCCTGAGCTACGGTGCCCACAGCGGCACGCTCCAGCAGGGCAGCAAGCTCGGACTGCTCGCGATTGAAACCGACGCTGGCATTACGGGCCACGCTTTCCTCGGCTCGGCCATGTATCCGGCCGACATGGACGCTGCGGCCCTGATCCGCTTCCTCAAGCCCATCGTGCTCGGGCAGGACCCGATGAACCGCGAGCTGCTGAACCAGCGCATGTGGAAGCGCGGCCGCAACACCAGCGTGCGCTCGATCGGGGCAATTGACGTTGCGCTTTGGGACATTGCCGGCAAGGCGGCGAACCTGCCGATCTACCAGATGCTTGGCGCCTACCGCGACCGCATTCCCGCCTATGCGAGCTCCGCGGTGCTCTCCGGCCCGCAAGCCTATGCCGAGGAGGCAGTGAAGTTCCGCGATGCCGGCTGGGCGGCGTACAAGATCCATCCCCGCCAGGTCTGGAAGGAAGACATCGTCACCTGCGAGGCGGTGCGCAAGGCCGTCGGCCCGGATTACACGCTGATGCTGGATTCGACCTGGGCCTACCAGTACGACGTCGCGCTGCGCGTTGGCCTCGCGATCCAGGACCTCGGTTTCTTCTGGTACGAGGATCCGCTCGCCGACCAGGACATCTACAACTACGTGAAGCTGCGCGAGAAGCTGTCGATCCCCATCATGGCCACCGAGTACCCGGCCGGCGGACTTGAGTCCTACGCGCAATGGATCACCGAGAAAGCCACGGACTACCTGCGCGGCGATGTTGCCGTAAAGGGCGGCATCACCACGCTGATGAAAACCGCGCATCTCGCCGAGGCGTTCCACATGAACTACGAAATCCACCACGGCGGAAATTCGCTCAACAACGTGGCGAACCTGCATGTGGCGATGGCGATCCGCAACACCCAGTTCTTCGAAGTGCTGCTCCCGGACGCGGCGCAGAAGTACGGTCTCGTGCAGGACATCGAGATCGGTAAGGACGGCTATGTGCAGGCCCCCGTAGGGCCGGGGCTGGGCGCGCAGATCGACTTCGACCTGATCAAGCGCAAGACCGTGGCGGTGCTGGCCTAGGGTTTTCCCTCGCTTTCTCAATTTCCCGGGCATGCCCATCCGCGCTGCGCAATCCGCATGTTGAAATGCCTGTCGTAACAAGTTGACTTCAGGGGAGGGCGCTCCTAGTCTGGGTCACGACAGACTCAAGGAGACAACAATGCACGCAGAGGCATTGCCTGAACTGGGAACCAGGGCGCTTGTGCCGCTGTGTTCGACTGCACAGCACTATCCCGACAAGCCTATGGTAGGAGCAGAACAATGATTCACGTAATTGCAGTCATCACGGCCAAACCCGGCATGCGCGACACGATCCTCACGCACTTTCGCGCCAACGTCCCCGCGGTGAAAGCCGAGCAGGGCTGCATCGAGTACGGCGCGGCCGTCGATGCCGAGAACGCGCTTGCCTTCCAGACCAAGTACGGCCCGGATACCTTCCTCGTCATTGAGAAGTGGGAAAGCATGGACGCGCTGAAGGCCCATGCCGCCGCACCGCACATGGCAGCCTACGGCGCCAAGACCAAGGAATTCATCGCCAGCCGGGTCATCCACATCCTGCAGCCGGCCTGACGCGTCGTTTCAAGCATGAGCACAGAAGAGCGTTCGTCTGCGCGGTCGGAGCAATTCAGGCTCCTCACGCAGACCACCCGCGGTACGCCCATGGGGAGCCTGCTGCGGCTGTTCTGGCATCCGGTCTCCCTTTGCAAGGACCTCGAGACCGGCAAGGCGAAGCCGGTGCGCATCCTTGGCGAGGACCTCACGCTCTATCGCGGTGCGAGCGGCGCACCCTACCTGGTGGGCGGCATGTGCCGCCATCGGGTGACGGCACTTCATACGGGCTGGGTGGAAGGCGAGCGCATCCGCTGCATGTACCACGGCTGGCAGTACGACGGCAGCGGCGCATGCACGGAACGCCCGGCGGAAAAGGAGGCGAGCGTCCCGGCCAGTTGCAGGATTCCCGGCTACCCGGTGCGCGAGTACTGCGGCCTGGTCTTCGCGTACCTGGGCGACGGTCCGGCGCCGGAGTTTGACCTGCCGCGCAAAGACGCCTTCGAGGAGGGCGACCCGCTGATTGCTGCGACTGAAGAGCAATGGGACATGAACTGGTTCCAGCAGATCGAGAATTCGTTGGACGCGTGCCATGTGAGCTTCGTGCACCGGACGCTGCGCGTGGGCGATTTCGCAGGCGCGGTCACCGCTGCGATTCCAGACCTGTCCTACCTGGAGACCGAGGCGGGCATCGAGCAGACGGCCACGCGCTCCAAGGACAACGTGAGGAAAAGCGACTGGACTTTCCCGAACAACAATCACGTTGTGGTTCCCGGCCTCGCGCCCGGCGACCCGTGGATCGACTTCGTCATCTGGATGGTGCCCAACGACGACACGCACGCCACCCGCTTTACGCTGTACGCGATGTCGTCGGCCAATGCGGAGGCCAACCGCCGGTTCGGCGAGTACTTCTCGAAGTACGGGACTTACAACGCCGCCGAGCATTACGACGAGCTGTTCCACCAGGGCAAGGCGCCGCCCGCCGAGGATTACCTCGCCGGGCTGATCTCCGCGCAGGACTACCTCGCGCAGCGCGGGCAGGGCACGATTGCCGACCGCGACAATGAACTGCTCGGCCGCTCGGACCTCGGTGTGCAGACGCTGCGCCGCATCTTCTGGCGTGAGCTGAAGGCGATTCGCGAAGGCAAGCCGACCAAGCAATGGAGGAAGCGCGCCCATGTCGGCGCGCTGCCGGTCCAGCCGGGCGAAACCGCAGCGTCCTCCAAGTAACCACACCCGGAACCGAACCCATGTCCGCCTGCTTCAAGCCCTGGATTGGCCTCGCCTCAGCACTGCTTCTCGTTTCATCCGCGTATTCGCAGGACGATCCTGCGCGCGCCTATCCCTCCAGGCCGGTCAAGCTGATCGTTGCCTACGCCGTGGGCGGAGGTACCGACATCATGGCGCGGCTCGCCGCCAAGGAATTGTCCACGGCGTTCGGGCAGCCGGTGGTGGTGGAGAATCGTCCTGGCACCCTTGCCCTGGCCGGCACCGAACTCGCGGCCAAGTCGCCCCCGGATGGCTACACGCTGCTTGCCACGCCGTCGGGACCGCTCACCATGAACCCTATCGTGCGTGCGCAGCTGCCTTACTCTCCGCTGCGGGATTTCGCTCCGATCTCGATCCTCGGCAAGCTCCCGTTCATCCTGGCGGTGAACGCCTCGCTGCCGGTGAATTCCGTGAAGGAGCTCGTGGAGTACGCGAAGGGCCGGCCCAACGAAGTCAGCTACGGCGCGGCCGGTCCGCTGTTCCAGCTCGGCGTTGAACTGCTCAAGCAGAAAACCGGCACGAATTTCCTGCACATCCCCTACAAAAGCAGCGGCGACGGCGTGACCGCGCTGCTGTCCAACCAGGTGACGATGGTGTTGCTGGATACACCTCCGCTGGCGGGGCCGATCAGGGGGGGCAAAGTGCGCGCGCTGGCCTTCGCCAACGACAAGCGCAGCGCCTCCTTTCCTGACCTGCCCACCACCGCCGAAGCGGGCTTCGAGGGCATGGAGGTCTACACCTGGGTCGGGCTTATGGCGCCGGCCGGCACACCTGTGGCGATCGTCAAGAAGCTCGAGGCCGAGATGATCCGCATCTCCAGGCTGCCCGAGCTGCGCGAGCGCTTCCAGTCCATGGGCGTGGAGCCGATGGGCACTACGTCCGAGGAATTCCGCAGGATCATTGTCGAGGAAGGCAAACGCTGGTCCGGCGTGGCGAGCGCGGCGGGAATCAAGGCCGAGTAGTCCGGCAATCACACCTGAACGCGGTCCTATGATGCATCGCATGCTCAGCTTTACCGCGTCGCTGGCTGTCGCGCTGTTATGTTCGAGCGCCAACGCCCAGTTCCCGTCGAAGCCGATCCGCCTGCTGGTGCCTTTCCCTGCAGGGGGAGTCGTCGACTCGGCGAGCCGTGTGCTGGCGCAGGCGATGTCGCAGGCGCTGGGCCAGCAGGTGGTTGTCGACAACCGGCCCGGCGCGGACGGCGCTATCGCCGGAGGGCTGCTGACGAAATCTGCACCCGACGGCTATACCCTGTTCTTTGCTTCCAACACCGCAATGAACGCCGTGCCCGCGATGCGCAAGCTTCCCCCGTATGACCCGCGCGGATTTCACACCGGTCTCGATGATCGGGCGCATCGGCATCTACCTTTTCGTGAACCGCGACTTGCCCGTACGCACGCTTGCCGAGCTTGTCGACCATGCACGGGCCAACCCGGGCAAGCTCAATTACGGCACCGGTCACGCGACCAGCATCCTCGCAACGGCTCAGCTGATGTCGCTTTCCAAGACAAGCATGATGCAGGTCCCGTACAAGGGTGACGGCCCGGTAATGACAGACCTGCTCGGCGGGCGGCTGCACCTTTCGATCGCCAGCCCCGTGCCTGGGGTCAGCCTCGCCCGGGAGGGCAAGGTACGCGCGCTTGCCACGCTCCTGCCCAAGCGCAGTCCGAACCTGCCGGACGTGCCCACGATGGCCGAGGCGGGCTTTCCGGAATACTCGCTCGTCGCCTGGGGCGGGCTGTTCGGCCCCGCAGGCATGTCGCGCGATGTCGTGGAGCGCCTGTCCCGCGAAGTGAATTCCGTACTGAAGCGTCCCGAAGTCATCGAGGCGCTGGCGCGGCAGAACTTCGAACCCGAAGGCTCCACGCCCGAGGAGTTCGCCGCCTTCATGAAGGTGCAGGTCGACACCTGGGCGCGGGCGGTGCGCGAAGCCGGTATCCAGCCCGATTAAGCAGTCGGAAATGATCCTTGTCCCGAAGGAGCGCATTGCCGAGTACAGCGCGCGTGGCTGGTGGGGGCGGCGCCGTATTCACGACGTCTATGCGGAGGCGCTGCGGGCACACCCCGGTACGGATGCCCTGGTGGATCCGCCCAACCGTACCGAAGTCGTGGACGGGGCGCCGCGCCGACTGACCTGGCGCGAGCTTGACGCCGAAGTGCTGCGATTCGCCACGCTGTTCCTCGAGCTGGGACTGGCCAAGGACGACATAGTCTGCGTGCAACTGCCGAACTGCGTGGAACTGCCGGCGATTTACCTCGCGTGCCTGAAGCTCGGCCTGATCATCACGCCCGTCCCGGTGCAGTACCGCGAGCACGAACTCACGCACATCCTCGGCCTGACGCGCCCCGCGGCGCTGGTCAGTGCAGAGCGGATCCTGCGCCACGGCCACGCGGCAATGATGCGCGACCTGGCGGCCCGCCACCCTTCCGTCCGGGTGGTCGTCGCCATCGACGCGCTGCCGCCCATAGTGGCGGACGCCGAGAGCGTCGCGCGGCACGAACGGCAGCACCCGGTGGACGCCGACGAAGTCGCCAGCATCTGCTGGACCTCCGGTACCGAAGGCGTGCCCAAAGGGGTGCCGCGCAGCCACAACGAGTGGCTCGGTTTCCCGGAGGCCATCATCCTGTCTGGCGGCCTGGCGCCAGGCTGCCACCTGCTGAATGCTTTTCCGCTGGTCAACATGGCCGGGATCGCAGGCCAGTTCCTGCCGTGGCTCACCACTGGCGGGAAGCTGGTGCTCCATCATCCCTTCCACCTGCCGACATTCCTTGCCCAGGTGCGCGACGAGGCGGTCCAGTACACGGTTGTTGCACCCCCGATCCTTGCGGCACTGGCACAGAACCCGGACCTCATGAAAGACATTCCGCTGCGTGCGATCGGGTCCGCCAGCGGGCCGTTGGCCGAGTGGACGGCGCGCGTCTTCAGTGAGCGCTATGGCATCGATGTGATCAACTATTTCGGCAGCAACGAAGGCGCTTCCCTGACCTCGAGTGCGCTTGACCTGCCCGACCCGGTGCAAAGGGCGAGCTATTTCCCGCGCTTCGGCGTCGACGGGTACGACTGGAAGCTGCCGGTGGCCCGGCGGGTGCGTACGCGCCTGGTCGACCCCGACAGGGGCGAGGACATCACCGTTCCGGGGCGGCCTGGCGAACTGCGAGCGACCGGGCCGTCCGTCTTCTCGGGCTATTTCCGTGCGCCCGAGATGACGGCGAAGGCGTTCGATGACCGCGGTTACTACCGGAGCGGCGACCTGTTCGAGATCGCCGGCGAGCGCAATGAGCTTTACCGGTTCGTCGGGCGCCTCAAGGACATTATCGTGCGCGGCGGCTTCAATATTTCCTCCGAGGAGATCGAAGCGCTGCTTCTCGCACACCCCAAGGTGCGTGAAGCCGCTGTCGTAGGCTATCCCGACGATGTGATGGGCGAGAGGGTTTGCGCTGTCGTCGCCACGCATGAAGGACAGTCGCTCTCGCTGCCCGAACTGGTCGAGTTTTTGCGCACTGAAAAGCGGATCGCCGCCTACAAGCTGCCCGAGCGGCTGATGCCGGTGGATGCGCTGCCCCGCAACCCGGTCGGCAAGCTCCTGAAGCGCGAGTTGCGGCGGCTGGTGGCCGAGGCAGCGTAACCGGCGGGGGGCTGTAATCCGCAGAGCGAAATCGAAGCCGCCGGGATTCCAGTTCTGTTAAACCATAGGGATCCACCCGCCGGTCCGCGAGGCCCGGCGACCCTAATGTGCCTGGAGAAAGCCATGAGTGAAGCAGTCACCTACACCGTGCATGACGGCGTCGCCGTCATCGCCATGAACAACCCCCCCGTCAACGGCCTGGGCAGCGTGCTGCGGCCCGGCATCATGGACGGCCTGCAGAAGGCGGCGGCCGACCCGGCCGTGAAGGCGCTGGTGATCATGGGCACCGCCAAGGCCTTTTCCGGCGGCGCCGACATCCGCGAGTTCAACACGCCCAAGTCGACGATGTCGCCGACCATGGCCGAGATCCAGGTGGTGCAGGACGGGTTCACCAAGCCGCTGGTCGCGGCGATCAGCGGGTTTGCGCTGGGCGGCGGGCTGGAGCTCGCACTGGCCTGCCACTACCGCGTGGCGGCGCCCAAGTCGTCGCTGGGCCTGCCGGAGGTGAAACTCGGCCTCCTGCCGGGCGCGGGCGGCACGCAGCGCCTGCCCCGCATCGTGGGCGCCACCGAGGCGCTCAAGATGATGACCACGGGCAATCCGGTGACAACCGAGAAGGCGCTGGAGCTGGGGTTGATCGAGGCAATCGTCACCGGCGACCTGCTGGAGGGCGCGGTTGCGTTCGCGAATAAACTCGTGGCTGACGGCAAGGGGCCGCGCCGCGTGCGCGATCAGTCGGTGCGGGTCGACGGGGACCCAAAGGCGTTTTTCGAGACGGCACGCGTCGAAGTCGAGAAAGCCGCACGCGGTTTCCCGGCGCCGCTGCAGATCCTGGGGTGCGTCGAGGCGGCCGCCACGCTGCCTTTCGACGAAGGCAAGCAGGAGGAGCGCCGGCGCTTCCAGATCCTGGTGGACGGCACCGAGTCGAAGGCCCTGCGCCACATGTTCTTTGCCGAGCGGCAGACGACCAAGATCCCCGACGTGCCCGAGGACACGCCGGTGCGCAAGTTCGACACCGCCGCGATGGTCGGCGCCGGCACGATGGGCGGCGGCATCACGATGAGCCTGGTCAGCGCGGGGATCCCGGTCACGCTGGTCGAGACCTCTCAGGCCGCTCTCGACAAGGGCCTCGCCACCATCAGGAAGAACTACGCCGCCACGGTGTCCAAAGGACGCCTCAAGCAGGAGGCCATGGACAAGTGCATGGCGCTGATCACGCCGACTCTCGACCTCAACGCGGTCAAGGATGCGGACATCGTGATCGAAGCGGTGTTCGAGCGCATGGATATCAAGAAGGAGCTGTTCGCCAAGCTCGACGCCATCATGAAGCCGGGCGCGATCCTCGCGACGAACACATCCACGCTCGACATCAACGTGATCGCCGAGGCGACCAAGCGCCCGCAGGACGTCGTCGGTACGCACTTCTTCTCGCCGGCCAACGTGATGCGCCTGCTCGAGGTCGTGCGCGGCGCCAAGACCGCCAAGGATGTGCTTGCCACCACTCTCGCGCTGGGCAAGAAGCTGAAAAAGGTCCCGGTGGTTTCCGGGGTCTGCGACGGCTTCATCGGCAACCGCATGATGGAGAAGTACGGCATCCAGGCCTGGTACCTGCTGGACGAGGGCGCCACGCCGCAGCAGGTCGATGCTGCGATGAAGAAGTTCGGCCTCGCGATGGGCCCGTTCACGATGTACGACATGGCCGGCCTCGACGTCGGCTTCGCCGTGCGCAAGCGCCGCGTGGCCGAGCGCCCGGACTATGCCTATTCACGGATCGTCGACCGCGTTTGCGAGGCGGGGCGCTTCGGCCAGAAGACCGGCAAGGGCTGGTACCGCTACGAGGCCGGCGACCGCACGCCGCGCCCCGACCCCGAGTTCGAAAAGATGCTGGCCGACTACCGCAAGGAAATCGGCGTGACGCCGCGCGTGATTTCCGACGAGGAGATCGTCGAGCGCCTGATCTTCTCGATGGTCAACGAGGCGGCCAAGATCCTGGAGGAGGGCATTGCGCTCCGCGCCTCCGACATCGACGTCGTCTACATGACCGGCTACGGCTTCCCGCACTACCGCGGTGGCCCGATGTTCTACGCCGACACGGTCGGCCTGCCCAAGGTGCTGGCCGCAGTCGAGAAATTCCACCAGGGCTACCAGGGCGCCCTGTGGAAGCCCGCGCCGCTGCTGGCGAAGCTGGCGGGCGAGGGCAAGGGATTTAACACTTGAAACCCGGGACAGACCCCGTTTAAAACCGGGGTCTGTCCCCGGTTCTTGCTTGCTAAGGGGGGCGTGGGCGATAGACAATCTCCCCATGGTTAAAACTATCCTGGTCGTCGAAGACGACGACATGCGCGCACTGATCAACCACCACCTTCTGGGGGCCGGCTATATCGTGCGCGCCGTTTCAAACGGGCTCGAAGCCGCGGCCTCGTGCCTCTCGCATACCCCTGACCTCATCATCAGCGATGTCCACATGCCGCGCATGGACGGGTTCCAGATGATCGAGATCCTAAAATCCGAGCCTGCAATGGCCGATATCCCGGTGATCTTCCTCACCGCGGACCGCAAGGGCCGCAAGCGCGGCAACAAACTCGGCGCCGTCGCATACCTGACCAAGCCGATCACGGCCGAGATGCTGCTCGAGTCCGTCACCACGCATTTGCCTGCATAGGCACCGCGCGCAGGCCGCCTCAGCCCAAGGCGTCGTAGGCCGTTTTCTCGAACGCGTAGAAGAGCGCAAGGGCCTTCGGGTCCACGAACGGCAGCAGTTGCGTCATGTGTACCCCCGCGATGCCGTTCCTCGGGTCGATCCAGAAGAAGGTGTTTCCCAGGCCGGCCCAGGCGAGGCTGCCGGCCGGGCGGCCGGTGGGTGCGTCCGCTTCATTGATCATGAATGTCAGGCCCCAGGTCTTGGGCGTGCCCGGGAAGAACTCGGCATCGCAGGAAAGCTGCGGGCGCGCGGTGCGCAGCAGGCCGACACGCAGGTCGCCCATTGCGTTTTTCGACATGAGGTCGATCGTTTCCGGCCGCAGCAGCTGCGCCTCTCCCGCACGCCCGCGGTTCAGGATCATGCGCATGAAGCGCAGGTAGTCCTCGGCTGTCGAATACAGGCCGCCGCCGCCCGGTTCGAACTCCGGTTCCTGGTTGGTCTCGAAGGCGGTGACGTCCAGTCCGCCTTCCGCAGTCCTCTGGTGCACCTTGGCCAGCCTCGCGCGCATCGAAGGCGTGATGCGATACGCGGTGCTGTCCATTCCCAGCGGCGCAAAGACGTGCTCGCGCAGGTAGTCGCCAAGGCGCAGCCCGCTGGCGGCCTCCACCATCTTGCCTGCCCAATCGATGCCGATGCCGTATTCCCAGCGCGTGCCCGGATCAAAGGCGAGCGGCGTGGTCAGGGCGATGTTCTTCCCGGAGCCGGCCCGCGGAATCCCCATGACGTCGAGGTAGCGGTTCATGTCCGGGTTCCAGATGTCGTACGCGAACCCGGACGTGTGGGTGAGGAGGCGCCGCAGCGTGATGACCCCGGTTGCCTTGCGCAGCCTTGGTTTGCCTTCGGCTGTCCAGCCTTCGATGACAGGGACGTCGCCGAGCGCTGGCAGCACTTCGGCCGCCGGGGCATCCAGGGAGAGCTTCCCTTGCTCGACCAACTGCATCGCCGCGACGCCGGTAAGCGGCTTGGTCATCGACGCGATCCACATCACGGTGTCGGTCGTCATGGCTGCCCCACTGCCGAGCTCGCGCTCACCGAAGGCGGATGCGTAGACGGTGGCGTCGCGAGTGGTGACTGCAGCCACCACTCCGGGTACGTCGCGTGCGCCCACGGCGCTGCGCAGCAAGGCGTCGGCGGCCAGCTTCAATGCGGGTTAGCGGAGTGTGCCGCCGGAGGCGGAACGGGTGCGGCCGGCCGGCTGCGCGCCGACCGGGGGTGCCGTGCTGACGCCCGCGGGCGGCGCCGGATTGATCCCGACCACGGAAGTTGGCGTGCTGATCACAGCGAAGGGCACGGCCGGCGTGTGTACACCGACGACCACATGCGGGTAGCCCGCACCGTAGGACGCGCTCTGGCCGTTGCGGATCGCTTCGCAGTCGACGCCACGGTCAGCGATGCAGCGTTCGTAGGCGGCGAGTTGGCGTTCGCTCGGTGCCGGTCGGGAGGCCTGCGCAGTAGTGCTGCGCGCGCGGCGCTCCGTCTCGAGTTGCTTTTCGAGCCTGGAGATTTTCGCGTCACGCTTGGCCTCAGGCGACATGGCCTTGCTGAGTTCGGCATCGGGCGAATAAACGGATACGCGATCGGGAACCGCCTCGACCTGCTTCGATTGTTTTCCGGACGGGGGGGTGTTCGAGTAGGTGACCACCCCGTTGTCGTCCACCCACTTGTACATCTCGGCGGTGGCAGGCAATGCCGCAAGGAGCGCTGCAGCGAGGAGCGCCGACCGGAAGGACAAGAGGCGTACTGGGGCCATGAACGTAGCGTACACCCGGCACGGTCCTGAGCTATTCGATTGTGTAACCGGGTGTTACTTCCGGCGGTAACATTCGACAGTGGCGCAGCCCTTCTTTGCTGCGCCGCACCCAGAGGAGACAAAACAATGAAAACCCGCCTGTTCGCGGCCGGCCTCGCCTGGTCAAGGCGCGCCTTGCGCGCATCAAGAAGATGTACGAGGACGGCAACATCGAATCGCGCGAGACCGACATCACCGCCGACGAGATGCTGAAGAACCTGGTGTACGGTTCTGTTGTGAATTAGATGCGTGGCGGGGCTATGCAGCTGACGGAGCATTTCTCGTTCGATGCGCTCATCGCCTCCGACACGGCGGTGCGGCTCGGGATCGACAACCGGCCGCCCGCGACGCTGCTGCCCAACCTGCGCGCGCTGGCCGAGGGCCTGGAGCAGGTGCGCGCCGCGCTCGGCGGCCGCGACCTGCGGATCAACAGCGGGTACCGCTGCCTCGAGCTGAACACGCGGCTGGGCGGTGCAAAGAAGAGCCGCCACATGGAGGGGCTCGCGGCCGATATCCTTTGCCCGGCGTTCGGCTCGCCGCTGGAAGTCTGCCGGGCGATCGTTGCGGCCGGTGTGCAGCCGGACCAGGTGATCCACGAATTCGGCAAGTGGTGCCACGTGTCCTTTGCCGCGCCGGGCAGTGCGCCGCGAGGGGAGTTGCTGACCATCGCCAGCGCCGCGCTGGGGTACGAGACGGGCCTGAGGCCGGTGGGGTGATAGGCTGTGCGGCAAGGAGGCACATGGCATGGACTGGAAAAGCGAATACTCGATCGGCATTCCGGAAATAGACGAGCAGCACAAGCAGCTTTTCGATTGCATCGACCGGCTCGAAGCCGCGGGCGATGACCGCCAGCGCGAACTCGCCGTCTATTACGTCATGGATGAGCTGCGGGACTACGTGCGCATCCACTTCTCGGTCGAGGAGGTGGTCATGCGCCTCTTCGACTACCCGGAGCGCGACAAGCACGCGGCCGAGCACCGCATGTTTGCGGCCCGCCTCGAAACGTTCGAGGCGACGGAGCTCAAGCATGACGTGCACAGCGAGGCCGGAAAATTCCTGCGCGAGTGGCTGGTCAACCACATCCAGGGCAGCGACCAGCGCTACGCCGACTTCCTGCTGGGTACCGGCGGGGTTACTTCAGCAGGCCCTGCTCCCTGAAGCGACGAACTGAGGCTCCTTCGTCACCTTCGCCACCATGTCCTCGATGCGCCGCACGAGGTCTTCGGACGTGGCCTTCGGTACGAAAACGCCAAGCGCCGACACGTACGGCATTTCGTAGCCGAGTTCGATCACCGTGGGTACGTCCGGTGCGGAATCGAGGCGGTTCTCGGCGCACACCGCAAGCAAACGAACCTTGCCAGCCTCCACCGAGGGCCGCAACGCGGCGAAGTCGATCGCGCCCACTTCGACGTGACCACCGAGCAGCGCGGGCAGCGTCTTGGCCGGAAGACATCAACGTCGCGATCGTTGGTTCGGGCGGCCTTTGGCACACCCCCGGCGCGCCGGAGTCTTACCTGGATGAAGAGTTCGACATCGAGATCATCCGGCTCCTGCAGGCGGGCAATGTCGATGCGCTGGCCGCGGCCATCGCCGACCGGCCGGTTGTCATGGTGGACTACATCCCGCTGCACGCGTCCCCGTGCGGGGTGGGGTTCGCTTACTGGGACAGGGGGAAATGAAATGAGCCAGAGACCTTGGAGGGAGTCGTTCGACATCACCGGTGCGAGCCACGGCAACACCCCGATACCGGCAGGCACGCGGGTGGGCAATATCGTCTTTTCCTCTGCCATCAAAGGGGGTGATCCGGCGACCGGGAAGCTGCCGGCCGATGCGTCCGAGCAGGTGCGTTATGCGTTCCTGAACATGGATGCACTCCTGCATGCGTCCGGCGCCGACCTGGGCGACGTTGGGCGTGTGACCGTGTTCCTCGCCAACCTTGCGTTGCGCGAGCACGTCAACCGCGAATGGCTGGCGCGTTTTCCCGACCCGAAGAACCGGCCTGCACGTCACACTCTGGTCGAGGACCTGCGCGGGGGGATGCAGGTGCAGCTGGAGGTCATCGCCGTAGTGCGGGAGAATGCTTTATAGAGAATTTCATTGCGAAGTCGTTGGCTGCGGCTGCCGGGCAAGGGTGTGGGCCGGGTCAATCCTGAAGATTTTATCTGGAAAGTCCGCGCCAGAGGCCGCTTCCCGGGAAGTTCTTATATCGGTAATAGAATATTTCGAGAAATCCGCCCCATCCGAGGAACACAGGAATGACACAGAACGCCGTACTCCGCTCGCCGGCGTATGCGGTGTCCTTTGCCAAGCGCCTGAGCGGCCAGTAGTCGCTAGTCGCCCTTGATGGCGCGCGCCTTGATGACGCGCGCCCAGCGGGCCATGTCGCTGCGGATCAGGGCGTCAAACTGCTCCGCGGTGCCGCCCACCGGCACCATGCCGGCAGTGGCGATCTTCTCGCGGACCTCCGGCAGGGCGTAGGCCGCATTGATCTCGCGATTGAGCTTCGCGACCATGTCGCGCGGCATCCCTGCGGGGGCGATCATCCCGATCCACGTCGACACTACGAACTCCGGATACCCCTGCTCGACCAGCGTGGGCACGTCCGCCACGGCCGGCATGCGCTCGCGCGTGCCTACGCCAAGGCCGCGCAGCTTCCCGCCGCGAATATGCGGGATCACGCCCTGCAGCGTGTTCATCGTCGCGTCGACCCGGCCGCCGATCGCCTCGGCCACGGCCGGTGCATCGCCCTTGTACGGGATGTGCTGGAAGGTTGCGCCGGCATCGAGGAAGAGCAGCTCGGCGGCCAGGTGCGGCCCTGTGCCAGCGCCTGCGGTTGCGAGCGTCAGCGTTCCCGGCTTCACCTTGGCCATCGCGATCAGGTCGGCCACCGACTTCGCCGGCGAGGCTGCCGGCACGGAGAGCGCAAGCGGTGCGTCGACAAGATGGGCGATGCCCGTGAAATCGCGCGCAGTGTCGTAGGGCAGGGCAAAGAGCGCCGGGTTGGTCGCGTGCGGCAGCCCAACGACGCCGATGGTGTAGCCGTCCGGTGCAGCCTTCGCGATGATCTCGGTGCCGATGCGCAGGTTGGCGCCTGCGCGACTTTCAACAACGAAGGGTTGCCCCAGCTTCTGCTGCAGCCGGTCGCAGACGAGGCGGGTGATGAAGTCGGTCGGTCCGCCCGGCGCATAGGTGAGGATCACGCGGACGGGCCGCGTGGGGTAGTCCTGGGCGGAAGCGGGGAGCGCGAAAACGCCGCATGCCGCGGCCACGCACAGTGCGATGGTTCGCGCAGTGAGCCTCATGACAGCGCCCCGTTGCCAGCCGCAAACGTGGAGGGGCGCACCTCGGGGACGGTGACCGCGCGCCGCTCGAGCCAGTACTGCGCAGCCGGCGGCACCAGCGCGAACTCCTTGTCGAGGCCGAGCTTTTGCGCCGCGTCCATGGGCCAGTTCGGGTTGTAGAGCATCTCGCGCGCCAGGGCGACGAGGTCGGCCCGGCCTTCCTGCAGGATGCGCTCGGCCTGGTCGGCATGCACGATCAGGCCCACGGCCATGGTCATTACGCCGGCCTCGCGCCGGATGCGGTCCGCGTAGGGCACCTGGTAGCCATAGGCGGGGCGCGCTGCGCCCGCCGGCGCCTTGCCGAGAATGCCCCCCGAGCTGCAGTCGATCACGTCCACGCCGAGCGGCCTGACGAGTTTTGCGAGGTCGACGCTTTGCGCCGGTCCCCAGCCCGCGTCGTCTTCCGCCGACAGGCGAAGGAACAGCGGCTTTTCGCGCGGCCAATGAGCGCGCACGCTTTCCACCACCTCGCAGGCAAAGCGCATGCGGTTGGCCTGCGAGCCGCCGTAGGCATCGGTGCGTTGGTTGGCCTGCGGGGAGAGGAACTGGTGGATCAGGAAACCGTGCGCCCCGTGGATTTCGACCATGTCGAACCCGGCCGCGTGGGCGCGAGCAGTCGCTTTGCCCCAGCCGTCGACCATTTTGTGTATTTCGGCAATCGATAGCGCACGCGGAACCGGTGCGCCTTCGCCGGCCGGCAGTGCGCTGGGTGCGACGAGCTCCCAGGCTTCCCAGTCTTCGACGCCAGCGTCTTCCTCGCGCAATGGCCGGCCGCCTTCCCACGGACGCTGGCAACGGGACTTGCGCCCGGAGTGGCCGAGCTGGATGCCGGCGGCCGAGTTGCAGTGATGGATCAGCTCGACCACGCGCCTGAGCTGGGGCACGAATGCATCGTCCCACAAGCCGAGGTCGCCGACCGTTCCGCACCCGCGCCGCTCGACCTTGGTCGACTCGACGATCACCATCCCGGCGCCGCCGGCCGCATACCGGCCGGCATTCATGAGGTGCCAGTCGGTGGCGAACCCTTTTTGCGCGGCGTACTGGTGCATGGGGGCGACCACCACTCGGTTCTTGAGCGTGACGTCGCGGAGCGCGAGCGGGGTGAAGAGGAGCGGGTGCGCCATGTGCGTGTCCCTGGTCGAGGGTTACTGGATTTTGATGCCCGTCGCTTCCACAACCGGCCGCCACTTCTCGATCTCCGCCCGGATATAGGCGGTGGCCGCCGCGGGGCTGGACTCCGCTGTGGGCTGGATGCCGAGCTTGGCGAGCTGTTCGATGAGGGTGGCATCGCCCAGGACCTTGGCAGTGGCTTTCGCGAGCGTATCCACCACAGCCGGCGGCGTTCCGCCCAGGCTCGCGACGTGCACGAAGTCCTTCACCGCGTCGTAAAGCGGCGCCGTGCTCATGAGGTTGTAGAGGCCGAGGTTCGAGGCCGCGCCGACGGGCAGCGCGCAGGCCGCGCGTGCGAAACCGCGGGCGAGGCCTTTCATCCGCGCAGTCCGGCGAGGATCTCGAGCGAGCGCTTCATCGTGAAGTCGCGCTTCTCCTGGTCGTAGGCGCCGGTGCTGCCGGGCATCATGTAGCTGTGCAGGATGCCGGGGAAGATGTGCAACTCGAGGTTCTTCTTTTTCGCCGCCAGCTCGCGATAGGCCTCGAGCAGTTCCGGCGGGGCCATCGTGTCCTTGTCGCCCCACAGCAGGCACACGGGCTTCGTGGTGCCTTCGATGACGTCCATGTAGTCCTTCATCTGCGTGGAGTGGCAGCCGATGCCGGCGTCATAACCCAGCTTCGCCGGTCCCAGTGCCGCGAACGGCCCGCCGTAGCAAAAGCCCATCGTCGCTGCGCGGCCGTTGTGCTGCGGAAGCTTCCTGACCATCGCGAGCGTGTCGGTCATGTCGGATTCGTTGGCCTTGATCTTCTCCAGCCGCGGCTGGCCGCGCGGGCCCGAGCGCGGGTCGTCGCGGCTGATGGGGCCGGGCACGCTCTGCCAGAACAGGTCGGGCGCCGCGGCGATGTAGCCGTGCGAGGCGAATTCGTCCGCGATCGCGCGGAGGTCCCCGTTCACGCCGTGGATGGCGGAGGCCAGCACGATGGCCGGGACTTTCGCGCTGTCCTCGGGGAGCGCGAGGTAACAGTCGAACTCGCCGCCATGGGAGGAAGTGATCTTGAGGTCTTTGGAGGGCATGGCCGGAGGTTCCGTGCGTATCGGTGGAGGCCGACAATGTATCACCGGATAGAATAGCCCTCCTTTCCCGTTCCACTGACTAAAAGGCGCCTCCTCATGCTGAAGTTCTACTACAACGCCGCCCCCAACCCGATGAAGGTCGCGCTCCTGCTCGAGGAGCTGGGCCTGCCGTACGAGGCGGTGCCGGTCGACACGCGCAAGGGCGAGCAGTTCGCCGTGGCCTACCTGAAGGTCAACCCCAACGGCAAGGTGCCGGCCATCGTCGACGGGGACGTCCGGGTCTTCGACAGCAACGCGATCCTCCTTTATCTCGCCGACCGCGAGAAGAAGTTCGCGCCGCTCGACACGGCGGGCGCCGCACGCGGGGACATGCTGTCGTGGCTGATGTTCATCGCCAGCGGCATCGGTCCGTTCTCGGGCCAGTCGGTGCACTTTCGCCACGCGGCGCCGGAACCGAAGGAGTACGCGCTCAACCGGTATGACTTCGAGGCGCACCGCCACTGGAAGCTGATCGAGGATCGGCTTGCGACTTCGAAGTACATTCTGGGTGACGAGTACTCGATCGTGGACATGGCCTTCTGGGCCTGGGCGCGGCTGGTGCCGTTTGTCCTCGGCACGGGCGACGCCACCTGGTCGACCTACCCGAACGTGAAGCGGCTGCTCGACGAGATCAGCGCCCGGCCCGCGGCCGTGCGCGCCGAAGCGCTGAAGACGCGCCATGCGTTCAAGGCGGAGAACGACGATGAGGCCAAGCGCTTCATGTTCCCGCAGAACGAACGGCTGAAGAAGTAGGCGGGCGTGACCGCAAAGACCGCGGTCGTCGTCGGCGCGCTCGGGGTCATCGGGCGCTATGTCGTGGAGCGGCTTGCCGCGCTCCATGACTGGCAGGTCGTGGGCCTCTCGCGCAGGCGGGGCGAGGACCACGACCGGGTTCGCTACATTTCCGTCGACCTTCTAGATCCGGCAGAGACCGCCCGGAAGCTCGCCGGGCTTGGCGATGCCACGCACGTTTTCTATGCCGCTTTCCAGGCTTCGGGCACGCTGGCCGCGGACTACGCAAAGGGCATCGCCGTCAACCGGGACATGCTGGTGAACTCGGTCTCGGCCATCGACCGCGTGGCGAAGTCGCTGCAGCGCGTCGTGCTGGTCACCGGCACCAAGTACTACGGCACGCACCTGGGCCCCTTCCGTACGCCGGCCAAGGAAGAGGACCCGCGGCACATGCCGCCGAATTATTATTTCGACCAGATCGACTGGCTTGCCGCGTTCCAGCAGGACAAGCCGTGGTCGTGGACCGAATTGCGGCCGCAGACCTTGTGCGGATTCGCGCCCGGCACGCCGATGAGCATCGTCCCGGTGATCGCGGTCTATGCAGCGATCTCCAAGGCGCTCGGGTTGCCGCTGCGGTTTCCCGGCAAACCCGGCGCGTACCGCACGATCTACCAGGTGACCGGGTCGGCGCATTTTGCAAACGCTGCGCTGTGGGCGGCCACCGAGCCGCGCTGCGCGAACCAGGCCTACAACATTACCAACGGGGATTACTTCCGCTGGGCCAACGTGTGGCCGCGCATCGCGGAAGTTTTCGACATGCCGGTGGGCGAGCCCCAGGCCATCTCGCTGGTGTCGCAGATGGCGGACAAAGGGCCGCTGTGGGATGCGTTGGTGGCAAAGCACGGGCTGCAGCCTTATGGGTACGGGGAGATCGTTGCCTGGCCGTTCGGCGACTATGTGTTCGGCTCGGACTGGGATGTGATGACCAGCACCACCAAGGCGCGGCAGCACGGGTTCCATGACGTGGTGGACAGCGAGGAGATGCTGGTCCGGCTACTTACCCAGTTCCGCCACGAGCGGATCGTTCCTTGAGCCGCGCGCCGGCCCTGCCGCGCTACCTGCCTTGTCCTTGCGGCAGCGAGCAGCCCTACACGGCGTGTTGCCAGGTCTGGCACAAGGGCCTGGCCGAAGGCGTTCACGCGCCGACCCCAGAGGCGCTGATGCGTTCGCGCTACAGCGCTTACTCGGTAGGCGACATCGATTACCTGCTGGCCACCTGGCACGGCTCCACCGCGCCGGGTGAGCTTGAACTGTCTCCAGTGAAGTGGCTCGGCCTCGAGGTGAGGCACGCTGAGATGGCGGGGGATGCGGGCGTGGTGGAGTTCGTCGCGCGTTGCCGCGTAAACGGACGCGCGCAACGCCTGCACGAAATCAGCCACTTCACGCGCCAGGACGGGCGCTGGTATTACATTGACGGGCGGATGCTGGAGGAAGACTGAGCGCTATACCAATGGTGCCCGCCACGGCCATGCCAGATTGAACCTGCGTCCGTGCAGGAAGACCCAGTACGAAGCCTGCGACAGGTAGAAGATCCACGGGGCATTCCGGTCGAACCAGCCGCCGCGCAGCGCGTCAAGGCCGAAGTACCTGCGGTGGTCCTCAAGTCTTTCCGGCATCGGGTCCCCAGCACGGTGCGGAAAACGGCAACAGCTTGGGCGCGTTCCGGGCGAAAGTCCAGATGCGGGGCGGTCCCTGCCGCAGGGAGGGCGTCCTAGCCGGACTTCTTCGGGTTCGCCATGGCCTTGGCCGACGTGGTGGCGTTGGCGACGTTCGTTTCCGCCATTTCGGCCGCCTGCTTGGCCATCTTGTTGAAGCTGTCGTAGGCGGCGCCGCTGCCGGCGAGGACCTGCTTCATGGCGTCGAGCGCGACGTGCGAGCCTTCCGGCGCATTCTTGCGCGCCTGGTCGAGCAGCGCGGCGAGGTTCGCGTTCCACTCGGCGACATGGCCCTCGGCGATCTTCTGCAGTTGGGCGTTGGACTGGCGGAGGAGCTCGTAGACGCCCTGCGAGTAGGCCATCGCCTTCTCGACCTCGGGCTGCGGCAGGCCTTTGTGGGTCTGCATGAGCTCCTGCACGTCCTTCGCGCCGGCCATCGCGCGGGCGTTGGACATCGAGGCCTCGAAGGCGGCCTTGAGCGCGGCGGCGTTGAGCTCGGCGAGTTTTTCCATGACGGAAAACTGCGTGGTCGCGAGCGAGAACATCGTTTCCATGTTGGCCTTGCTCTTGGCCAGGATCTTGTCGGGTGTCATGCTCATTAGTGTTTCTCCCTGAGTCATTTTATGGTGGTCCGGCTCCCCGGACGCCGACCTGCCGCATCCCCGGAGCGGGGCAGTCTATGTGACGGTGCTCGATCTGTCATCCGTTGCCAGGGTGGGAAAGGCGGGCGGCGTATCTAAGTGTCCAGCACAAGAGTGCCTCTCCGGCCAGGTGGCATACTTGTTTCGGTATATCCCCCGCCTAGTAGGGCCTGTCCCCCACCACGGCCACACGCTCCATCCGCCGCCGGTTCGGGTAGTAGTCGTTGCAGGCGTAATGCTGCGTGGAGCGGTTGTCCCAGAATACGAGGGTGCCGGGCTGCCAGCGGATGCGGAACTGGTATTCGGGGACTCGCGGCAGCTCGCAGAGGAACGCTAGCAGCGCGCGGCTTTCCTCCGTGCTCATGCCTTCGATGCCGATGGTGAAGAGGGCGTTGACGTAAACCGCCTTGCGGCCCGTGACCGGGTGGGTGCGCACTACCGGGTGCGTCGGATTGGGCAGGCGGTGCTCGATTTCGCGCAGCCGTGCCTGGTCCTCGTCGCTCTTGGTGAAAAGGCGCCGGAAGGTCCAGAAGTCGTGCTTCGCCTTCAGCCCGTCGAGCATGCGCTTCATCGGGTCGGCGAGGTTGTCGTAGGCCGCGGTCATGTCGGCCCACAGCGTGTCGCCGCCCAGTTTCGGCAGGATGGTTGCGCGAAGGATCGAGTACTTCGTCGGGGTTTCGCGGAAGGTCGTGTCGCTGTGCCAGATGTCGGTGGACAGCACCGGGTTGTCCTTGTGGTTGTCGAGCACCATGAGCTGCGGCGCCTCGCCGACCCGGTGGAACGGGTGGACCTCGAGTTCGCCGAACCGCTTGCCGATCGCCACGTGCTGCTCCGGCGTGATGTCCTGGTTGCGGGCGTAGACGACCTTATGCTCGACCAGCGCCGCCTCCAGGCGGGCGAAGGTCTCCGGACCGAGCTGCCGGGTGAGGTCGAGGCCGTGGATCTCGGCGCCGATGGTGGTGCCGATCTGCTCGACCTCGAACGCCTGCTCTTTCGCACCGGTTGCAATGACCTGCGGGTTGGCTGCCATGCGGCCTCCTTACTGGGGTACTACGCCGGCGCTGCGGATCGCCGCGCCGAATCGCTGGTATTCGGCCTTCAGGTAGGCCTCGGAGTCCTCCGGGCCGAAGCCGCGCGGTTCGGCGCCGAATTCCTTGAGCTTCTGCGCGAGGGCCGGGGCCTTGAGCGCGGTGCGGATCTCGTCGGCGAGGCGCTTCCTGATCGGCATCGGGGTGCCGGCCGGCGCCAGCAGCGCAAACCACGGACCGGCCACGATGCCCGGGTAGCCGCTTTCCGCGAAGGTCGGCACGTCGGG
Source organism: Bordetella parapertussis (assembly GCA_945862265.1). Classification (GTDB taxonomy): domain Bacteria; phylum Pseudomonadota; class Gammaproteobacteria; order Burkholderiales; family SG8-39; genus SZAS-79. Next base: position 77,438 of record CAMAXP010000010.1, read on the forward strand.
CAGCATGCTGCTGCGGGTTGTAGCGGCGACCGCCAGCGGGACGAGTTCCTTCGAGCGGAGGTGGGGCAGCACGTTGATGGTGTCCGCGATCATCACGCCCACGCGGCCCGCCTTGACGTCGGTCAGCGCAGGCGGGAAGCCCTTGTAGAGCACGTGCACGAGCGAGATGCCGGCCTGTTGGTCGAGCAGCATCCCGGTGACGTGGGCCGTGGTGCCGAGGCCGGGCGTGCTATAGGTCACCTTGCCCGGATTGGCCTTGGCGTAGGCCACGAGTTGCGCGACCGTGCGCGCCGGCGTGCCCTCGTGGACGATCAGCACGTTGGGGGCTTCGGCCGCAATCGAGATCGCAGCGAATGCGGTCTGTGCGTCGTAGGGCATTTGCTTCATGAGGAAAGGCGAGGTCGTGACCGGGCCTTGCGCGGTGAAGAGCAGGGTGTAGCCATCGGCAGCCGATTTCGCGACGAAGTCCGCGCCGATCGTGCCGCCCGCGCCCGCCTTGTTCTCGATGACGAACGGCTGCTCCTGCGTGACGGGCATGTACTGGCCCAGCATGCGGATCAGGAGGTCAATCGAGCCGCCCGCGAGGAAGGGGACGACGATCTTGATGGGCTTCGCTGGGTAGGGCGCCTGGGCGTGGGCCGCCGTGGCGAGGAGCATCGCGGTTGCCAGGGCATACGCCAGTCTTGTCGCAGTCCGCATCGAAACTCCCAAGTGAAACCACTGTTTAGCCCCCGGCCGCACACGCGTCAAGCGGTGGGAGTGAAACCGTCCATTTCGCCTGCGCTTAATTTCGACCGGATGGGCTGGCTCTGCAATAATCGGGCATCGGGTGCCAGTACCTTTGAGGAGCACGGTTTCCAATGTCCGCGAACACGCTTATCCGAATCCTGTGCCTCGCTGCGGCGATGCTCGTCGCAAGCCCGGCATTCGCGCAGGGCTGGCCTTCGCGCCCGGTCCGGGTCGTGGCGGCCTACCCGGCGGGCGGCAGCATCGACATCGTCGCGCGGCTCGTCAGCCAGCGGCTGGGCGAGTCGCTCGGGCAGCCTTTCATCGTCGAGAACAAGGCGGGCGCCGCGGGCAACATCGGCACCGATTTCGTTGCCAAAGCGGCGCCGGACGGCTACACGCTCCTCATGGGAAGTGCAGCGGCAATTTCGTCTGCGCCGAATGTCTACGCGAAGCTTCCCTACGATCCGCTGAAGGACCTGCTGCCGATCGTGCTGGTCGCCAACCAGCCCAACGCACTCATCGTGCGGCCAGGCCTCGCCGCGAACAACGTGAGGGAGTTCATTGCCCTCGCTCGCGCGAATCCGGGCAAGCTCAACTACGGCTCGTCCGGCGTCGGCGCGTCGCAGCACATGACGGCCGAACTCTTCGCCATGATGACCGGGGTGCAGATCACGCACGTGCCCTACAAAGGCGGCGCGCCCGCGATGGCCGACCTGATTAGCGGGCAGATCGACTTCATGTTCGACCCGGTGCCCACCTCGATCCAGGTCGTGCGCTCCGGCAAGGTGCGCGCGCTGGCGGTGACCTCCCTGCGACGCTCCGAGGTCATGCCCGACCTGCCCTCGATGGCGGAGGCGGGGCTGGACGGGTTCGAGCTGCGCGGCTGGATCGGCCTGCTCGCGCCGGCGAATACCTCGCGCGACCTGGTCCAGCGCCTCAACGGCGAAGTCCTCAAGATGCTCGCCGCGGACCTGCGCGGCAAGCTGCTCGAACTGGGCCTCGATGTGGCCGGGGGAACCCCCGAACAGTTTGCGGCCTTCATCCGCGAGGACATCGCCAAGTACGGCCGCATCGTAAAAACTTCCGGCATGCCGCAACAATGATTTTCCAGGAGATATATCCATGACATTCGCCATCGCCGGACGCTGCGAGCGCACCGGCCGCCTCGGTGTCGCCATCGCCACAAACCCCATCGGCGTCGGCGCGCGCTGCCCGTTCATCGCCCCCAATGTCGGTATCGTCGTCACGATGGCGCGCACGGACCCGCGGCTCGGGCCCTTCGGTCTCAACCTGCTGCGCCAGGGGTATTCCGCAAGCGCGGTGCTGGCGCAGATCGCTGCAAGCGACCCGGGCATCGAGCACAGGCAGCTCTGCGTGATCGACCGCGACGGCGCGAGCGCCGCGCGGACAGGCGCCCTCAACAGCGACTGGTCCGGCGCCATCACGCGCCGCAACCTCGTTTCGATGGGCAACAAGCTCACCAGTCCGCGAACGGCCGATGCGATGGCAGATTCGTGGGAGAAAACGGGTGCGCTGGACCTGGACGAACGCCTCCTGATCGCCCTCGAAGCCGGCCGCGACGCAGGCGGGCAGGTGGGCGGACAGCATTCCAGCGGACTGCTGGTCTACGACCGCGACGTGCACGCCTACGTGGACCTGCGCGTGGACCTGCACGACGAGCCCATTGGGGAGCTGCGCCGCGTCTACGACCTCGCCCGGCCGCTCCTTCCGTACTACTATGGTCGGCCCGGCAACCCCGACGCTTTCGGCACCGAGGGCGAGTGGATGGCGAAACAAGGCAAGCCGTACGCACTGTCGACCTGACGCCCACCGAGATCGGCATCGTAGGCGAAGATGGCGCTTGTGACACAATGTGTGTTACAATTTGAGCTACACATTCCTGCACGCGACGGATCATGGCCACCCTGAACATGCGCCTCGACGACGACCTCGAAGCGCGCCTTGCGCGCGAGGCGAGCCTCCTGGACCGCACGCGCTCGGACCTAGCGCGCACCGCGCTCGAAGCCTACCTGGCGCACTGCGAGCGGCAACGCTTCCAGGCCGAGATCCTGCGCGCGGCGCGCGCGCGCGGCGACAAGGAGGCGATTGCGGCCGTCGCCGAGGCGCTCTACACCGACAACGAGTCCTTCGACCTCACGCAAGCGGTCGTGCAGCAACCGAAAGTGCGCTACGCCGCCAGCGCCACGAAGCGGAAAAAGCGCTGATGCGCCGCGGGGAGGTCTGGGTCGGCAACCTGAACCCGAATCGCGGGCAGGAGGCCGGTAAGGTGCGGCCGGTCCTGATCCTCCAGGCGGATTTCCTGCTCGCAGCGGGCGAGCCGACCGTCATCGTCCTGCCATTGACTACCCAGGTGCGCGCGTCGAAGGAACCGATTCACGTGACTATCGTTGCGAGGGATCGCCTGCGGGAGACTTGCCAGGTGATGACGGAACAACCCCGCACGCTCGACCGCAGGAGGCTACTCGACGGGCCGCTGACCAGGCTCACGCGAGAGGAGATGTCCGCGGTGGAAAAGAGCTTCAGGGTCGTTGCCGGACTGCCTTAGAGCGAAGCGGTACTCCCCCCGTCCGCCTGCAACACCGTCCCCGTCATCAGCCTCGAGCGCTCCGAGAGCAGGAACAGGATCACGTCCGTAATCTCCTCGGGTTTGGCCTTGGCGTTCAGCGTGGGCGCCGTATTGAAGGCGCTGGCGGTCGGGTGGCTGGCCGAGCCGCCCAGCATTTCATTCATGCTTAAGATCTTGTCGTAGCGCGGCGACTCGACCGGGCCCGGCGCCACGGCATTGATCCGTATTCCGCTCGCGCCGTACATGTTTGCGAGGCCCTTGGTCATCAGGTTGACCGAGGCGTTCGCGCTCATGCCGGGCAGGTGCACGGGCAACGTCGGCTGGTGCCCGCCGCGTCCGGACACGTTGACGATGCGCCCGAACTCGTGCCTGACCATGTGCGGGACGACGGCGCGGATCGTGCGCAGGTAGGCGAAGAATTTGCTCTGGTAGACCTCCAGCCAGTCTTCGTCGGAGAGCGCGAGGAAATCGCCGAACTTCGAAATCGACGTGGTGTTGACGAGCAGGTCGATGCGTCCGAATTCGGCCGCAATGGCCGCGGCTGCAGCATCGACGCTTTCGCGCCGGGTCACGTCGACCGCAACCGCCTTTGCCCCGCCCACGCGGGTCTTCGCAATCTCGCCCGCGAGTGCATCGAGGGCGGACTGCGAACGCGAAGACAGCACGACCGTCGCTCCTTCGGCTGCGAGGGCGGCGGCGATCGAGCGGCCGATCGTGCCGCTGGCGCCGACGACCCAGGCCACCTTGGCGTGAAACTCTCCCGTCATTTTTCCTTACTCCGCCTGGATGCCCGCGTCCTTGATGATCTTCGACCACTTCTCGGACTCCTGGCGCATGAACTGCCCCAGTTCCAGTGGCGTTGAGGTCCGTGCGATCGCGCCCTGCTTGGCCAGCAACTCCTTGACGTCGCCTGACTGGAGGATCTTTGCGGTTTCCGCCTGGAGGCGATCGATGATGGGTTTCGGGGTGCCCGTGGGCGCCAGGAGCGCAAACCACGTGGTGACCTCGAGCGCCGGCATGCCAAGCTCGGTGAAGGTCGGCACGTCGGGCACCTGCTCGGACCGCGTTGCGGTAGCGATGGCGTGCGGGTGCAGCCGGCCGGCCTTGATGTGGGGCAGGGTGATCGGCAGGGTATCGAAGGTGATGTTGATCTGGCCGCCGAAGAGGTCGACCAGCGCGGGGCCGGAACCCTTGTAGGGGATCTTGTTCAGGTCGGACTTGGTGACCAGGATGAACTGCTCGGTCATCAGATGGCCCATGGCGCCGATGCTGTTGATCGATGCGGTCACCTTTCCCGGATTCGCGTGGGCATGGGTGATGAGGTCCTTGACGGTCTTCGGGCCGAAGGCCGGCGAGGACACCAGGATGATCGGGACATCGGCGATCCGCGTGATCGGAGTGAAATCCCGTGCGGCGTTGTAAGGCACCGACTTGAACATCGCAAGGCCCGTGGAGATCGGGCCGCCGTACGTCAGCAGCAGCGTGTAGCCGTCGGGCGCCGACTTGGCGACGATATCGGTGCCGATCATGCCGCCCGCGCCGCCGCGATTGTCCACGAGGAAGGGCTGTCCGAGCGCGGCTTGCAGGCGATCGGCGACGATCCTGGCGAAGATCGAATTCGCCCCGCCCGGCGCAGACGGCACGACGATGCGCACGGGTTTGGAAGGGTAGGCGGGCTGCGCACTTGCGATGGAGGCGTAACCCATCGCGATGGCGAGCAGGGCAAGGAACTGAAAGGGTGTTTTCATGGCTGCTTTTGTCTCCTCTGTTTTCTTATGGGTCGATCCGGTGCTTGAAGGCGGGACGCGTATTTCCGAGGGTGCGTTCGAGCACCGACATGATGACGTTGCGCGTCTCCGCCGGGTCGATGACATCGTCGATCAGCGCCTGTTCGCCGGCCCGGAATGCGTGGGCCTGCGCGTCCATCTCCGCGAGCAACTCGGCCCTGCGTGCATCCGGGTCGGGGCTGCGCGCGATTTCCTTGCCGTAGACGAGTTCCACTCCCGCAGCCGGCCCCATCACATCGAACCGGGCGGTCGGCCACGCCACGAGCGCGTCCGGGTTCATCGTCCGGCCGCCCATCGCGATGTAGGCGAGGCCGATCGCCTTGCGCAGCACGACGGTAATCTTGGGGACCGAAGCGCCGGCGAGCGTGTTGAGGAGCCGCGAGGCGAGCGACACCATCTGGGTTTTCTCAACCTCGCTGCCGACCAGGAACCCGGGACAGTCGGTCAGGAACACGAGCGGTATGTGGAACGCGTCGCAGAGGTCGACGAACTTGCGCGCCTTGCCGGCCGCCTTGAAATCCAGCGCGCCTGCCATGTGCATGGGGTTGTTGGCGACAAATCCCACCGTCTGCCCGTTGATGCGTGCCCACGCGGTGAGCAGGTTGGCGCCGTACACCGCGCGATAGATGAAGAGTTCGCCGCCATCGACCAACAACTCGAGCAGTTCGCGCATGTTGTAGCCGCGGCGGGAGTTCTCCGAAACGATCTGCCGGATCCGCGCCTTGCCGGGTTCGCCGTCGATCGCTGCGGGCTGCGGCGGAACAACGGGAGGCAGCGATTCGGCATTGGACGGGAAGTAGGACAGCCAGCGGCGAATCTCCGCAAGGCATGCGGCATCCGATTCCGCAACGTGGTCGGCCTGCCCAGTCTCCTTGGAGACCTTTTCGGCGCCGCCCAACTCTTCGGCCGTGACGACTTCGCCGATGCCGACCTTGACCACCGGCGGACCGGACATGCCCATGAACCCGGTCCCGCGCACGATGGAGATGAAGTCTGATTGCGCGGCGGAAAACGACGGGCCGCCAAAGCAGGCGCCCATGATCGCAGCCACCTGCGGAACGCGCCCCGACATCCTGAAGTGCTCCCGGAACCGGTTGCCGGCCGCTGCTGCGGCGGCGCCGTTGAGTTCCTGGAACCGGCCTGCGCCGGCCTCCATCAAGGCGATGAACGGGCGGTTGTGTTGCCACGCCAGTTCCCGGATGCGCGCGGTCTTCGCCTCTGCGACCTTGCCGCGGGTGCCGGCGAGCACGCTCACATCCTCGGCGGTGACATAGACCTTGCGGCCCTCGATCTCGCCCCAGCCGGCGACCACGCCGTCGGCCGGCGTGCGTTCGCGCAGCGCATCGACCTGGCTGCGCGCGAGCACGCCAAGTTCCTCGAACGTCCCCGGGTCGAGCAACAGGTCGAGGCGCTCCCGCGCATTGAGCTTGCCTGTCGACTTGAGCCGGTCGAGCGCGTCGGCGCTGCCGAGCTTGCGGGCTGCCGCGCGCCTTGCGGCAAGGTCCTCCAGGATCGACTTGTCCATGCTTGTCCGTAGTGGAAGGGGCGGCGTCGGTGCAGGCAATTCACTGTGCAAAATCCGGCCAGGCTCAGGATATCAATCTGCGGGAATAGTGGTAGCCTCGTTTTGCAGTCTTGGCCCAGGAGGGGGCGATGCCTGTGGAAATCAGGTCCGAAGTTGCAGGAACGGTGTTCCAGGTGGAGGTGTCCGCCGGAACGCGCGTTGCCGCCGGCGACACTCTGCTCATCCTAGAATCCATGAAGATGGAAATTCCGGTGGACGCGCCGCGCGACGGTACGGTGGCCAAGGTTGCTGTTGCCGAAAAAGAGGTTGTCAAAGAGGGGCAGGTCCTCCTTGTCCTTGAGTAGTCTGCCCATCCCGCGCGAGAACCCGTTTATCGGGGCCACCTACGGCCGGGCGCTGCGCACCCTGGCGCAAACTTTCGGAGCACGTGAGGCGCTGGTCTTCGGGGGGCGTCGCTGGACGTTCGCCGATGTGCTGGTGGAGGCGGACCGTGCGGCTGCACGCCTGCATGCGCTTGGGTTGCGCTCGGGCGACAAGGTTGCGATCTGGCTGCCGAACCGACCGGAGTTCCTCTGGTACTGGCTCGGCGCGTCGCAGTCCGGGCTGGTTGCCGTGGTGCTGAATACGCGGCTCACCCCGGGCGAAGCCGAATACCAGATGGGGCAGTCGGACAGCCGCGCAGTCATCGTTCCCGGCGACGGCGGGTTCAGGGATTTCGTGGGTGACGTGCTTGCGCTCAAGGCGCGCCTGCCGTGCCTGGACTACGTCGTTGCCCTGGAAGGTACGTCGCAACAGGGAGTCATCGACTGGTCGGGTCCCGTTCCCGGCGGCCTTCGCGCCGCACCGCTTGCGACCGACCCGGAGGCGCCCGCCCTCATCTCATACAGTTCCGGAACGACGGCGCTCCCGAAAGGCGCGCTGATCACCCACTGCGTGTTCCGCAAGGCGTGGGATATCGGGATCCGCGTCGACCAGACCGAAGAGGATCGCCTGCTCCTAGCAATCCCCCTGTTTGGTTCGATGGCCATGATGAACGGCGTGCTGCTGCTCTGGGCGAGGGGCGGCGCGATCGTCGTGACCGAACGTTTCGATGCAGCGGAGTTCGTCGCGCTTGCACAACGCGAGCGTTGCACGGTGGCGCACCTGTTGCCGCCCATGGTGCTGGCCATCGGCCGGTTGCCTGGTTTCGACGCGAAGGCGCTGTCCTCGATCCGGGTGGCCTACGTCCTGTCGAACGACCTCGAGATGCTTTCCTTCGTCGCAGATCGGCTGCGCATACCCGGCATCATGACCGGCTACGGCCTCACTGAATCCACAACGGTGGCGACGCGAAATCGCTGGGACGACCCGCAGCACGTCCGGTTCACGACGCAGGGCTACGCGCTGCCCGGCGTCGAACTCAGGGTGGTCCAGCCGGGCACGGAAAATCCGCAACCGCCCGGCGAGGTCGGAGAGATCTGGATCCGCGGGTACTGCATCATGAAGGGGTATTACAAGAAACCCGTGGAGACCGCCTCGGCGGTCGACCGCGACGGTTGGCTGCACACGGGTGATGCGGGCATCCTGCACGCCGATGGCCGGCTGACCTTTCTTTACCGGCTGAGCGAGGGCTACAAGACGAACGGCTTCAACGTTGCGCCTGCAGAGATCGAGGCGGCCATTCGCAAGCACCCGGACGTTTCCGATGTCGCGGTGATCGGCAGGAACGACCCGGTTGCGGGCCAGGTCGGAGTCGCGTGCGTGGTTGCACACGAAGGACGCAGGATCGACGAAGCTGAACTGCTGACCTTCCTCAAGTCCAGCCTCGCCTCGTACAAGATGCCGCGTCACGTGATCCAGGTGGATGCATTTCCCCTTACGGCGGGGACCGGCAAGGTGCAGAAATTCCGGCTCCGCGCGGAGGTCGAGCCGCTGCTGCCGCCGGTCAGGGCACCGGCTTAGGGGCGAGTGTCCGGAAGTTGACCGCTTCCTCGAGTTTGACGCGGTCGTACAGGTCGACCTCCCAGGTAAGGTAGTCGAGCATGGCCTCGCGGGTCCTGTTCTCCGGGTCGTAAGGCGACCATGATTCCACGCGTGGGTGCAGCTTCCGCTCGCCGCCGCTTTCCATCGGGAGTCCGGCCGCCTTCCACGCGGCAGTGCCGCCCGCGAGCGCGACGGTAGTTCGCCCGGTCGTCGCGGTGACGTCTGCAGCAGCGAGTCTGGCGAGCTGTCCATCGCTGGAGGTGAAGGCAAGCACTGCTGACTGGTCGAACTTCTCCAGCCCGTCCGGCAGTTTCGAGCGGACTGCATACCATGCGCCGGCGATGTGGCCGGACTTGAACCTGCGGGGATCGGCAAGGTCGATCACCACGGCGCGCCCTGCGGCGAGATCGGCCTGCAGGGCGGCAGGTGAAAGCGTTGCCGGCGAAACCAGGTCGATACCGAGCATCCTCGCTTTGCGCGGCCCCGTTATGAGGTCGCTCCTGCCGGCAATCCCGCCGGCCAGCACGTACACGTCTTCCCATCCCATTTGCCGCAGCCACGAGGCGGTCATGCGCGCCCGCACCTCGGTGTCGTCCACGAGGACGATCCGCCCGCCGCGCACGATGATGTACTTGTCGGTTGTCTGCACCAATTGCCCGCCGAAGGCGTGGACCGCGTCAGGCAAGTGGCCCTGCGCGAATTCCTCGGGAGTCCGCACGTCGAGGACGTAGAGCGTGCGCGATGCGCGCTCTGCGCGGAAGCGTTCGAGCGTGGCCGCGTCGGCCAGCTTCACTCCTGCACGGTTCGACACGTCGATTGCGGCCGTCTGTGCAGCATGGAGGGTGCGCTCCGAAATCGGCACCGTGCGCCGGTCGTTCTTTTCGGCCACCTTGTAGCCGGCGAGCTGCCATCCCATCGTCCCGTCCTTCAATGCGACCACGGGGTTGGGCACGCCGGCGTTGATCAGCGACTGGGCGCCGATGATGCTGCGGGTGCGGCCTGCGCAATTCACGACGATGAGGGTCTTTGGGTCGGGGGCGGCCTCGCGTGCGCGATAAGCGAGTTCGGCGCCGGGGCAGTCCTGGCCGCCCGGCAGGCTCATCAGCCGGAATTCCTCCCAAGGGCGGCTGTCTAGGATGACCATGTCCTCGTTGCGCTCGATCTTCGCCTGCAATTCCTCTGCGGTGATCCGTGGGGTGCCGAGGGCGTGTTCGATGTACTCGCCAAACCCCTTGGAAGGCACGTTGACCCCGGCGAACAGCTGGCCGCCAACCCCGGGCCAGGAGGCGTTCCCGCCTTTCAGGATCGCAACTTCGGAATATCCGAGCCATTCCAGCTTTTGCGCGGCGCGTTCCGCCAACCCCCCGCCGGCATCGCAGACAACGATGGGCGCGGCGCGCCTGGGGATCAGGTCGTCCATCAGTTGTTCCAGCCGGGACAAGGGCAGGTTCGCGGCAAACAGAAGGTGGCCGGTGTAGAAGTCCGTCTCCTCGCGTACGTCGACCAGAGCCAGTTCGGCGCCGGACTTCAGCCTTGCCTTGAGTTCTGCCGCTTCGATGGTTTGCATTGGGATGGGCCTCGCGAGAGTCGACATCGTAGTAGAACGGATTGCGCGCCGCCATCGCCCCTGTTTCACTATCCGTCACGGCGGCAATACAGGGGGTTGCTAGTATGGTTGGCGCAAAACATCCTGGGATAGGCAATGACATCTGCATCGATCGGCCTCTACAACGCGGAAGCGGTCCTGGAGACCCCGGACTTCAAGGAACTGAACCGCCTCGCGATCGAGGAGTTTCGCCCGCGCGGCCGCGAATACGACGAGAACTGCGAGCTTCCCGAGAAGAACATCCAGGCCCTGCGCGAACGGGGATGGTTGTCGACCGCCGTCAGCAAGGCCCTTGGGGGCCGGGGCTCGAACCTCGACCTGGAAGACAAGGCGTCCTACCTGCAGGCGATCAGGACAATCGCGCGAGGGTGCCCGAGCACTGCGCATTGCTTCCAGGTGCACATGCATACGATCTGGATCATGGAGCAGCTGTGCACGCCGCGGCAGCTCGACCAGTTCCTGAAACCTTCGCTCGCCGAAGGGCGGCTGGCGGCGTTCGTCGGATCCGAGGCGAAGCGCAAGCACCAGTACATGATGAGCACGACCGCGCGGAAGGTGCCGAACGGCTGGATCGTGAACGGCGAGAAGAACTACGCCACCAACGCCTCGGTGATGGGGTTCGCGATCATCTTTGCCGCGATCGAGGGCGTGAAGGACTTCATGGACAACCACCTCATGGTGATCATCACGCCGGACATGAAAGGGGTGTCGGTGGACAAGACCTGGTACCGGCCGAGCGGCATGCGCGCCGCCGACAGTCCCATCATCACGCTCGACAACGTTTTCATCCCCGATGAGAACATCCTCGCCACGCCCGGCGCTTTCCCCAAAGGACGCTGGCAGGGTCGCTACCACCTCGGGTTTACCGCGAACTACATAGGCGCGACCGAGGGCATGTACGGCTGGTTCCTCGAGTACATGCGCATGAAGGAGCGCACCAAGGATCCCATCCTGCAGTTGCGCACCGGCGAGATGCAGATTGCGCTCGAAGGGGCACGGGCGCTGTTCCATCGGGCGATTGCCTCATGGACGGAAGGCAATGTGACGCGCTCAGAACTGCTGTCAATTTCCGCCAAGTCCACCGCGGCGCATGCGGCGTTCGAGGTATCCCACAAGCTGATCCATTCGGCGGGATCAACGGCGTTGTTCGACGAGCACCCGCTTGCACGCTACCTCGCGGACCTGGAAACCCATGTGCTGCATGCGGTCCATGACCGCTCGGCCATCATCCTGGGCGCGGCGGCGTTGGGAGAGACGTTCGACTCCACGGTACAGCGCTAGGCGGCTGCGCTACGAAGTCGCCTTCTTCCGGTACGCGTAAGCCTCGTCGTACTTCGCGGTGATGTACTCCCCGGCCACCGTGCGCGGGTACTTGGGCGGGTTGCCCGGCCCGGAGCAGTTCGGCAGGCACTCCACGACCGTGTCGAAATCCGGATCGTAGAACATCGGGATCGAGTAGCGCTTGCGCCCCGAGGCGTTCACCACGCGGTGCGGCGTGGACACAAACAAATCGTTCGACCAGCGCTCGAGCATGTCGCCGATGTTCACCACAAAGGTGCCCTCGATATAGGGCGCATCAATCCACTGCCCGGCACGGTTGCGCACCTGCAGGCCGCCGACCTGGTCCTGCCACAACAGTGTCATGCAGCCCCAGTCGGTGTGCGGCGCGGCGCCGAACTGGTCTTCGCCAGAGCCTTCGGGCTGCGGCGGGTAGTGCAGCAGGCGGGTGCGTACCAAGGGCCTCGTGTAGAGGTCACGAAAATACGTGCGCGGCGTATCCAGCGCGAGCGCAAAGCCTTCCAGCACGCGCTGGCCGACTTCGAAGAGGGTCCGGTAATAATCTTCAAGCACGCTGCGCCACACTTCCTCGCCCTGCGGCCACTGGTTCACGCCGATCAGCGGTTTGCCCGCCACCACGTCGGGATCGTCGGCGGCAAATGGAAACGCGAAGTTGAAGCTCTCTTTCAGGTCCGCCTTGTACTGGCGACCGAGCGTGGTCTGCGCGAAGGGCACATAGCCCCGATGCGCGCCGTTGACCTGGATCGCGCGCTTCTCGGCTTCGGGGCGCGAGAAGAAAAACTTCGATGCCATCAGCGTCGCGCGCATGAGGTCGGGCGGCATGTGATGGCCGCGAATGTAGAAGAAGCCGGCCTCGATGGAGGCGTGGCGGATGTCTGCGGCCACGGCGCGCGCATCGGCGAGGTCTTCCCCATACAGCGGAGAGATGTCGATGACGGGGATCGAGGTGAAATCGGGGGCGTTCGTCATGGGGCGATTGTAGTATCGTTTCGCCATGAAACCACTGCATCGTATCCTCCTTCCCCTCGTGCTTGCGGCACTGCAGTCTTACTGCGGTGCAGCGTTTGCGCAGGGATTTCCCGACAAGCCCGTGAAAGTCATCAACGGGTTCGCCGCCGGCGGCGGCTCCGACATCCTGCTGCGCGCCTTCATAGGGAAATGGGCGGAGTTGCTGGGCCAGCAGGTGGTGGTGGACTACCGCACCGGCGCCGGGGGCAACGTGGCCATGGAGGCGGTGGCGAAATCCCCCGCTGACGGCTACACCCTGCTGATGGGCTCCCCTGGCCTTGTGACCAACCCGCTCCTCTATGCGAACCTGCCTTTCGACGGGATCCGCGATTTCGCGCCGGTGAGCCTGGTCGGCAGCGTGCCCAACGCGTTGGTCGTGCACCCATCGGTGGCGGCCACCACTGTGCGAGAGCTGGTGGCGCTCGCCAAGTCGCAGCCGGGCAAGCTGAACTACGCGTCGCCGGGGTCGGGCACTTCGCTGCACCTTGCGGCCGAACTCTTCAAGCTGAACACCGGCGTCGATATCCTCCACGTGCCGTACAAAGGCGGTGGGCAGGCACAGGCCGACGTGATGGGCGGACAGGTGCAGGTGATGTTCAACGTGCTGCCCTCGGCGCTCCCGCAGATCCGCGCGGGCAAGCTGCGCGCTCTTGCCGTCACTGGCCGCACGCGCTCGGAGTCGCTGCCCGACGTGCCGACGATGATCGAGGCGGGCGTGGCCGACTACACCGCGGTCACCTGGAACGGCATTGTCGCCCCCGCGGGCACGCCGCGTGCGGTACTCGCGAAATTGAACGAGACACTCGTGGCGGCGCTGCGCTCGCCCGAGACGCGCGACCAGTTCACCAAGATCGGCCAGGACCCCGTGTGGAACACGACCGAAGAGTTCGGTGCGTTCCTGCGGGACGAAAGCGCCAAATGGAAGCGCGTGATCCAGGCCGCCGGCATCAAGGCGCAATGACATGACCAAGGCAGCAACTTTCAGGCAACTCCTGCGCGACGCGCGGCCGCTCGTCTCCCCAGGCGTCTATGACGGCTACAGCGCAAGGCTCGCGGAGTTGATGGGCTTCAAGACCGCAGCCACCACCGGCGCGGGACTCGCCAACTCGGTGCTCGGCCAGCCCGACATCGGGATCCTCTCGCTGATGGAGAACGTGGACGCCTGCCGCCATCTCGCGCGCAGCGTCTCGATCCCCATGATGGCGGATGCCGACACGGGCTACGGCAACGCGGTCACCGTGTACCACACGGTGCAGTACTTCGAGGAGGCTGGCATCGTCGGCATCAACATCGAGGACCAGGTCTGGCCCAAGCGCTGTGGCGCGATGAACGGCAAGGCGGTGATCGATCCCCGCGAGATGTGCATGAAGATCGAGGCCGCGATCAAGGCCAAGAAGGACAAAAATTTCGTCATCAACGCGCGCACCGATGCCATCGCCGTGGAAGGCATCGAGGGCGCGGTGCGGCGCGCGAAAGAGTACGCCGCGGCCGGCGCGGACATGATCTACCCCGACGCGGTGCGCAGCGAAGACGACATCAAGCGCATCCTCGAAGCCGTGCCGGATACGCCGGTGAACATCAACATGGGTTTCGGCATCCGATCGCGGCCCACGACGCCGCTGGTTTCGGTGCGGCGCCTGGGCGAGATGGGCGTGGCGCGCGTGAGCTGCCCGCGCATGCTTACGGCGGCCGCGATCTCGGGCATGAAGAAGGCGCTGATCGAGATGCGCCGCTCGATCGAGACCGGCGAGGTGAGCGACCGTCCCGACCTGCTTGCCAGCATGGACGAAATCGCCGAGCTTGCGGGTTACGATCGCATCGACGCGCTGGAGAAGGAGTTCACGCTCAAGGAGGACCTGGAGCGGCGCTATGGCGAGGCTTCCGTCACCTATGTAGTCAAGACCGGGGAGGGCGCGCGATGAATCCGACGCGCACCGGCCCGTTTAAATACATCCCGATCAACCGGCGCCCCAAGCTTGCCTGGCCCAACGGCGCGCGCGTGGCGCTGTGGATCAACCCCAACGTGGAGTTCTTCGGGCTGGACGACGTCATGCCCGGCAACCTGAACGAGCGCGTGGCGCGCGAGCATGCCAAGGTCCCCAACGTGCGCAACTGGTCGTTGCGCGACTACGGCAACCGCGTGGGCGTGTGGCGGTTGATGGAGGTCCTCACGCGCTACGGCATGCGGGGCAGCGCCGCGCTGAACAGCGACGTGTGCCTGCACCATCCTGAAGTGATCGAGGAGATGATGCGCCTCGGCTGGGAGCTGCTCGGTCACAACCAGACCAACGCGATGCGCCTGACCGAGATGGCGCCGGAGCAGGAGCGCGAGTCGATCATGATCACGCTGGACACGATCGAGCGCGTCTCGGGCAAGCGCCCGGTGGGCTGGCTCGGCGCTGGGCTTGCCGAGACATGGAATACGCTCGAGTACCTGTCCGCGGGCGGCGTGCGTTACGTGTGTGACTGGGTCAACGACGAGCAGCCCTACACGATGCAGGTCGGCCAGCCGCCGATGGTGTCGCTGCCCTATTCACTCCAGTGCAACGACGTGCCGGCGTACTTCGACTTCAAGAATTCAGTGCCCGAGTTCGAGGCCACGCTCAAACGGCAGTTCGACGTGCTCTACCGGGACAGCGCGGAGTCCGGGCGCGTGATGGCGATCGCGGTGCACCCGTTCGTCAGCGGCCAGCCGCATCGCGTGGTGGCGCTTGAGAGGGCGCTCGAATACATCTGTGGCCATGAAGGCGTGTGGCTCGCGACCGGCTGGGAGATCGTGCAGCACTACCTGGCCTCCGATTTCGCGAAGCAGGTATGACGACCCAGCGCGAGCAGGTTGCCGCCAACGTGGCGCGCCTCGCGGCGTGGATCACGGCGGTTCGGCTGCAGGACATCCCGCGTGCGGTGCAGGAGCGCGCGGCGCGCGTGCTGGCCGACGACCTCGGCGCGATCATTGGTGCGCGCAACGAGCCGGAGGTCATCCGCTTCCACCAGCAGGTTCTCGCGCGGGCCGGCCTGCCTGAGGCCACGGTGTTTCGTGGTGACCGCGCCCGCACCGGCCGGCGCGAGGCGGCGGTGGCCAACGGGGTTGCTGCCGACTGGCTCGAGCTGGACGAAGGCTACCGCCCGGCACCGTGCCACGCCGGGCTGTACGTGATCCCGGCGTTGGTTGCCGAGGCGGAGGCGACCAACTTGCCTTTCGGTGAGGTGTTGCGTGCGCTGGTGCTGGGCTACGAATTCGTCACGCGGATCGCACGCTCATGGACGCCGGTGGCCGCCACGATGCAGTCGCATGGGCGGTACGGTGCCATCGGCGCCGCTGCAGGGGTGGCCCTCGCGCGCGGGGCTGATGCGCAGCGGTTCCTGGATGCGATCTGCACGGCCGCTACGCTGACCGGGCCTTCGCCGCGAACTCATTTGGCGGACGGCACGCTCGCCCGCAACGTCTGGCCCGCGGCCGGCGCCTGGAGCGGGTTCATGGCCGTCGACTGGGCCGAGTGCGGCATCGCCGGCGCGCCCACGGCGTTCTACGACGTGTACAGCACTGTGCTGGGCGGCACCGCGCACCCGGAGCGGCTGGTCGAGGGGCTCGGCGAGCGTTGGTCCATGCAGGACGGCTATACCAAGATCTACGCCTGTTGCCAGCACCTGCATTCGGCGGTGGAGGCGGCGCTGGGGTTCCGCGAATCGATGATGCGCGATGTCAGGCTTGAGGATATCGAGTCCGTCGAGGTGCACACGCACGGGCTGGCCCTGCCGCTGATGGACCACACGCCGCGCACGACACTGGGCGCGAAGTTCTCGATGCCGCATGCGGTGGCGGCAGCGCTGGTCATGGGGAGCGGTGGCGCGGATGCTTTTGCCGCGGACACGCTGCAGGATGGCGCCATCGCACGGTTGCGGCAGCGCGTGTCGGTGGCGCCGTATGTGCCCGAACTGCCGGCCCCGAACGACCGCCCGGCGCGGCTGAGCCTCAAGCTCGTGGATGGGCGCAGGCTGGAGGCCGAGTGCCTCAGCGCGCAGGGCGGGCCGGACCGGCCCCTGCCGCCGGAGACGGTCTACGGCAAGCTCGACGCGCTTGCCGTGCCTGCCTACCCGCGCATTCGACTGGTGTGCGAGGAGCTCGCCGGGTTGCCGGACCGGCGGCTCGCGCAGGGCTGGCGTTCGATCGTGGATGAATTCGTTTCTCCGGAGGTCGTGTGATGAACCAGCTCCTGTGGGCTCTGCTGTGTGTTGCCTTGGCGGGTGTTCCAGCCGTGGCGCAGGCGCAAGCCTATCCGTCCAAGCCGATCCGATTAATCGTCACCTTTGCGGCCGGTGGCGGCACCGACCTCGCCGCCCGCGCGGTGGCGCCAAAGCTCGCCGAAGCGCTCGGCCAGCCGGTGGTGGTCGAGAACCGCGCCGGCGCCAACGGCGCGGTCGGCGCCGAAGCCACGGCCAAGTCGCCGGCCGACGGGTACACGCTGATGGTCGGGGCGGCCGGGACGCTTGCCGTGGCCCCGCACCTCAACGCGAAGCTGCCGTTCGATCCCTTCAAGGATTTCGCGCCCGTGTCGTTGCTGGCCACCAGCGCGTTTGTCGTCAGCGTGAATCCTTCGGTCAAGGCGCAGTCGATCCGCGAACTCGTCGCGCTGGCCAAGGCCTCGCCGGGCAGCCTCACCTTCGGTTCGTCGGGGACCGGCGGCGCGCCGCAACTCGCGGGCGAGCTCTTCAAGAGCCAGGCAGGCGTCAACCTGCTGCATGTGCCTTACAAGGGGCTCGGTCCCGCGATCACCGACCTGCTCGGCGGGCAGATCCAGGTCGTGTTCGCCGACGTGGGGCTCGTGACCGCGCATCTCAAGGCGGGTCGCCTGCGAGGCCTCGCAATCACCAGTGCCGCGCGTTCGTCGATGCTGCCCGACCTGCCGACGGTGTCCGAGTCGGGTGTGCCCGGCTATGCGGCCGGCACGTGGTACGGCGTATTCGCACCGGCGGGCACGCCAAGCGGGATTGTTGCGCGGCTGAGCGAAGAGGTCCGCAGGGTGCTGGCCCTGCCCGAGGTGCGCGCTGCGCTGGTGGCGCAGGGCGTGGAAGCGGCGGGCAATTCGCCTGAGCAGTACGCCGTGTTCCTGCGCGAGGAGCACGCCAAGTGGGGCCGGGTGATCGCGGAGGCGGGAATCCGGGCGGAGTAGGGCGTCCCACACACAACAAAAATCTTTCATGGAGCATTGAACAATGGCGAGCCATTCGACAGGTGACGGCGGTATTCCCCCGCGCGACGCAACCCAACGCGGATTGAAGCGCATCATGACCCTTGGAGGCGCGTACGGCACGCGCAACTACACGGTGAAGGATCTGCGCGACCAGAAGGGCAAGCGCGTGCTGGTCGAGACGCTTGCCTTTACCCCGGAGGAGGCCGCCGCTGCCGAGGAAGCGGGAATCGACACGATGAAAGTGCGCTTCGACCCGAAGCGCCCCGAGCCTGCCGTGGAGATCCGCAAGGCCGCGCCGAATACCTTCATGTCTTTTTCGGTGCCGCTGGTGGCCGCCGCGACCGCGGACGAAGCGGTGCGTATCGCGTATCAAGCCATGGAACTGGGGGCCGATGCGATCATGTGCCAGTGGTCGCCCCGATTCATCAGCGCGGCCGCGGAAGCGGGGGTGCCGGTCCAGGGCCACGCCGGCCTGGTGCCAAGAAAGAGCACCTGGACGGGAGGGTTGCGCGCGGTCGGCAAGACGCTCGACGAGGCCCTGTGGATCTACCGGGAGATCAAGCGGCTGGAGGAGGCCGGTGCATGGGCGGTCGAAGTCGAAGTCATCCCGGCCGCTTTGCTGGCGGAGATCAGCAAACGCACCAAGTTGCTCACCTCATCGATTGGCGCCGGGAGCGGGGGCGACATCCAGTTCCTGTTTGCGGAAGACATCCTCGGCAACAACCGGCCGCCGTATCCGCGCCATTCGAAGCAGTATCGCAACCTGTACAAGATGCGCGAGGCCATGCAGGCAGAGCGAATCGCCGGGTTCAGCGAATTCGCCCAGGACGTGCGATCCGGGGCGTTCCCCGGTCCCGAGCACGTCGTCAATGCGCCGGAGGGCCTGATCAACGCATTTCTCGCGCATGCGGAAGTGAAAAAGGCCTGACTGGTCACGGCGAATCACCGCCGTCAGGGTTAGGAGTCAGTCCGCGCCGCCTTCCGCCGGGAAGCGCTGCGCGCGCCAGCGCAGCATGCCGCCGGCGAGGTTCGCGACCTTCGCAATGCCCTTGTTCTTCAGCAGCACGGTGGCTTGTGCGGAGCGCGCGCCGGAGCGGCAGACCATGACCAGCGGCTTGTCCTTGGGGAGTTCCTCGAGCCTCGCGACGAGCGAGCCCAGCGGCACGAGCTTCGCGCCCAAGATGTGCCCGAACGCGCCGCTGTATTCGTCCGGCTCGCGCACGTCGATGACGGTCACGCGCTCGAGGTATTCCTCGAGAACGTTGGGCTGGATCTCCCACACGCCCGCAAACGTATACGACAGCGGGGCCCAGTCCTGTTCGGCCGCCGGGGCGCCCTCCGGCTCGCCCACTTTCAGGTTGGCGGGCACTGCCACCTGCATGAGCTTGGGATGGGGCAGCCCGAGGTTGGTCATGTAGCCGACGAAATCGCCTTCGCCGATCGATTCGGCGAGACGGGGGTTGTACCTCTTCTCCTCGCCTACGCTGGAGGCGGTGAGGCCCTTGTAGTCGTGGCCCGGGTACAGCAGGCAGGCATCGGGCAGCGAAAAGATCTTCTCGCGCACCGAGCGGAACAACTGGTGAGCATCCCCTTGCTGGAAGTCGGTTCGCCCGCAGCCGCGGATCAGCAGCGCGTCCCCGGTGAAGGCCATGCTTTTGTCGTCGAGCACGAAGGTCATGCAGCCGTTGGTGTGGCCGGGCGTGGCCCGCGCCTCGAGGAATCGCTTGCCGAAGGCAATCTTCTCGCCGTCGACCAGGGTCCGGTCGGCGCCTGTGGCGCCGCTCTCCTGGGACAGCGCGACCTTGGAGTCGAGGGACCGCCGCAGCAGCGCGGCGCCGGTCACATGGTCGGCATGCACATGCGTTTCCAGCGTCCAGAGCAGCCTGAAGCCAAGTTCCTGGATCAACGCGGTGTCGCGCCGCGCATGCTCGAAGACGGGATCGACCAGCACCGCCTCACGCGTGGCGGGGCAGGCAAGCAGGTAGGTGTAGGTGGAGGACTGCGGGTCGAACAGCTGGCGAAAGATCATCGGTGCGTTCCCGGGTGTCGATGGCACCCGGGAATCTACACCTCAAACGCCGTTACGAGGGCGTGTGCAAGAATCAGTTCTTCTCGGGCAGCAGCAGCTCGGCGCAGGCCTGGGCCACGCCCTGGGTGGGTTCCTTTTCGCCGGGCATGGTGGCGACGCCGGCCTTGGCGATGATGTCGCCGCGGGAGTACTTCTCGACCTTGGCGAGGTCGGCGAGGCGCGCCGGGGCCTCCTTGGACGCGTTGAACTGGGACGCGCAGATCTTGGCGTACGCTGAAACCACCGCAGTTTCCGCGCCGCGTTTGACCAGCGACTCGGAGGTCGAGCCGGTCTTCCAGCCGAGCGCGTCAAAGCCGACCCAGGGGACCAGGATCGCGCCGGCGAGTGCGCCGACCAGGAACGGGTTCGTATTTTTGGGGAGTGTGAATGCCATTGGACGTCCTTCGCAGTGGAGGGGAAAGCCCTCCGTGCTGCAGGGTACGCCGAATGGCGGCTCGCGGGTGTGAATCGCGCGGTGGCGGCGCCTAGTCCCGCTTGCCAGGCGAAAAGCCGGGGAGGCCGGCCTCATCGAAAGTCGGCACGGCAGCCCGGAAGGCGCGTTTCACGTTTACTCCGTGGGGATCTTTGCGTCCCGCACTACGCGGCGCCAGCGTTCGAGATCGGCACGCACCTGTTCGGCCAGGGCTGCAGGCGCCGGTGCCGCAGGTTCGTACCCGGATTTCTTCAGGCGATCGATGAGCTCCGGCTGGGCCAGCGCCTGGGCTGCGGCCGCCTGGAGCCGTTTCAGCACCGGTTCAGGGGTACCGGCACGGGCAAACAGCCCGTACCAGATGTCGGCGGTGATGCCGGGAACGCCCACTTCGGCGAGGGTCGGCAGGTCGGGCAGGGTGTCCGAGCGGCGGTCGCTGGTCACCACGATCCCGCGCAGCTTGCCTGAACGAACATGGGGCGCGGCCGAAGGCATCGTGGTGAGCACGACATCGACCTGTCCGCCGATGGCATCGGCCACGGCCGGCCCCGAGCCCTTGTAGGGGATGTGCAGTACGCGCATGGCGCCCTCGAGGTTGAGCAGTTCGCCGAGCAGGTGCGGGACGGAACCGACGCCCGGTGTGCCCAGGCTGAGCGGTTTGGAGCGGGAGAGCGCGGCGAGGTCCCGGAAGTCCCTGGCAGGCGAGCCGGGCGGCACCACCAGCAGCATCTGCACGATTGCGGCCTTGGCCACAGGGGTGAAGTCGCGCTGCGGGTCGTAGCCGATCGACTTGTACATCACCGGGTTGGTCGACAGGAAATCGTTGGCGAACATGAGCGTGTAGCCGTCGGCGGGGGTGCGTGCCATAGCCTCGGCGCCTACGTTGCCCGAGGCGCCGGAGCGGTTCTCCAGCACCATCGTCTGGCCGAGGATCTGCGACATTCTTTCCGCCAGCGGTCGCGCCACGCCGTCCATGCCGCCGCCCGGCGGGAAGGGGACGATGATGCGGATCGGCCGGACGGGGAACTCCTGCGCGTACGCCAGCGGCGCGGCGAGCATCGCCGCAAGCACCACCGAGAGGAGGCGCATCATGCGGCCGCGCGTTGCGCGGTGGCGGTAGCGAAGCGCGGCAATCCGATCTGCAGCACTTCGGTGGCGTCGGCGGCGCGCAGGTCGGCGCGTTCGCCGTGCTCGACGTGGATCGTGGTGCGCGGGGAATAGTGCTTGCCGGCGACTTCGCCCGCGCCGGCGCAGACGAAGTAGAGGCTCCCGTCTTCCAGCGCCATGCGCGAGCCCGCATCCATGCGATGGAAGTGGAGCCGCGAGCCGCGTTCAGAGAAGACGCCCATCAGCTTGGACGCCAGGCCCGGGGCGCCGGGCAGCCAGTCGAAATTCGCCGGCTCCATGAACACCGCATGCGAGTAGCGCTCTTTGGGGTAGGCGAGATCGCGGCCGTTCACGTGCTCCCACACGGCCTCGTAGGCGTCCTGGTTGATCTTGCCGCCACCGGGTTTTTCCTGTGTGTAGATGCCGTTGGCGAACGTGCCCGGCCCCTGCTTCATTTCGGCGAGGCCCTGCTGGAACTGGGCCTCGGACATGTAGCCGTTGCCGCTCGCGCCGCCGAACTGCAGCACCAGCGTCGCGCTGGAGGGCGAAAGCGCCTTCTGCGGGCCGTAGCGGGTGCCTTCGGGGAAGTAGGCGATCGAGCCCGGGTCCATGCGGCCGTCGGCGGCGAAGTCGAAGGAGCCTTCGAGCTGGAAGCGCATCTGGTCGAAGTTGTGGCGGTGGCGCGGCGAAACGAAATCGCCCGACAGCACCGAGAGCTGCAGGTAGAAATTGTCCGGTGCGCCGTCGCTGCCCGAGAGCAGTTCGTAGTACCGGAAGATCCCGCCACGGGCGTGGGCGCGCTCCTGGAGCTTGAGCGATTCGAAATTGACGACTCTCATTTTTTATCTCCCCTCTACAATGGGGAAAGGATAGCAGGAGTTCCCATGAAGATCTGGTACCAGAGCTTTACCCATCCCGATGAGGCGCGCCCCTACCAGGCGCGGCTGCAGGCCTATCTCGCCGGCGCAGCCAAACCGGGGGCGACCTTCAACCTTGCCGGCATGGACCCGCCGTCGCGCAAGCACCGGATCACCGAGTTGCGCTGTGCATTGGATGTCGTGCGCAATGCGCTGCGCGCCGAGCAGGAGGGCTACGACGCGTTCATCCTCGGCCACTTCCAGGATTCGGGCCTGTGGGAGGCGCGCTCCGCGGTGAAGATTCCCGTCATCGGCCTGGGCGAGCAGACCATGCTCCACGCCTGCACGCTGGGCGGCCGCATCGGCCTCATCACCATCGATCCGTACTACATCCCCTTCCACGAGGAGCAGG
This sequence comes from Bordetella parapertussis, assembly GCA_945862265.1. Taxonomy (GTDB): domain Bacteria; phylum Pseudomonadota; class Gammaproteobacteria; order Burkholderiales; family SG8-39; genus SZAS-79. Next base: position 100,007 of record CAMAXP010000010.1, read on the forward strand.
TGCGCAAGTACGGCCTCTCGCAGCGTGTGGTAGCGGTGTCGGCCGTAAAAACGTCCGCCGAGGACTACGTGCGCGCGATGCAGAGTGCTGAGGGCCGCCGCGCGATCCGCGAGCAGTACCAGGCGCAGATCGACGGACTGGTTGCGCGTGGCATCGAAGTGATCATCCCGGCGGGCGGGTTCCCGAGCATGCTGCTGGAGGACGAGAAGGACATGAACCTCGGCGGGGCGATCCTGCTCAATGGCCTTGGCGTGGTGGTCAAGGCGGCCGAGGGCGCGGTCGACTTGCGCCGTCTCAACGGCACCGGGCCGAGCCGCATGTCGACCTTTGCGCCGCCCTCTGCCGCTGCATTGAAGACGCTTTGATCGTGTCGGCACGGATCCTCAGGGGCTACGCGGAGACGCGCGAAGGGCAGGTGCATTACCTGCGCTGTGGCACGGGGCGCCCGATGGTGCTGCTGCACCAGTCGCCGGCCGCTGCAACGATGTGGAATGCCGTGCTGCCGCTGTTTGCCGAGGCGGGATACGCAGCCGTGGCGCTCGACCTGCCAGGCCATGGCAACTCATGGATGCCGGCGGAACCACCCTCGATCCCGGATTACGCCAAAAGCGTGGTCGATGCGATGGACGCGCTTGGCTTCGCGCAGGCGGATATCGTCGGTCACCACACCGGCGCCCTTGTGGCCGCGCAGGTGGCTGTGGACTCCGCTTCGCGGGTAAAGAAGCTGGCGCTGTGGGGCCTGGCGATCTACGTCGAGGCGCTCTCCGCATCGCGCGAACGGCTGAAGAACGAAAAGGCGCCGGTCTACGACGACGAGGGCGCGGCACTGCTGGCCTTCTGGACCCGGCAGAAGATGCTTGCGGGAGCGGCCTACACGCAGGAACTCGGCGTGCGCGCGATGGTCGAGATGCTGCAGACCGGGCTTCAGCGTCCTTACGGGCATTGGGCGGGACAGCAATGCGACCGGCCTGCGCTGCTCGCGCGCGTGCCTCACGAAACGCTGGTGCTGGGCGGCGAGCGCGACCCGCTGTGGCCCGGCATCGAGGCGGCGGCGAAAACTTTCCCGCGGGGCCGCTTCCACGTGATCGAGGGCGCGGGGCTCTACGTCGCCGACGAGTGCCCGCAGGACTTCGTGCGCCTCGTGGACGACTTCCTCAAGGCCTAGGGCACTACTCCGGTTTTACGCCGGCGCGGTTGATGATCGCGGCCCACTGCGCGATCTCGCTGCGCATCATGTCGGTCAGCGCCTGCGGGGAGGCGTTGAACACTTCCAGCCCGCGGCTCGTAAACGCCTGCTGCACTTCCGTGGAGGCGCGTGCTTTGGAAAGGGCGTCCTCGAGTTTTGCGCGTACATCCGCCGGGGTGGCTGCAGGCGCGAGGATGCCGGTCCAGGTGTAGATCCCCAGTTCCGGGATGCCCGCTTCCGTCACCGTACCTACGTCCGGGAAGTCGGCGACGCGTCGGGTGGCGGTGACCGCGATGGGCTTCAGTTTGCGACTCTGGAGGCCGGCCTGGAAATTCGATACGGCATCCCACGACAGGTCTACGCGTGCAGCCATCAGGTCGATGATCACCTGCCCGCCGCCCTTGTACGGCACGTGCACGATGTTGACGCCCTCCTTGCCGTTGAAGATCTCGCCCATCAGGTGGGGGGTCGACCCGATGCCGGGCGTTCCCAGGCTGAGCTTGCCGGGATTGGCTCGCGCATAGGCGACAAGTTCCTTCAGCGTGTTGAAGGGGGCGGAAGCGGGCGCGGTGAGAAAATAGGAAAAGCGCGCCACGCCGCCGATGGGAGCAAAGGAGACCGGCGGGTCGTAAGGCAGGGATTTGTAGAGTCCGGGCCCGATGGTGAGGCCGCTCGAGTAGCCAAAAAGCAAAGTGTGGCCATTGGGTGTCGCGCGTGCGACTGTGGCGGTGCCGATAGTGCTGCCCGCACCGCCGACGTTCTCGATCACGACCGGTTGCCCGAGGGTTTCAGCCATCCTGCGGCCGACTTCGCGCGCAAGCACCTCGGACAGGCCGCCGGCCGGGTAGGGCACGACGAGCTTGATCGGCGCGTTCGGAAAGCCTTGCGCGTGGGCGTGCTGCGTGAACGACACGAAAAGAAAAGCCAGTATCGCTGCGAATTTCATCATGATGAACGCCGTTGTGGGGGATGGTCGATTGTGGGACGATGAATTGCGCCCGGTCAAGCCTCGCGGCGCGAGACCAATGAGCGCAGCCGTCCCCAACACCGATCCTGGATCCGAACCGCAGACCGTCTACGCCGCATTCGCGGCGAGCGCGGCGCGTTACCCGGGTCATCCGTTCCTGCAGATTCCCGCATCCGCGTGCCGGCACTACGCGCAGGGCGAGCTCAACTTCACCTATGCCGAGGCGTGGGCCGAAATCACCGCCTTGCGCGAGCGCTATGCGGCCGCGGGATTGCGCGCGGGGATGCGCGTAGCGCTGTTGCTCGAAAACCGCCCGGCGTATTTCTTCCACTGGTTCGCGCTGAACGGCCTGGGCGTGGGCGTGGTGCCGGTGAACCCCGACTACCGCAGCGCCGAGCTGGGGTTCCTGTTCGAGCACAGCGAAGCGGTGCTGGCCGTGTCGATCGCGGAGCGCATGGCCGACCTCAAGGGCGCGGCCCGCGGGATCCAGGTGGTCGATGCGGCCAACCTTGCACGCGAGCTCGACGCAGTCCGGTCATCCGCCTCGCCCGGCGTGACCGGGCTCACGGCCGAATGCGGCCTGCTCTATACCTCGGGCACGACCGGCAAGCCCAAGGGGTGCCTGCTCTCCAACGAGTACTACCTGCGTGCCGGCCGGCGCTACATGAACCGGGGCGGGCATGTAAAGGTCGTGCCCGGCGCGTCGCGCGTGCTTACGCCGCTGCCGATGTTTCACATGAACGCCATGGCCGGCAGCACGCTTGGCATGGTCATGTCGGGCGGCTGCGTGGTCCAGCTCGACCGCTTCCATCCGAAAACATGGTGGCAGGATGTTTCGTCCTCGCGCGCCACTGGTGTGCATTACCTTGGCGTGATGCCTGCGATCCTGCTCGAACTGCCGGTCGTGCCCGAGGAACGCGCGCATTGCGTGCTGTACGGGTCGGGCGCCAACGTCGAGCCCAAGCACCATGCGGCGTTCGAGGCGCGATTCGGGTTTCCGCTGATCGAGGGATGGGCGATGACCGAGACCGGCTCCGGCGGAGTCTGCAGCGCGGACGACGAGCCAAGGCATGTGGGTGAGCGCTGTTTCGGGCGCCCGTCGGCGGAAGTCGAACTGCGGCTCGGCGACGACAATGGCAACCCGGTGCCGGATGGGGAACCAGGCGAGATCCTTGTGCGCGCGGTGGGCGCGAACCCCCGCCGCAGTTTCTTCTCGGGCTACCTCAAGGACGAGGCAGCGACGGCTGAGGGCTGGGCCGGTGGCTGGTGGCACTCGGGCGACATCGCGCGCCGCGGACCGGACGGCAGTTATTTCTTTGTCGACCGCAAGAAGAACGTGATCCGCAGGAGCGGCGAGAACATCTCCGCGCTCGAGGTGGAGACCGTGCTGTTGCAGTATCCGGGCATTTCGCAGGTCGGGATCACTTCGGTGGCCGACGACCTGCGCGGCGAAGAGGTGATCGCATGCGTGGTCCCGGCGCAAGGTGTGCAGGCCGACGAGGCCCTGGCCAAGGCGATCGTGGAGTGGTCGCTCGGCCAGATGGCGTACTACAAGGCGCCGGGCTGGGTGGCCTTCGTCGACGCGCTGCCGGTGACCGCCACGCAGAAGGTGCAGCGAGGCGAATTGCGTTCGGTCGCGGCGCGGCAGCCAGGGAGCGGGCACTGCTACGATATGCGTTCGCTCAAGCGCAGGGGGTAGGCCATGCAACCCGCTTTCGACCGTACGCGGGAGGACGTCAGCAATATCGTCCACCTGGAACACATCAACATTACGCAACCGGACCAGGGGCTCGCCACGCTGTTCTATGTGGCCGGGCTGGGCGGCACGCGGGACCCCTACCTGATGGTGGGTCTGGACAACATGTGGGTCAATCTCGGCCGCAGCCAGGTGCACCTGCCGACCCATGCGCCGCAGTGCCTGCGCGGCACGATCGGCCTGGTCGTGCCGGACCTCGCGCTGCTGTTGAAGCGCCTGGAGCGCGTTGCGCCGGCACTGAAGGGCACGAAGTTCGCGTACGAAGAGCGCGATGGTTGTGTGGTTGTCATCTGCCCGTGGGGAAACCGTTTTTGCTGCCATGCACCCGCGCCGGAGTTTGGCGAGGCGGAACTGGGCATGGCTTACATTGCGTTCGACGTGCCGGCCGGGACGGCGGCGGGCATAGCGCGCTTCTATTCGCAGGTCATGGGCGCCACCGCGCAGACCCAGGGTGGAACGACGACCGTAAGCGTGGGACGGGACCAGAAGCTGGTTTTTGCCGAATCGGCCACGGCCGTGCCGGCCTACGACGGGCATCACATCCAAATCTACCTCGCCGACTTCTCCTCGCCCTACCGGTGGCTGCTGGAGCGGGGCCTGATCAGCCGCGAGACCGACGCGCACGAATGGCGATTCATGGATATCGTCGATCCCGATTCCGGGGCAATCCTCTTTCGCATTGAGCACGAGGTGCGCAGCATGAAGCACCCGCTGTTCGGCCGGCCGCTGGTGAACCGCAATCCCGGCCAGAGCAACATGCGCTATGCCCGCGGGCAGGACGACTTCCGCGGCCGGTATTGACTGTGATACGGTGCGGGCGATGAATGCCCCGCTCCCGTTGTCCCCCTCGGTCTGCCCGCACGATTGCACCAGCACCTGTGCGCTGGAGATCGAGATCAAGGATGCGCGCACGATCGGCCGCGTGCGCGGCTCGATGCGCAACACCTATACCAATGGCGTGATCTGCGAGAAGGTCGCGCGCTATGCCGAGCGGGTCCATCACTCGGACCGCCTGCAGTTCCCGATGAAGCGCACCGGCGCCAAGGGCACGAAGTCCTTCGTGCGGATATCGTGGGACGAGGCGCTCGACACCGTGGCGGAGCAGTTCCAGAAGAAGGCGGCCCTCCACGGCACGGAATCGATCTGGCCGTACTTCTATGCCGGCACGATGGGGCATGTGCAGCGCGACGGCATCAACCGCCTGCGCCACCAGATGAAGTACTCGCGCTGGTTTTCCACGATCTGCGTGGCGCTGTCGGACACGGGCTGGGTTGCCGGCACCGGCTTCAAGCGCGGCACCGACATGCGCGAGGTCGACGAGCATTCGGACCTCGTGGTGATCTGGGGCGGCAACCCGGTCAACACCCAGATCAACGTGATGACGCATGCCATCACCGCTAAAAAGCGCGGCGCGAAGCTCGTGGTCGTGGACCCGTATCGCACCGGCACGGCTGCGCAGGCCGACATGCACCTGGCCCTGAAGCCCGGTACCGACGGCGCGTTGGCCTGTGCGGTGATGCATGTGCTGTTCAAGGAAGGCATGGCGGATCGGGCCTACCTCGCCAAGTACACCGATGTCCCGGCCGAACTCGAGAAGCACCTTGCGACGCGCACGCCGGAGTGGGCGGCCGCCATCACCGGGCTCAAGGTCGAGGAGATCGTGGCGTTCGCGCGGTTGTACGGTTCGACGAAGAAGAGCTACATCCGCTGCCACCACGGGTTTTCGCGTTCGCGCAATGGCGCGGCGAACATGCATGCGGTGACCTGCCTGCCCGCGGTGACGGGGGCCTGGCAGGTCCTCGGCGGCGGGGCGCTCTATGGCCAGACCGCGATCTACCCGCTCAAGAAGAACCTGATCGACGCCTCCGAGCTCATCGACCCTTCGGTGCGCGAGCTCGACCAGTCGCGCCTCGGCGCGATCCTGACCGGCGACGCCGAGGCCCTCAAGAACGGGCCGCCGGTGACGGCGATCATCGTGCAGAACACCAACCCGGCCATGGTCTGCCCGGAGCTGAACCTGGTGCACAAGGGGCTCGCGCGCGAGGACCTCTTCACCTGCGTGCACGAGCAGTTCATGACCGAGACCGCGGCGTTTGCGGATATCGTGCTGCCGGCGACCACATTCCTCGAACACGACGATTTCTACACTGCGAGCGGCCATACCTACTTCCAGGTGGCGAAGAAGGTGATCGAGCCGTACGCGGAGTGCCGCGAAAACCATTATGTGATTTCGCAGCTTGCCAAGCGTCTTGGCGCGGAGCACCGCGCCTACGACATGACGGCCTGGGAGATCATCGACGAAACGCTGCGGGTGTCGGGCATGTGGGACGCGCAGAGGAATGTGGATGCGGGCGGGCAGGATTTCGCGCTCCCCTTCGAGAAGGCGCACTTCCTCGACGGATTCGAGACGCCGGACCGGAAATTTCACTTCAGCCCGGACTGGAAGAAGTTCGGCGGCCGCTGGCAGGAGATGCCGGTGCTGCCCGACCACATGGACGTGATCGACAACGCCACTCCGGACAAGCCCTACCGGCTGGTCGCCGCGCCGGCGCGCACTTTCCTCAATTCATCGTTTACCGAAACGCCGGGCTCGCTCGCGCGGGAGAAGCGCCCGACGGCGCTGATGAACCCGGACGATTGCGCGGCGCTGGGCGTCGGTGAGGGCGATCGAGTCACGCTCGGCAACGAACGCGGGTCGGTCGTCGTGCATGTGCACCCGCAGGGCGGGCAGCAGCGCGGCGTCGTGGTGGTCGAGGGACTCTGGCCGAACAAGCACTTCGAGAACGGCCTGGGGATCAATGCCATCACCAGCAGCCAGCCGGGATGGCCGAACGGTGGGGCTGTGTTCCATGACACAGCGGTGTGGATCCGTGCCCTTTAACCGTGTCTATGGCATGAGCGCGCGGATCCTTGTCGCGGCGTGGCTGGCGTGTGCCTCAGCGGCGGTCCATGCTCAGGATGCGACGTTTGCGACCAGGTCCTTGACGCCGGAGACGGCGTTGAAGGCTGCCCAGACGGCGCTGGAAAGCTGTCGGAAAGCCGGCTACCAAGTGGGGGTGGCGGTCACTGACCGGGCGGGCGTCCCGCAGGTGGTGCTGCGCGATCGCTTCGGCGGCCCGCATACGGTCCGCGTGGCGATCGACAAGGCGTGGACGGCAGCCAGCTTCCGCATTCCGACAGCGCAACTGGCGACCGAGACGCAGGCCGGGCGGCCCATGAGTGGCTTGCGCAGCGTGCCGCGCGTGGCGGCATTCGGGGGCGGGCTGCCGATCGAAGCCGCCGGTTCGACCTTGGGCGGGATCGGCGTGTCGGGCGCGCCGGGCGGTGAGGCCGACGAGGCCTGCGCGCGCGCAGGCCTCAAGGCGATCGCCGACTCGCTGGAGTTCTAGCCTACTTCCTGGCGTCGGCTTTTTTCGGCTCGGCCGCGCCCGAGTGCAATGCGAGGATGTCGCAGACGGCCCGGTTGCAGGGCGTGGGCACGCCTTTCTCCCGTCCCAGTTTTACGACGCCGCCGCTCAGCCAGTCGACTTCGAGCCGGTTGCCTTTTTCGAGGTCGTGGTGCATCGAAGAGGTCATGTCTGCGGGGAGCGAATCGGCGAACGCCATGCGGCTGCCAGCGAATTCGTCCGTCAGCGCCACGCCGTGGGCGCGGCCCACGGCGACCACCTCGGCCATGAGGTCCTGCAGGAAGGCGCGGGTCTGCGGGTTCGAGCGGACCGGGCCGAGCGTCCTGCGCATGCTGGTGGTGGTGGCCGACAGCCCGACGAGGAACACGTATTTCTCCCAGATCGAGCGGCGCACGTCGGTGCTGAGTTCCGCGGTGACCCCGGACTGCACCAGCGCCTCATGCAGGTCCTTCACCCGTTTCGACACGCTGCCGTCATATTCGCCCACCACGATGCGCTGCATCGTGCCCGTCTGGTGGATCGTCCCGGGCTTCGAGATGTGCGTGGCCACGTAGCAGACGCCGCCCATTACTGCCTTGTCACCGAACACACGGCGCATGATCTCGTCCTTGATCACGCCGTTCTGCAGCGAGAGGACGGCGGTGTCGGGGCCGACCATGGGCGCGACCTGTTTCGCGGCCGCTTCGGTGTCCCAGAGCTTGACCGACAGGATCACGAGGTCGACGGGACCGACTTGTGCCGGGTCGTCGGTGGCCTTGACCTGCGGCACGTGGATGTTGCCCTGCGGCTCGTTCTCGAGCATGAGGCCCTGTTCGCGCAGTGCGGCCAGGTGCGCCCCGCGCGCGATGAAAGTGACGTCGCAGCCGGCCTTGGCCAGCCGGCCGCCGAAGAATCCGCCAACACCGCCCGAGCCCATCATTGCGATTTTCATGGTGCTGCTTCTCCCGTCGTGAGGCGGGCGATTGTATAAGATGCGGCGATGTGCGGACGATATGTAAGCCCCGAGGAAGCCGAAATAGAGCAGCGCTGGCAGGCGAGGCGCGGCGGCGGGCGGACGCTTGCGCGCCGGTACAACACTTCGCCGACCACGGACATCCCGATCCTGTTCGGCACGCCCGGGGCCATGCAGATTGCGACCGCCCGGTGGGGCCTGGTGCCTCCCTGGTGGAAGAACGAGGCCCCACCCGCGTTCAGTTTCAATGCCCGGCTCGAAGAGGCCGCCGATAAACCTATGTGGCGGCATCCGCTGCGGCACTCGCGCTGCCTGATTCCCGCAGAAGGATGGTACGAATGGCAGGCACTTGAGCGCGAAGACCCGAAGACCGGCAAGGCGAAGCCCTACAAGCAGCCGCACTTCCTGAAGCGGGGCGACGGCCGGTTGTTCTGCTTCGCGGGGCTGCTGGCCAGCTGGACCACGCCCGAGCAGGATGCGCCAGTGCTCAGTTGCGCGATCCTCACGCGAGGCGCCACCGGCCCTGTGGCCGAGGTGCATGACCGGATGCCGGTCGTGCTCGACGAAGCGGGGCACGCGGAGTGGATGGACCCGGGACGCACGGACGCGAAGAAGGTCGAGGACACCCTCCGCCGCTACGCGCTGTCGGCGGAGTTCGTGCACTACACCGTCAGTACCGCGGTGAACAGTTCGCGATCCGAGGGGGCGCAACTCACCGAACGCGCTTCAGTTCCCGTGGGCAGTCCCGCCAGCGCCAAAGTGGATCTCCTTTCAAGCATCAACCACCCGGAATCGAAATGACCCTCTCCATGTACCAGGTCCACGTCACCACGACCTACAACATGCTCCGCCACATCGGCGTGGAAATCGGCAAGAAGGATTACCTCGGCGGCTAGCGCACCGCCCGCAGCAGTGCCCATGAGCAGCGAAGCAAGCAGGACGAAGGACCGGAGCGGAATGCGGCTATCCTTTTCTGGAAATATTCAATAGTATTTTCGCGTCGGGGCATGGTGCGCTTGCGCACGGCGCCTTGCAACTCTGGTGTCAACAAGGGGAAGCCGTGACAAAAGGAATTCGGGTTCGGCCGCGCGAAGACGCGCCGGCATTGCGCTCAGTGCTGCGCTTTGACGAGGCACAGGCAGTGGAATTCGTCGCGCGGGGTTGGTGGCGCGAGGACACGCTGTCGCAATGGCTTGCGCGCCACGCCCTCGAGCGCCCTGCGGCCCCTGCGCTGGTACACGCCGGCGCGGTGGTGTCCTGGAAGGCGCTCGCGGAGCGCGTGGAGCGCTTCGCGGCCGGGCTGCGCGCGGCCGGCGTATCTGCTGGTGACGTGGTGGCGGTGCAATTGCCCAACATCCCCGAGTTTGTCGTGGCCTATCTTGCGGTGTGCCGGCTGGGTGCGGTGATGTCGACGATCCACATGCCGTATCGCGGCAGCGAATTCGAGACGCTGCTGCGCCACAGCCGCGCCCGGGCGATCGTCTGCCTGTCGCAGGCGAAGGACTGGTCTCCGGCAGAAGCCGCGCTCGAACTGAAGGCGTCGATCCCGACGCTGCGCTCAGTCGTTGCGCTTGGCGCCCCCCTGGCCGGTGCGCTTGCCTTCCCTGAACTTGCAGCGACAACTCCGCACGGATTGGCCACGGTGGCCGGGCCGCTCGCCGGGGATCCCATGCTGCTGCTCTATACGTCGGGCACTACGGCCGCGCCAAAGGCGGTTCCGCATACCTACCAGACGCTGCTGTCGAATGCACGCCTCGGGGCGCCGGAGCATGGTATCGGGCCGGACAGCCGCGTCCTCTCGGCGGCGCCGTTCTCACACCTCTTCGGGTTGTACTCGCTGCACGTCTGCTGGGCCGTGGGCGCGGCGGCCGTGCTGCTGCCCGCCTTTACGCCCCCGGACCTCGCACAGGCCGTGGAGCGCGACCGTCCCACTGCGCTGTGGACTGCGCCTGCGCACATGGCTGCGTGCCGCGCACTCGGCCTGTTCGACAAGCACGATTTTTCGTCTCTGAAGCTGGCGATCGTGTCAGGCAGCGCGTGCCCGCCGGAGTTGATGCGTTGGCTCGCGGCGCGGCTGGCCGGTTGCGCGATGACGCAACTCTGGGGCATGACCGAGACGCAGGCAGCCCTCTACACGCGGCCGGGGGATCCCCTCGAAGTGTCGGCCAACAGCACCGGGCGTGCGAGTCCGGGGACCGAGGTGCGCGTGGCCTTGGCGGGCGACACGGAATGCGTACGCGGCGAGGAAGGCGAACTGCAGGTGCGCGGATGTCTCGCGTTTCCCGGGTTCTTCGACAACGAGGCGGCTAATGCCGCCGCGTTTGCGCCTGGCGCCTGGTACCGCACCGGCGACCTCGCCACCATGGATGCGGACGGGAATGTCGCCATCACCGGGCGCGCGAAGGACGTGATCAATCGCGGCGGCCACAAGTTCAACCCGCGCGACGTGGAGGACCTGCTGGATTCGCATCCCAAGGTGCTGCAGTCGGCGATCGTGCCCATGCCGGACCCGGTGCTGGGCGAGAAGGCGTGCTGCTTTGCCGTGCTGCGTTCGGGCGTCGCCGGGCTCACGCTCGAAGAGCTGGTGGATTACCTCGCCGAGAGGAACATCGCAAAGATGAAATTCCCCGAACGCCTCGTGGTCGTGAACGAAATGCCGCTCACGCCCACGAGGAAGATCATCAAGTCGCGGCTGAAGATACCGAACCCCTAGGGCTCCTAGTGTAGTGCTTCGTTCTGTTTGGAACTTAAGCGGCTGTTGGCGCGAATGACCTTGGCAAGGATGTCATTGGCCTTGGCAGTCCATACGAAAGGCTTGGGATTTTTATTGTGCAAATCGATGTACTCCTTGATTGCAGTGGTCA
>CAMAXP010000011.1 GCA_945862265.1 Bordetella parapertussis
GACCACTGCAATCAAGGAGTACATCGATTTGCACAATAAAAATCCCAAGCCTTTCGTATGGACTGCCAAGGCCAATGACATCCTTGCCAAGGTCATTCGCGCCAACAGCCGCTTAAGTTCCAAACAGAACGAAGCACTACACTAGCGGCCCTTTATCGCAGCCAGCGTGGCAAGAACACGCTGGGCGCGGTGGTAGACCGGATAGTCGACGAACGCGCCATCGACTTGTATCGAGGCCAAGCCTGCAGCCTCAGCCTGCTGGAAGGCATCGACGATTTTCCGGGCCCGCGCGGCCTCTTCCTCCGACGGAGTGAACACCTCGTTGGTGACCGTCACCTGGTCCGGGTGAATGCACAGGCGCCCCTGGAATCCGAGCCGGCGACTCCGCTCCACCGAGGCACGCAATCCCGCCACGTCCTGCATGCGCACCCAGACCGTATCGATGGGCGGCTCGATGCCGGCGGCACGCGAAGCCACCACAAGCGAACTCCGCAGCGAAAGGAACTCCTCCTCTCCCGCCGTCCATGTCATGCCCACATCGCTGCTGAAGTCGGCGGCCCCGAAGGCCACGCGCTTGACGCGCCACTGCCCCGGGTAGTCCTTGAGCGAGCGTGCGCCGAAGATCCTGTCCAGGCGCGAGAATGCGGCCGCCGTCTCGATGATCGGCATCAGGTCGATGCCGCCGGGAGGCAACCCGCGCTCGCGCTCAAGATTCGCAATCACCCAGTCGACCGTGCGCAGGTCGGCCGCCGACTCCACTTTCGGCAGGACGATCCCGTCGACACCCGGCACTACAACCTCCATCAGGTCCCGCAGGCACCATTGCGTGCCGATCGCATTGACCCGGATGTACCCCTTGCAGGTCCGCGGACGCGAAAGCGCCTCGACCACAGTATTGCGCGTGGCCTCCTTCTCCGCCACGGCGACAGCATCCTCGAGGTCCAGGATCACCGCATCCGCCCCCAGCGTGAGCGCTTTCTCGACGCGCCGCGGGTGGTTGCCCGGTGCAAACAGGAACGACCGCAATACCGAAGGCTGCACCGCCATCACTCCCCCTTGGGCCGGACTTCAAACATACACCCGTCCTTCGCACCGTCAGAGCCGCAGGCCACTTCCTCGGCCTCGAGCTTGTATGACTTCCCCGCCGCATGGCCGACATACTCCAGCGACCCGACCAGCCAGCCTAGAAACATGTAGCAGACTTTGCGACCGGCATCCTCGCCGTATTCGGAGACGAACACCGAATTCCTCACCCGGACACGCGCACGTCCCGTCTGCGCGTCCACCGACTCGACATCGAACTGCGCCCAGCCGCGCTGCGAAAGCCGCTTCATGTAGTGGCGGAACACATCGATGCCAGAGAGGCCGTGCCGTGCCGCTTCCTTTTCGCACCACTGCCACGCCGACTTGTAGCCGGCCGCATGCAGGTGCTTCGCATAGGCCTCGACCCCGATCGCCTCCTCCACCGCAACGTGGTTGTTGACGAGGAAATGCCGCGGCACAAGGATCATTGGCATGCCATCGACACGCCACTCCCCGGTGGAGTCGTCGACCTGGATGTCGAGTGCGGGTTTTGCCATGGGACCTATGCGCCCCAGACGTCTTTGAGCACCCGCACCCAGTTCTCGCCGATCACCTTGCGGATGCGGCCTTCCTTCCAGCCGCGCTTTTCCATGGTTGCGGTCAGGTTGGGAAACTCACCGATGGTGCGAAGGCCTTCCGGGTTGATCACGGCGCCGAAGTCGGTGAGCTTGCGGGCATAGCCCTTGTCGTGGGTGATCCAGTCGAAGAACTCCTGGCCGTAACCCTGGGTGAAGTCGGTGCCGATGCCGACCTGGTCCTCACCCGCGATGCCGATGACATATTCGATAGCCTCGACGTAATCGTCCACGTTCGATTCCGGCCCGCGTTTGAGGAAAGGCGGGAACATCGTCACGCCGATGAATCCGCCCTTGTCGGCGATGAACTTCAGCTGCTCATCGGACTTGTTGCGCGGGTGAGCCTTGAGCCCTGCCGGCAGGCAGTGCGTGTAGGCCACCGGCTTCTTGGACGCCAGGATCACGCCATCGCTCGTCTTCGCTCCGACATGCGAGAGGTCGCAGAGGATGCCGACGCGGTTCATTTCGGCGATCACCTCGTGGCCGAACTCGGACAGGCCGCTGTCGTTCTTTTCGTAGCAACCGCAACCGACGAGGTTCTGGGTGTTGTAGGCGATCTGCATGACCCCCACGCCCAGGTCCTTGAACACCTTGAGGAACCCGATCTGGTCCTCGATCCCCGTCAGGTTCTGCCAGCCGAGGATGATGCCGGTCTTGCCCTCCTTCTTGGCACGATGGATGTCGGCGGTTGTGTGCACCTGGGTGATCAGGTCGGCATGGTCGCGGAAATGCTTCTTCCAGCGCGCAATGTTGTCCATGCTGCCCCGGAAGTTCTCCCAGACCGAGCAGGTGCAGTTGGCCGCAGTCAGCCCGCCCTTCCTCATGTCCTCGAACACTTCACGCGTGAAATTGGCGATGATGAGGCCGTCGATGACCACTGCTTCGTCGTGCAATTTGGATCCCACGATTGCTCCCTTATTTGGCTGGGGCCAGCATACACCGCAGAGCGAAACGACTCCATCGGCGGGTCGCATTCCGGGTCACCCCGCGCACCGCCTGCGGTATGCTTCCCATCCACATGAGCGATCTTCCAAAAAGCGCCAGGGTTGTCATCGTCGGCGGCGGCATCGTCGGGTGCAGCGTCGCCTACCACCTCGCCAGGCAGGGCTGGAGCGACGTAGTCCTGCTCGAGCGGAACACGCTCACCAGCGGCACCACCTGGCACGCCGCCGGGCTCGTGGGACAGCTGCGCTCGACCTACAACCTGACCCAGCTGGCAAAGTACAGCGCGGACCTGTTCCAGACCCTCGCCGCCGACACCGGGCAGGAAACCGGCTTCAAGCAGAACGGCTCGCTGTCGATCGCGACCAACGAGGCCCGGATGGAAGAACTGCGCCGGGGCGCATCGATGGCGCGCACCTGCGGCCTGGATGTCGACGAAATCAGCGTCGCGGAGGCCGTGCGGCGCTGGCCCATGATGAGCCCGGAAGGCCTCGTCGGCGCCGTATTCCTGCCTCGCGACGGGCAGACCAACCCGGTGGACACCACGCTCGCGCTTGCAAAGGGCGCGCGCGCGGGCGGCGTGCGCATCTTCGAAAAAACCGGGGTGACCGACATCGTGGTCAAGGCCGGCAAGGTTGCAGGCGTGGTGACCGCACGCGGTGAGATTGCGGCGGAATATGTCGTCAACTGTGGCGGAATGTGGGGCTGGGAACTCGGGCGCAAAGCCGGGGTCAACGTGCCGCTGCATGCCGCCGAGCACTTCTATCTCGTCACCGAAGCCATTCCCGGGTTGCCGCGGGACCTGCCGGTGCTGCGCTCGACCGACATCTGCACTTATTTCAAGGAGGATGCGGGCAAGCTCCTGATCGGCTTCTTCGAGCCGGAAGGCAAGCCCTGGGGCATGGGGGGCATCCCTGACTCCGAGGGCTACATCCAGCTGCAGGAAGACTGGGACCACGTCCTCCCGTACCTTGAACTCGCCACGCAGCGCGTGCCTGCGCTGCGCGATACCGGAATCAAGCTCTTCTTCAACGGACCGGAAAGCTTTACGCCGGACAACCGCTACATCCTCGGGGAAGCGCCCGAGGTGCGCAATTTCTTCGTGGCGGCGGGCTTCAACTCGGTGGGCATCCAATCCTCCGGCGGCGCAGGAAAAGTGATCGCGGAGTGGATCGTGCGCGGCCACGCGCCAATGGACCTCTGGGATGTCGATCCGCGCCGCTTCCTCCCTTTCCAGGGCACACCGCGCTTCCTGCGCGACCGCACCAGCGAAGCGCTGGGCCTGCTGTACGAGATGCACTGGCCGTTCCGGCAATACGAATCCGCGCGTGGCATCCGTCGTTCTCCCCTGCATGGCCACCTGGCCGGGCGCAACGCCTGCTTCGGCGAGGTTGCCGGATGGGAACGCGCCAACTGGTACGCGCCCAAGGGCGTGAAGCCGGCCTATGAATACTCCTATGGCCGCCAGAACTGGTTCGGTTACAGCGCATCCGAGCACAAGGCCGCGCGCGAAGGGGTGACCCTCTTCGACCAGAGCTCCTTCGGGAAATTCCTGCTGCAGGGTCGCGATGCCGAACGGGTCCTCAACAGGATCTGCGCCAACGACGTCGCCGTTCCGCCAGGACGCATCGTCTATACGCAGTGGCTGAACGAGCGGGGCGGCATTGAAGCCGACCTTACGGTGACGCGACTGGATGCGGACGCCTACCTGATCGTGAGCGCCGCCGCGACGCAGGCGCGCGACCTGCACTGGCTGCAGCAGCACATCCCGGAAGACGCCCGCGCCTTGGCCACGGATGTGACGTCCTCCTACGCGGTGCTGGGTATCATGGGCCCGGGCTCACGCGCGCTGCTTTCCCGGCTCACCGAAGCAGACCTGTCCAACAGCGGCTTTCCGTTCGGCACCTCGCGCGACATCGAGATGGGCTATGCACGCCTGCGCGCGTCCCGCATCACCTATGTAGGCGAACTGGGATGGGAACTCTACATCCCCACCGAATTCGCCGCCGGGGTCTACGAAGCGATCGCAAGCGCAGGCGACGAGACCGGCCTGGTGCACGCCGGTTACCACGCGATGAACTCCCTCCGCATGGAAAAAGGCTACCGGCACTGGGGCCACGACATCGCGGACGAAGATACGCCGCTGCAGGCCGGGCTGTCGTTTGCCGTGGCCTTCGACAAGGCGGCGGACTTCATCGGGCGCGAAGCGCTGCTTCTCCAGAAGGCTGAAGGGCTGACTCGCAGGCTGGTGATGTTCGCGCTGGAAGACCCCGAGCCGCTCGTGTACCACAACGAGCCGATCTGGCGCGACGGCAAGCTCGTCGGGCGCGTGACTTCAGGCGCCTACGGCCACACGCTGGGCCGCTCGCTCTGCATGGGGTACGTGAAAAGCGACACTGTGCTGACGAACGAGGTGCTTCTTTCGGGATCGTACGAGATCGAAGTCGCCTCCAAAAGGTATGCCGCGCGCGCCTCGCTCAGGCCGTTCTACGACCCCACCAGCGCACGTATCAAGGAAAGCGCTTAACGAACTGTCCTCGGAGGATTCCATGACGTACCCCTGTATGCGAACGATGCTGGCAGCGATGGCCCTTGCGGCCTCGGCATTCGCCTCGGCGCAAGACTATCCTTCGCGCCCGGTGCGCATCATCGTACCCTACCCTCCGGGCGGCCCTACAGACGTGATCGTGCGCGTGGTCGGCAACCGCCTGGGCGAGTCGCTCGGCCAGCCGGTCGTGATCGAAAATCGCGCCGGCGCGAGCGGCATGATCGGCGCCGAACTCGTGGCCAAGGCGCCACCCGACGGCTATACGCTGCTCGTGAACCCCTCGATCCACGTGATCCTGCCCAGCCTCGTACCGAAGATGCAGTACGACGCGATCAAGGATTTCACCCACATCACGCTGCTGGTCAGCGTACCGCTCTTCCTCGTCGTCAACAACGCGCTTCCGGTGAAGAACGTTCAGGACCTGATCGCCTACGCCAAGGCCAACCCCGGCAGGCTGAACTTTGCCTCCGCGAGCGGCGGCTCCTCTTCGCAGCTTGCCGGCGAGCAGTTCAAGCTGTTCGCCGGCGTGCAGATGCAGCACATCCCCTACAAGGGCAGCACGCCCGCCCTGACCGATGTCATGGGCGGGCAGGTGCAGATGATGTTCGACTCGACGCCCTCGGCGATGCCCTTCGTGAAGAGCGGGAAGCTGCGCGCCCTTGCGGTCACCACGGCCAAGCGCACAATGGCAGCGCCGGACATCCCCTCGATGGCCGAATCCGGCCTGCCGGGCTTCGATCACAGCAACTGGTACGGCGTCTGGGGTCCGTCCGGGCTGCCCCGCGAGGTTGTCGCCAAGCTCAGCGCAGCCATTGCCGCGACGATGCAGAAGAAGGAAGTCCGCGACCGCCTCATCGACCTGGGTGCCGACCCCGTCGACGGGATTTCCCCGAGCCAGTTCGAGGCCTACGCGCAATCTGAACTGGCGAGGTTCGCCAAGATCGTGAAGCAAGCCGGAGTCAAACTGGAATGAGGCCTGTCACCAAGAAGGAGGCGGCCACCGTCTCCTGGCGCCCGACCGTCGCGGGCAGCCATTACGCCGCCTCTTGCGGCCATTACCTCGCAACGGCCGCCGCCATGCGCGCGCTCGACGCCGGAGGCAACGCGGTGGATGCGGGCGTAACCGCCGCAATCGCATTGTCCGTGCTTCAACCGGACGTCGTGTCGTTCGCGGGCGTGCTTCCCACCTTGATTTTCATGAAGGGCGAGAACACGGTGGTGAGCCTCGAGGGCCTCGGGTACTGGCCGGCGGGCACCGACATCGCGCGGCTGAAGTCCGAAGGCGGTGACGCCGTGCCCGAAGGCATCCTCCGTCAGATCGTCCCGGCTGCGCCCGCAACCCACGTCGAGGCGCTGCGCCGGTTCGGCACCATCTCCTACGAACAAGCGGCAACGCCGGCGCTGCAACTGGCCCGCGACGGGTATTACATGTACCCGATCCTGCGGGACAGCATCGAACTGCATGCCGCCGACATCGACCGCTACTCGGAGAACCGTTCTATCTTCCGTGCCGGCGGCAAAACGCCCGCGGTCGGCAGCCGGTTCCAGCAGGAAAACCTGTCCCGCACCATCGGTCGGATGATCGAAGCCGAGCGCAATGCAGCCGGCGACCGGAGAACCAAGCTGCGTGCCGTGCACGACTGCTTCTACAAGGGATCGATCGCCGAGGACATCGCCGCGTTCCACAGGAAGCATCGCGGATTCCTCACGCGGGACGACCTTGCCGCGTTCGAAGTCCCAGTCGAGAAAAGCATCTCCACCACCTACCGGGGCATCGACGTGCACGCTTGCGACGTCTGGTGCCAGGGCATCGTGTTGCTGCAGACGCTGAAGGCGCTCGAGGGCATCGACCTCGCAGCACTGGGCCACAACACGCCCGAATACCTCCATTTGATCGCACAGGCCCTCGACCTTTCGTTCTCGGACCGCGAGGCCTACGTCGGCGACCCGAAGATCATGAAGGTACCCACGGAGCACCTCTTGTCTGCCGCCTATGCAGCGGTCCAGCGCGGCCGCATCGACTTCAAGCGCGCGCCCGGCCGCATGCCGCAACCCGGCGAGATCCCCGGGTTCGCGCGACCGGACCTGGCCGCGCTGATGCCGGGCAAGGGCGGCACACCGAACGCGCCGGACACGATCTATTCCTGTGTCGCGGATTCCCATGGCAACGTCTGGTCCGCAACGCCTTCGGACACCATGTACGACACCCCGATGATCGACGGCCTGGGTATCAATATTTCGACGCGCGGCATGCAGAGCCGCTTCCTCGAGACGCACCCCTGCTCGGTCGCTCCGGGAAAGCGCCCGCGGCTGACGCCCTCCCCGGCGCTCGCGCTCAAGGACGGCGTGTTCCATATGGCCTGGGGCTCGCCGGGCGGCGACATCCAGGTCCAGTCCATGCTCCAGGTGTTCCTCAACGTCAACGCGTTCGGCCTGCAGATGCAGCAAGCGATCGAGGCGCCGCGCGTAGGCACCTTCAACTTTCCCAATTCGTTTTCGCCGCACGCCTACCACCCAGGCCGGCTGTGCGTCGAAAATCGTTTTCCTGAGGCCACGGTCGCGGCGCTTGAAGCCCGCGGCTACGACATCGAGATGTGGCCGGAGAAGTCCTGGAGCATGGGCGCCATCTGCGCAATCCAGCGCGATGCCGAGACCGGGATGCTTCACGCTGGCGCAGACCCGCGCCGCGAAGCCTACGCAATGGCCTGGTAAACGGCGAAGGCCTAGCCGACGAACGCCCTGAAGCGGCCGAGTACCTCCGACGGATTGTCCGCGAGGCAGGCCGCATAGGTCGGGATCTTTTCGCGGACGTCGGCCAGCGCCTTCACCACCACGCCTGATCTCCTGAAGTTGCGCGCGCAACCGGCGTAAAGGGTCACCCCCACGCCTGCTGCGACCATGCCGAATATGCCGCTGGTGTTCGATGCCTGCTGCACGATGCGCGGATAGAACCCCGCGTTGAGGCACAGCGGAAGCAGCAGCTGGCGAAAGCTGCTGAACGTGTCCTCCGACCCAAGCACGAACGGTTCGTCGGCGAGGTCGGCAAGGCGAAGCGACGAGCCCCCAGCCAGCCTATGCCCCTCAGGCAGCAGCGCAACGAAATCGTCGCTGTCGACATGGAGGTTGAGGATCCTCGGCGCACGGAACTCCCCGATCACGAAGCCGATGTCGATGCGCCCCTGCAGCAATGCGGTGTGCTGCAAGGCGGTCGGGATGTACTCCAGGTCGACCAGCACATGGGGGTATTTCGCGCTGAACGCCTTGAGGATGCCCGGCAGGCGCCCGTTGATCGCAAAATCCATGTAGCCGACGCGCAAGCGCCCTTCCCGGCCTTCAGCGGCATTCATGGCCGCGGCAGAAGCGCGCTCGAGGTGGCCCAAGGCCAGGCGGCATTCGGCCGCGAAAGCGTCGCCGGCCGCGGTCAACCGCACCCGGCGCGTGGACCGCTCGAACAGCGCCGTGCCGACTGCCTCCTCGAGCGACCGGATCGAGCGGCTGAGGGCCGGCTGGGTCATGAAGAGGCGCGCAGCGGCGCGACCGAAATGCAGTTCCTCCGCCACCAGCGCGAAGGCTCGAGCCTGGCGCAGGTCGAATTTGGGCGCGCGCGGGGCGAGGTGTGGGGCGGAGCGTGGGATGGTCAAGGAAGCCATGATTATTGCTTAATTATGCATCAATCTATGCATCATTGATATCAAACCTCCGAGCCCAGCCTTTAGGATGTGAAGCATCCCCACCCCACCGGAGTCCCGCCATGTCCGACAAGCTTGCTGACGAGAAACTCGAAGCCGCCCTCGAAGCCGCCTTTGCCGAGGCCACCCGCCGCTACCAGGCCCGCGGCTTCCAGCGTCGCGTCGGGTTCGGCTCGAAGCCGGCGCTGATCAGCGTCGACCTCGCCAACGCGTGGACGCGCCCTGGCAATCCCTTTACCTGCGAGCACGTGGACGACCAGATCATCCCGTCGATGCAGAAGCTCCTCGCGGCCTTCCGCAAGTACAACCTCCCGGTCGTGCACGTCACGACCTGCTACCAGATCACCGACCGCACGAACCCGCACACGGACATGGGGCTGTGGCACGACAAGATCCCCGTTGACGTCGTCAACCAGAAAGACACGAACCTGTGGGCCATCGATTCGCGCATTGCGCCAATAGAGGGTGAGCAGTTGCTGATCAAGAAGCGCGCGAGCGCGTTCCACGGCACCTACCTGGCGGGGTTCCTGCGCGCCGCCGGGGTGGACACCATCCTCGTTACCGGTGTAACGGCTTCCGCGTGCGTGCGCGAAACGATCTGCGACGGCCTTGCCGACGGCTTCCGCCCGATCGCCGTCAAGGAAGCGATCGGCGATCGCGTACCCGGGGCCGTGCTGTGGAACCTGTTCGACATCGACGCCAAGTTCGGCGACGTCGAAACGACGGAACGCTGCCTGCAGTACCTCGACGAAATCGGCGCGAAGGAACTCAAGGCCAGGGCGGCCTGAGGAAGGTCAGTCCTGCCGCGCCGGTATCACGAAGCGCGGATCGAACACGCCGTAGCGCTCGGCGGTGGCGATCATTTCCGCAGGGCCGTCAGTCGAGCCCAGATCGATCTGGGCGATCGCGCGGCCGATCCCCCCGGGAGAGGATGCACCGGTGACGATCGTGAACTTTCCGGAAAGGGGTGCTGAATTCAATGCTGACTCCTCCTCGCGGGAGAAAGAAGGAGCATTGCAGGGGTATAGGCAAGCCCGGAGGTGAAACTGGCGAGACAAACACCGATCGTCAATCGATCCTGGCACCCGATTCCTTCACGGCCCTGCCCCATTTCGCAAGCTCGCGCTTGATGTGCTCGTGAAACTCTTCCGGCGTCGAGAGCATCACTTCTCCGCCCATGGCGGCCAGTTTGTCCGCGACCTCCTGGGTCTTGAAATGTTTGTGCAGATCCGCATTCAGCCGGCCGACGATCTCCCGCGGCACCCCGACTGGTGCGAGCAAGCCCAGCCATGCGCCTGAGGAAAATCCGGGCAGGGTTTCGGCGGCGGCGGGAATGTCCGGCATCAACGGCGAGCGTTGCGGGCTGGAACTTGCGATCGCGCGCAGGCGCCCCGACCGGACATGCGGCAACGCGAACACTGCGGTGTCCCAACCCATCTGCAATTGTCCCGCCATGATGTCTCCGAGCGCCGCGACAGAGCCCTTGTAAGGCACATGCAGAATGCTCAGTCCAGCCTGGCTTTTCATCAACTCCATGGTCAGGTGCGCCGTAGTGCCGTTGCCGGAGGAGGCGTAAGACAAGGCGCCGGGACGCGCTTTGACGTACTGGATCAACTCAGGCAGCGTTTTCACCGGCAGCGACGGATGGACGATCAGTACGAACGGCAGCCAGGTCATCAGGCTGATCGGCGCAAAATCCGCGACCGGATCGTAGCCGACGTTCGGATACAGGTTTGGATTGGTCGCCATCGGCGCAGTAGCGGAAACCAACAGGGTGTAGCCGTCGGCCGCCGACTTTGCCGCCAGTTCCGCGCCCAGACTGCCACCCTTGCCGGGCTTGTTGTCCACTAACACCGACTGACCCAGGCTCTCGGAGAATTTTTGCGCAAGGAGACGCGCAATGACGTCAGTGGCCTGGCCCGGGGGGAAGCCTACGATAAGCCGGACAGGCTTTGAAGGGTATGTACCCTGAGCCTGCACTGCCGCGGGCAACACCAGGGCAACCAAGAGCGTCAGAAAACCCGTTGCCCCAGCGGCCCCAAGCGTTTGGATGAATTTCATCGGATCTCCAGGATTGATCTGCAATGCACAGACTACTCTACGCGGGTCGGATACTGGCAGAAAACCAATTCGAGTCCGCGTTCGCCGGCTATAAAAGCTAACGGCGCTTCGTCAGGGGAAAGGTACAGGCATGAATGCAAGTCTAACTCTTGCCCTTGATAGTGCATGCTGCCGCGTGCGACGAAAACAGACTGGCCTCCCCCTTGCGCCGGGTCCGGACCGGTGCCAGACGCGCCGGACGGAACACGCGCTACCCATGCGCCAATGCCATCGGCCTCATCGATCATGGTGATGGTGACTGCGTTTGCAAGGCTTGCCAGTGCACTGCTGTCCAGTACAGGGCAGGGATCGGCAAGGATGTAGCGCTTGGGTACCTTCTGCATGCGGGCGCGCGCGGCCGGCAGGTACTGCGCACCGGTACCATCGGATTGTGCGCGCAGGGTAAAGTAGGTCACCCCCTGCGGTCCGGCCGTCACCGGCCCGTAACCGGTATGCGCGCCCGCGTAGTGCACGGTAATCGGCGTCGCGTCGTTGCGCCCGATCGACGCGCTGCCCGCGACCACCACCTGAAACTGATTGACGAAGTGAAAATGCGGCTGCACGACGATACCCGCTTCCTGCTCGATGCGAAAAGATTGCGGTGAATCCGCTGCCGGCACGACGAAGTCCCCAGTGCCGTGATCCAGCGTGGCGCCCCGTGCCGAGGGCGGCGGCCCGAGGTACTCAGTGCGCCAGATCGAGCGCTTGCCCGGATCGAGCCGGACAAAACGAGTCGGCAATGCTTCGGCGGTACTGCGGCTAACCAGCATCTAGCATCTCCTCTGGATTCGTGACGATTCTAGCAAACGAGGGCCATCGATTCAGGGGCAGGCAGCGCGTCAAAGTGGGGACGCCCCCCCGACGTCAGGCCGGCGCCCGGGGAACCGAACGCCGGATGGTTTTCTCGGCCACGACCTTGCCGCCTTCGCGCGCCTCGACGCGTCCTTCGATCTCAAAGGTGCCCGCGGTACAGGTGAGGCGGGAGTGGGCGTACGAAACCGTTTCGATCGCGCCGAACTTCAGCTTCCAGGTCCATTCGGCGTACGCCGAAGCCGACAAGGGATCGTCGGGCCGGATCGAAGTGATGCGCTTACCCGTCCAGTCGATCTCGATCGCGCGGTCGTCGATGCGCGTATGGCCGCCGTCCTCTTCGATCGTCAAGGTCGAGGCACCGGTCGAGAGGTCCTGCGTCAGTGAGCGTTTCGCCGACGGCTGCCGCAGCACCGTCGTCGGATTGCCGCGCGCCACCGTCGGCTCGCCCAACGACGGCACCAAGTCATCCTCAGCACGGCGCGGGCGGATCGGCACGCTGAGCGCGCCCTGCCCTGCATGGATGGACAGGCGCACGGGGAAGCGCGAAGGCCAGATCATCGGCCAGTAGCTCGTAGAGACCGCGAGGCGCAGCCTGTGCCCCTTGGGCACATGGCAGCAGGCCGGGAGCATGTCCAATGCGATGCGGTACGGCTTGCCCGGTTCCACCGGCAGGTGCTGCGCATCGCCCTCGCGATGGCTCAGGTCGAGGAAGCCAAAGGCCAGCCTGCGGGAAGTGCCATCCGGCGCCACCGAGCACAGGCGAAGCGCGACCTGCGCTTCGCGCTGGTCCGAGGACACGTCAAGCGCTACGCGTACCTGGCCAAAAACGTCGATGGCCGCCTCGAGCGGCGGCGAATCGAAACAGGCTGACAGCGCGTCGTCCGTTCTCTGGTCGCCTGCCATCTCCGGGCCGTTGCCGGCCACGAACCAGGGCATCCATTCGCCGCCTGCCGCACCGACCGTCAGGGGCGAGGCAACCTCCACCGTGCCCGCGGTCCCCTTTCCCTGCACGAGGCCTTCGGCACAGACCGTGAACTGCCGCGTCTCGAGATCCTTCGGGGGCCACTCGGAATCGGTGACCCAACGCCCCTTGGCATCGCCGACCTGCATGCGCGGAGGCTCGGCGGCGTAGATCCAGGCTCGCACGGCAGGCTCGTCGAGCATGCCGGTGTCGATTCCCTTGAGCCAGTGATCGAACCAGCGCCGCATTTCATTGACGAAATCCACGCCTGGCCCGGGCGCCGGGTAGTGCGGCGTGCGGTGCGCCCAGGGCCCGAGAAGCACCTTGCGCGGGCCGGTGAGGCCCTTGAGCATGCGCGGCACGCACACCGCGTAGCCCGGATCGGCGAGGCCGCAGGAGGCATACACCGCGGCGGTCATGTCCTTGTAGCGCTCGACCACCGATCCCGCGGCCCAGTAGTCGTCGCGGTCCGGGTGGCCCGTCCAGCGTTCGATGCAGGCGACAGAGTTCTCGACGCGCTCCTTCCATGCGTCCCGCCAGCCCTCGCCCACGTGCGCAGGGTTCGGCGGCCGGGCGTGCATGCCGAGCAGCGCCGTGCTGATGGTGAACCCGTAATGCAGCAGGCAGCCGCCGTGATACTTGTTCGTGTAGCGGTCGTCGGCCGCATCCATGGGCACGATCGCGCGCAGTTCGGGCGGGTTGCGCGCCGCGACCTGCAGGCACATGTGGCCGGGCCACGAGAGGCCCGTCATCCCGACCTTGCCCGTGCACCAGGGCTGGCGCGCGATCCACGCAAGGGCCTCGAGCGCATCTTCCACGAACTCGGTCGAGAACTGGTCGGGCGCGAGGCCGTCGGAATCGCCCGTGCCGCGGCAATCGATCTTCACGCAGGCATAGCCATGGCCCGCGAGATTGCCGTAAGTGGTCGAATCGCGCACGGCCTGGATATCGCTCTTGCGGTAGACGAAGAAATCCATGACTGCAGGCACCTTCTCGCCCGCGGGCATTTCGGGCAGCCAGAGCCGCGCGGCGAGGCGCTTGCCTGCGTGGCCGGGACGCGACAGCGGTATCCAGCAATTGCGGACCTCCCGCACCGAATACGGGAACTTGTCCAGGATCTTCATGCTTTGCCTCGCGGAAGAGAATTCAGTCGACGACGAAGGCGTCTTCGACTCGCCAGCCCAGCGTGACCTTGTCGCCCGCCTTCGGACCGGCCGCACCGCTGCTGGAAGACGCGCTGACCAGCACCTTGTCCCCGGCCTCGGACACCAGGTCATATTCAGTGACCGGGCCCAGGTATGTGACGGCCTTCACCGTGACCGCAAGGCTGTTGCCCGCGGGACCGGAAGCGCCAAGGACCGCGTGTTCGGGCCGGAAGCACAGCGCGGCCGGTCCGCCCGCGTGGCTGCCGCTGAACTGCAGCGCATGCCCGTTGGTCGCCTCGAAACGCCCAGGCCCGGTCACCCGGCCTTCGATGAAATTGCACTTGCCGATGAACCCCGCCACGAACCGCGACACCGGGCGCTTGTAGAGGTCTTCGGCGGAGCCCAGCTGCTCCAGCTTGCCATGGCTCATCACGCCGATGCGATCCGCAATGGCCATCGCCTCTTCCTGGTCGTGAGTCACGAACACCGAGGTGATGCCCGCCTGGCGCTGCAGCTCGCGGATCTCGGTGCGCATCTGGGTGCGCAGCTTGGCGTCGAGCGCGGAAAACGGTTCGTCGAGCAACAGCACGTCCGGGTGGTTGGCCATGGCGCGGGCCAGGGCCACGCGCTGCTGCTGGCCGCCGGACAGGGCCCGCGGCGAGCGTTCAGCCATCGACTCCATCTGCACCCAGCGCAGCATTTCAATGACGCGCGCAGCGATCTTCGGCTTGTCCCAGCCGCGCACGCGCAGGCCGAACTCGACGTTCTTCGCCACGGTCAGGTGCGGGAACAGCGCGTACCCCTGAAACACCATGCCGACATTGCGCTTGTGCACCGGCACCCGCGTCACGTCGCGTTCGCCGAATTTCACCGTCCCCGAGGTGGGCGCCACGAACCCGGCGATCATGCGCAGCGTGGTGGTCTTGCCGCAGCCGCTCGGGCCGAGGAGCGCGAGCAGCTCGCCGTCGCGGATATCCAGGGACACGTCGTCCACCGCGGCGAGGGTGCCGTAGGTCTTGCGGATGTTGCTGAGGGTGACGCCGGCCATGGGACTAGAACACCTTTCCGAGTTTGACGAAGCGGTCCGACACGATCAGCGCCGTCCCGATGATGAGGATCTGCACCGTCGCGACCGCCGCGATCGTGGGGTCGAGGCTCCATTCGAGGTAGTTCAGGATCGCGATCGGCAGCGTGGTCTTGCCGGGCCCGACCAGGAACAGCGACTTCTCCAGGTCGGAGAACGAGGCGATGAACGAGAACATCGCGGCGGCGATCATGCCAGGGCGGATGATGGGCAGCGTGACATAGAAGAAGGTCTGCAGCGCGTTGGCGCCCAGGCTGCGGGCAGCCTCCTCGGACACCGTGTTCGCGGATACCAGCGACGCGCATACCAGCCGCAGGGTCCAGGGCAGCGCCACCAGGGTATGCGCGATCACCAGGCCCGAAAAGGTCGCGGCCAGCTGGAAGGTGGTGAGGATCTCGAGTTCGATGAAATAGATGTAGACCGCCGCGCCGGCCACGATGGCCGGCACATACATCGGGGAAAGCAGGACCTGCCGGATGGTCTCGCGGCCCGGGAAAGGAAAGCGCTCGATGGCCAGCGCCGCGGGCACGCCGATGGCGAGCGACGCCAAGGTGGCGCACAGGCCCACTTTGAGGCTCATGACGAACCCATTGTAGAAATCGGCCATCTCGGAGGCGCGCGCATACCATGAGATCGTATAGCCGGTCGGCGGGAAGGCCAGGATCTTCTCGTAGAAGAAGCTCACCCAGACGATCGTCAGCAGCGGCGCGATCACGAACGCGAAGATCGCGACCACCAGGGAAAGGAACGCCAGCCGCCCGAAGGAAAGTCCGCCCATGCTCAGAAGTACTTCCGGCTGAGGAACCGCGTGGAGAGCACCGTCAGCAGCAGCGTCGCCAGCATGAGGATGCAGGCGAGCGTCGAGCCGAACGGCCAGTTGTTGGCCTTCGCGATCTGGTCATACACCGCCGGACCCATCATCTTTATGGTCGGGCCACCGATCAGCACCGGTGTGGCGTAGGCGTTCATTGCCAGCGCGAAAGAAATCGCCGCGGCCGCGACCACACCCGGCATGGCCAGCGGCAGCACGACGCCGAACACCGTGCGCAACGGGGAGTGGCCCAGCGACTGGCCGGCTTCCTCCAAGCTGGTGGGAATTGAATCCATCACGCTCTGCAGCGTGATGATGGCGAACGGCAGCAGCACGGACACCAGTGCGATGACTACGGCCGTCTGGGTGTAGAGGATCTTGATCGGCTCCTCGATCAGGCCCGCGCCCAGCATCATTGAGTTGGCCACGCCCTTGGTGCCCATCACGATCATCCAGGCCGCCGAGCGCACCGCATTGCCCAGCAACAGCGGCAGCATGGTCAGGATGATCAGCCAGCCTCGCAGGCGCTGCGATTCCAAGCGCGAGATGTAGTAGGCCACCGGGAACGCGAGCAGCATCACGATCACGGTGGACAGCGCGGCGATGCCGGCCGTGGTCGTGAGCACTTTCTGGTAGAACGGGTCGGCGACCGCGAGCACGTAGTTGCCCGGGCTGAAGACCCCGAGCATCAGCTTGACCGGGTCGTACTTGTCGAAGCTGTAGCGCAGGATCAGCGCAAGCGGCGCGAGCAGGAACGCCGCAACCAGGACGAGCGCCGGCACGACCAGTGCCGACCCGCCCCAGTTTCGACCTTCCCGCATCCCGCCCGTGCTCATCGCCGCTCCGCCAGGCCCGGGGTCAGGTGCCGATGAAGTCCTTCTTCCACCAATCGAGCCAGTTGGTGATGTTCGCCGCCCAGTACTTGTGGTCGTAGTAATGCAGGGCTGCCGTCTGCGCCGGTGTGAACGCGATCTTCGCGCCGACCTCGCCCGGGATGCTGACCGCGGTGGTCGGGGGCGCGTAGAAGTTGTCCGAGCAGAGATTCCTCATGCCTTCCGGGTCGATCAGCGCATTCAGGTAGGCATGGGCGCCGTCCTTGTTGGCCGCGCGCTTGGGGATCACCACGCCGAACACGGTGTGGATGCCACCTTCCTTGGGCGAGGCGACGCGCACGTTGAGGCCGTCCTTCTGCCACTGCAGGCCGCGTGCCTTCCAGTTGCCCATCATCCAGATCTCCTCGGCCTTGAGGGCCGCCTGCGCCTGCTGGTGCGAGGGATAGACCTTGGGCTGCACGGCCTTTTTCCACTCGAGCAGCAGTTTCTTGGCGCCCTCGAAGTTGTCCATCTTGCCGCCGGCGACGATGCTCGCCACCTGCATGGCCGCGCCGTAGTTCTGGTCCATCACGCCGATCTTGCCGGCGTACTTCGGATTCCACATGTCGGCATAGGACGTAACCGGATCCTTGATCCTGTCGGCGAGGTAGACGATTTCCCACGCCGAGTACAGCCAGGGCATGAAGTACGGCTGCTTCATCCTCGGAATCATGGTCGCGGCATTCGGGATCTTCGAGTAATCGATCGTCTCCAGGGCGTCCTGCACATTCAGCGTGTAGGCTTCGCCATCAGCGAAATGGGCGACATCGACGGTGCCGCGCGGCAGACGCCTCTCGGCCAGGATCTTGGTCATGCGCTGGGGCTGCTCGTTCAGGTCGCGAACGATGGTCCAGCCCTTGGCCTCGAGCAGCGGCGCCTCGATGTGCTTCACGGTGCGGCCGTTCCAGTCGCCGCCCCAGTTGGTGACGACGATCTGCTTCGACTGCGCGAAAGACGGGCGCATGCCCAGCATCCCCGCCCCTGCCACTGCCAGCCCTGCCCCTACGAACTCTCTGCGTTTCATGGTTCCCTCCGTGAAATAGGTAACGTACTGCGGGTTACGTTCTTTGATTTACTTCCAGACCTGCTTGCACACCCTGTGGAAATTCCCGCCGAGGATCGCGCGGATGTCGCCTTCGGCATAATTCTTCCGGCACATCAGCTCGGCCAGATCCTCGATCTGCTCGGGCTGCACGAACTTGGTATGCCGGTTGGGCTTGCCGTGGTTCTCCGGCCAGGCCTCCGGGTTGTCGTCCACGTACTTCCAGAACCCGGCCACGTCCTTGACATAGTCCAGGCCGATGCCCGCGTGCTGCGGCCCCACCAGGTTCACGATGTGGTCGAGGTGGCGGAACATGGATTCGCTGGTCGCTTCCATGTCGTTGATGAACTCGCCCAGCCCGTTCACGCCGATCACGCCGCCGGTCTCGGCGCACTTCCTGATCTGGTCGTCCTTGATGTTGCGATAGTGCGCGAACACCGAGTAGGCACAGCAATGGGAGAAGATGCACGGCGAGGTGCTCGCCTCCATCGCCTCCATGGTGGTGCGGTAGCCGCTGTGCGTGCCGTCCACCAGCATGCCCACGCGGTTCATCTCCCTGATCATCGCAAGGCCGAAGCGCGACAACCCGGCGTCGGTGCGCTCGGCGCAGCCATCGCCGACGAGGTTCTTCTGGTTGTAGGCCATCAGCATGTGGCGCACGCCCAGGCGGTAGAACACCTCCACCAGGCCCGGGTCGTTGGCCAGCACGTTGGTGCCCTGGAAATTGATCGTGATCGCGAGCTTGCCTTCTTTTTGCGCACGGTCGACGTCATCGATGCTGCGTACCAGCACATAGAGGTCGGGGTTCTTTGCGCAGACCGAGTAAACCTTGCTGATGTTTGCGAGCGCGCCTTCGGGCCCGAAGGTCTTGTCGCCGCCGAGCGTCAGCGAAACCAGCCCGAATCCGGCCTTCTTGAAGCGCGGCAGCGTAATTCCGTCGGTAGCGTGTTGCATGCCGTAAGGCACCGTCATGTCCCACACCAGGGAGGAACGATAAATGGCGCGGGCCTTGTCGCTGATCTGCACTGTCTCGGTCACCGGGATGAGCACTCCATTCTAGGGTTGGTCAAGCTGGATGCCGCGCGACCTGATCACCTTGCCGTAGCGATCGAGCTCGGTGCGAAGGAAGGCGGAATACTCCGCCGGGGTATTGCCGACCACGGTCCACCCGAAGCCCGCGATCCGCTGCGCGACCTCCGGTGTCTTGACGATGGCGATGATTTCCCCGGCGAGCCGGTCACGCACCGCCACCGGGATTCCGGCCGGGGCCAGCATGCCGTACCAGGATCCCGCGTGCGCATCCGGCACACCCTGCTCGGCAAACGAGCGCACGTCCGGGAGAGCAGCGAGACGCTGTGCTCCGCTCACCCCGAGGATCTTCGCCTTGCCCGCCTTGCGCTGAGTGTCCGCGCTCAGCACGCTCGTGATCATCAGGTCGACCTGCGAGCCCAGCAGCGCGTTCAGCGCGGGCGCCGAACCCTGGAATGGCACGTGCAAGAGATTAATCCCGGCCGCCTGCTCCAGCAGGGCGAAGCCTACGTGTGCCGTGCTCCCGGTGCCCCAGGTAGCGTAGGTGATCTTGCCGGGCTGCTGCTTTGCGGCAGCAACCAGGCTCGCCACGTCGGCGTACTCGAAATTGGCGCGCGAAACCAGCACGAAGGTCACGGTGCCGACCAGGGAAATCGGCTCGAACCCCTTCATCGCGTCGTACGGCAGGGACTTGTACACATGCGGGTTGATCGAGTGCGTGTCGGCCGTGCCGAAAATCAGCGTGGAACCGTCCGGCACGGCCTTGGCGACGTAGGTCGTGCCTAGGGTGCCGTTGGCCCCGGGGCGGTTCTCGACCGTTACCGGCTGGCCCAACCTCTGCGCGAGCCTCTCGGAAACGATGCGCGCGACGCTGTCGGTCGGCGACCCCGGCGGCCAGGCCACCACGACCTTGATCGGCTTGTCCGGGTACTGGGCCTGCGCGCAGACCGCAAACGCCAGGGCTGCTGCCGCGATCAATCCCGCCAAAGTGTGCATGATTGCCCTCACAGAAGCTTTGCCGCAGTCGGACCCCGGACGGGGACCTCGAGCAGATCCTCGCCGAAGACGATGTTGCCCGGGTAGATCGCCGCCATTTCACGCACGACCTTCTCGCGTACGCCAGGCTGGTCGATCTGCTCCGTGACGTGCGAGATCACCAGGGTCTTCACATTGGCCTTAGCGCCCAGCCGCGCCAGTTCCAGGTGACCCATGCAGGACTCGGCGAACTCCTCACACAACTCTGTCCCCGACAGGTACTGGCACATGTGCACAAGAACGTCCGCGCCCTCCGCCAGGCGCTCCATGGAAGCGCACGGCCCGCTGTCGCCCGAATACACGAACGAACCTTCGGGGGAGTCGAACCGGAACCCGTACGAGGTGAGCTGCGGACCAAAGTGCGCAACGCCCACGGCCTTGACCGTCCATCCGTTGCCCATGATCACCTGGTTGGGTTTCATCTCGGTCAATTCAGGAGCAGGCTTCTTGCGCTCGCCGACACCGCCGCGAGCGTGATAGATCGACACGCTGCACATGTGCTCGGTGCGGGCCACGAGGTCGGGCCAGAATGCACCGCCTTCCTGGAAGAGCGCCGCGGTGACCTTGGCGATCGGGGGCGGCCCGTAGACCTTGAGCTCCGGGATTTTTCCCGCGCCCTGGTCCCAGCGCGTGAGCAGGAGGCGCGGGTAGTCGCCCATGTGATCGTAATGCAGGTGGCTGCAGAAGAAGTGGGTCACCTTGGTGGGCGGGATCCCCAGTTCCAGCAGCCGGTGGTGCGCGCCAAAACCGTGGTCGAAAACGATGACGTCGTTGCCGATTTCAACGACGTAGCCTGAGCACATCCTCCGCAGTGAGGGAGTCGGGGTACCGGTGCCGAGCAGGCGGATTCTCATGAGTCTGGGTGTCCTATTCAGGCTTGATGCCGAGCTGGGCGAACAGCTTCTGCCATTTATCGAGGTCGCGGCGCAGGAATTCCACGAACGGCGCGGACTCGCTGGCCACCAGTTCCGCGCCCTGTGCGCCGAACTTCTCGCGCATATCGGGGGTGCCGAGGATCGCAATCATCTCCCGCGTCAGGAATGCGGCCACCGCGGGTGGCGCCTTCGCGGGGGCGAATATCCCGTGCCAGCCATACGCCTCGTATCCCGGCACCCCCTGCTCTGCAAGCGTGGGAATGTCCGGCGCACCTGGCGCGCGTTTTGAACCGGTGATACCGAGCGCCACTACCTTCCCGCCTTTGGTGTGCGGAAGCCCCTGGGCAAGTCCCGGCGCATTGAGTGCGACCTGCCCGCTGATCGTATCTGTCACCGCCTGGCCGCTGGATTTGTAGGGAATCTCTTCGATCGAGACACCAGCCATCGCCTTGAACAGCTCCACGGTCAGGTGGCTGGGTGTGCCGCGCCCCGAGGACGCGTACTGCAGCTTGCCGGGCGAGGTCTTGGCCAGCGCGATGAATTCCTTGAGGTTCTTGACCCCGAGACCGGTACCGACGAGGAAGATATTGGGGGTCTGGGCGACCTGGGTAACGGCGTAGAAGTCGGAGAACGGATCGTAGGGCAGCTTCACTCGCAAGACCTTGCCCAGCGTGAAGGCGTTCGACCCAAGCATGAGCGTGTAGCCGTCGGGCTCGGATTTGGCCACTGCGTCGGCCCCGATTGAGCCGGCCGCCCCGTCGCGGTTCTCGACGATCACGCTCTGGCCCCAGCGCTCCGACAGCTTCTGGGCAATGATCCGGGCAAATACGTCGGAAGTAGTGCCCGGTGAGTACCCCACGATGATCCGAACCGTCCTGGAGGGATAGGCATCGGCAGCCGCTGCAGTCGACTGGAGCTGGCCGACCGCCAGCGCCGCCAGAAAAACGACGCGCAAAATTGCTCTCATCCGCTTCCTCCGGCATTGAACTCTGATCGACGCAGCTTAACTAAAGCCACCCTCCGAGTTTTGACGTTTTGCGACATCTTTATGCACTTTAGCGAAACACATCAGGCCGACCGCCGCAGGCTCGACGGGCGAACCTTGAAGTGGCTGGTGAACGCACGGGAAAAGTGCGAGCAATCCCCGAATCCGCACTCAAAGCCGACATCCGTGACCGAAAGGTCAGTGTGCTCGATCATCCAGCGTGCGCGCGTGAGCCGCAACTGCAGCCGGTAATCCCGGGGGGTAATGCCTACATCGGCGACAAACTTTCGCTCCAGTTGCCGCATGCTGATGCCGAGCGCTTCCGCAATGTCTGTCAGCGGCTCCGGTTGGGCCAGCTTCTGCTCGATCAGCAGCATCGCCTGGCGCACCACGCTGTCGTGCGCCTGGCGCGTCACCACGGATTCCGGCTGCGGCGTGTTGGACGGGAGGGGTTGATCCTCGATCATGATGCGCAGGCTCTTGTTCGCCAGCGCCCGGCCGCAGTGCTTCTCGATCAGGTGGGCGGCGAGGTGGACCACGCTTGTGCCGCCGGCGCAGGTCATGCGATCCCGGTCGACCACGAACATGCGGTTGGTGATCATGCGCTGGCCGGGAAACTCTGCGACGAACTCCTCGCGATGGAACCAGCTCACGCAGGCCACGTAGCCGTCCAGCAGTCCGGCACGGGCCAGCACGAACGAGCCGGTGCACAAGCCGACCAGCGCCACCCCGGCGCGAGCAGCCGACTTGAGGAAGGGATAGGTCCCTGGCAGCACCTTCTGGCCGCCATGCAGGAGGCCGCCGACCACGACGATGTAGTCGTACTTCTGCGGGTCCCCCATCTCGGCCCAGGGCTGCACCACGGCGCTGCAACTCGAAGCCACCGGAGTGCCCGGATGGCCGAGCACGTCCCACTGGACGTCGATCGGCCAGCTGCGGTCGCCCTCGTCGGCCGCGAGCCGCAATGCATCGACAAACCCGGCAAAGGCCGTCAGCGTGAACCGTGGCGCCAGCACGAAGCCGACGCGCATCCGCGGCGTAACCGGCCCGTCCGGCGGTATAAAGTTGCGTTTTGCCTGTCCGTGCCTGCGCATCTGCCGCCGTCCTCGCCTTTCGAAGGGTTGTCGTATAGATTAAACATTCTGTCGCTTAAATGAAAGTGCAGCCCGGGAGCAATGAATAGCATCCGGGGAAGGATCCGACCCCATGCAACGCTTCTCCCTCCTCAGCCTCCTCCAGAACTCGCTCTCGGGCCATACCGGCTGGAAGCCCTTCTGGCGGGACGCCGCGCCCAAGCAGAAGTACGACGCGATCATCATCGGTGGCGGCGGCCACGGGCTCGCGACGGCCTACTACCTTGCCAAGAACCACGGCATGACCAACATCGCCGTGCTCGAAAAGGGCTGGATCGGCGGGGGCAACACGGGGCGCAACACCACGATCATCCGTTCCAACTACCTGTGGAACGAAAGCGGCGCGCTGTACGAGCATTCGCTGAAGCTCTGGGAGGGACTCAACGAGGACCTCAACATCAACCTGATGTTCAGCCAGCGCGGCGTGATCAACCTCGCGCACAACCTCGCCGATGTGCGCGAAGGCGTCCGCCGGGTGGAGGCCAACCGCCTCAACGGCATCGACGGCGAATGGCTCACGCCGGAGCAGGTCAAGGAATTCTGCCCGATCATCGACATTTCGAAGACCGCGCGCTATCCCGTGATGGGCGCGACGCTGCAGCGCCGCGGCGGCACGGCCCGCCACGACACGGTGGCCTGGGGCTACGCGCGTGCCGCCGACAGCCTCGGCGTGGACATCATCCAGAACTGCGAAGTCACCGGCATCCTGCGCGAAGACGGCCGCGTAACCGGCGTGCGCACCACGCGCGGGACCATCATGGCGGACAAGGTTGGAATGGTCGCAGCAGGCCACACTTCGGTGCTCGCCGCAATGGCCGACATCCGCCTGCCGCTGCAGAGCCATCCGCTGCAGGCGCTCGTGTCCGAGCCGGTCAAGCCCATCCACCCCTGCGTCATCATGTCCAACGCAGTGCATGTGTACGTATCGCAATCGGACAAGGGTGAGCTCGTCATCGGCGCAGGCATCGATTCCTTCAACTCCTACAGCCAGCGCGGGTCGTTCCATATCATCGAGCACCAGATGGCCGCGCTGATCGAGCTGTTCCCGATCTTCAGCCGCATGCGCATGCTGCGCACCTGGGGCGGCATCGTGGACGTCTGCCCCGACGCCTCGCCCATCGTCTCGAAGACGCCGGTGAAGAACCTCTTCATCAACTGCGGCTGGGGCACCGGCGGCTTCAAGGCCACTCCGGGGTCGGGCTGGGTGTTCGCGCACACGATAGCAACCGGCGAGCCGCACCCGCTCAATGCCGCGTTCTCGCTCGGCCGGTTCACGAGCGGCGCACTGATCGACGAGCACGGCGCCGCTGCCGTGGCGCACTGATGCTCAGGATCGCCTGCCCCTGGTGCGGTGAACGCGAGGAGATGGAGTTCTCCTACGGCGGCCAGGCGCACATCGCCTATCCCAAGGATCCCCATGCACTGTCGGATGAGGAGTGGGCGCAATTCGTCTTCATGCGCGACAACCCCAAAGGGC
The DNA here is from genome assembly GCA_945862265.1 of Bordetella parapertussis. Taxonomy (GTDB): domain Bacteria; phylum Pseudomonadota; class Gammaproteobacteria; order Burkholderiales; family SG8-39; genus SZAS-79. The sequence continues at coordinate 24,200 of CAMAXP010000011.1, forward strand.
TGTTCCTCGAACGCTGGGCCCACAGCCAGGGCTGCCGCCGGTGGTTCAACGTTGCGCGCCACACAGTGACGCACGAGATCAGCGCGGTCTACAAGCCCGGCGAACTGCCCCCCGGGGGTGCCAAATGAGCAGCGCGCGGACGAGCAATTCTCGCCTCGTCGGCGCAGGCCGCATCGACCGCATGCGGCCGCTGGACTTCACGTTCAACGGCCGGCAACTGCAGGGCTACGCAGGCGACACCCTCGCTTCCGCCCTGCTCGCCAATGGCATCCACCTCGTCGCACGCAGCTTCAAGTATCACCGCCCGCGCGGCATGCTTTCCGCGGGCAACGAGGAACCGAATGCGCTGGTGCAGCTCGAGCAAGGCCCCTACACCGAACCGAACCTGCGCGCGACCGAAATCGAGCTTTACGCGGGCTTGTCGGCGTCGAGCGTCAATTGCTTCCCGAGCGTCGAGTTCGACATCGGCGCCATCAACGGCCTCGCCTCCTCCATCCTGGTTGCCGGCTTTTATAACAAAACGTTCATGTGGCCCAAGAGCTTCTGGAAGAAGTTCTATGAGCCGGTATTGCGGGCCGCAGCGGGCCTGGGCGTCGCGCCCGACGCGCCCGACCCGGACACCTACGACCGGATGCACTGGCATTGCGACGTCATCATCGTCGGTGCCGGGCCGGCCGGCCTGTCCGCCGCGCTGCAGGCGGGACGCCAGGGCGTGCGCACCGTCCTCGTGGAGGAAAGCCCCGAATGCGGCGGCAGCCTGCTGTCGCGGCCGGGGGAGGTCGATGGCGTGGAAGGCACGGCCTGGGTGTCCCGCGTATCGGAAGAACTGGCGCAATTGCCGAACGTCCTCGTGCTCAATCGCACCTCGGTCTTCGGGTACTACGACCACAACTACCTGATGGCGGTCGAGCGGCGCACCGATCACATCGGGCCCGGGCGGAGCAAGGGCGTTGCAAGAAAGCGCCTCTGGCATTTCCGCGCCAAGCGCGTGATTCTCGCCACCGGCGCACACGAGCGCCCCATCGTTTTCGGCAACAACGACCTGCCGGGCATCATGCTGGCAAACGCAGCCTGCACCTATGCGACGCGCTATGGCGTCTCGCTCGGGAGTCGCGGCGTCGCCTTTGTGAACAACGACCACGGTTTCGCCCTTGCGCTTGAAACACAAGCCACGGCGGGCAACCTGCCGACCATCGTCGACGCGCGTGCCGAAGTAGGTGAGGCGCTGCTGCGACGCGCCTCCGAAGCCGGCATTCAAGTGCTGCGCGGCTCGGTGATTACCCGCGCGCATGGCGGCAAGCGCGTGGAAAGCGTCGATGTCCGCCCGGTAAAGGGGTCGGGGATGACCCGCATTGCCTGCGACCACGTCCTCGTTTCGGGCGGTCTCAGCCCTGCGGTCCACCTTTACAGCCAGGCGCCGGGCAAGCTGCGCTACGACGACACACTCGCCTGCTTCCTGCCGGACCAATGTATCCAGGCGGTGGAGGTCGCGGGGGCCCTCAATGCGCGGTTCCGCCTTGGCTCGGCGCTCGCCGATGGCGCGGGCGCTGCACAACGCACGCTGACGGCCCTTGGGCATCCCGCGCCTGCCGTCCCCCCGGTGGCCGCGGAAGACGAGCTGAACCTCCAGCCGCTGTGGTCGGTGCAGGCGCTGCTCGGCGAAACCCTCCCGGGCAAGCATTTCGTCGATTACCAGAACGACGTGACCGAGCGCGACATCCTGCTGGCATCGCGCGAAGGCTTCCGCTCGGTCGAACACGCCAAGCGCTACACCACCAACGGCATGGCGACGGACCAGGGCAAGACGTCCAACGTCATCGGCCTGGCCCTGCTGGCTGACTCGATCGGCAAGCCGATCCCCGAGGTCGGCACGACCACGTTCCGCCCGCCTTTCACGCCCGTCACCTTCGGCGCCATCGCGGGTCGCGACCGCGGCTCGCTGTCGGACCCGGTGCGCAAGACCCCGATGCACGCCTGGCATGAGGCGAACGGCGCGGCCTTCGAGGACGTCGGCCAATGGAAGCGCCCGTGGTACTTCCCCCGTCCGGGCGAGGACATTCACGCCGCCGTGGCGCGTGAAACCAAGGCCCTGCGCACGACCGCCGGTGTCATGGATGCGACCACGCTCGGCAAGATCGACATTCAGGGACCCGATGCGGCGGAATTCCTCAACCGTGTCTACACCAACGCATGGACCAAGCTCGCCGTAGGCAGCTGCCGGTACGGCGTGATGTGCAAGCCCGACGGCATGGTGATGGACGACGGCGTGACCGCACGCCTCGCAGACGACCGTTTCCTGATGACCACCACCACCGGCAACGCCGCGCGCGTGCTCGATTGGCTGGAAGAGTGGCTGCAGACCGAATGGCCGGAACTGAAGGTCTACTGCACCTCGGTGACCGAGCAATGGGCGACCACCGCCGTGGTCGGGCCCAATGCGCGCAAGATCCTCGAGGCGCTCGCCCCGGACATGGATTTCTCCAACGCGGCCTTCCCGTTCATGACCTTCCGCGAAGGTGTCGTAGGCGGCCTGCAGGCGCGCGTGTTCCGCATCAGCTTCAACGGCGAACTGTCGTACGAGGTCAACGTCCCTGCGTGGCACGGCCTTGCGTTGTGGGAAAAGGTGATCGAGGCCGGCAAGTCGCACGGCCTGACGCCTTACGGCACGGAGACCATGCACGTCGCCCGCGCCGAGAAGGGATACATCATCATCGGCCAGGAGACCGACGGCACGGTCACGCCCCACGATGTGGGCCTCGAGTGGGCGGTATCGAAGCAAAAGGATTTCATCGGCAAGCGCTCATTCTCCCGCTCCGATACAAGCCGCGCCGACCGCAAGCAACTCGTCGGCCTGCTGCCGCAGGACAAGTCGTTCGTCGCTGCGGAAGGCTCGCACCTGGTCACGGGCCCCGACCGCTCACGGCATGACCCGGTCCTGGGCAGCCCGTCGATCGGCCACGTCACCTCCAGCTACTACAGCCCGAACCTCGAGTCCGCGTTCGCGCTGGCACTGATCGTCAACGGCCGCGCGATGCACGGCCAGACGGTGCACTGCGTGCAGGGCGACGACCTGAAACCCATGCAGGTGGTGGACCCGGTATTCATCGACAAGGAAGGAAAGCGCCGTGACGGCATCGACTGAACGCGCAGCCCCGCTCGCCGCCTGGGGCCAGCGACTCGCGGCTGCGAGCGCGACAGCGGCGACATTCGCGATCCGCGAGGTGGCGTTTACCAGCCAGCTGAACCTCCGCGGCAACGCCGCCGATCCGGCTTTCGCCGGCGCGGTGCGCGGCGTCCTCGGCTGCGACCTGCCGGTGGCGGCCAATACCTGGACCTCGGGCAATGACTGCACCGCCCTGTGGCTCGGCCCGGACGAATGGCTGGTAGTGGCGCCCGATGGCAGGAATGCAGTGCTGGAAGCGTCCCTCGGCAGCGCGCTCAAGGGAATCCACCACTCGGTCACCGACGCGTCAGCGAACCGCACGATCCTCGAGGTCTCGGGCGAGTACGCCCGCCTCGTGCTGGCCAAGGGGTGCCCGCTGGACCTCCACGCGAGTGCGTTTGGCGCTCCGCAGTGCGCCCAGTCCCTGCTGGCCAAGGCCCAGATGATCCTGCAGTGCATCGACTCGCGGCCGACGTTCCGGATTTTCGTGCGGATCTCGTTTGCCCCCTACATGGCCGAATGGCTCACGGACGCCGCGGCGGAACTCGCCGCCTCCCGCAACATCGACGCCGGGCGCATCGCAACACGACTCAGCTGATCCACCAAGGAGGTACGGCCATGAGCAAAATCACGGTGTTCCCCGCACGCAAGGTCATCACCATGGATCCGGGCCGGCCTGTGGCCGAAGCCGTCGCCGTCATGGACGGCCGGGTCGTCTCCACCGGCACCCTCGATTCGATGCAACCCTGGCTCAAGCGCCACGAGCACACGATCGACCGCACGCTCGAAAGCAAGATCGTGATGCCCGGGCTAATCGACCCGCACACGCACTTCTCGATGTCGGCAGGCTACCTGATGCTGCACTACATCGGCCCGATCGACTCCCCCGGCCCGAAGGGCATCAACCCGGCCCTGCTCACCCATGAGCAGGTCATCGCCAAGCTGCGCGCGGCGCACGCCGAGGAGCCCGACCCGAAGAAGCCGATGATCGCCTGGGGCCTCGACCCCGCCATCCAGGGCGGCCACCTGCACCGCGACGAACTCGATGCGATCGCGAAGGACCGCCCGATGTGGGTAATCTCCTACGCGCCGCACTTCTTCTACCTCAACAGCGCGGCGCTGGAGTACACCGGCATCAAGCCCGACACCACGGTCCACGGCGTGGAGCGCTATCCGGACGGCCGCCTCAAGGGCGTGTTCGTCGAGATCGAAGCCGGGCGCATGGCACTGGGCGGCATGCGGCTGGTCATCCAGGAAGGCGGCGGCCTCAAAGGCCTGCACATGATGGGCGACACGGCGCGCCGCGCCGGAGTGACCACCACCGCGGAGATGGTGTTCGGCTTCAATGACTTCGACCTCGAATGGAAAATGCACGTCGAGGCGGTCAACGATCCGGCGTTCCCGTTGCGCATGGCGATGGTGCCGCTCGAGAACCCGCTGTTCAAGACGCATGCCGGCAAGTCCGCCGAGTTCCTGCTCGCCATGGCGAAGGAACGCAACAACGACAAGCTGTTCCTGCACGGCATCAAGTTCCTGTCGGACGGGTCTTTCCCCGCGATGTCGCTGCGCCTCAACTTCCCCGGCTACCTCGACGGGACGAACGGCCTCAGGAACGACGTGCCCTGGGACGAACTGCCCGCGCGCATGCTGCCGTTCTGGAAGGCGGGCATCCAGATCCACTGTCACGCCAACGGCGACCAGGCGATCGACGCTTCGCTCGATGCGCTGGCGCGACTGCAGGAGATGCACCCGCGCTTCGACCATCGCTTCACCATCGAGCACTATTGCATCAGCACCCCCGACCAGGCCCGGCGCCTCAAGGCGCTCGGCGGCTGCGCGAGCGTCAACAACTATTTCGTGCACTACCGCAGCCAGCTGCACAGCGACCAGGCCTTCGGGCCGGACCGCTCGGAGGCGATCGCCCGCCTGGGTTCGCTCGAGCGCGAAGGCGTGGTGTTCGCACTGCACTCGGACTTCTCCCTCGTCGTAGTGCCCATGCATCCGCTGACGGCGGCCTGGGCTGCGGTCAATCGCGTAGCCCTGGATGGCAAGACCGTCATGGCGCCCGGCGAGCGCATCGGCGTGCAGCGCGCCATTCGCGCAATCACCATCGATGCGGCGTACGTGCTCGGGCTAGAAAACAAGATCGGCAGCCTCGAGCCGGGCAAGTTCGCGGACTTCGCGGTGCTCGAACAGGACCCGTTCGAAGTCGACCCCATGGCCATCCGCGACATCCCGGTCTGGGGCACGGCGCTCGGCGGCAAGTTGCAGCCCGCCTGATGGCCCTGGACCAGCAGGCCACGGCCGAACAGGCCTGGCAGATGCTCTCGGGGTTCATCCAGGCCGCGCAGATGATCCCGCAGAAGCAGCGCGCAGCCGACGGTTCGCTGCCGCTCACCGTGATCGGCGGATTCCTCGGCGCAGGCAAGACCACACTGGTGAACAAGCTGCTCTCCGGCACGCACGGCGTTCGCGTCGCCGTGCTGGTCAACGACTTCGGGCGCATCAATATCGATTCCGCGCTGATCACTTCGCAGACTGCGGACACCATCAGCCTCGCCAACGGCTGCGCCTGCTGCACCATCGCGGGCGACCTCACCAAGGCGCTGCTGGCGCTTGCCGGACGCGACGATCCGCCGGAAGCCATCGTCCTCGAGGCAAGCGGCCTCGCGGATCCGCTGGGGATCGCGCAGGTGGCTCTGGCAAACCCCGCGCTGCGGCTCGACGGGATCCTCGCGGTGCTCGATGCGGAGGCCGCCGCGCGCACCGCGGCCGACCCCGCGTGCGCCGCAACCTTCTCGGCGCAGGCTTCGGCTGCGGACCTCGTGATCCTCAACAAGGTCGACCTCGTCGATGCAGCGACGCTGGCCGGCGCGCGGGCGCTGGCCGCTGGACTCGCGCCTGGAAAGCCGGTGATCGAAACCAGCCAGTCGGAAGTCCCTGCGGAAATCGTGCTCGGGATCCGTAGCGCGCGCGTGCTCGCCCCGGGCCTAGCGCCCGATGCCGGTCATGCCGCTGCGTTCGGCAGCTGGAGCGGCAGCACGAAGACGCTGCTCGACGCAAACAAGCTGCGCGCCATGCTCGAGGCACTTCCCGCGGGCGTTCTGCGCGCCAAGGGCGTGCTGCGACTTTCAGACGCCCCAGACCGTCGTACTGTCTACCAACGCGTAGGCAAACGCTGGAGCTTTGTCGCGGACGAGCACCCTGGGGCTCCGGAAGTGTCGAGCCTCGTTGTCATCGGTTCGGCGAACGCTATCGACGCTACCGAACTATCGCGCCGCTTCGACGCCTGCCACACATAAAGAGGTGTACCCCTGATGAACCGCCCCGGATGAATATCAGCGTCTTCGACCTGTTCAAGATCGGCATCGGCCCGTCGAGCAGCCACACCGTCGGCCCGATGCGCGCAGCACGCAAGGCGCTTGAAGACCTGCCGGACCTCACCCAGGTGGTGCACTTGAAGGTGGTGCTCTACGGTTCGCTCGCGCTGACCGGGCGCGGGCACGGCACCGACAAGGCGATCCTGCTCGGCCTGTCAGGTCTGCGGCAGGATACGGTCGACCCGGAGGCGATCCCCGCGATCATCGATGCGGTAGCGATCGACAGCGAGATCTCGCTGCTCGGCCGGCACAGGATCACCTTCTCCGTGGCCGACGACATCGAGTTCCGCGGCCGCGAATCCCTGCCCTTCCATCCGAACGCGCTGCGCGTGGTTGCTACGCTGAATGACGGTTCGAAGACCGAGGCCGTGTTCTACTCGATCGGCGGCGGATTCATCCTGAAAGACGGGGAGACCTCCGACAGCACGGCCGCCGACCGCGTGCCGGCGCCGCTCGCGTATGCCAATGCCGCTGAACTTCTTCGTCTCGGGCGCGATCGCAACCTGCGCATCCACGAAGTCGTCCGGATGAACGAGAAGGCCTGGCGCAGCAACGCCGACATCGACGCGGGCCTCGACCGCATCTGGGAGGCGATGCGCACCTGCATCGACCGCGGCCTCATCATTGAGGGCACCCTGCCGGGCGGCCTCAACGTGAAGCGGCGCGCGCCGGAGATGTACCGCCAGCTGCAGGGCAAGGGCGTGAAGATGCCCCACGAGATCATGGACTGGGTGAGCCTCTTCGCAATCGCGGTCAACGAGGAGAATGCCGCCGGCAGCCGGGTGGTCACCGCCCCCACCAATGGTGCCGCCGGGATCATCCCCGCGGTGATGCGCTACTACGAGGACTTCTGTCCCGGCGCCACCCGGGCGGGATTGCACGAGTTCATGCTCACGGCCGCAGCCGTCGGCGCGCTGTTCAAGCGCAACGCATCGATCTCCGGCGCCGAGGTGGGCTGCCAGGGCGAGGTCGGCGCGGCCTGCGCCATGGCCGCAGCGGGGCTCTGCGCGGCGCTCGGCGGCAGCAATGAGCAGGCGGAGAACGCCGCCGAGATCGGCATCGAGCACCACCTCGGCATGACCTGCGACCCGATCGGTGGCCTGGTGCAGATCCCGTGCATCGAGCGGAATGCCATGGGCGCGATCAAGGCGATCAACGCTGCGTCCCTTGCGCTGCGCGGCGACGGCTCACACAACGTGAGCCTCGACCAGGCGATCGAGACCGTGAAGACCACCGGCGCGGACATGCAGAACAAGTACAAGGAGACCGCGCTCGGCGGCCTCGCGATCAACGTGCTGCCGGTCAGCCGGGTGGAGTGCTGAACCGGACCGCACCGCGGACCACCCCCGGTTATTCCGGCTGCAGACCCGCCTCCTTCACCAGCACGCCCCACTTCGCGATCTCGGATTTCGTCAGGTCGTCCACGTAGGCCGGTGTCGAGGGTCGCGGGTCGAGGCCGATCGCCTCCAGCTTCTTCCTCACCTCCGGCAAGGCCAGCACCCGTGCGATGTCGGCGTTCAGTTTTGCCAGCACGGGTTGCGGGGTGCCGGAGGGCGCGACCGCGGCGTACCAGGTCGGCAGGTCCATGCCGGCCAGGCCCAGCTCCTGCAGGGTCGGGATCTCGCCCGCGATCGGCGAGCGCCGGCTGCCGGTGATGGCGACAATCCGCGCCTTGCCGGCCTTGTGCTGCGGCAGGATGGCCGGCAGGTCGGCGAACAGCAGCTGCACCTGCCCGGCGAGGAAGTCCGTGACGGCCTGCTGCACGCCGCGGTAGGAGACATTGACGATGTCAGTGCCCGCGCGCCGGTTGAACGCGGCGCCGAGCAGCTGGGCGAAGCTCGCGCCGGCGCCGAAGTTCAGCTTGCCGGGGTTGGCCTTGGCATGGGCGATGAGTTCGGGCACCGACTTCACCGGGACCCCAGGGTTCACCGCGAGCGCGAACGGGTTCTCGGCGAGGAAGGTGATCCCGGCGAAGTCCTTCACCGGGTCGTACGGCAGCTTCTTGTAGAGATGCGGGTTCAGCGCCAGCGCACCTAAAGTGGCGATGTAGACGGTGTACCCATCCGCCGGCGCCTTGGCGACCGAGTCGCTACCAAGGATTGCGCCCGCGCCCGGTCGGTTGTCGATCACCACCGGTTGCTTCCAACCCTTCGCCAACTCCTCGCCCAGCATGCGGGCGATCAGGTCCGGCGAACTCCCGACCGGGAATCCGACCACCAGCCTGACCGTGTGGTCTGGAAACTGCGCCAGCGCCGGAACCGCGCCGAACAGCAGGAAAACCAATACCGCGATTGTCTTCATGAAACAGTCCGCCTCCTCAGGCAATCCATCCAATTCACCGTGATACGCTTCACACCATGAACGCACAACAGCAGTTTCTCACCCTGCAGGAAATCGTCTTCGCGGCACGCCGCAACCTCGCGCCCGGCCCTTGGAACTACCTGATCGGCGCCACCGAGACCGAGACCACCCAGCGCCGCAACCGGCAGGCGCTCGACTCGATCGCCTTCCGGCCGCGCGTCCTGAACGACGTGAGCAAGGTCGATTCGCGTGCGAGCTTCCTCGGCCAGTCCGTACGGCTGCCGGTGATGCTGGCCCCGGTCGGCGGCATGGAGTCTTTCGCCGAAGGCGCCGCGGCTTCGGCCGCCAAGGGTGCAGCCGAATTCGGCATCCCGCAGATGCTCTCCTCCGTCTGCCAGCCGGGCCTCGAGGCCACCGCGGCGGCCGCGAACACCATTCGCGCATTCCAGCTTTACGTGCGCGGCGACGCGGCGTGGATCGACGACTACGTGAAACGCGCGAAGGACAACGGCTTCACCGCCTTCTGCTACACCGTCGACAGCGCCAACTACAGCCGCAGGGAACGCGACATCGCCGGCCGCTTCGTGAAACCGTGGCGCCCGACCGACAACACCGGCATGACCTACCAGGCAGCGCTCTCCTGGGACGAGGTCAAGCGCTACAAGGACAAGCACGACCTGCCGCTCGCGCTCAAGGGCATTGCCACGGCGGAGGACGCGGAGATCGCCGTGGAGCATGGCGTCGAGATCGTCTACGTCTCCAACCACGGCGGCCGCCAACTCGACCACGGCCTCGGCAGCACGGCGGTGCTCCCCGAAGTGATCAAGGCGGTGAACGGCCGCGCCGAAGTGTGGGTGGATGGCGGCTTCATGCGCGGCTCGGACGTGGTGAAGGCGATCGCACTGGGCGCCAAGACCGTCGGCCTCGGCCGGCTCGCCTGCCTCGGCCTCGCGGCTGCGGGGGTGCCGGGCCTGGTCCGCACGCTCGAACTGCTCGAAGAAGAGGTCCGCATCTGCCTCGGCCTGCTGGGCGTCACGTCATATGCCCAGCTCACCCCGCGTCACGTCACCTGTGCGATGCCGGTGGCGGAGGCCGGAGCGCTGTCCGCCTTCCCGCTGCTGGACGAATTTCCGGGCCCCTCGCTGCCCTAGGAAGGACCGGCTCGGACACCATCACTCCGGCGTCACCCCGACTGCCTTAGTCACGGCAGTCCGCGCGCCTGCCCAGTTCTGCGCCGGTCCACCCGGCGGGGTCTGCTACAGATTGTCCGCACACGGCAGTAGCGCGGGATTCGTTCTGGGACACTATGTCCTCCTGGGTATGATCGGTAAACGCATCAGTGCGCCGACATCCAGGCGAGCGCGGCAGCCAACCAGGGGCTGCCCTCGTCCGCACACTGGTAAGCCGCAGTGAAATGGGTGCGGTCCGCCAGTTCGATTCGCTGCACATCGGCACCGCGCACCTGCAATACGCGCTCCATCTTTTTCGCCTGCATTGCGAGGTGCGGAAAGTCGTCGCTCCCGTGCGCGAGCAGCATCGGCGGCGGGCAGCGATCGAGGTGGAACAGCGGACTGGCATGCACGTCGTTGCCTAGCGGTTCGGGCCCGAGAAACCGCGGCCGCACGCCCATGCCGTTGCCCGGCGTGAAATCGAACACGCCTGAGATGCAGAGGCATCCCCGTATGACTTCCTCAGGAAGGCCCAACGGGCCCTGCCAGTCGCGACGACAGGCGAGCAGCGACGCGTAATGCCCCCCGGCGGACCAGCCGCCGACGAAGAGGCGACCCGGATCGCCCCCGTATCCGGCCACGTTGCGGTGCAACCAAGCCATCCCTGCGGCAGCATCGTCCCATCCGTCTGGAAAGTGGTGGCCTGGCGCGAGACGGTAACCAAGGCTCGCGAATGTCACCCCGGCGGCGTTGAAAGCCGGCGCCATGAACGCGAGCAGTTCCTTGTAGGCATTGGTCCAGCCGCCACCAACCATGAAAGCGAGCACGCTGCCATTTGGTTTCGCGGCAGGGAAGAGCAGCAGGCTCTGATGAGCGTCTTCCCCATGCCGGATGTCGATGCCTTCGACTCCCTCGCCGCGTTTGCGCATCTCGCGGTTGTAAATGACACCGTTCTCTGAGAGCGGCTCCTGCGGGGGATAGTCCTCGAATAGCACCGAATGCCCGCCTTCAGTTCGCCACGAGGTTCGGCCAGTACCGCGGCACGATCATCTTCGGGTCCGTAAGCTTGCCTTTCTCGATGACCTCCGTTCCATCGATCCAGACGCTGCAACCGAACATGGGCATGTCGACGTGGGCCTTGGTCTTGTTGGTGCCACCTCCCTGGTCGTTGGGGCCGGTCGAGAAGAGGAAGCTTCCCGGCCAGCATCGTCCGGTGCCGCCCACCCGCTCGATGTCGTTGCCGTGGACGGCGAGCTGGTCCCAGAGCGCATTCGGGTTTAGGCCCCAGCCCAAGTGCGAGACGTGATACGGCTCGTCGTCCTCTGGAGTCATCCTGTGCGCATCGAAAAACTGTCGAAGCAGGTACGCGTCGACCTTGCCGTGAATCTCGCGGATCACGCCTTTCTCTATCGTCAGCCGCATTTCATCCTCCACCAGGCGCACGTACGGGAGGATCCAGCAGTCGCCCGGCTGGACAACGATCACGCCCTCGGCAGTACCGATGTTGGACCACGTCGAGAAGTGGCCGCCGCCCCAGTGGTCGACGCGGCCGGGTTCCTCGGAGTAGCCGTACTGGCAGCTCGTGTTCATCTTGCCCAGGTCGCACCGAAAGTCCGTCCCGGCATCGCTCTTGACCACCATCTTTTTCGCGTTGTGCACGAGGTCGCGCGCGTAGATGCAAGCCTCCTTGAGTCCCGGCGGGGACATCAGGCGCTCAAGATCGTCGGGGTGGTCGTAGACCATCAGGAAGCGCGTGCCCTTCGCGGTGGCCCGCGCCATCCATTCCGAGCCCAGCGGGATGTGGAACACCACGCACATGTCGGCGCTTTCGACCGCCTGCATCGTGCCCTTGGTGAGGAATATCTGCTCGCCGCCGATATGCGTTGTCGAATACGGCGCGTTGAGCTTGAGTTCGAATATCGCCGCCCCCAGGTCCTCCGCGGCAGCAAAGGCTGATTGCACGAATTCGGGACGCGTCTTCAGGTCGGTCACCAGGCAGATCGTCTCGCCTCGCTTCACGTTGCACAGCTGGAACTGGCGCCGGAACAGCAACGGCAGTTTCGCGGGGTTCAACTCCTGGGGCCGCACTGACATCGGTGACTTCCTCGCCTTAAGTTATCAGGTGATTAGTTAACAACGGCCTCACCGCCCGTGTCAAGGCCGCGCCTGGTCGGGAGGTACAATCCGCCTCGCCATGCACCCGCCGACATGAAGAAAAAGCCGCCGCCCAGGCGCCGACTATCCCAGGAAGAGCGCCGCCGCGTCATCATCGAGCAGGCTATTCAGGTATTTGCGGAGCAGGGGTTCGGCGCCCCCACGCGCGTGCTCGCGCAGCGGATAGGAATAACACAACCCCTGCTCTTCCAGCACTTCGCAAGCAAGGACGACCTCATCCAGGCCGTTTTCGCCGCGCTGTTCGAGCGCATGTCGATGCGCGACTGGCGCGCGGCGCTCGGGGACGGCGACGGCGACCTGCGGTCGCGCCTGATCGAGTTCTTCATGTCGTATGCGACCACCTTGTATGACTATCACTGGATCCGCATTTACATGTTTGCGGGCCTGGAAGGCGGCGCCTTCAACCGGATGTACATCGGCAAGCTGACCGAACCGCTCCTGCGCGAAATTGCCGCGCAGATACGCAGGGATCGCGGACTAAAGCGCTGCTCGCCCGCCGATGTGACTGCGCGCGAAATCGAATTGCTGTGGATTCTGCACGGCGGCCTCTATTACTCGGCCATCCGCAAGCAGATTTACGGCATGGCGATCGAAAGCGTCGATGTCAGGCCCCTGATCCAATATGGGGTGGATTCGGTCCTGGCCGGGATGGGTAGCCTGCTCGACGACCTCGGGAAGGCCCGCGTACGCCGTCCGAAATCGGCGCGCGCACCTTTACGCGCCGTCGCAGACTGATGCCTGCCATTGCGCAGCCCTTCGTTAACCTGATCCCACTGGTCAATGTATCGGTAACGATACAAATTACCGGGACAGCGGCTCCTGGCGGTCCGGATTTCCTGAAAAAATGTCCTGCATTCAGGACTTCGGCGGCCTGACGCAGTAGAAGTTGTCGACCGATGCGCTCTGGTGCGGCGCATCCACCGCGATCTGCTGCAGCCCGCCCTTCCCGTCGAGGACGCAGACTGCAAAGCCAAGCCTGTCGAGAGCCCGGCGTAATTCGACGCCGGTGCTCCCCATCCGGTACGGATCGACCTCGGAGGTCGTGCGCCGCATGAGCGATATGGGGTCGCCAGTCGTCACTTGGTCTAGGCGCGAGAAAGTGCCAGGGCTTTCGCCGCCAGCGTCTCGGCCGCCTTGCGCGTGCCGCCCTCGGGCTGGCCGTAGGCGCCCAGGCGCAGGCTGCCGTCCGCGAGGCACGCTTCCACCGCGCGGCGCACGAGGCCGGCCGCCGCGGCCTCGCCGAGATGCTCAAGCATCAGCGCGGCAGTCAGCACCTGCGACACCGGGTTGGCCTTGTCTTGCCCCGCAATCCCCGGCGCCGAGCCATGGATCGGCTCGAAGTAGGCGTACTTTTCGCCGATGTTCCCCGAGGGGCACAGGCCGATCCCGCCGACAGTGGCACCGCCGAGGTCCGACAAGATATCGCCGAGCAGGTTCTCCATCACCAGCACGTCGAAGTGCGAAGGGTTCAGCACGAGTTCCTGCGCAGCCGCATCGGCGTAAAGGTATTCGCGCTTGATGTCCGGATACCCCTCGCCGACCTCGTCGAAGACGCGGCGGAAGAACGCGTACGACGCCAGCACGTTGCTCTTGTCTACGCAGGTCACGCGCTTTATGCCATCGGCCGGGGCGCCGTTGCGCCGGCGCGCGAGTTCGAATGCATACCGCGCGACGCGCTCAGTGCCCTTCCTCGTGATCAACAACGTGTCGGCCATCGCATCGTTGGTGCCTATGCCCTTGCCGCGCGAGAGGTACAGTCCCTCCGTGTTCTCGCGCACGATCGCGTAGTCAATCGTGCCGGGCTGCGCGCGCGTCGGCGCATCGACGCCGGGCATGAGGCGCACCGGGCGCAGGTTCACGTAAGTGTCGAGGCCCGTGCGCAGCACGCCGCCGAGCGTGCCGGCCTCCGTGCCGTCCTTCAGGCGCACTTCCGGCAGGCCCACCGGCCCCTTCATCGTGGCATCCGCGTTCTTGATCGCCTGCATGGTTTCGGCCGACAGGTTCTCGCCCGTGTTGCGGTAGCACCCTGCACCGCCCTCGCGGTATTCAACCTCGAGCTTGAAACCGCCCAGTGACTGCTCGACGGCGGCCAGCACAACCATGGAGGCATCCACGAGTTCCGGGCCGATGCCATCGCCCTTGATGACGACGATTTTGTAGGTGCGCAATTTGTCTTCCTTTCGATGTGTTTCAGCGTCCGGCGGCGAGCAGGTCGATGAACGCAGACGGTTCCACCTCCCCTTTGCCCTCCGCCGCGAGCAACCGGTAACGCTCCACGGCGGCGCGCGCCATGGGCAACGGCACGCCGGCCTCCTCGGCCAGCGTGACGGCATTCATCAGGTCCTTCAACATGACGTTGGAGGTACCAAGCGCAGGCTCGTACGCGCGCGAAGCCATGCGCGGACCGAACACCTGCAAAGGCTTGGAGTCGGCAAAGCCGCCGCGCAGCGCCTCCGGCAGTTTCGCGGCATCCACGCCCGCGGCTTCGGCAAGGCGCATCGCCTCGGCGATCACCGGGAAGAGGCTCGCCACGATGACCTGGTTGGCAAGCTTGGTGACCTGTCCTGTGCCCGGGCCGCCCATGCGCGTGAATCGGCTGGCGAGCTCCGCGATCAGCGGACGCACGAACTCGATGTGCTCCGATTTTCCGCCGGCCATGATCGCCAGCGTGCCCTCCTCAGCGCCTACAATGCCGCCGGACACCGGCGCGTCGATGTAGCCCATGCCCAGCGCCTCGAGCTTCTCCGCCGCCTCGCGCGCAGCCGAAGGCGCGATGCTGGAGAAGTCGATCACGATCTTGCCTTCGGCCGCACCCTCTGCAACACCGCCGGCGCCGAAGAGGACCTCCTTCACCGAGTTCTGGTCTGTGACGCACATCATCACAATGTCGGCGAAGCGGGCGACTTCGGCAGGCGAGTCCTTCGCGACGGCACCTTTGGTCGTGACCGGAACCAGCTTTTCCTTGCTGCGATTCCAGACCGCGACCGTGTAGCCGGCCGCCAGCAGGCGCAACGTCATCGGCTTACCCATGAGGCCGATGCCGATGAAGCCGAGTTTTGGAAGGTCGCTCATTTCCTGCCTCCGCTGTGCGTCACGGCGCCAAGGTTGGCCGGCCCGACCAGTGCCGCGTACTTCTCCAGCGCCCCGCTGAGGCGTTCGCGCTGCGGCAGTTTCCACGCCTTGCGCCGCCGGGTGAGTTCCGCCTCTGAAACGTTGAGCGTGAGCTTGCCACCCTTGCCGTCGATGACAATCGTGTCGCCATCCTTCACCAGCGCCAGCGGCCCACCGACACCCGCTTCGGGCGACACATACCCGATCATCATCCCCCGGGTGGCCCCGGAGAACCGCCCGTCGGTCAGCAGCGCGACCTTCTCGCCCATGCCCTGCCCGTAGATGAGCGCCGTCACGCCAAGCATCTCGCGCATGCCTGGGCCGCCCTTGGGACCTTCATAGCGGATCACCAGCACGTCGCCTTCGGAATACGCGCGCTTCGCCACGACGGCCGCGCAGTCCTCCTCGCAGTCGAACACGCGTGCACGCCCGGTGAACTTGAGGCTCTTCAGCCCGGCCACCTTGATCAGCGCCCCGTCAGGCGCGAGGTTGCCCTTGAGGACCACGATGCCGCCGGTGTCGAGGATCGGTTCTTTGCGCACGACTTCACCGTCCGCGCCGGGGTGGTCGGAGAGTTCCTGCTCGAGCGTCGTGCCGAAGATGGTGAGGCAGTCGCCGTGCAGCGCGCCGCGTTCCAGCAGCACCTTGAGCACGTTGTAGACACCGCCCACCGCGTGGAGGTCTTTCGCGAGGAAGCGCCCGCCGGGTTTCATGTCGGCGATCAACGGTGTCTTCTTCGAAATCCGCGCGAGATCATCGAGCGAGAACTTGATGCCGGCCTCATGGGCAATCGCCGGGATATGCAATCCGGCATTGGTGGAACCGCCGGTGGCCGCCACTGCAGCACAGGCGTTCTCCAGGCTCTTCTTCGTGACGAGGTCACGCGGCAGCGGGCCTCCCGTGCGCAGCAGCTCCATCACCACGCGGCCCGCCTCGCGCGCGGTCGCGGCGCGTTCCTTCGCCATCGCGGGCATCGTGGCCGACCCCGGCAGCGCAAGGCCGAGCGTCTCGGACACCATCGCCATCGTGTTGGCCGTGAACTGGCCCGGGCACGCGCCCAGCGTAGGCAGGCAGACGCGCTCGAGCCGGTCGAGCTCGGACTGCTGCATGTCGCCGGCCATCACGGCACCCACGGCCTCGAAGGTATCGAGGACGGTGACGTCCTTGCCTTTCCAGCGGCCGGGCGTGGCCGACCCGCCGTACATGAAGACGGAGGGCAGGTTCAACCGCACCATGGCCATCATCATGCCCGGCAGCGTCTTGTCGCATCCGGCAAAGGCCACCAGTGCGTCGTAAGCGTGCCCTCGGCATACGGCCTCCACGCCATCGGCAATGATTTCGCGCGAAGCCAGCGAGAACTTCATCCCCGCATGGCCCATCGACATCGAATCGGCCACAGCAATCGAGGCAAAATCAAACGGCGTCCCGCCCCACTCCTTGATCGCCACGCAGGCCTCGCGGGCGAGTTCGCCTAGCTTGGCGTTGCAGGGCGTCACGCGACCGTCGGTACTCGCGACCCCGATGAACGGCTTGGCGATGTCCTCGTCAGTGAGGCCCATGCCGCGGAGGAAGGCGCGGTGCGGGGCACGGTCCATGCCCTCGACCGTGATGCGGGACGGCAGATCCTTGAAGGGGGCGGCGACGGCTTTGCGGGTACGGGAGCGGCTGCGGGGCATGTCTTGTTCTACCGTAGGGGGGGTTGTCAGGAAAGCAGGCCTGTTTGGAGGTAATCGTCCACAACCTCTTCGATGCTGGCGCTGGGCCGGAACCCAAGTCCCTCGCCGCGGGCAGAGTACGTGGAGCGCGCGACTGAATCCATCACCGCCTGCGCGGCCGGGTCCGGATCGAATCGCACCCGGCCGAGGGTACGCCCAGCGGCGCGCTTTTGCACCGCTTCCAGCATGGCTTGCGCGGAAACAGGAATGCCGGTCAGCAGCAGGGTGCGGTCCGGGCCGATCGCCTGCCCCGGCAGCCCCATCGCGTGGACCAGCGACTCGACCACCCGCTTCACCGATATGCAGGCCATCTGCGTGTGCGGGCCCACCGGGCAGGTGTAATCGCGCCCGGCCAGCGGTTCGCGGATGATCGCGCTCGACCAACCCGACAACGCAGTATTGGCGGTCCCCGGTCGCACCAGCACGGTCGGCAGGCGAACGCTGCGGCCGTCGGCGAATCCCCGGCGGGTGTAGTCGTCGATCATCACCTCGCACATGAGCTTCTGCGCGCCGTACGACAGGCGCGGCGTGGGCCGGGTGTCGTCGGTGACTTCGAGCTTTTCGCCGCGATACACGGCAATCGACGAGGTGAAAATGAATTTCGGGTTCGTCCCGGCCAGCCTCGCCGCCTCGAGCAGGTCCCGGGTGGCGTCGAAGTTCACTTTCATGCCCAGCTCGAAGTTCTGCTCGGCACCGCCGGAGACCAGCGAGGCGAGATGGAAGATCGCATCGATGTCCTTTCCCACCAGCGAGCGGGCCATCGGCGCATAGGCAAGGTTTCCACTGAGCGCCTCGACCTTCGGGTTCCCGCCCACGGGCGCGACCTGGTCGAACGCAACGATCCGCTCCACCTCCCTGCGCGCGGCGAGGGCTGCGACCAGGGCTGCGCCGATGAAACCGGCCGCACCGGTGACCAGGATATTCATGGGAGGCTATTCATCGGAATTTCATCCGGGATTCTTGACTTGGAATGGCTGCGATTATCCCAGACTGTGCTAAAAATCCGGGATCAAAAAGGAGGATTCCATGGAAAGATTCGCCAAGAGCCTGCTGGCCGGACTGCTGTTCTGCGCCACGCTGCCGGCATGGGGCCAAGCGTACCCGGCCAAGCCCGTCAAGATCATCGTCCCGTTCGCGGCGGGCGGGCCGGCCGATATCTACGCGCGCTTCATCGGCAACAAGCTCCAGGAGGCGCTCGGCCAGTCCTTCGTCATCGAGGACCGCCCGGGCGGCGGCTCGCTGATCGGCACCGACGCGGCCGCCAAGTCCCCGGCGGACGGCTACACGCTGCTGATGATGTCGAACACCCACACGGTAAACGAGTCGCTGATCCCGACAAAGCCGTTCGACCTGATGCGCGACTTCGCGCCGGTCGCACCCGTGAATTACTCCGACCTCGTCCTGGTGGTGCACCCTTCGGTGCCCGCGGGGTCACTTAAGGAACTCCTCGCCCTCGCAAAGGCAAAGCCCAAGTTCTACAACTACGCCTCCTCCGGCCCGGGCACGCCGTATCACATGGCCGGGGAACTCTTCAAGACGATGGCCGGCATCGACGTGGTGCATGTGCCCTACAAGGGAAGCTCGGGCGCCCGCACCGACATCCTCGGCGGGCAGGTGCAGATGATGTTCGACGCGATCACCACCATGGCGCCCAATGTGCGTGCCGGCAAGCTCAAGGCCTTCGGCACCACGGGCAAAGTGCGCTCGCCCGTCCTGCCGGAAGTCCCCACCGTAGCGGAGGCCGGCGTGCCCGGCTACGAGGCGACGATCTGGCTGGGCGTCATGGCGCCGGTGGCGACACCACGGGCCATTGTCGACCGGTTGAACGCGGAGATCCGCAAGGTGGTGAACAACCCCGAAGTGCGGGACGCGTGGGCCCGGCAAGGCGCCGCCCCCATGAGCATGTCGCCCGACGAATTCGGCCAGTACATGAAGGAAGACATCGCCAAGTGGGCCACCATCGTGAAGATCTCGGGCGCGAAGGTCGACTGATGGGCGTGCTGCATGTGCTGAGCGCGGGCGCCGCAAAAGCCGTGCTGACTACAGCGGCGCGTGACGCCGGCGTAACGCTCGAAGGTGCGTTCGGCGCGGTCGGCGCCATGCAGGACAAGCTGGCCGCCGGGGAACCGTGCGACGTTATCGTCCTGACCCGGAGCATGATCGACGCGCTGGCCGGCTCTGGGAGCGTCGACGCGGCCACCGTCGGCGACCTCGGGCGCGTCTATACGGCCATCGCGGTCAAGCGCGGTGCCCCGCTGCCCAATATTGCGCGCGCAACGGGCCTGAGCATGGCCCTGCTGGGGGTGGAAGAAATCTATGTGCCCGACCTCGCCAAGTCCACGGCCGGCCGGCACATCGCCGAAATGCTTGCGACGCTCGGGATCGCCAGCGAGGTCGCCCCGCGCCTCAGGGAATTCCCGAACGGCGCGACGGCGATGAAAGCAATGGCCGAATCGGCGGGACAGTACGCGATCGGCTGCACACAGGCTTCAGAGATCCTCTACACCGAAGGCGTTGCGCTGGTCGGATCGCTGCCCGGGGAGTTCGAACTGGCAACGCTCTACTCCGCGGCTGTGTGCACTGGCGCCGCAGACGTACCGGGCGCGCAAGCCTTTGCACGACACCTTACTGCGGACCTCACCCAGCGCATGCGCGCCAAGGCCGGGTTCGAGCCCTGAGTGGCGTTCAGACAGAATGCGATGCGCAGGCGCAGGGGCGATTCCGGGCAATGTTTCCAGACGCGGGTGCCGAAACCGATCCGCTGGCCTGGGAGCGCCTCGAGTCCGCTTATCCCGACACCTTCCGGGGCATGCTCCAGTTCTGGTGCGCTCGCTGAGCAGCCTCGGTCAGCCTTTGCGGCGGATCGCGATAGCGTCGAGCTTCATGCGCTCGCGCACCGGCAACGCAGAGACGGCCACGCAGGTACGCGCCGGCTTGTGGGGTGCGAAGCGCTTCTCGTAGACCGCGTTGACGCGGGGGTAGTCCTGCATGTCGGTCAGGTAGAGCACCACCTTGGCCACGTCCTGCAGGGTGCAGCCGGCCGCGGCGAGGATGCGCTCCGTATTGGTGATGGACTGCTCGGTCTGTTCAATCACGTCGTCCGACACCACCTGCCCGGTCTTCGGGTCGAGCCCGCCCATGCCCGACGTGAATACCCAGTCGCCCACGGAACTGGCGTGCGAGAACGGCCCGGGCGGGTTCGGGGCATCGGGCGCAGTATGGAGCTTGATTTCAGGCATGGCGGTTCCTTCGTGATTGGGAGGTATAGGATCAGGGGGCGGCAGTGACGCCGTTAGCCTTCAGCCAGTCGCGCAATTTCCCTGCGGTGGAAAATCCTGAAAAACGATCGGCCAGCTCGCCGCCGCGGAACAGCATCGTGGTCGGCAGCGAGCGGATTTCGTAGCGCTCCGAGATGTCGGCCAGCGCCTCGGCATCGACCTTGGCCGATTCGAGCGCCTCGCCCACCTCCTGTACCACCACGCTCAGCATGGGCGCGAGCTGCCGGCAGATGATGCACTTCGGCCCGGTGAAGGTGAGCAGCAAGGGCCTGGGGGCGGCGATCAACGCGTCCAGCTCCGCCTGCGAGGCCACATGCGACAGCGGCGCGCGCATCAGCGCTCCGCCGCCCAGGCCTCGCCGCGCTCCTTGAGGTAGCCGCCGAGGAAATCGTCGGCACCCACGTTCAACGCGCCGTTGATCAGGTTGAACGCATTGCCGGTATTGACGGTCTCCAGCGCCTCGACGATTTCGCCGTCCGTAACGCCGGCTGCGCGCAGCGGCTTGAAGTCCTCCGGGGTGATGCCATGCGGGTCGCCGTTGGCCTTCAACGCGTATTCGAACAGCGCCTGCTCCTTCTCCGACAGGCCTATGCCCTGCGGGTCGAACTGCAGCGCAGCCTGCACTTCGGCGTCGGACGCGCCGGCGTTCTTCATCGCCGTGGCGTGGAAGGACACGCAGTAGTCGCAGCGGTTGATCTCCGCCAGCGCCGTCATGACAGACTCCTTGAACTTCACCGTGAGCGACCCCTTGCCGAGCAGTGCCATCAGCCGCTGCAGGTTCGCCATGCCCAGCTCTGGAAATGCGGCATAGGCCTTGAAAAGGTTCGACACGCGGCCCTTCCCGCGGATGCGCTCGAGCTCATCGTACAGCGCCTTGCGCGCGCCCGTTGCCTTGTCGGCCGATACCAGGTCGATGAAAGGTTCCGGATGGTCCTTGCGGCTCCACTGCCCCATGACTGGCTCCCAAGCTTCCCGGCGAATACCGTTGGGCCATTATGGTCAACGCGCCGCCGCAACGTCAAAGGAATCGGCTGCGATATGCAAATTCCGAATCCCCGCCCACGATTTATAGTACGCAGACTTGCGCCACAGCCAAAAGGAATCCCCATGCTCGCCAGCCACGACCGCTTCACCTACTCGCCCATCACCGAACGCCCCGACTTCAGCTGGCCGGAGGGGCGGCGCCTCGCGATCCACCTTTCGCTGAACCTGGAGCACTTCGCCTACAACGAGGGCCTCGGCCTGTCGTACTCGCCCGGCATCCCGCATCCGAACACCTACAACTGGGCCTGGCGCGAGTATGGCAACCGGGTCGGCGTGTGGCGCCTCATCGAAATGTGCGACGCGCTGCAGCTGCCGATGTCGGTGTTGCTGAATTCAGAGGTCTACGACCATTGCCCGAAAGTGGTCGATGCGCTGCGCAGGCGCGGTGACGAGATCCTCGGCCACGGCCGCACGAACTCCGAGCACCAGAACAATTTCGACGAAGCCGGCGAGAAGAAACTGATCGCCGACGTGACCGAGGCAATCAGCAGGAACGAAGGCAAGTCGCCGCAAGGCTGGCTGAGTCCCGGCGTGAACCCGAGCAACGTGACGCCGGACCTGCTGCAGGAGGCCGGCTACACCTACCTGATGGACTGGCCCATGGACGACCAGCCGGTGTGGATGAAGACGCGCAAGGGCCACATCCTCAGCCTGCCGTACCCGCACGAGGTCAACGACATTCCGATGATCGCGCTGCACCACGGCACGGCACCGGCCTTTGCGGACATGGTGATCGACAATTTCGACGAGATGCTGGAGCAGTCAGCGAAACAGCCGCTCGTCTACGGCATCGCGATCCACGCCTTCCTGATCGGCCAGCCTTTCCGGCTGCGGCATTTCCGCCGCGCCCTGGAACACATCGCCAAGCACCGCGACAAAGTCTGGATCGCCACCAGCGGCGCCATCGCCCGCCACTTCATCGATCACGCCCCGATCAAGCCCTGATCAGGCGTTGGGCGGAATCCCGGAGGGGACGGGCGGCGTATCGAAGGCCGAAGCGGCCCCTTCCAGCCACGCCTTGCCGCGCGCATACAGTGCCTGCACCACCAGCCCCTTCAGCTGCGGCATGTCCATCTTGATCTTGAAACCGAGATTGGTCTGCAGGTACGCGAGGTGCCGGTAGCCTTCCGGGAAGCTGTGCAGGAGTTCAGGCAGCAGTTCCAGGTCCGCGTCCGGGTCGAGGGCATCGAGCCGGTCCTTTTCGTAGATGGGCTGGCGGCGGACAATCTTCCACGCCCCGTTCCTGCGCTCGAAGAAGTCATAGAATCGTCCCGTGCACACGACGTCGACATAAAAGCCGTCGAGCATCCCGCGCTGGCTGATGGTCATCTTGCATTGCGAGATCGCCCGGTCGCCCGCGACGTCCACCGATATGCCGCCGAGAAAATGCAGTATGTTCACGCCCTTCTCGAATCCCGCCTTGCTCACCGCAATGAACTGCTCCGCGGGCCCCTGGAACCAGGTGGCCGACATCCAGCCGTCCTCGTGCCATACGGTGCAAAAGCGCTCCCAGTCGCCCGCATCGCGCCACACGGCCCAGTTCTGCACGACCTCCGAGATTGCCAGTTTGTCTTCCATGATGCTGTTCACGTCATCCTCCCGTTTTTCGTCATTATGCTGGCCAATGGCCTCGCCTTGAAATAACCTAGCTCGCTTCCCTGTCCCCGGAGTGCCAGAAATGCGCAAAGTCGTCCTCCACGTCGCCCTGGCCCTCGGCATCCTTGCCGCGGGCCCCGTCATCGCGCAGGACGCCTACCCGTCCAAGCCGCTGCGGATCCTCGTCCCGTTCGCCCCCGGCGGCGGCATCGACATCCTCGGCCGCACCCTGGGCCAGAAGTTGCAGGAACGCTGGAAGCAGCCCGTAGTCATCGAGAACCGCCCGGGCGCGAGCGGCGCGATCGGGTTCGACATGGCGGCCAAGTCCCCCGCGGACGGCTACACGATCCTGATGTCGGTCAACACCATGATCATGCTCCCGAGCCTGAACAAGAAGCTCACTTTCGACCCGATCAAGGATTTTGTGCCAGTCGCGCCGGTGGCGATTGGCACCATGGCCTTTGTGGTGCCCCCTGCGCTCGGCGTGAAGACGGTGGCGGAATTCGTTGCACTGTCGAAGAAGGAACCCGGCAAGCTCAACTACGGTTCGCCCGGCAACGGCACACCGCACCACCTCGCGATGGAGCTCTTCAAGCAGCGCGCCGGCATTTCCTTGACGCACATTCCCTACAAGGGCTCCGACGGCATGATGACCGGCATCCTCGGCGGCCAGATCAGCGCAGTCTTCATGCCGATCCACCAGGCGCTCACCAATGTGCAGGCCGGGCGCATCGTGATGCTCTCGGCCAGCGGCACCAAGCGCTCCAGCGCGACGCCCAACGTGCCTTCGCTCGGCGAAGCCGCCGGCATCCGTGACATTGACGTCGACATCTGGTTCGGCGTGTATTTCCCGGCGGCCACGCCGAAGGACATCGTTACAAAGCTCAGCACCGAGATCAACGCGATCCTCAAGCTTCCCGAAGTCGCTGAAACGCTCGCCAAGCAGGGCCTGCAGCCCACCGGCGGGACGCCGGCCGAACTGGCCGACCTCACCTCGAGCGACCTCGACCGTTGGGCCCGGGTGATCCGGGACGCGAACATCCGCGCAGACTAGGAGCAGCACATGGAAGTCATCATTGTAGGCGCCGGGATTGGCGGCCTCACCCTCGCGCTGGAACTGCACAAGGCCGGCATCGCGAGCCGGGTTTACGAGGCCGCGCCGGAAATCAAGCAGGTGGGCGTAGGCGTCACGCTGCTGCCGCATTGCGTTAAAGCGCTCGGCGAACTGGGGCTCGTCGATGAGCTCGGAAAACTGGCCGTCGCGACCCGCGAGACGGTGTTCTTCAATCGCTTCGGCCAGAAGATCCACAGCGAACCCACCGGGCGCCATGCGGGCTACGAGTGGCCGCAGTTCCAGGTGCACCGTGCAGACATCCTCAAGGTCCTGCTCGACGCATTCAAGGCTCGCGTCGGCGAGGATCGGCTGTTCCTCGGCTGGAAATGCACGGGCTTCGAGCAGGATGCAGGCAGCGTCAGCGGGAAATTCGTGTCCGCCAAGACTGGTGAGGCCCTGCCGCCGGCGAAGGGAGATGTGCTGATTGCGTGCGACGGCATCCATTCGGTGGTCCGCAAGCAACTGCACCCGAGCGAAGGCGCCCACGTCTACTCCGGCGTGAACATGTGGCGCGGCGTGACCCGGATGAAGCCTTACATGACCGGCGAGAGCTACGTGCGCGCCGGCTGGCTGACGCCGGGCAAGATGGTGATCTACCCGATCCGCAACAACATCGACGCCGAAGGCCGCTCACTGGTGAACTGGGTCTGCGAAGTCACCACGCCCAAGTTCGAACAGCGTGACTGGAACCGGCAGGGCAACATCGACGACTTCATCGGCCCGTTCGCGGACTGGAACTTCGACTGGCTGGACATCCCCGCCATGATCCGCGCTTCGGACATCATCCTCGAGTTCCCGATGATCGACCAGGACCCGCTGCCGTGGTGGACGCAGGGTCGCGTGACCCTGCTCGGCGACGCCGCGCACCCGATGGT
Source organism: Bordetella parapertussis (assembly GCA_945862265.1). Lineage (GTDB taxonomy): Bacteria > Pseudomonadota > Gammaproteobacteria > Burkholderiales > SG8-39 > SZAS-79. The sequence goes on from CAMAXP010000011.1 coordinate 49,121, forward strand.
TCCGCGCGGCTCCAACGGTGCAGGCCAGGCGATCCTCGATACGATTGCGCTGCGCGACCTGCTCGTCGCCAACAAGGACCCGCTGGCGGCACTGAAGACTTACGAGGCGCAGCGCCTGCCCGCCACGGCCAACGTGGTGCTGACCAACCGCAAGAACCCGCCCGACGCGATCCTGCGCGAGGTCTGGCAGCGCACCGGTGACAAGCCTTTCGCCGACATCGACGACGTGATCTCGAAGAAGGAGATCATGGCGATCTCCGACGGCTACAAGAAGGTCGCGGGCTACGACCGCGAGTCTTTGCGCGCCTGACCCCGGGGCTGGCCCCGGGTCTCACCCTCCAGCAGCCGCGACACCACGGCGGACATGCGGGCCGCCTGAGATTCATCCGGCGTCGCAACGATCGCGTACCACTTCGCCACCATCGCCTCCGGGTCCGTCGGAGCTGCGACGCCTTTGCTGAAGCGGTCCTGAAGGCGCGCAAGCATGCGCGCCCTGCGCGCCACCGCTTGCGCCGCAGGCGTCGGCAGGTCGAGGGCGATTTCGAGGTCGAGCAGCAGCGCATCGCGCTCGGCGAGGCCTTTTGCAAGGAGCTCGGGTGCGGCGTCGGGCACGGCGGCAGCCTTTTCGGCCATCACAGCAAACCGGGCTGCGTGCTTTTCACGCTTCTTCGCCTCGACCTCGCGAGCGGCCTCGGTCTCGGCCTTGCGGGCCTCGTCGCGCTTGGCGCGCTCTGCAACCACCTTCTCCTGCTCCACATCCCGACGCGCGAAGACGGCGTCGCAGGCGGTGCGGAATCGCTGCCACACCTTGTGGTCCGCGCCGTGCCGCAGGCCCACCGGCGCCATTTCGTCCTTCCAGCGCCGCTGCAGGGTCTTGGCAGCGCTCATCGCTGCGCCCAGTTCCGGCATGTCCTTGAGCGCTTCGGCCTGCACGACCAGGTCCTTGCGTCGCGCGAGTTCCTTCGTTCGCGCCTCTTCGAGTTGCGCGTCGATCTTCCCGATCAGCGCATCGAAGCGCTTGCGCAGCTTGCGCTCGTCACCGAATCCGGCTCGCGCGGCAGACCTCCACTGGCCGGCCATCTCCTCGCGCTTGGCCTCCATGACCTTGAAATCCGACGCGGGCGCCTCCGCCATCCAGGCTTCCCACGCGACGCACATCGCGGCCTTCGCGGCGCGCGCGACCGCGTGCGCAACTGCCTCCGCTGCACGCTGTTCCGCAACCGGCTTGTAGGCGCGTTCCAGCGCACGATCGAAGCGCTTCCACAGTCCCTGCGGTGCCCCGCCGTGCGCATCCAGGTTCTTCCACTCGCGGCGCAGCAGCGGCACAGCACGCGTGCGTTCGGCGACATCGGGTTCGCCTACCAACAGCGCTTCGGCCGCGCCGATCAACTGCTCGCGCGCCTGGTCGGTGCCCCAGCGCGCCCAACCGACTAGGCGAGCCTCCTGCGACCGCGCGCGCTGCAGCCTGCGTGCCAATTGCCCTGCGGGCGCAGCGCCTCCCAGCAGGCGGTCGATGCCCTTGATCGCGGACTCCGCCTCGACTAGGCGCCCTTCCTCGAGGTGGACCTCGAGTTCCTCGAGCAGCTTTTGCACGGCCTCCGCGTCGAACTTCTTCTTCGCTGCAGCCGGCGCCTTGGGAACTGCCGGTGGCGGCTCGAGGGCTGCAGCGGCTTCAGCCGCGAGCCTCGCGGCTTCGGCGGCGAGCCTTTGCGCTTCCAGCAGGGCGGCGTGCTCAACGACCTCCCCGAGCACTGTGAGACGCGATTCAGCGTCCTGCAGCGCTTTCGCCAGGGACCGCGACGCGGGCAGCTGGGACAACCACGCCGGCGACTCGGCCGCATCCTGGGCTATGGCAGCACGGTGCGCGCCCCACGCTTCGATGTCTTGCGCGGAGGGCGACTCCGCCGCCGCGATTGAAGCCACCAGCGCCTGCGCCGAGGCGAGGCGCGCGCGCAGCGTGATCTGGGCCTGCGTCTCGAGCAGGACGCGGGCGCGCGCCTGCTCCAGCAGCGTTTCGCATTCCTGGGTTTCCTCGCCGCCCTCACCGAGGGATGCAAGGTCCTTTTCGATCTGCAACAGGTGCGACACAGCGACGGGCGTCGCATCCAGCAGTGCACGGGTCGCGACGGCAAGCTCGGCCGCACGGCGGGCGCGCTCGCCTTCCTGCCGGGTTTCCCTCAAGGCGTCGGCGCAGTGGCGGTACACGTGCTTGTCCTTCTCGCGGCTGCCCTCCATGACCTGCTTGAGCACCGCGGCGTCGGCGATCCTGCGCACCGTGGCGAGACGTACTTCCGCAAACCTGCAGCGCACGGCCACTTCGGCAAGCAGTTCATCGCCTTCCACGCTTTGCGCCCATTCGGCCGCAAGGGCCTTGTCCGTGGCCGTGCAGGCAGCCTCGGCCCATACCGCGGGCGGGTCGCCAGCCACCGGCGCAGGCCGGACTGGCAACGCGGGTTCCGCGGGCTGGGCCTCCTTGCCCGCGCCCGCCCCCTGCTTGCCCCGCAACCAGCTTATCGGCATGTCCGCCTCATCGTTCTCAAAGGACGCCCGACGTGCCGCCGTCCAGGTTGACACTGGTGCCCGTCACGTAGCTCGCGGCATTCGAGGCGAGGAATGTGATCACATTGGCGACTTCCTCGGCCTCGCCCACGCGCCCGAGCGGGATGTCTTTCGCCATGTTCGAGTAGAGGGCATCGACCGGAATGCCGGCCTTCTTCGCCTTGCCTTCGTGCTGGGCGGCCCGGATCAACCCGATGCAAACAGTGTTCACGAGGATGTTGTCCGCGGCGTACTCCTTGGACAGCGCCTTGGTGAAGGCCAGGCCGGCGGCGCGCGTCACCGTGGTGGGCATGGACTTCGCGCGCGGCTGCTTGGCGCCGATATTGGTGATGTTGATGATGCGGCCGCCCTTCTGCTTTTTCATCTCGGGGATGGCGAGCCTCGCGAGGCGGATCGCGCCAAAGAGCTTCAGGTCGAAGTCCGCCTGCCAGGCCTCATCGGTGACCGACTCGAATTCGCCGGTGGCGGAGGTGCCTGCGTTATTCACCAGGATGTCGATCCGGCCGAAAGCCTTGAGCGTTTCCGCAATCAGGCGCTCGCAGTCGGCCTTGACGCCCACGTCGGCCTGCACGGCGGCCACCTGGCCGCCCGCGGCGCGGATTTCCGCCGCAACGGCATCGAGCAGCTCGCGCCCCCGCGCCGCGATCACCACGCTGGCCCCCTCGCGAGCCAGCACCACCGCGGCCGCCTTGCCGATGCCCTGGGTGCCGCCCGTGACGATGGCAACCTTGCCCTTCAATCCGAGATCCATGCCTGCCCTCCTGCAAAAGTTCAATGCTACAGCCTGCAGGCGCCCGCCTTGGGGGATGCGCCTAAAATTCAGGGGGAAAAATGAAACTGCGTGCGTTTCTTGTCGTGCTCGCGCTGGGTTGCATGGTATCCGCTTCGCCCGCGCGCGCACAGGGCAAGACGACGCGTTCGCCACACACTGGTACCGGACGCCGAAATTCACGACAGAGAGTTCCACGACAGGGTAAATTAGCCTCTCGCAGGCAAAAAGAAGGGGGCAGGACATGAGGAAAACAATAACGAAACTGGCCATCGCCTTCGGCGCCCTCGCGGCGGGATTTGCGCACGCCCAGCCTTATCCGAACAAGCCGATCAAGATCGTCGCCCCCTTCGCACCGGGGGGAGGAACGGACTTCATCGCGCGCCTGATCGCGCAGAAGCTCACCGAAAAACTCGGCGCGCAGGTCGTCGTCGAGAACAAGCCCGGCGCGGGCGGCAACCTCGGCGCGGAGCAGGCAGTCCGCTCGCCCGCCGACGGGTACACGCTGCTCCTCGTTGCCGGCAGCTACACGGTGAACCCGAGCCTCTACAAGCTCACCTTCGACCCGGTGAGCGACATCACCCCGATCATCCAGTTGTCGCAGGGCCCCTTCATCGTCGCGGTCCACCCTTCGGTGCCAGTGAAAACGCTGAAGGAACTCATCGACCTCGTGAAGAAGCAACCCGACAAGCTTTCCTACGCGTCAGCCGGTTCGGGCAGCATCACGCACCTCGCGTCAGCCATGTTCGTGGACATGGCGAAGCTCCAGATCGTGCATATCCCTTACAAGGGCACCGGGCCGGCCCTCAACGACGCGATCGCGGGCAACGTGCAGGTCCTGTTCGGCAGCCCATCGACCACGATCCCGCACATCAAGTCGGGGCGACTGCGCGCGCTGGCGGTGACCACCACCCATCGAATCGGGGCCGCACCCGATGTGCCCACCGTCGCCGAGTCCGGCCTTGCCGGCTATGAAGTGGTGCTGTGGCACGGCCTGGTCGGTCCGAAAGGATTGCCCCGTGCCATCGTCGACAGGATCAATGCCGAGGCCAACCAGATCCTCAAGGTCAAGGAGATGGACACGCTGCTCGCCACGGACGGCGTGGCCGCCGCAGGAGGCACGCCGGAACAATTCGCCGCGACGATCAAGTCCGACATCGAGCGCTGGGGCAAGGTCGTCAAGCAGGCTGGCGTAAAGGTCGACTGACCACCAAAGGAGGTCAGTCGAGGCGGGGCTTTTCGCGCCTGCTACCCCGCGCCGATCAGGTCGCTGCGGGCGCCGGCTTGGCTGCGTCCTTGACGGCTTTGCGGGCCGCCTTTTCGGTGCGCAGCATCTTCTTCTTGGCGGCGCCCTTGCGGCGGCGCGTGGTCAGCATCTTGGAATGGCTCATGGAATTCTCCTCGGATGGGGTGGTGGCAATGTCCTGCCCGGGGGCGTTCACCGGGGGCGAAGCATAAAGCAAAAACGCGCTGCTCGCGGCGCAGGCGCTCGAAGAATGGAAATGCAACTCGTTGCCAATGGGCGCGTGTGCATCGGGACGCATTCCGCGAATACCCGCCTCTCGCTTGACGCACGTCAAATAATGCAGTGCAGGCCGAGGGCTAAAGTCCGTGGCTGGTGCGTGCGAGGGCCCTGAACCTGAACTGGGACAACGGCCAGGGAGAGAACCTCGACCGTACGGCGATCAAATATGTCCGCCGGAAGGCGCGGTGGTAGGCTGCCGGGACGCACCTCGTGAATAATTCCGTAGGCTGAAAAAGGGCTAGTTAGATGCCGCTCTCTCTGAGGATCTTCATTCGCACCGGAGACCGTCGAAGGCTGGTGGGCGAGCGGGTGCTGGAGGACGACCGGGTCACAGTGGGACGCAGCCCTGACTGCACGCTGGCCCTCGAAGATCCGAACCGGTACCTGTCGCGCCTCCAGGCCGAATTCGAGCGCACCGGACGGGGCTACCTGCTTCGGGTGATGTCCCGCACCCTGCCGGTGATCGTGAACGGCGTCCAGTATTTCCAGGGCAGCGAAGTCACGGTGCACGCAGGAGACCTCATCGCGATGGACGCCTACGACCTGGAGGTCGTCAGCGTGGCCCTGGCGAAGGCGTCTCCGGCCGCACCGCGTCCGACGCCGGCCGCCCCGCCACCCCGACGGCCTGCCGTCGAGGTCCGGGTCCAGAGCCCTCTGCCGCACCCCAGCCGGACCAAGTGGGTCCTCCTCGGAGGCGCCGTGATCGTCGTGGTTGGGTTGGCCGCCCTATTCCCTGTCCTGAAGGGAATGCTGCCCGACCCCGAGGCGCAGAAGAAGGCCGAGCAGGCCATTGTCAGGCTCGAAGGCAACGCACGATCCCTGCTGAAGCTGGCGGAAGGCGACCGGCGCGACGTCAAGGAGGCCACCGCGGCTTCGGCGCGCGAAATCGAGCGTGTCGAAGGGCTGGTGCGCTCCACCCGCACCAGCCAGGAGCGCCTGGCCCTTGATGCAGTGCTGGTCGAGGCCCGTCGGATGGCACGCGCATCGGCAGCGCTCGAAGACAAGGTACGTGAGCAGATCGATGGCCCGGCCGGTTTGCCCAGCGCGGAAGGCAACCTGAATGCCGCGGCGACAGCGGCCCGGGGCGGTGACCGAGTCGAAGCCATCCGGCTGCTCGAAGGCACAGTCGCTTCGCTGACTGCGCTGCGGACGAAAGTGGCCGAGGAGCGCAAGGCGGTACAGGCCGACCAGGACAAACGCCGGGAACAGCTTCTGGCGGCAGAAACCCGCGCGCTGGCCGATGCAGAAGCGCGCGCCCGGGCCGAGGCGGAGGCCAAGGCGAAAGCCAAGTCCAAGGCCGACGCAGAGGCTGAGGCAAGGGCACGGGCCGATGCGGACAAGGCGAAGCCCGCTCCGAAAGGAGCGACACCTCCCCTCACCCCGCCTGCCGCACCGGCCACGCCGCCGCCGGCCCCCGCCCCGGTCGCATCGCCGCCCGACAAGCCCGCCCCCGCAAAGCCCGCGGCGGCAGCTGTCCCCGTCGCGCCCGTAGAGGCTTCGGCCTGCCTCGGCAAGCTGTCTGGCGCCTGGGCGCATTCCGCGGGCGGCACCTGGACCTTTGAAGGCGGCCAGGCTACCCGGGTCGTGGAAGCAACCCACTACGGGCCCCGGGCGCAGGAGATCACGGTACTGGCCCTGCTCATGTGCGACAGCGACAACCTCACCTACAGGATCGTAAGGCAGGCACTTGTCAATACTGGAAACCCTGCACAGGCTTTCGACAAGACCCCGGCCAGCGAGCCCGGCCTCGCAGTCTGGGAGAAGGTCTATACCCAGCGCTACGCCGTATCCGGCGCAGGCCTGCGCTTTGGAAGCCACACCTTTGCGAAGCGATAAAATGCCGCGCAGGCTGCATGAAAAAATAAAGCTCCGGGAGTTTTATAAATGCCGCTTTCGCTAAAAATCTCCAGCCGAGCCACGGGCCGTTCCAGGTTTGTAGCTGAGCGCACATTCGAAGAAGAGCGCGTCACCATTGGGCGCGCCACGAACTGCATCCTCGCGCTGGATGACCCGGACAAGTGCCTTTCGCGCGTCCACGCAGAGATCGCGTGCATGCCGCAGGGATACCTCCTCAAGGTGATTTCCAGCACGTCGCCGGTCATCGTGAACGGCGTGGACCACTCGCATGGAAGCGAAGTCATGGTTCGCGGCGGCCCTCGCCTTTGCCTGGCCCATGGTGAAGGGCATGCTGCCGGGCGGCAACGAGTAGAAAAAGGCGGAACAGTCCGAAGGTCGTGACCCAGCGCTACACGATCAGCGGGAACGGCATGCGCCTGGGCAACTACACCTTCGCGAAACGGTAGGCGGCGCGCCCAGCCTTACTGCAGGCGGGGCTTGCGGAAGAAATCGGCGCGGTCCGCGGACTTGAGCGTCGCCTCGATCGCCTTGCCGCGGCGCATGAGCGCAAGCCGCACTTCAACGCCCGGGGCGCCGAGTCCCCAGACGGCGCGATAGAACGCCGCAAGCCCCTCAACCCGCTGTTCGCCAACCGCGAGGAGCGTATCGCCCGCCCGCAGGCCGGCCTGTTCGGCAGGGCCGCCCGGCGCGAGCCCGCCGACCCTCAGCTCGCCCTGGTGGTCCTGCGCATACAGGCCCAGCCAAGGGTGCGACGGCAGTGCGCCGCGACCGGTCTTCAGCATCGTCTCGAGGATCGGTGACAGCAGTTCAATCGGCACGAACATGTTGACCTGCTCCGCCTCGCCGTTCGCCTCGCGCTGCACGAGGAGCGAGCCCAGGCCCACCAGGTCCCCTTGCGCGTCGAGCAGGGCCGCTCCGCCCCACTGCGGATGCGCCGGCGCGGTGAACAGCGCCTCGTCGAGCAGGTATTCCCAGTAGCCCGTGAATTCGCCCTTTGCCACCAGTCGGGTCTTGAGAGCGTGCGCGATGCCGCCGTGCCCAAGCACGAACGCAGAGTCCCCCACCTTGACGTCCGAGGCGAGGCCACGCTGCAGGTGTGGCACCTCCAGCTTGCCCAGCGGCAGGATCAACCCGAATCCGGTTGCCTGGTCGTAAGCCAACGGGTAGCCGGCCACGACCCTGCCGCGGTTGGTGGTCAGCCAGACCTGGCTAGCCTCGGTGATCAGGTAGCCGATCGTGAGCACGAGGCCGTCCTCGCGGATCACGACCCCATAGCCGCCGCGCTCGGTACCCAGGGTGCCGGCCGTGAACGCATCTTCGGGGATCTGCGTTCGCACCAGCACCATCGCGTCGAGCGCGCGCGCAAGGTCAAACTGGGTTTCCCCGGCCTTGGGCTGCAGTTCCTCAGGGAAGCCCCATTGCTGCTGCTCAGTCATATGCAGATCCTGTCACGGTGCTCCACGAGCGGCAGATCGGCGGCATTAGTCAATCCCACGCCCCCTTCGGACCAACCCCACCACTTGCACACGGCGCGCCCCATGACGAGTTCCTTGTCCTGCGCGGAAAGCCAGGGGAGCTCCTCGGTGAACATGGTCACGCACTGCCGCCAGGAACACGGCATCTTGGTGATGTCCGTCCCCCAGAACATCCGCTCGGGCCCAAAGGCGTCGAATACCTGGCGCAGATAGGCATGCATGCTCGTGAAAGGGTAGGGGCCACTCGAGTAGCCGGGTACGCCGGTCGCCTTGACTGCGATATTTGGATGGCGGGAGAGTTTCAGGAGCTCAGGGATGTGCACCATCGCCGCATCATCCTTCAGCGGGGTAAACCCGCCCCGTCCGCCCAGATGGTCAATGGTCAGCCGCAGGCCGGGGTGGCGCTCCGCAATACGGCCGAATTGCGGCAGGGTGTCGGTTGCAAGAACTGCAATTGGAACGCCTGCCCTTTCTGCGGCAGCCCACAGCCAATCGAGCGTGCCGTCCATCAACCAGCCGCGCAGGGGCTCGTGGAGGAAGGTGTAGCGCAACCCAAGCATTCCCGGCTGGAGCCGCCAGTGTTCGACCAGCGAGCGATTCTCCGGTCGATCCAGCGGGAATGAACCGAGAATCGCGAACCGATCGGGGTGGGTACGCACCGCTTCAAACGCCACCTCGAGGCCGCCCGGATCCCAGCTCGGCGGATGGAGGACAGCCGCGTCGATGCCACCCTCGTTCATCAGACCCACGGCTTCCTCGACAGTGAAAGCCGTGACCTGCCGGTGAGCGATGTTGCTTGGTAATCCGCTTTCCCAGATATGGATCTGGGCATCCACGATGCGCATGCCGAAGCCTAACCGAACACGCGCCAAACGAAAACGGCCAGCGACACGGTGACAGCAACCACCCGAGCCTATGGCTGCCGCATCACGAGGCCCTATTCCGCCTTGACGCCCGCCTCCCGGATGATCGCGGAAAATTTCGCGACCTCGCCATCAAGGACGGGCGAAATCAAGGACGGGCGAATCGAGAAGGGGAACTGACAAGAATCTGCCGAGTGAAAGTCCACGGCAAAACCGGCTAGTCGAGCGACAGGCCCAGCGTCTTGACGATCCCGCCCCAGCGCTCGATTTCCTGCTGCACGAACCGACCGTGCTGCTCAGGTGTGTTCGTCATCGGCAGCACCCCATAGTCGGAGAATTGCTTTTGCATCTCGGGCGAGGCGACGGCCTTGACGATCTCGGCGTTCAGACGGGAGACGATTTCCTTCGGCGTCCCCGCCGGCACCATGCTGCCGATCCACGAAAACGCCTCGAAGTTCTCCAAGCCGGACTCGGCCACCGTGGGGACCGAGGGCAGCGCAGGGTGCCGTTCCCTGGTGGAAACGGCGAGCGCGCGCAATGTGCCTGCGCCGAGATGCCCTTTGGCTGCGCCGAAATCCACGAACATCGCCGCAACCTGCCCACCCACGAGGTCTTGCACGGCCGGCGCTGCGCCCTTGTAAGGCACGTGCGTGAGCTTGATATCGGCGCGCTGCGCGAAGGCTTCGGCCATCACATGGGCAATGCTCCCGGCACCGAACGACGCATAGTTGATCTTTCCCGGATTCGCCTTGGCGAAGCGGATGAATCCTTGCACGTCGGTCACCGACAGGAGCTTCGGGTTGACGACGAGCAGGAATGGATTCTTCGCAAGCACGCTGACCGCCTGGAAATCCTTTTTCGTGTCGTAAGTGATTTTGCGATAAATGCCCGGATTGATCGTCAGTTCCCCGACGCCCGCGATCAGGACGGTGTAGCCGTCAGCCGGGGATCGCGCCGCCGCCTCCACGCCGATCATGCCGGCCGCACCGGGGCGATTGTCAGTGACGATCGACTGGCCGAGCGCAGTGGAGAGCCGGGTGGCGAGCGTACGGGCGACGAAGTCGGTGCCCCCACCCGCCGGAAACGGCACGATGAACCGGATCGGCTTGGAGGGATAGCCCTGCGCGAACGCGGATGTTGCAATCGAGGCGGCAAGGACCAGGGCCGCCAGCAGGCGGGTCGGCAAGCGGGAAAATTTATTCAAGTTGGATTGCCCCTCAGGCCTGCTTCAGATGTGCGTCGCGACCCTCGAACAGCTTCGCATCGGCATAGCCCAGCAGCTCGGTTTTGCCGCTCTTGCCCAGCATGACCTGCATGAAGATCGTTTCCTTGGTGTTGTTCTGGTAACCGTGGATCACGCCCCTGGGACAGGAAGCGCAGTCCCACTCATTCAGCAAGGTCTCGAGGCGCTCGCCGTCCCCAGTCTCGAAGAACACCGTGAGCTGCCCCTTGAGCACGAAGAACACTTCCTCGACTTCGTGGGTATGGGCCGCATTGCCCTGCCCCGGCGGCACTTCCATGATGCTCAAGGTCAAGCCGCCCTGGGGGATCACCCCGGTCTCGGTACCCCCGTTGGTGTTCCCGATGAACTGGTAGCGCGCACGCTTCCAGCCTTCAAACGCCGCATCGGCGTAGGCATTCCAGTTTGCCGGGCGCTCCTTGAATCGGGCGGTGTACTTCGCCGCAATGTCATCGAGAGACATCCCGACGACGTTCGGATCCATTTCGTGACGGGCTTTTGCGTTCGCCATGGCCTGCTCCCCTGTTCGTAATGCGTGCGCAACTATACTATCGCAGCGATCGAAATCCCACGTGCAGTTTGTCGAAACACCGGAGGCGAGAATTCCATGAGCGAAGCATTGCCGGCCGCTTGGGCCAAGATCACCCGGGACCTTTCCTTGCATGGCGGCGACCGTCCCATGGCCGCGTTGCCGGACGCAACGCGGGCCCTTATGGCCGAGATTGGCCCGAAATGGGGTACCGACATTCAGAAGTATCGCGACATGGTGCTCGCGGCCTACGCACCGCTACTCGCAAATTCACCCAAAGACGGCGTCACCGTAACTCGCGAGCACGCCTACGGCCCGCACGAACGTCACCGGCTCGATGTGTTTCGTCCGGAAGGCGCCGAGCGCGCCCCGGTCGTGGTGTTCGTGCACGGGGGCGCTTTCCTGCGTGGCAGCAAGAGCGTGCCCGATGGCATTTACGACAACGTCACCTACTGGTTCGCGCGCCAGGGGTGCCTCGGGGTCAATATCGAATACAGGCTCGCGCCCGAGGCACCGTTCCCGGCGGGCGCGGAAGACCTTGCCGCCGCAGTGACTTGGGTCAAGCAGAATGCGGCAGCCCATGGAGGCGATCCGGAGAAGATCTTCCTGGTGGGCCATTCGGCCGGCGCGACGCACGTCGCCGGATATGCGTTCGACCCGAACATTGCGGCCAAGCCAGGTGCCGAACTCTGCGGAATGGTCCTCATCAGCGGCCGCCTGCGCATCGACGCCTCGCCGGAGAACCCCAACGCCCGCGGCGTGCGCGCGTATTTCGGCGAAGACGAGTCGCTGTACGAAGTGCGCTCCCCTGTCACCCATGCGCACCTATGCCGGCAGCCGGTCATGATTGCGATCGCCGAATTCGACAATCCGCTGCTTGATATCTACGGCGCCGAGTTTTTCTGGCGGGTGGCGATGAAGAGCCGGAAGGCACCGCGGTTCGTGCGCATGGCCCTGCACAACCACAGTTCGATGGCCATGCACTTCAATACGGGAGAGGAAGTGCTCGGCCGCGAAATACTGCGGTTCATGGTCGAGAATTCTGGCTACGGCCCGGGAGCCTTGGTCAGGCCATAGTGTAGGTGCGACACCGCATACTGTCGGTGACCAAAGTGCTGCTTGTACGAATTTGGCGCGCCCAGAGAGATTCGAACTCCGGCCCTCTTGATTCGTAGTTGGCCCAGGGAAACATTGGAAACCGGGGTCAGAGCAATCTGACCCACGAACGCTGGACGCCCTATCCGTGCAACGCCTCTATCGCTTTCGGGTTCAAGGCCACGATCTTAAGCAACGCCCTGGCGGGCCCGGTGGGCTGGGTGCGGTGCTGCTCCCAGTTCTGGAGCGTGCGCAGGTTCACGCCGATCAACTTTGCGAACTGGCTTTGGCTGATCTGGGCTGCTTCGCGGATGGTACGCACGTCAGGCGCGGGCACTTCAGTCGACTTTGCGCCACGCACCGTCTTTCCCGCAATGTGGCGCTTCATCTCGCGCACACCTTTGACCAGCTGGTCGAAATGCTCCTTATCCATTTTCGATGTCCTTCATCAGTTGTGCCAGCGTCTTGATCTGCTTGGGCGTCAGGTCGGCTTGCGTGCTCTTTGCATACGCGAAAATCAGGTAGATGCGTTCTTTCGGTACATGCCGGTAGTAGATCACCCTCGCCCCGCCCCGCTTGCCGCGTCCTCCTGCACTCCAGCGCACCTTACGCAACCCGGATCCGCCTGGAATCACGTCGCCTGCGTCCGGCTTGGCGAGCAGGAAGTTCTGCAGGCTGCGCAGGTCCTCGTCGCTCCACTGCCCGACGCGGAAAGCGATGAACGGCGTGAGTTCTACAAAGACCATCAATGTACTATACGCGGCTCGCGTATAGCCTGCAATCGACTCCGACCCCGCTTCTATTCAATGAGCGCCGCCGTAGAAGCCCCCACCTTGTGGCAACCGGGCCATTTTCTTCGGGCCAAGGACATTTAGTACCGCCCCAAACGAAAACGGCCTACCTTGCGGTAAGCCGTTGATGAAGCTGGCGCGCCCAGAGAGATTCGAACTCCCGAACCCTTGGTTCGTTGTTGACGCCCGCGATCAATCCCAGCCACCATGTCTGGGTTGCGACCATGATTGCCTTGCCCGCGGCGCTGGAACCGATCCCGATTGAACATCCGAAGCCACCTCACCCAACGCCGCGAACAAAGGACAAAAGGTCGCCGCCGAGATCATCGATCTCGCAGTTGATTTGCAGCGCAGAAGACACGTGGTTGTGGTTCGGCAGAAGACGGAACGCTGGCATTTTTCGATCGCATTTCAGCAACGCATCGAGCAGAGCGATCGATGGCCAGGTGAAGTGATACGGCTCAAGTGCGGACATTGCGATGAACACCGGGGGGTGCCCGGAGCGCACATGGTCGAAAGGCCACATAGTCGGCCAGCGGGCAACGTCTTCTCCGTAGTACGCGAATTGGTTGGGCCTCGGGGGATCGCTGGTGTAGCCGGGATGCGTTGCCGCGTACACACCTGATATCAGCGCGACTCCAGCCACGCCTGGGCCATCCGCACCGTGAATCTCTCGCATGAATGTCCACGTCGCCGCATGCGTAGCTCCTGCAGAATGACCCACGACAAAAATTCGCTCCGGATCTCCGCCAAAGCGACGCGCATTTTCCCGCAGCCACACTACAGCGCGCCCTACGTCCTCTCCACCGCTCGGCCAGCGATGCGTGGGTGCGAGGCGATACGTCGCGTTGACCCCTACCATTCCGTGCCGCGCGAAGAAAGTGGACACATTGTCGTAGATGATGCCCGGTACGGGACTTCGTTCACCCGCTATGTACCCTCCGCCATGCAGGAACATAACCACGGGAACGAGGCCACTGGAAGGGTGCTCGGGGGTAAACACGTCCAGCAGGTGCCGTTCGTCGGGACCATATGCCAGATTCCGCTGCGCGATGACGCCGGCCCTTGGTGCCCGCTCCTGTAGCGGAACGTACAGGGCATAGGTGCGTTTGAGAACGTCCTCGTCGAAGATGGGGCCGATGCGGCGGAGCTCCGCATGGACCCGCTTCGCTTCGTCCACGGATGCGGCGTCAGGCGCGTTCACGGCGGCGGATGAAGTCTCGCCACACCGGGGCGATCCGCGCACCCTGCAGGTTGGAGACTTCGGGGTAGGGCACGACATTGAACACCTTGTCCCATTCCTCCAGCGTAACCACAGGCTCGTGGTAGTCGGAGTACCTGAGCAGGGTGTGGATACGTTCGGCGGCCGCTGTTGGGTGCACCGGATCGGCACCTCCCGTCACAATCGCAGGCACGTCGAGCGCACGCCACTCAGCCTCGGAAAGCCGGCAACCGGCGGTAGGAAGATCGGCGCTCGTCGTAAAGTACGACTCCCAGTAGGCCATCTGACGCACAAAATCCAGTCGGTCTCTCGCGAGTAGGCGGTCGCGATTCGAAGGCATTTTCTTAATTGTGGCGGCGAACATCGGCGTGTCAGCGACCGCCACCATCCCGTGACGCAATGCTGGCCGGATGTATTGCCGGTACATGTTGCGCGGCAGGCGCTCGGCCGGCACCTCACCTCCCGACGGCCAGGCGAGCATCAGGCCTTTCACCATTTCGGGGTGCTTGTGACAAAGTATCGGTGTTGTCCGACAGCCGGCATATTCTCCGACGTAGCAAGGCGCCAGCTTCAGCGCAGAAATTAGCCCGGCAAGCTGGTCAGCCCAAAGATCGGCTTCGGATTCCTCGCCTTCAAGGACGATGGACGAGCCGCCGTCGGTGTTCGAGCGATCCCAGGTGATCACGCGAAACTCCTTTGCGAGCTCCGCAGCAACGACCTGCATCACATAGCCGCCCCATCGCCCGCCAGGCGTAAGTACTACGGGCGTGCCCGTGCCGTGCTCTTCGTACCGAATCTTGACCGCCCCGAGCCTGACCTCAGGCATTGCGCTTTCCCCCATGCAGGCAAGCGAGCTGGTATTCCTGCTCGACGTATGGCCGTACGTCAATCACTTCGGCTACCGCATTGTCCTCAGTGGTCGCAAGTGCCGCATCGCCCTGTTCGGCAAGCGTCGCCCACGCACGTGGAACGAGCTCGACTGGCCTTTGCCAGTTCTTGAGGGGCCCGCCGTCCATAAGTGCTCGCACTTCGCGGCGCCACAGTTTTCGGATCGCCGCCACTCCGACATCCGCACGACCAAGCCTTTCCGGCTGCTCGCTCGCGAAGACGCCCTGCCCAACCTGCGCAATGTCGTCTTGAAGACGCACCAGATCGACCCTCTCGCGATCCACGTCCTGCAAGCGCATGCGCCCCTCCAGGATCTCCGTGCAGACGTCCTGGTGCGCCGTATCTATCTTCGAGCGCCTCTCGATGCGCCGTGCCTTAAACCGCTCAGCGGCCTCTCCGGCAACCGGCACTCGATGTACGCTGAACTGTATATGACGCTCGTCGTCTACAGGCACCCACCAGAAGAGTGATTCCTGCCAATCGATATCGCTTTCGGTCGGCAGCGCCGTCATGTAGAAGACATTCGGCATACCAAATTGCTGAACCCGGCGACGCCCATCCGGTCGCTCGAACGCATAACTCACGCCCCACTCACTTTCTGTGGCTTCAAGTTTCCGGCCAAGGCCGATCCCGCTGAAAGACGCCCTGTTATCGCCATGAACGAATCCAACGTGGCTCATATCCAGGGCGTTCTCGACGTTTTGGAAGTAATTGCACTCCCTCGCGTAGGAGTCGACCTCGACCAGTCCGTTGAAACGCTCGAAAGTCGGGAAGGTCGGAAACGCGGGCGGTTCACCTTCCCCAAGGTAGGCGAAGACGAGGCCGAGGTATTCGCGCGTGGGCCAAGTGTGCACGCGCACCTTATCCTTGAAAGCGGATTCTTCCGCGGGCTGTTCGACACATTGACCATCCGGTCCGTATTTCCAGCCGTGGTAGAAGCAGCGCAACGACTCCCCTTCTACCCACCCGGTATGCAGGCGCGTGCCACGGTGCGGACAGCGCGCCTCCATCAGAGTTATCCCGCCGGACTCGCCGCGATACAGCGTAAAGTCCTCGCCCATGATGCGCAGGGGCACCGGGCGCGCCGGTAGCAAGTCAACGCAGTGATAGACCGGCTGCCAGAATCGCCGCAAATACTTGCCAGCCGGCGTATGCGGTGCGGTGTTTTCGCAGCTGTATTTCCCGAGCATCTTCAGGGGCTGATGGACGACCTTCGCTTCAGTCATTCGATTCTCCGTTTCTTGTGAACGCGGCCTTCCGGACCATCCCCCAGACGTTCGGCGGCGTTAGGGGCAGCGCCCGCACTTGCACGCCAAGAGGGGCGAGCGCCGCCTCAACCGCGTTCGCGATTACCCCACCTACAGGTATTACTCCGCCTTCTCCCCCTCCCTTCGCTCCCAGTGGATTGTGCGGCGAAGGATGGTTCCCAGTGACGATGGCTCGTATATTCGGGAAATCGGTGGCCGTAGGCATCATGTAATCGGCGAGTGAGCCGCACAGAAATTGCCCGCTTTCGTCATAGACCATGCGTTCGAGGAACACGCCTCCGAGTCCCTGCACGACCGCGCCAATGCCTTGCCCTACGAGGGTCAGCGGATTGATGATTCTTCCAACGTCCTCGACGGTGACGTACTCGAGCAACTCAACCCGCCCGGTTTTCGAGTCAACCGCGACGTGGGCCGCGGCGGCCCCGTACGCATAGGTGTGATGATGGCTATTGAATACGCCGTCGGCAACGAGGCCACCGACCGTGCCGGTGACCAAATCCGTGAAATCAAGGGCGCGACCTTCGTACCCGGCAACGAGCCCATGGCCAACGTGAACAGCCTCCTCGGGGCACCCCAAGATCTTTGAAGCCGCCACCGTTACAACGCGCTTGAATTTCTTCGCCGCGTCGAGGATGGCGGAGCCGCCCATAACGATCGAGCGGGAATGAAACGAGCCGAACCCTTCCTTCAGCACGCCAGTACCACCATGAAGCAGCCTGATCCGTGCCAGGTCGACGCCCAGCGCATCGGCAGCGATCTGGGAAAACGCCGTCTCCATGCCTTGACCGATGTTTGCTGACCCGACGTGGACCGCGATGCACCCATCTGCCTCTGCGACGATCCGCGCAGTCTCCCGAGGGCCGGCACCGCCTCCCTCGACAAAGCATCCGACGCCCAGGCCGTGATACCGCCCGTCGGGCTGGCGGGTGCCTTGCAAATGCGCTTTCTCCTCCCACCCGATCTCGGAAAGGCAGCGCTCTAAGGTCTCCGAATAGTCGCCACTGTCGAATTCGTCATTTGCTTCGACGGGAGTCAGCGTAGGCAACCGGTAAGGCATCTCTTCTCGCGTGACGAGATTGCGTCGGCGGAATTCGACAGGATCGATTCCCAAATCACGAGCTGCGATATCGAACATCCGTTCCCGGAAAAAGTCGGCTTCGAACCGTCCCGGACCACGGTAGGCCCCGTTGGGAGTCTTGTTTGTGACCATGACCGACGCTTCCATGTGCACGTGTGGCACGCGGTAAGGCCCGGCGATAAAGTGCGCCACATTTCTGGGCTGAACCGCGCCCGACATTCGGTAATACGCGCCAACGTTCACCCAGGCCTTACCGGTCAACGAGACTATCCTGCCGTCGCTTTCGCAAGCAACCTCAAGCTCGCACTCGACGTCGCGCGCATGGTTGGCCGCAAGCAGGTTCTCGCGACGATCTTCTATCCACTTCACCGGCCGGCCGAGCTTGCGGGACGCGAACGGCACAAGAAAGTCTTCGGGGTAGAAATCGCCGCGCACCCCGAAACCTCCCCCGAAGTCGCCCCCGAGCATTTCGATACACTCCTCGGGAAGATCCATGCACCGCATGAGTTCGCGCCGATTGGCGTAAGGCACCTTCGCCGACCCAGTCACTTTGAGATGGGTGGCTGCGCCATGCCAGTCCGCAAGAAGTCCGCGCGGCTCCATGAAGACCGCCGAATGCCGTTGGATGCGAAAGCGCTCTCTCCGACAGTACGCCGGCTTTTTCGAGGGCGCGTCGCCCTTTATTGCCGTGTACGTTACCGCGATGTTGGAAGACGTTTCTTCGAATAACAATGACGTGCCGCCCTCAACGGACTCGCGGTCGACGACCGCTGGGAGCGGATCAATTTCAGGAACTACGGCATCGGCCGCGTCTTCGGCCAGTCCCGGGCTATCTGCCACGACAATGGCGAGTGGCTCCCCTACGTAGCGCACCTTCCCTGTCGCGATAACGGGCTGGCCGTACGGCTCGATCTGCGGGAATGACCCTACCCGGAGAAGAACGACCGGGACTGAACCCCCATCCGCGACATCTTGAGCGGTATATATTGCCCGCACTCCCGGCATTGCTCGTGCCGCACTGGTATCGATGGACCTCAGTACGCCATGTGCCACAGTGCTGCGGACGATCACCGCGTGCAACATCCCTTCGACATGCTGGTCGTCCACATACCGCCCCTCTCCACGCAACAGGCGAAGGTCTTCCACCCGCTCGATGGGGGCGCCAACGTAGACAGGCGTAGTCTCAGGCAAGTTCATTCCTTAGCGCTCCCGGTGGACACCCTCTGGTAGGCCGTTCGCGCTTCGAAGACAGCTTCCACGATTGGAGTGTAGCCGGTGCAGCGGCAAATATTCCCTGACAATACTTCTCGAATCCGATCTCGGTCCGCGTCAGGTTCCTCTGTCAGGAGGGCATGTGCTGTGGTGAGCATCCCTGGCGTACAGAAGCCGCATTGCAACGCGTGATGCTTGCGGAACGCCTCCTGCAAGGGGCTGAGGCCTTGCGGCGGACTAAGTCCTTCCACAGTGACGATTTCGGCGCCATCGGCCTGAACCGCGAGCATGAGGCAGGAGCGCACTGCGTCCCCATTGGCTATGACGGTACAGGCACCGCATACGCCATGCTCACAGCCAAGGTGCGTTCCCGTGAGATGGAGCTCATGGCGCAGGCAATCGGCCAGCGTGGTTCGGGGCGGAGCCTCGACGCAGACCTCTTTCCCATTCACACGAAACCGCACCGACCTGGTCATCGTATTGCCTCCGAAAGCGCTCGCTCAAGTAGAGTGACCGCGAGTGAGCGCCTGTAGTCGGCACTTGCATGAAGGTCGGAAGGCGGATCAAGGTCACTTTCAGCGGCACGCTCCACTTCGGACATGACTAGTTCGCCCGGACGTGCGCCCGCGAGTACGGCTTCGCACCGCAGAAGCCTGTGAGGCCGATCGCAGGCACCGATGACGCCGATATGGGGATTGCGAATTCGTCCGTCCTTGTCCAGGTCGAAGAAGATGGCAACAGCGGCAAGGGCAAAATCGCCTCGCCTGAGGGAAAACTCCTCGAAAGCCCAGCGGCGGGAGACGGGCCAGACCGGAAGGCGAATTGCCACAATGAGTTCGTCGTCGGCAAGTGCGGTCGACAATGTTCCGGTTATAAATTTCGTCGCGGCCATCTCGCGGTGGCCATTCTTTCCTTCGATCTCAATAGTCGCGTCACACGCTACAGCAATGCCAGGCATTTCGGCTGCAGGATCGGAATGGGCAAGGCTTCCGCCCACCGTACCCCTATTGCGGATCTGGTAATGCGCCACGTGTGAGATTGCGCTACGCAATAGCGGGTGCGCGACGCCGAGGCGGGCGTCGTCCAAGATGTCTCGCCAGCGGACGCGCGCCCCGAGCCTCACGCCAGATGCATCAATATCGATGCGATTCAGGCCAGGGATATTGCGCAAATCAACGAGCAGCGACGGGTTTGCCAGCCGATAGGCCATTGCAGGCAGAAGGCTTTGACCGCCAGACAGCGGTCTTGCCGCGCCTTTTGCCGCGTCCAAAAGCGCAATTGCCTCGGGCAAGGTTGCGGGTGCGGCGTATTCGAATGCGGGCAGTTTCATGCGGGCGACTGTCGTTCAGCGTCCTGGTCGTGTCAAACTACGACGTTATTGTGCGCACAGCGAACTTTTTACATATGCTTCGGACACCTCAGAAATATTCGGACAGCTTTGTCGAAGCACTCGCGAACGGTCTGCGCGCGATTGAAGTCTTTGACACGGGTGGGCGCAGCCTCACCCTGACTGAAGTCGCCGAGCGGGCCGGCCTGTCCCGGGCGGCTTCTCGCCGGTATCTTCATACGTTGTGCGCGCTCGGCTATGCAGAGCACGACGGCAAGCGCTTCAAGCTCACGCCCCGTGTACTCAAGCTCGGATACGTTTTCATATCTACCGGGCCTCTGCCGCAGCTCGCCCAACCCATTCTCGAGGGCATTGTGGCTGCCACCGGAATGCCGGCATTTCTGGGGGTCCTGGATGGGCTCGACGTGGCATTCATCGCACGTGCCTCCCCGCAATCGGAAACGCTCCTGGTTGGCGTGGGAGGGCGGCTTCCCGCGTTCACCTCTTCAAGCGGTCGCGTGCTGCTTGCTGCGAAGCGGGATGCGGAGATCGAACGCATGATCCGGCGCGCCGGCCGGCCGCGCCAGGTAACCCTCTATACGAAGACCGAGACCGCCGACATTTTGAGGGAAATTCAGGTTGCAAGAACTTCCGGTTACGCCACGTCCGACAAGGAAGTCGCCGTCGGCTCCCGTTCAATTTCTGTCCCCGTGATGACGCCGTCAGGCAGTGTCGCCGCCGCGATAGCGCTTGTCGCGCCGGCACGGACCTCGGCTACGGCCAAGAACCTCCAGCAAGCCCTTCCCATGCTGCAACGGGCAAGCCAGGCGCTGGGAAGCCTTCTTTAGCCGGGTCCGCTATTCGGGTCTAACGCCAGTCGCCTTGATGGTCCGGTCCCACTTGGCGAGGTCTCCGCGGATGATGGCCGCAAACTCCTCCGGAGTGGTAGGCGCCGGCTCGAGGCCGACTGCCATCAGCTTTTCGCGTATCTCGGGGACGCCAAGGATCTCGCCAATATGCGCGCTATAGGCTTGCACAAGCTGGGTTGGCGTCCCCACTGGGGCAATGACGCCCGTCCAGCTGAGCACTGCAAAGCCGGGGAATCCCGCCTCGGCCACCGTGGGGATATCCGGGGCCAGGATCGAGCGCTTCGCGCCACCAACAGCGATTGCACGCAACCGTCCCGACTTGATAAAGCTTGTTGTGGAAGCGAGATCGGAAATCGCGAGCGGGATCTGGCCACCCATCAACTCATTGACCAAGGGTCCGTTGCCTTTGTACGGGATATGCAGCATTTTCACATCGCCCGATAGGCTTATCAGCTCTCCCATCAAATGCATGCCGGTCGCGGTACCTGCCGATCCGTAAGTGATCTGCCCCGGACGCCGCTTCGCCTCGGCGAGCACTTCTTTGAGGTCCTTGGCGGAAAAGGCCGGATTGGCTACAAGTACCAGCGTATTGTCCGCAAGCTTGGTGATCGGTGCGAAGTCCTTTACCGGGTTGTAGCGAAGCTTCGGATCCAGGACGGCGTTGATAGTGATCCCGGAGAATGCGACCGCGATGGTGAGTCCGTCGGGGTCAGCTTTGGCGACTGCCTCCATCGCGATATTTCCCGAAGCACCGACACGGTTTTCCACGACAACGGGCTGCCCGAGCTTGTCGGCGAGCCGCGGCGCAATGAGACGGGCAGCGAGGTCCGTCCCCCCGCCGGGGGGATAGGGGACCAAGAACTTGATGGCCTTTCCCTGCTGAGCGACGGCCATAGTTGATGCCAGGGCGGCGGCGACAATGAGGCCTCTCGCCAGTGCATTCCAGATATACGCTTTCATCGAGTGGGGATTTCCGGTGGAGGTGGTCGGTAGCTGGCGAATGACCCAGATTAGCGCGTGTATTTTCACAATGTCAAAGAGACCCTCGCGACGTGCGCTGGGCGCACATATTCGCGCGAATCCCTCGCTATTGGCTTTCGAGGAATGGTGAGGGTCGAATTTCCCGGCGAGGTCTGCAGCAGGGTGTGCCTCTGCACAGACCTTGCTGCGGGAAGGATGATAGTCCAAGACGAACTGGCAATAGCCTTCAAACGGCAGGCCCTTGCTTCCGCGCCGCCTGCGACCTGCATCTGACCGGGTTGCTGCCAGTAGCCTCGAGGAGCGCACCGGATGGCAAGGTACGACGAAGCCGCGGCGGACTGGTCACCTAAAGCGTGTGCCTGGCCTCTGCCAATGGTGCCAAAGGTGAATCAGCGGATGATTCCTTAAGGGCTGCCCTGCTATCCCGGACGTCCTCGAAGAACCCTTTGTTCGGGCATCCAGAAGGTGGGGGCGCAGAATTGACCAGGAGTGCCGATTTCGGTTTGACCAGTGTGCGCCCAATGAAAGCCCCGATCAGCCGATGATCGGCACTGCCCGCCTAAACTGGTCAATTTTCGGTCGGCGACAACAATTCTGGATGCCGAAGTAGCCAACCGTATTTAGCCGGCCAGTTACCCCGGCAAACGTGATTTCTTCCTTGCGTCGTTCACGATGCTCCGAAAACGTCCCAGCGTTATTGAATATCCCTTGGGCTTTTTTGGGGGGAAGTAGCTGATCGATGATTTGGCGATGTCTGCACGATTGCTCTTCTCTGCGGGATGCAATTCCCGCCTATCAAGTTCGCCCATCAGGTGGGGCCATAGGTCATCGGCTGTGTAGTCCTTGAACTGAGCCCTTTTTTCCAAGTCCGCAATGATCTCACCAATGGTCTCGCCGCCCTCTTTGCCTACTTTTTTCGGCGGGTCCTGGGATTGGCGAACCTGGTTGTCTCCCGTTTGCGGAGCGTATTGCGCAATCTCGCTCGGCCCGGACAGAGGAGACGTCACTCTTTCAGTAGCGCTCTGCGCCTCTTTGCTTCCGCGCTCGTGCTCGGCTAACGCGGCCCTTCGAGTCGTTCTTACTACGTCGGTGGGAATCTTGCCCGCTTGCTCTCGCAAGATTTTCTGCGATCCACGCAACGCATCGACCGCCGCCTTTGCAGCAGCCGGTTTCTTTAGTTCCGCCAACCTCTTTTTTAGATCTTTATTCACTTTTCTCTCTTCTTAGTTCGCTGCATGTTGACGCCGCCGCAGATTTGACCAGGGATGCCGCTTTTGGTGTGACCAGTGTGCGCCCGATGAGTGCCCTGATCAGCCCATGATCGGCACTACCCGCCTAAACTGGTCAATTTTCGGTCGGCGACAACAGCTACGCAACAGCAAATAAAAACGGCCTACCTTTCGGTAAGCCGTTGATGATGCTGGCGCGCCCAGAGAGATTCGAACTCCCGACCCCTTGGTTCGTAGCCAAGTACTCTATCCAGCTGAGCTATGGGCGCGAGGGGGCGGATTATAGCCGAACCCGCGCCATCTGCGAAAGCGCCATCCCAATGGCCCGCAAATTGCCCATAATTCGGGGGCATCCCCCTTATCCAGCCATTGCATGCCCCGCCCCACCATTTCAGGAGCGCAGACAGTGATCTACGACATCGTCATCCGCGGCGGGACGGTCGCGACCGCAACCGAAACGCTGTCCGCAGACGTCGGGATCAAGGACGGCAAGGTGGCCGCGCTCGGCCAGGGGCTCAAGGGCACCCGGGAAATCGACGCCACCGGCAAGCTCGTGCTCCCCGGCGGCGTGGACAGCCACTGCCACATCGATCAGCTGTCGTCGTTCGGCATCCCCGGTGCGGACGACTTTTACTCCGGCACGGTCTCGGCGGCCTATGGCGGCACGACGACCATCATCCCGTTCTGCGCGCAGCATCGCGAGGACGACCTGCCCACGGTCCTCGCAAACTACTTCGCCGGCGCAAAAACCAAGGCGGTAGTCGACTACGGCTTCCACCTGATCATTGCCAACCCGAACGAAAAGACCCTCGGCACGGACCTCCCCGCCGCAATCGGTCAGGGCGTGCGCTCATTCAAGATCTTCATGACCTACGACCGCATGCGCCTGACGGACGAGCAGATCCTCGACGTGATGTCGGTGGCCCGCAAGGACGGCGCGCTGGTGATGGTGCATGCCGAGAACCACGGCATCATTTCGTGGCTCGCCGGCAAGATGGTGAAGCAAGGCAATGTCGCCCCGCGTTACCACGCGATCTGCCATACGCGCAGTTCGGAAGCCGAGGCGATCAACCGCATCATCACATTGGCCGAAATCGTCGACTGCCCGATCCTTATCGTGCATGTGTCCACGCCCGAGGGCATCGAGACCATCCGCCAGGCGCAGGCGCGCGGGCTGAAGGTCTTCGCCGAAACCTGCCCGCAGTACCTGTTCCTGACCGCCAAGGACATCGACCGCCCCGGCGTGCTGGGTGCGGCCTTCTGCTGCTCTCCCCCGCCGCGCGATGAAGCCGCCCAGGAAGCCTGCTGGCAGGGCCTCAAGGACGGCACGCTGACCGTGTACTCCTCCGACCACGCGCCCTACAGGATGGACGCGACCGGCAAGCTGCCCAAGGGCGAGAAGACCACCTTCAAGGAGATGGCCAACGGCGTGCCGGGCCTCGAGCTGCGCCTGCCGCTGCTGTTCACGTTCGGCTACAAGGCCGGGCGCATCACGCTGAACGAATTCGTCGCATTGACCTCGGCCCGCCACGCGCAGACCTACGGCCTCTTCCCGCAAAAAGGCACGATCGCCGTCGGCGCGGATGCCGACATCGCGATCTGGGACCCGGACAAACGCGTGACCGTCACCAAGGACCTCGTCCACGACAACACCGGCTATACGCCCTACGAAGGGCGCGAGCTCACAGGCTGGCCGGTCACCGTGCTTTCGCGCGGCGACGTGATCATCGACAATGGCAACCTATCCGCCGAACGCGGCCGGGGCCGGTTCCTGCCACGCGAAGTGTCCGATTCACTGCGCCCCCTGGGCCGCCAGATCCCCGAAATGGCCCAGCTGGCCGCATGGAACACCCCCCTCCAACCCTGAGCCTCTCCCATGAGCAGAAAACTCCGCATCGCCGCCGCACAACTCGGGCCGGTCAACCTTGCAGACTCGCGCGCCTCCGTCGTCAAGCGCCTCGTCGCCATGCTGCGCGAGGCCGCCAGCATGGGCGCGAAGTTCGTGGTGTTTCCCGAACTCGCCTTTACCACCTTCTTCCCGCGCTACTGGTACGAGGACGAGAAGGAGGCGGAAAAGAAATTCTTCGAGGCCAGCATGCCCTCGCCCGAAACCCAGCCCCTGTTCGATGAGGCAAAAAAGCACGGCATCGGCTTCTACATCGGCTACGCCGAGCTCACCGAGGAAGAGGGCAAGCCGCACCGCTACAACACGGCCATCCTCGTGTCCCCCGAAGGCACGATCGTCGGCAAGTACCGCAAGATCCACCTGCCCGGCCACGCCGACCACAAGACGGGTGCGGCCTTCCAGCACCTCGAAAAGAAATACTTCGAAGTCGGCAACCTGGGCTTTCGCACCTTCCGCTTCATGGACACCATCACCGGGATGCTGATCTGCAACGACCGCCGCTGGCCCGAGGCCTTCCGCGTGCTCGGCCTGCAGGGTGCGGAGATCGTGACGCTGGGCTTCAACACGCCGACCGAGAACCTCCACTACCCCGAGCCGCCCGCGCTGCGCGTGCACCACCACCTGATCATGGCGCAGTCGATGGCCTTCCAGAACGCGGTATGGCTGGTGGAGGTCGCCAAGTGCGGCTTCGAGGACGGCTTCCGGATGTTCGGCCACTCGGTGATCGTGTCGCCTTCGGGCGAGATCGTCGCCAAGACCTCGTCGGAGGAAGACGAAGTCATCGCGCACACCGTGGACCTCGCGCTGGGCGAGAACCTGCGCAAGACCATGTTCAACCTGGCGGCCCACCGCCGTCCCGAGCATTACAAACTGATCACCGAAAGGGTCGGCGTTGAAATCACGCCGGCAAACTGAACCATGAGCTACGCACTGGTCGTAAGTATCCGTATCAAGCCCGAAAACGTTGCCGCGTTCATGGAGAAGCTGGAGGCCAACGCGTCCGCCGCCCGCAAGGAGCCCGGGTGCATCGCGTTCAACGTACTGGTCGACCCCAAGGACAACACAAAGGTGATGCTTTACGAGGTGTACAAGAGCGAGGCCGCCTTCCAGGAACACCAGGCGCAGGCCCCCTTCAAGGCTTACATGGAACAAGCCGTGCCCCTGCTCGCCGAGCGCACCCGGGACTTCTTCACCCTGGTCTCGCGCTGATGGAACTCGTGCTCGGAACGCTGCCGCCCCTTGAGCGGTACAAACTCCTGACCGGCCTCGTGATCCCGCGGCCGATCGCGTGGATCTCCACCGTCAACGAAGCCGGTGTCGCCAATTGCGCCCCGTTCTCGTTTTTCAACGTGATCGGCGAGGAGCCGCCGTTGTGCATCGTCAGCTTCAACCGGCGCACCGACGGACTGATGAAGCACTCGCTGCAGAACGCGCTGCGCACCGGGGAGTTCGTCGTCAACCTCGTCGACGAAGCCAACGCCAACGCGATGCACCTGTCGGCCGCCGAACTGCCCGAGGCTGAAAGCGAATTCGACGAGACCGGCCTCACTCCCGCGCCCTGCACGGTGGTGAAGCACCCGCGCATCGCAGAGGCTGCCGCGAGCTTCGAATGCCGGCTGTGGAAGCACATGCCGATCGGCCCGGAGCGCGACCTGATCTTCGGCGAGATCCTTGTCGTGCATGCCCACGAGGGCGTCATCGACCCGGTTTCAAAACGCATCAGCGAGACGGCCTACCAGCCTGTCGGCAGGCTATTCGCCGCACGCTACTGCACGACCCGGCAAAGGTTCAACCTGCCGGGCGAACTACCCTGACCCCCCACTGCAACGGATCCCATGGACATCGACCTTTCCCAGATCACACCCGCGCTGCGCTACAAGCTCCTCGTGGGCCTCGTGGTGCCGCGCCCGATCGCGTTCGTTTCGACATTCAACGAGAACGGCGTGGCCAACTGCGCGCCTTTCTCCTTCTTCAACGTCATCAGCCACGTGCCGCCGATGGTGATCATCAGCTTCGGCACGCGCGAGGACGGCACCGCCAAGGACACTCTCAAGAACATCCTGCGCACCGGGCAGTTCGTGGTGAACCTCGTGGACGAAGCCACGGCCAACGGAATGCACATTGCCAGCGGCGAGTTCAGCGAGGAGGAGTCGGAGTTCGATAAAGCCGGGTTCACCCCGGTGCCCGCGCTGCGCGTGGCCCATCCGAGGATCGCCGAATCGCCCGCCTCGTTCGAATGCGTGCTGCGCGAAAAGACCCAGCTCGAACCGGGCCGGGTGTTCCTGTTCGGCGAGATCCTGCTGATCCATGCGGCGGAGGGCATCATCGATCCTGAGAACAACCGCATCAACGAAGACCTCTACAAACCCGTTGGCCGCCTCTGGGGCAACAAGTACTGCACTACGCGCGAGCGGTTCACGCTGCCGGGCGAACTGCCGAAGTGACCTCGGACACGCCCCCCGTTGGATTGGAGGCCCTGAAAGCAAGGGTGGCGCGTGACCTCGACCTGATCAAATACCCCGAACCGCGCTGGGTGCCAGAGCGGCGCACATCCTCGGGAGAGCGGATCCTCGACGTGCTGGTCGTGGGCGCAGGCCAGGGCGGGCAGGCGATCGCGGCCATGCTGCTGCGCGAGCGCGTGGACAACATCCTGGTGATAGACAAGGCATCGCGCGGGCTGGAGGGTCCCTGGCGCACCTTCGCACGCATGCAGACCCTGCGCACCTGGAAGACGGTGACCGGCCCGGACCTCGCCCTCCCCTCGCTCACGTTCCAGTCGTGGTACGAGGCGCAGCACGGCGTCGACGGCTTTGCGGCCGTCAACAAGATCCCCAAGGAACTCTGGCAGGACTACCTGCTCTGGGTCCGCGATACTCTCGGCCTGCCCGTGCAAAACGATACGGAACTCGTGTCGCTCGAGCCCGCGCCCAGTGGCATAGCCGCGACGGTCCGGTGCAAAGGAAAGGAACGCACGCTGTACGCCCGAAAGATCGTGCTCGCCATGGGCATTGCCTCTTCCGGCCGCTGGTGGATGCCTGAACACGTCGCCGCGTTGCCCTCGAAATTCCGCGCGCATGCCTCCGAACCCATCGATTTCGCGGCGCTGGCCGGCAAGCGCGTGGCAGTGCTCGGCGCGGGCGCCTCCGCGTTCGACAACGTGGCTACCGCACTGGAGGCCGGCGCGGCCGAAGTGTCGCTGCATTGCCGCCGCGCAGAACTGCAACGCATCCAGCCGTACAAGGCCATCTCCTTTCCAGGGTTCCTGCGTCACTTCGGGACGCTGGACGATGCGCGCCGCTGGCGCTTCATGAACTACCTGCTGTCGGTTCGCGAGGCGCTGCCGGTGGAAACCTGGAACCGCGTCACCCGCCATGCAAATTTCTCGCTGCACACTTCGAGTCCGTGGGACGCGGTGGCCGTGGAGGGAAACGCGGTGCGCATCACGACCCCGAGCGGCGCTCATCACGCCGACTTCCTGATCTGCGGGACCGGATTCGAGATGGACGTGTCGCTGCGCGCCGAACTCGGCCCGTGGGCATCCGAAGTCGCCGCCTGGCGCGACCGGTACACGGCCCCGGCGGTCGAAGCGAACCCACGATTGGCGTCCTACCCTTACCTCGGACCCGGCCAGGAACTGTTGGAGCGCGTGCCGGGCCGTGCGCCGTTCCTGTCCGACATCCACCTCTTCGACTTCGGCGCCACCGTCAGCTTCGGGCCCAGCGGCTCGTCGATCAATGCCATGAAATTCGCCGTGCCCCGCACGGTGGACGCGATCACACGCGCTCTTTTCCTGGCCGATGCGGAAGCGCACTATGCCGCAATGAAGGCCTACGACACGCCGGAGTTCCCGCTCGCGTTCGCACGCGACACGAAACCGTGAAAGCCTGGTTCTTCCGCCACGATGGCCCCACCTGGCTCGTGGCGCTCGTCCTTTACGGAAGTTGGGCGGCCGTCATCTGGTTCCACGCGAGCCTGCCCTGGTGGGTCATCGTCCCGGTGGGTGCCTACGTGGTGGCATGGCACTTCTCGCTGCAGCACGAGGCCATCCACTCCTTCCTTTCGGCGCCAAAATGGCTGCGATGGGCTGTCGTCATGCCCCCGGTCGGGCTGTGGTTGCCCTTCCCGCTTTACTACGAAGCCCACCGCAAACATCACCAGAACACGCACCTGACGGAACCCGGTGTCGACACCGAATCCGTGTACTGGAAGCAGGCCGACTGGGAAAAACTTTCCACTGCGCGGCGCGCGGTGCTGATGGCGAACCAGACCCTGGCCGGCCGCGTCCTAGTCGGTCCGGTGCTGCGCCTGGAAAAGCTGGTCATCCGGGAAACGGCGCGCGTCCGAGCGGGGGACTGTTCGCACCTGCCTCACTGGGTTGCCCACGCAGTCATGGTGGCGGCGCTATTCTGGTACATCTCCGGCGTGGCCGGGATGCCCTGGTGCCACTACGTCGTGCTGATCGCCTGGCCCGCCTTCGGGCTCGGATGGGTGCGCTCATTCATCGAGCACCGGTATGGCGATCGGCCCGGGCAGCGCACCGCCATTGCCGAGTCGAATGCATTCTGGTCGCTGCTCTTCCTCAACAACAACCTGCACGCTGTGCACCACGTCTTCCCGAAAATGGCGTGGTTCGAGATCCCCGGGTACTGGCGGGCGAATCGCGAAAAGGTCCTCGCCCACAACGGAAACTACTATTTCCGCGGCTATGGCGAGATCGCGCGCAAGTGGCTGTTCAAGCCCGCGTTCGTGCCGTCACACCCGAGGTTCTGACTACCTGATCCCGGGCAACCAGAGCACGATGACCGGGAAAGCGATGAGCAGCGCCAACCGGATCATGTCCATCACGCAGAACCCCAGCACGCCCTTGTAGGTCTGCGCCATCGGCACGTCCTTGGCCATCCCGTTGATGAGGAACAGGTTCAGCCCGAACGGCGGGCTGATCATGCCGACCTCCACGCTTACCAGCACGAGGATCCCGAACCACACCAGCACCGCATTCTGGCTCATGCCGAAATCCAGGCCGAGAAGCACCGGCACGAACACCGGCAGGGTCAGCAGCACCATCGCCATCGACTCCATGAAGCAGCCGAGCACGAGGTAGATGAAGATGATCACGGTCATCACAAGCCACGGCGACGCGTTCATCGACACCACCTGCTTCGACAGTTCGGTGGGCATCTGCGAAAGCGCCAGCGCGGCCGAGAACAGCTCCGCACCGAGCAGGATGATGAACATCAGCGCGGTGGTCTCGGCCGTCGACAGCAGCGACTCGTAGAACCCCTTCCAACGCATGCCGCCATAAAAGACCGCAAGCAGAGCGACGACGGCGGCACCGATCGCCGCGGCTTCGGTCGGCGAGAACCAGCCGCGGTAGATGCCCACCACGACCAGCAGGAAGGTCAGCCCGGCCGGCCACACGCCGGCGGTGGCCCGCCAGCGCTCTTCCCAGGAGGACCTCGGCAGCTGCGGGGCGGCGTTCGGGAACCAGCGCACGTAGAGGTTGACGACGATCATGTACTGGACCGTGGCGATGAGCCCCGGGATCACGGCGGCGATGAAGATCGCCCCGATCGACTGCTCGACATAGACCGCGTAGATCACAAGGATGATGGAAGGCGGGATCAGGATGCCGAGCGTGCCACCGGCGGCGAG
Source organism: Bordetella parapertussis (assembly GCA_945862265.1). Lineage (GTDB taxonomy): Bacteria > Pseudomonadota > Gammaproteobacteria > Burkholderiales > SG8-39 > SZAS-79. Next base: position 79,456 of record CAMAXP010000011.1, read on the forward strand.
CACGCCGGTGGTGAGCGCGTCCGAGTACCCGAGCTTCTTCATTTCCGGCAGCGCCACCTGCGACATCGTTGCAGCCGTGGCAAGCGACGAGCCGCAGATCGCGCCGAATGCAGCACAGCCGCCGATGGTCGCGACCGCAAGCCCACCGCGCCAGTGGCCGAACCACGCGCGACCCGCCCGATAGAGCGCCGCCGAGAGGCCGCCCTTCCCCGCGAACTCGCCCATCAGCAGGAACAGCGGGATCACCGACAGCGTATACCCCGAGAACTTGCTGTAGGTCATGGTCTTGAGCGTATTGAGCAAGGGATCCCAGCCGTTGATCGCGGCATAACCCAGTCCCCCGGCCAGTAACATAGCCGCCCCCACCGGCACGCGCAGCCCGATGATCGCGAGCGTACCGAAGAACATCCACACGCCGATGTCGAACTTGCTCATGGCTGCCCGAACGCCGAACGCGCACGGTCCCACGCAGTGCGCAGGCAGACCAGCACCCACAACACCGCAGAGACGCTCGCCAACGCATAGCCCCACCACTGCGGGAGCTTCAGGAACATGGACACCCTCTCACGCTCGTACTGCGTGAACGTACCTTCCACGAGACGCCACGTGAGCACCGCCACAATGACCGCAAACACCAAGTAAGCGAACGCATCGATCGCGTCGTTCACCCGCTTTGGAAATTTCATCGTGAAGAAGTCGACGATCACGTTGGCGCCCCTGACCTGGCACCACGGCATGAACGCCGCCACCGCGATGCCCATCAGCATCTCGACAATCTCGGTATCACCGAGGATGGGCCTGCCAACCAGGTCGTTGGACACGACCGAGGCGACCGTCACAAGCAGCGCCGCGAACAGCGCCAGCCCGCCCGCGGCCGCGAACCACTCGGCGAGGCGGTACAGAAACGGAGTCCGGCCCACGGGCACGGTCGTCCCGGACACTCGACTACTTCCTGCCGTACTTGGCGGTGATCGCCTGCAGGTCGGCGAACATCTGCTTGCCGTTGCGGCCGAGCTTGTTCATCTCGCCGATCCAGACGTCGTAGACGGGCGCGGCCGCGGCCTTCCAGCGCGCCAGTTCAGCCGGCGGAAGCTCGAACACGTCGTTCTTGTTGTTCTTCGTGGCCGCGATCGCCGGCGCGGTGGTCGTGTCCCAGACCTCGCCGATGTGCTTGGCGTACGCGATGCCCGAGTTGGCGTCGATGACCTTCTTCATGTCCGGGGCGAGCTTGTCGTACACCTTCTGGTTCATCAGAGTCAACAGCGTGCCCTGGAACAGCGCGTTGTTGGTGTGGAACTTGGTGACTTCGTAGAAGCGGTAAGGCTGCGTGATCGCCCAGTTGATCAGCATCGCGTCGACCTGGCCGCGCTCGAGGGCCTCGTACACGCCGCCGAGCGGGATCCCCTGCGGCACGCCCCCATAGGCCTTGACCATCTCGCCGATGAAGCGCCCCGCCACGCGGACCTTCTGGCCCTTCCAGTCCTCGAGCGTCTTGAAGGGCTTCGTGCGCGAGTGCAGGATCGCCGCGTCGGTGGTGTGGATGCTGATGATCTTGATGCCCTTGAACTCGTTGTCGAGCAGGTGCTTCTGGGCGAATTCCATCGTCGCCTGGCTATGAGTGGCCGACAAACCCGTATTCATGAACGGCAACTCGACGCCCTCAAGGCCCGGAAAGCGGCCCGGCGTGAAACCCGCGATCGTCCAGATGATGTCGACCACGCCGTCCTCCAGCTGCTGCGGCAGGTCGGCGGGCTTGCCACCGAGCTGCATGCCGGGATAGACCTCGACCTTGAGCTTGCCGCCCGACTCCTTGGTGACTTTCTCGGCCCAGGGGTTCAGGTGCTTGGTCTGGTCGAGCGCCTGCGGGGCGCTGAACGAGTGGATGCGCAGCGTGGTGACCTGCGCGGTGGCGGCCAGGCTGGCGGCGAAACCCGCCGCGGCAATCAGTACCCTGAAGAGCATTTTGGATCTCCCGTTCTTTGGAATTTCGTTGAGAAGGTCTCGCAACTATCGTGCCACAGAGTGCGCAGCCCTGCTCAGGCGGCGAGCCAGCCGCCGTCGACAGGGAGCACCGTCCCGGTCACGAAACTCGCCGCGTCGCTGGCGAGGAACAGCACAGCCGCCGCGATCTCGGCGGGCTGCGCGAGCCGCCCCATGGCGTGGCGAGCCGCGGCACTCGCGCGAGCCGCGAGCGGATCCGGTGCCCGCGAAAATGCCCGGGCGATCATCGGTGTTTCGGTTGCGCCGGGCGCAACTGCATTGACACGGATTCCGTCTGCGACATAGTCCAACGCCATGGTCCGCGTCAACGCAATAACTGCCCCCTTCGACGCTATGTAGGCACTATTGTGGTGCCCGCCGGCGATGGCCAGTTGCGATGCAACCGTGACGATCGCGCCGCGCTTTGCCGCCTGCATGGAAGGCAGCACCGCACGCGCCCACAGCCAGGTGCCGTCCACGTTGACCCGGAACACTCTGGCCCAGTCATCCGGCGAAGTCGTGGTCACGGTGCCACCACACGACCAGCCGGCGCTGGTGACAAGCACATCGATCCGTCCCCACTTGTCGAGTACGGCTTGCGCATCCCCTTCCACCGCGCGCGGGTCGTCGACCTCCGAAACACGGACCAGGGCTTCAGCGCCGCGAGACCGTACCAACGCCGCCGCGTCTTCGGCACCCGCCGAGTCCCGATCGACGATTGCGAGCCTTGCCCCCGCTTCGGCGAAAGCCAGGACGCAGGCCCGCCCTATGCCAGAGCCGGCGCCGGTGACCACAACGGTGCGTTCCTTGAAGTCCATCTCAGCCTGTGTCCCTCGTTGCGCCCTTCGTGAACCACCCCGGATGCGCATGGCTCCATGTGTCCAGATGTCCGACCGACGCCTCTGCATCGTAGCGCGCGTCGAACCCCGCATCCACCGAAATTCTGCCTGTCGCCATGGGTGCGCGATCGCGCGCCCCCTGGGGGTCCACATTGGGGAGTTCGTCCGGGCCGGCCAGTCGGCAAACCCATCCCGGGCGCAATGCCGACAGTGCCCGGCCCCAGTCCAGCACAGCGTGGCCGCGCCCGGGGCCGACATGGTAAAGAGTGTGGGCGAGGCGATCCGCTTCGAGTACGCGTGCCACCGCCTCGCCGGCATCGGGCGCGTACAACCAGTCACGCACCAGAGCCCTTGGCAGGCGCGCTTCGTGGCCCGATTCCGCCAGGGCCATCAACTGGAGGAAAGGGCTGGGCGTATCGCGCGCGCTCGTCATTCGCTCCCACGGCCCGAACACCGAGGACAGGCGCAGCGAAATGACCGACCGCCCAGTGAGGCCCGCATGCCGCTGGCAAAGCCGTTCGCCGGCAAACTTGGAGAGTGCATACAGGCTGCGCGGGTCGGGCACCGGATCGTCCTCGTCCAGGGGCTGATCCCGGAAAGCAGCCTCGCCAAAGGCGGCCACCGAGCCGAGGTTGACCACGCGCTCCACACCGCGCCCGTGCGCAATGCGCAGCACTGCGGCGAGCGCAACCAGATTGACCGCGAGAATCGCGTCGGGCTCCGCGGCATCACGCTGCGCATCCGCCGTCAATGCAGCGCCCCACACCACGCCGTCCGTTCCGGCGGCGATGCAGCGTTCGAGAAATTCGGCGTCTCGCACGTCGCCCTGCAACCACCGGGCGCCGGGAAGCGCGGCCCGCACCTCGGCCGATGGAGGATCACGGTCGGCCAGCACGACCGAATGACCGCGTGCGACAAGCGCCTCGGCGACATTCACCCCGACAAATCCAGCGGCTCCAAAGACGACCAGGTTCATGGCGCCCAGTGTATCAACGGCCCCGGCCTGCGGCACCATTTCGCTGCACGAACCCAAGCGAGGTTGTTCCCAGGGCGGCTTCGCCGGACAATGCGGCATCGACCAAAGCCCGAGGATCCCGCCATGAACAAACCCGCAGAAAGCGCCGTGACCGGCACCGAGCCCTGGGACAAGGGAGACGCCATCGTGCTCCAGCCCGATGAGGGCGAATCGTACTGGCAGCCCAAGCCGACCAACGGCTACAGCATCATCAAGGTCAGCCCGAAAAACTGCCGCTCGAATCACACCTCCTTCGGGGTGCAGGTCATCGCCCCGGGCGGCTACGTGCGCGAGCACTGGCACGATTCGCACGACGAAATCCTTTTCTGCTTCGAGGGCAGCGGCACCTTCGTTGTGGACGGCGTGGCACACAAGGCGGTGCCCGGCACCACAGTGTTTGCCGGCCGCTGGACGCGGCACAAAATCATCAACGACGGCCCGGGCGAGTTCAAGATGACCTGGACCTATCTGCCGCCAGGCCTGCACAATTTTTTCGCGGCAATCGGCAAGCCGCGCACGGCCGGCGAGCCAGCGCCCGAGCCCTTTGCCCGCCCGGAAAATACCCAGGCGGTCGAGAAAGCCTCCGGGTTCGGCCCGAAAATCGGCGACTGATCGATGAACGCCCCGCTCAGCATCACGGCAGTCTCACGGCAGTCGCTGCGCCGCCACCTCGAAGACCTGGCCGCCGCCGGCCGGCTGCAGGTCCATGCCAGCGCCGCAGACGTCGACCAGGACGTCTCAGCGCTTTCCTACCGGACCTACGTCGAACGCAACAAGGCGTGCCTGTTCACCAACGTGACCGGCTTCCCCGACTGGGAAGTCGCCAGCCAGTTGGTGATGGACCGCTCGATGTGGGCGATTGCGCTCGGGCTGCCGGAGTCCCAGGTCGTAGACACTTTCGCGCAGCGACTGCGCAGCCTCGTGCCCCCGGTGATGGTCGATGAGGCGTCCGTGCAGGAAGTCGTCGCGATCGGGGAGGACGTCGACCTGATGAAGCTCCCGGCCATGTGGACCTCCGACCGTGACCCGGGCCGGTACATCGCATCGGGCATGTGCATCATCAAGGATCCCGAAACCGGCATCCGTAACATGTCCGTGCACCGCGCGCAGATCCTCAGCCGCAACACCACCGGCTACTACATGCTGCCGCGCCAGGCCATGCGCATCCACCAGATGCACCAGAAGCTCGGCCGCCCCATGGAAGCCGCGATGGTGATCGGCGGGCATCCGCTGATCATGTTCGCCTCGGCCTTCGTTGCCCCCTTCGGCACGGACGAACTGGCGATTGCAGGCGGACTGCTCGGCGAACCGGTGCGGCTGGTCAAGTGCAAGACCATCGATATCGAAGTCCCTGCGGACGCCGAGCTCGTGCTCGAAGGCGAAATCCTCCCGGACGAGATTTCCCCCGAAGGCCCCTTCGGCGAAGTCACCGGCACCTATTCCAAGGTGGGCACGGCACCGGTGTTCCGGGTCAAGGCGATCACGCGCCGCAGGAAACCCGTGTTCTACGCCATGAGCTGCGGCATGCCGCCCTCGGACGCACACTCGATCACCTGCGCCGTGGTGGAAGCCAAGTTGTCGGAACACCTGAAAGCCGTCGATGGCGGGCTGGTGGACCTGTCCGACATCCGCTGCCCGGGCGGCATGTCGCCCCTGATCGTCGCGCTGCGCATGCAACCACGTTATGCAGGGCAGGCAAAAATTGCACTGATGGCGGCGGCCTCCAGTCCCTACCTCCACCCCAAGCTGCTGGTGGCCGTCGACAAAGACATCGACGTCAGCGACTCCTGGCAGGTTCTGCGCGCGCTGTCTTCAAGGTTCGACCCTTTGGTGGGACTCACCCGCATCGACCGCACGCGCGTATTCACGCTGGACAACGCCTCGCCGCTCGATGCGGGCGTGGATCCCATGCACCGCACCGGCACCAAGGCGCTGTTCGACGCGACGCTCGACCCGCGCATGGATGCCGCGGAACGTTCGCGCTACACCTGGGTGGCCAGCCCCGCATCGCGCGCAGACTGGGCGCGTGCACTGGGAGTAGAAACGAATGGGTTTGTGTTCACCCTGCGCGACCGCTCGGAAACGCGCCTCGCGCCTGTGGACACGCCGGCCCCCGCCCTGCGGCAAACACGACTGGATGCCCTATCCAACGACAGCCATCCGATCGTCACCGGCGTGCTCGTGCTGGGCGACACGCTGTGCCTCGTGCGCGCATTCCGCTCCGGCGAAGTGCTCCAGATTGCGCTCGATACGCCGCGGCTTGCCGCGCTGCTGTCGAAACGGCAGCGTGCTCGCCTGGTGCTCGGCCCCTCTGCCGGTGTGATCCTGGCAGCCGCCATCGGCACGCTTGGCTGCGCAGCCGACTACGCACTGGCGGGCGCCCTTGCCGGCAAACCCGTGCCGCTGGTGGGCAGCGCAGGCCTGCCTTATCCGGCCGATGCGCGCGCACTGATCGACGGGGAAATCGATCCGACCTCGCCCAGCCAGACCAGTGCGATCCCGGGCATTGCCGGGTACGCCGGCGTGTCGTTGGATACCGTGCGCTTTACCTACGACGCCTGCCTGAGCGTTCAGCCGAGCGACATCGCCTCGATGGACACGACCAGCGCAATGGCGGTCGCGAGCGAGATCCTCACCGCGCGCCACCTGCGCCCGATTGAAGGCGGCCTGGACCTTCGCGACGTGCACTGCCCCCCGCAGACCGGGGGACTCGTAACGATTGTGCAACTCGCGCCGCGCGTTGCGGGTCAGGCAAAAACGGCGCTGCTCGCCGCCCTGTCCGGGCCGAGCACCCTCGCCCGACTTGCCATCGCCATCGATCCCGATGTGAGCGCCACCGACCCGGCAGAGATCCTCTGGGCAATGGCGAGCCGGGTGCACCCGCAAAGCGACATCGGCGTGATCCCGGGCGCAGGCGGCCCGGCCTCGGACGCGATGGCGCAGCCGGTCGGCAGCGGCGCGGCACGCAGCACCAAATGGATCTACGACGCCACGATCCCGTTGGGCGGCGCCGGCGGCGAAGGCGCGGAAGCGTTTGCGCGTGCCACGCCGAAAAACCTCGCCACGGTTCGGCTTCCTCCGGATTAAATCGGGGACAGACCCGGGTCTGTCCCCGGTTATTCGACCTTGGCGCCGGACTCCTTGACGACCCGAGCCCACTTGACGAGTTCGGAGCGCACCAGGGCGCCGAGGTCCTGGGGCGAGCCGCCGTTGAGCGTGAAGCCCTGGGCGAGGAGTTTCTCCCGGGTGTCGTGATCGGCGAGCGCCGCCGCAAACTCCCGGTTGAGGCGCTGCACGACCGGCTCGGGCGTGCCGGCCGGGCCGAACAGCGCGAACCACGTGGAGACCTCGTAGCCGGGGACGCCTACCTCAGCGACCGTCGGCAGGTCCGGGAACGCCGCCAGGCGCTTCGCAGTCGTGACGGCAATCGCCTTGACCCGGCCGTCCTTGATCAGCGCAAGCGTCGGCGGCAGGTTGGCGAACATGACGTTGACGTCCCCGCGGGTGACGGCAATCACGCCCTCCGAGCTGCCTTTGTAGGGCACGTGCACCATCTTCACGCCGGTCAGCATCTCGAAGAGCGCCGCCGACATGTGCTGCGATGTGCCCGCCCCGTTGGACGAGTAGGTGATGATGCCCGGCTGTGCCTTGGCCGCGGCCACCAGTTCCGGGATGGTCTTGTAGGGCACCTGCGGGTTGACGATCACCACGTTGGGGATGCTCGCGAGGTTGATGATCGGCGCGAAGTCCTTCACGGCGTCATACCCGATCTTCGGATACAGGGCGGGATTCACCGCATGCGACGCCGCCGCACCCAAGAGGAGCGTGTAGCCGTCGGCCGCCCCTTTTGCCACCTGTTCGCTGCCCATGCTGCCGCCGGCGCCGGGACGGTTCTCGACCACGATCTGCTGGCCGAGCGCCGCGCCCACCTTGGGCGCGAGGATGCGCGCGAGGATGTCCGTACTCCCCGGGCCGTAAGGGACGACCCAGCGGATGGGCTTGGTGGGATAGGACTGCGCATGGACGAAGGACGCCGCCGCGCAAAGTGCAAGACCGGCGAGGAGCCGCGGGATTGAAGCTGTCATTTCGAACCTTGGGATGATTGACGTAGCCACATACCTTAAAGCAAATCCCCGGTCACGGGAACCTGCGCTACGATGCAGACTCCACATGGAAGCACTGCAAGGAGCCTCGCATGCCATATTGCCCATTGCCCGCTGCGCCCTACGGCGAGGGGCGCCTTTACTACGAGGAACACGGCACCGGCGCACCTCTGCTGCTCGTCGCCGGCCTGGGCGGCATCGGCAGTTTCTGGTCAAAGCAGGTTGAGGCGTTCTCGAAGCACTACCGCGTGATCATCCTCGACCACCGCGGCACCGGCCAGTCCACGCACTCGGCAATCCGCTATTCGATCGCGCAGATGGCCGATGACGCACTCAGGCTGCTCGATCACCTGGGCATCGACCAGGCGCACTATGCAGGACACTCCACCGGCGGCGCGATCGGCCAGCACCTTGCGGCACATGCCCCCGCCCGCATCGACCGCCTCGTGCTTTCCGCCACCTGGCCCCGGGCAGATGCGTACTTCAGGCGGCTGTTCGAGGTCCGCAAGGGCGTGCTCGCAGCGCAGGGCACCGGGCCATACACGCAACTGGGCAACCTGGTGCTCTTCCCGCCCTACTACTACACGGCCAACGCTGCCGCGATCGACGCGCGGGCAGAGCAATCCCTCAAAGGGCTCGCACCGGCGGCCGTCCTCGCGTCGCGTATCGACGCGATCCTCGAGTTCGACGGATGGGACGCCCTGCCGCGGATCGCGCACCGCACGCTGGTAATCTGCGCCCGGGACGACATGGTGACGCCGGTGTATTTTTCGGAGCAATTGGCCTCGAGACTGCCGAATGCGACGCTCGCGCGGATGGATCGCGGGGGGCACTTCTGCCCGGTCGCGGAAGCCGGGGAGTACAACCGGACTGTGCTCGGATTCCTGCAGGAATCCTGAACTAAATACAAAAACACCCCCTAGGCAGACCAGCCCAGCCTGACCCGAGCGATGGCCATGCCCACGGCCGCCTGCGAGGGCTCCACCACCGGCAGGCCGACCGCGTCCTGGAGGGGCTTCCTGTAGCGCGCCATGCCGGCGCACCCCATTACGATGACGTTGGCGCCATGCACGTCGCGCAGCGCAGTGGCGACCTCCACCATGCGGCCGAAGGTTTTCTTTTCGTCGGAAAGCTCGGTGACGGCGAGCCCCACGGGCAGCTCGCCGGCAAGCCGGTCCATCACGCCCATCGCGCCCATGTAGCGCAGGTGGCGCGGGATCGACTTCTGCAGGATCGCGATCACGCCGAATTTCTGCCCCAGCGTCAGCGCGGTGAGGATGCCGCACTCGGAGATCCCGAGCACCGGCTTCGCCGTGGACTCGCGCACGGAATGCAGCCCCGGATCGCTGTAGCAAGCGATGACGAAGGCCGAATACTCCGCCTCCCTCTCGCGCACGAGGTGCAGCAGGTGCGGGATCACGCCGTCCACCTGCTGCTGGGTCTCGATGCCGGGCGGCCCCTCCTTCAGCGTCATGCAATCGATCGCGGGACCGCCGGGGATGCGCAGGGCCGCCATGCCCTCGTCGATGCCTTGCGTCACGGCCTCGGTCGAGTTCGGGTTGATGACTAGGATCCGGTCCACTATCTCACCGCCAGTTGTTTATGCTCGAAGCGCGAAAGCAGCCGCACCAGCGGCCACAGGCACACGAGGTAGATGATACCCGCCGCGATCACCGGGGTGGCGTTGTAGGTCACCGCCTGTGCCTGGCGCGCCGCATAGAGCAGCTCCGGCAGCGCGACCACGCTGGCGATCGAGGTCAGCTTGACCACCTCCAGCGTGTTGCTGATGAGGTCGGGCAGCACGTTTTTAACCGCCTGCGGGACCACCACGTACCGCATCACCTGCAGCCGCGAAAGGCCCAGGGAGCGTGCCGCCTCGAACTGCCCCTGCGGGACCGACTCGATCCCGGCGCGAAAGATTTCGCCGTAGTAGCACGAGGTATTCAAAAGGAACGCAAGCGCCACGGAGACAAAGGCCGGCAGGTCCACCCCCAGGAACGGCAGGCCGAACGCGACGAACATGAGCAGCACCAGCGGCGGGAAGGCGCGGAACAGGTCGACGTAGAAGATCACCGCCCAGCGCATCCAGCGACGCCGCGTACGCGAGGCCAGCGCGACGGCCAGCCCCCCGCAGACACCGAGCGGGATCACCACCAGGCACAGCAGTACCGTCATGCCGAGCCCCTTCAGCAGGTAAGGCCAGGCCTGCGCAAGGATGTCCCAGTTGAAGAAGTTGAGGAGCAGCTTGTCCATCCGTGGCCGTCCGCCTACCGCTTCCAGGCGAAGCGCGTTTCCACCCAGCGGCCGAACCACACCACCGGCAGGAACAGGATGAGGTACGCCACGGCCCCGAGCACCAACGGCGAGGGGTTGTAGGAAAACGAGTACGCGCTCTGTGCCTGGTAAAGGATCTCGCCGACCGCCACCACCGCGCCCAGCGCGGTGCCCTTGGTGATCGCGATCGTGCGGTTGGTCAGCGGCGGGATCGTGATGCGCACCGCCTGCGGCAGCACTACGTAGCGCAGGCACTGCACGAAATCCAGCCCGATGGACCGCGCCGCCTCCCACTGCCCCTTGGGTACCGCGACGATGCCCGCCCAGAAGATTTCCTCTGCGTACGCGGCCAGCACCAGCGACAGTGCGAGCCATGTAGCGACAAACCCGGACATGCGTACGCCCAGGGAGGGCAACGCAAAGTAGAACAGGATGATCAGCACCAGCGGCGGGAGCGCACGCAGCGCGTCGGCGAAGACCACGATGCAGAAATTGAGGACCCGGGAGCGCAACGCCCTCACCAACGCGAGCGCAAAACCGCAGGCGATCCCGGTCACCACCACCACCAGCGCCAACTGCACCGTGAGGAAGAATCCCTCAACGATCTTGGGGAGGTATTGCTGCATGACCTCCCAGTTGAGGAAGGTCTCGGCGAACTTGCCCAGGGCTTTGTTGTCCGTAAACTACTTACACTTCGGGGTGTGCGGCGTCGGGTCGTAGCCGGCGAGGCCCGGCACGCCGTATCCCGCGTACGCCGTTACCGCCGCGGCGCCCGCTTCGGGCTTCGCGCCAAACCATTTCTCATGCAGCTTCGCCACCGTGCCATCGGCCTTCATGCACTCCAGCGCTTCGTCGAAGGCATTGCGCAGCTTCGGGTCGTCCTTGCGGAACACCGCGCCCCAGACGAGGCCCTGGTCGATCTTGAGCGTGGCGACCTTGAGTTGCGCATTCGACTTGAGCACGGCATACGCACCCACCGTGTTGCCGGTGAGCACGCTATCGGCCCGGCCCGCGATCACGGCCTGCGTGGCGTCCGCGTTGGTCCCGTAGGACTCCGACTTGAAGCCGTACTTGGCGGCGTTGTCCTGCAGCCACTTGTCGTAGGCGGAGCCCTTGTTGGTCGAGACCGTCTTGCCCTTGAGGTCGTCGAGGGCCTTGATGTCAGGCTTGCCGGCAGGCACGACGAACGCGTAATAAGTGTTCAGGTAGCCCTCGGAGAACAGCAGGTTCGCGGCGCGCTCGGGCGTCACCGTGGTCGGCGCGCCGACAAAGTCGAGCTTGCCCGCGTTCATCGCGGGAATCAGCCCGGAGAACTCGCCCGAGAACACCTCGATCTTGCGCCCCATGCGCTTGCCGGCTTCGAGCACAAGGTCGACGTTGAAGCCTTCGATGCCGCCGCCCATCTTGGGCATCGCGTGCGGCGCGAAGGTGCCGTCGAATCCGGCGACGAGGGGCTTGTCCTGTGCGACGACCGTACCTGACAAACACAAGGCAGCGGCAGCTAGGGCGATGCGAACGACGGAATTTTTCATGGGAGGGCTCCGGGTTATTGCGGTTGTATGCCTGCGGCCTTGACCAGCTTGCCCATCTCTTCGATGTCGCGCCGGAACTGGGCCGCATAGGACTCGGGGGAGGGAAACGTCAGCGGGTCCATGGCTTGCTTAGCAAAGGCCTCGCGCACGTCGGGCATCAGCATGACGCGCCCCATTTCGGCGTGCAGGCGACTGAGAATGTCCTTCGGCACGCCTGCCGGCGCGAACACACCAATCATCGCGCCGAAGTTGTAGTCGACGCCCTGCTCGGCGAAGGTCGGCACGTTGGGCAGCACCGCCGAGCGCGTGCTCCAGGTCGTGCCCAGCGCACGCAGTTTGCCGGCGTTGATGTGCTGCAGCGGCGTCTGCACCAGGTCGATCATCATCTGTACGTTGCCCGCCAGCAGGTCCACGACCGCCTGCGATGCCCCTTTGTAGGGCACATCGACGATCACCACGCCGGTCTTCAGCTTGAAGAGTTCGGTCGCAAGGTGCAGCGTGTTACCCACGCCGGCCGAACCGAAATTGACCTTGCCGGGGTTGGCTTTGAGGTAAGTGATGAATTCCGGCAGGCTCTTGGCCGGCACGCCGGGATGCACCGACAGCACCAGCGGCGAAATGATGGCGTTATTGACCGGCGCGAAGTCCTTCAGCAAGTCGTAGGGCAGCTTCTTGTTCAGGTGCGGCTGCGCGCCGTAGGTGGTCAGCCCGGCCAGCAGCAGCGTGTAGCCGTCGGCCGGGCTCTTGGCCACGAACTCGGTAGCGATGATGGTGTTGCCGCCGGGCTTGTTCTCGACGACCACCTGCCCGCCCAGCAGCGGCCCCATCTTTTCGGCCAGTGTGCGCGCGGTGAAATCCGAAGACCCTCCGGCCGTATACGGGACGATGAGCTTGACCGGCCGGGAGGGGTAGCCCTGCGCCAGGGCGGTGCAGCTCAGCGCGGCGCATAGCGCAGCAATTGCAATTCGGGTCAGGCGAGTCATGGTGGAACGCTCCAGGTTGATATTTGGCATGCACGAAGTGTACCAACACCACGCGGAAGAGGCGTGGCATTAAATAGCCCCTGACTATCAAAACAATAAAACCATATCATTAGACTCTATCGACACCCATCCTTAACCTGTCGCCATCGCAACCAACCACCCAGGAGAATGCAATGTCACAGAACCAGGAAGGCCAGAAAGTCCCGCGGGTAACGTTCCGCACCCGCACCAACGGCGAATGGAAGAACGTCACCACCGACGAGTTATTCAAGGGGAAGACGGTGGCGGTGTTCTCGCTGCCCGGCGCCTTCACCCCCACCTGCTCCACCACCCACCTGCCGCGCTACAACGAACTCGCACCCGCCTTTTTCGCCAATGGCGTCGATGCGATCCTGTGCGTGTCGGTCAACGACGCGTTCGTCATGAACGAGTGGGCCGCGGGCCAGGAAGCCGACAAACTCGTGATGATTCCCGACGGCAACGGCGAATTCACCGAGGGCATGGGCATGCTGGTCGACAAGGCCGACCTCGGCTTCGGCAAGCGCTCCTGGCGCTATTCGATGCTGGTGAAGGACGGCGTGGTCGAAAAAATGTTCGTCGAACCCAACAAGCCGGGCGACCCGTTCGAGGTCTCCGACGCTGACACGATGCTGGACTACATCAACCCCAAGGCAAAGAAGCCCGACCAGGTGGCCCTATTCACGCGCGAAGGCTGCGGCTTCTGCGCCAAGGCGAAGACCCTGCTGAAGGAACTCGGCTACGACTACTCCGAGGTCTCGCTGCCCAACGCCAACCGCAGCCGGATCGTCGGCGCGATCACGGGCAAGGGCACGGTGCCGCAGGTTTTCGTGAACGGCGAGCACATCGGCGGCTGGGAAGACCTGGAGCGTTGGGCCAGGAAGGCCGCCTGACCGCTGGCGACGAACAAATCCTCGCGGGCGAAGCAATGCAACGGCGAGGGATCACCCCGGCAGACGCAGCAGCGGCGGGCGTCGAGCATCAGGTGTTCGCTGCCGTACGCAGGTGCGAGACCTGCGGTATCGATGCCGAGTGCCGCGAAAGCATGGGCGCGTGCGAACCAGGGCGGGTTTCGGCTGCCTGGACGTTGCACTGCGGGTGACTGCCGCTGCAGAATGCCCCCTTCTCTTCTCCTTCGCAACGGGGATCCGGGTGGCTAACGCAAAACTCTCGAACGTACTGGTCGCATTCGCACTCTCGCTTGGCGCGGTCGCACAAAGCCACGCGCAGGCGCCCTACCCCAGCAAGCCGGTGCGCATCGTCGTCGGCTTCACTGCGGGCGGATCGACCGACGTGCTCGCCCGCCTTGTGGCGGACGAACTGCGCAAGGAGTGGAACCAAGCGGTCGTGGTCGAGAACCGCGTCGGTGCAGGCGGCGTGCTCGCGGCAGGTGAAGTCGCCAAGTCCGCACCCGATGGCCACACGTTGTTTGTCCAAAGTGCAACGCACTCCGCGATCGCGGCACTCAAGCAGCCGGTGCTGCCGTTCGATTCGATCAAGGATTTCTCCTGGATCACGGTCGTGGCGTCCGCGCCGAACGTGCTGGTGGTCAAGACGGACTCACCGCTGAAGCAACTGCCGGCTTACATTGCCGCGGCCAAGGTGAAGCCGGGCGAACTCACCTATGCAAGTTCAGCCGTCGGCGGGGCGCTCCATTTCGCAGGGGAAACCTTCGCCTACCTCGCAGGCATCAAGCTGAACCATATTCCCTACAAGGGCGCGAACGAGGTCGTTGCGGCCGTGCTGTCCAGCACGGTGGACTCGTCCTGGTCCGCCGCCAACGCTGCCTTCCCGCTGGTCAACTCGGGCAAGCTGCACGCAGTCGCCATCGCCAGCGAAAAGCGTTTCGTGCTGATGCCCGACACCCCGACATTCGTCGAACTCGGCATCAAGGGCATGAAGAGCGACACCTGGGTCGGCGTGATGGGCCCGGCCAACATGCCGCGGCCGCTGGTGAACGCGATCGACGCAAAGTTGCAGGCGATCCTCGCCCGGGCGGAGGTGAAAGAGAAGATCCTGAAGGTCGGCGCTGAGACGGTGGCCATGGGCCCGGACCGCTTCGCAGCCATGGCCAAGGCGGAGATCGAACTGCTGACCGACATCGCGAAGAAGGCCGGCATCAAGGCCGAGTAAGGCCCGCATCAAAGCCGATTGCGGGCGGCCCGGCCCGGTCAGGTCTTGCCGTCCTTCCAGTTGCTGGAGAACCGCTTCCTGACCGAGTCACCCACTTTCTGCGGCAGGTACTTTGGCGGGTTGCCCGGCCCGTGGCACGTGGGCAGGCACTCGACTATCGCCTCGAAATCGGGGATGGCGAAGTAAGGCGTGGAGTAGCGCTCGAGTCCGCGACGGTTGTACGCCCGGTGCATCGTCGATGCGAACCGGTAGTTCGTCCAGCGCGCCATCCAGTCGCCGATGTTGATGAGATAAGCGCCCGGGATCGGCGGCGCATCGATCCACTCGTCCTTGTGGCGCAGCTGGAAGCCGCCCACCTCGTCCTGCATCAGGATGGTGAAGCTGGTTTCGTCGGTGTGCGGGCGGATGCCGTAGTGATCCTCCGGCGCCGAGGCTTCCTGGGGCGGGTAGTGCAGCAGCGTGATCTGGGTCAGCGGCTTGCGATAGAAGGCGTGGAAGTAGGTCTCGGGGAGATCCAGTGCGAGGGCAAAGCCTGCAAGCAGGTTGTGCCCGAGGGACTCCACTTCGTTGAAGTAGTCGACGAGCACCGCGCGCCACTCGGCCGGCATGGTGCTCGGCCAGCGGTTGAGGCCGTGCACACGGTCGCCGGCCAGCACGTCCGGATCGTCCGCCGGCAACTCGCGCTGGTACTTGAACCCTTCATTCAGGTCCGGCGCGCCGGTGTTTCCATAGAGGCGTGATTTGAGCGGCTGGTAGCCCCGGTTGCGCTGCAGGGTAATACGCAGCTCGGGGTCGAGCTTCACTTCGTCGGGCTGGTCGAAGAATTCCTTCGACGCCCTGAACATCGCGTCGATCTTCGCCTGCGGGATCCCGTGGCCGGAGAGGTAGAAGAATCCCACCTGCTCGCAGGCCTCGGCGATCTCCCGCGCCACGCGCTTCTTCCCGGCCTCGTCCCCCTGCAGGAACGGCCCGAACCCGATGACCGGGATGCTTTTCGGTGCGACCACGCCTTGCTGCGCTGCTACTTGACCAAGGCCTTCTTGAGGCGCGGACCGTTTTCCGGGTTGGCCTTCAGGACCGCGGCCCAGCCCACTTCGTCGGCCTTCTCGACGAATTTCTTCGACGTCTCGGCATCGAAGCTGATGGTCTGGATGCCGGCGGCGGCCTGGCGCTTCCTCTCGCTCTCGGCATCGGTGATCCAGAAGCCGTTCTCGGCCTCGGAGGCCAGCATCTGCTTCTGCAGGTAGTCGCGCTGCTTGGGCGTGAGCTTCTTCCACGCGTCGAGGTTGGCGATGACCGAAACCTCGACGTTGTAGAACCCGGGATCGACGCGGAACTTGGTCTTCTCGTGCCAGTTCAGGTCGAAGATGCCGCTGATCGGCCAGCCATAGCCGTCGACCACACCGCGCTCAAGGGCGGTGTAGACCTCGCCGGGCGGGGTGGTCAGCACCTGTGCGCCGAGCGCCTGGAAGAAGTCGCGGTAGATCGGCGTGATGCGGACCTTGAGACCGGTGAGGTCGGGCTTGTCGATCTTCTTGTTCAGGTAGAGCTGGAACGCCTGCGACTCGACCGGCCGGCCGACATAGGCCATGTTGCCCTTCTTTCCCCAGATCTCGTTCAGGAGGTCGAAGGCGCCGTTCTTGCGCTGCTCGGCAATCGTGTAGGTGGCGAGCTTGAGCGCGTCCGCTTCCGGCACGACGTTCAGGTAGAACGCGCCGGTGGTCAGCGCGAGGTCGACCACGCCGGTCTTCACTGCGTTGCCGATCTCGAACGTCGGGATCGCTCGCGGTCCGCCGATGAAATTGATCTGCAGGTTGCCCTTGCCCTCGGCGTTCACCTTCTGGATCCATTTCTGGAGCCGCAGGACGTAGGTGGTGTTCTCGGGGAAGCCGCTGGCCATCTTGAGCGTCACTTCCTGGGCTGCGAGCGGCGCGCTCGCGATCAGCGTTGCTGCGGCGACCAATGCGGAAAGTAGTCGGGACACGGGGGCTCCTCGGGACGGAAAAGGGGTTGGGAAAGAATCGCGGGGCAGCTTAGCCGTAATCTCTTGCGTTTGACAAGCATCGGCACGTCCCGCGGGACGGCCGTTTCGCAATCCCGGAGGCGCGTCAGTTCACCTGGTAAAGGCCGAGACTGCGCACGATGGGCTCCCAGGTCCTCAACTCAGCACTCATGTGGTTGGCCAGCTCGGCCGGGTCAGCGCCGATCGCCTCGACGCCGTCAGCTCGCAGGCGTTCGCGGAGTTCCTGCTCGCCGAACACCACTGCGACATCAGCTGCAAGGCGCGCGACGACATCCTTCGGCAGACCGGCCGGCCCGAGCAGCGCGTTCCACGAAGCCATGTCAAAACCGGGATAGCCCGACTCGCCTATGGTGGGCAGGTCGGGCAATCCTGAAAAGCGCGTGCGTCCCGCAACGGCAAGTGCACGAACGCCACCGGATTTCATGTGCGGCAAGGCCGTGCTTGCGCTATCGAAAAGCATCTGGATCCGCCCGGCCAGCAGGTCCGTCATTGCAGGCGCAGCGCCTTTGTATGGCACGTGGACGATGTTCACGCCTGCGACAGAGTTGAACCTTTCTCCCGCCAGATGCGCTGTTGTCCCGTTGCCCTGGGAGCCGAAATTCAGCTTTCCCGGATTGTCCTTCGCAAGCCCTACCAGTTCGGCCACCGTGTTTGCCTTCACCGAGGGGTGCACGATCAGTATGGAAGGATGGTTGACCAGGCGGGAGATGGGGGTCAGGTCCTTCAGCGGGTCGTAGTACTGCTGCTTGCTCATCAGCGGCCCGAACACCAGCGAACTGGTCACACCCATCAACAGCGTGTACCCGTCGGGGGGCGACTTGGCGACGAAGGCGGTACCGAGCATCGCGCCGGCACCGGGGCGGTTTTCGACGACCACCGGCTGCCCGAGGCGACCGGCCAGTTTCTGCGCAACGATGCGTGCCAGCAGATCGGTCGACCCACCGGCGGCGAACGGGACCACCAGCTTGATCGGCTTGGCGGGATAGGCCTGCGCGAAACCGACCCCCGATTGGCCAAGCAACGTAAAAGCCGCAGCCCCGCCCAGAAATTGCCGGCGCCCGAGTGTCATGGATGTTGTCTCCGTCAGTATTGGAAAATAAAAATCGTCATTGATCCCCGCCGCCCCCTAGGCGGCGTTCAACTGCGCCCGAGCGGTCCCGTGCAACGACGGAAACCGAACGTACAGGAAATGTGCACCATCGTGCCACCACCCCGCGCCGGCCGCAGTGTGCCCCGCCAGTTGCGGCAAGGCACCGTACCCGTCGAAACTGACTGCACTCGGGCACCCCGCCCGGATCTTCGCCGTATAGGCCCGGCCCGCAGGAACGAGGCTGGCATGCCCGACGGGGGAACGGATTGTCACGGCAAGTTCGGCGCCTGACCGCTCGACGCAGACCTCTGTCACAACGTGCTCGCCCTCCTTGTACCCATTTGTGCGGCCATCGTCCTCGTACAACGCGAACTGCGTTGCGTGCGGCCCCGGGTAGATCAGCAACGTGATGTCTTCCAGCGGGATCTCGTCGCTGTACTGCATGACCGGCCCCATCGGCACTATGGCGCCCTCGCGAACGAATAGCGGCATGCGATCCAGTGGCGCAGCCACCTGCACACCGCCAGGTCCCTCGTATCGGGCCTGCGTCCAGAAGTCGTACCAGCCCCCTGCCGGCAGGTACACCGACCAGTCTCTCGCGCCATCGCGGGTGACCGGCGCGACGAGGATGTCATCGCCCCACAGGTACTGGTCGCCCAGCTCCCAGACCCTGGGATCATCGGGATAGTTGAGCACCAGCGGCCGCATCAGGGGCAGCCCGTATTCGCGGGCCTGCCAGGCCAGCGTGTACGTATAGGGTAGCAACTGGTAACGCAACTCGGCGTAGGCACGGCAGATTGACTCGACCTCCGGGCCATGCGACCACGGCAGGTGCTCCCGCCATATCCAGCCGTGTGCGCGGAAGATCGGGCAGAAGGATCCGAACTGGAACCAGCGCGCGAACAATTCACCGCTCGAGGGGATCACCTGGTAGCACCCCCCGATGTCCGAGCCCCAATACGGCACGCCGGACATGCCCGTGTTCAGCGCGAGCGGGACCTGGTTCGCAAGCGTCGGGAACGTGTTGATCACGTCCCCGGACCAGGTGCCCGCCCCGTAGCGTTGCATGCCGCTGCCTCCGGAACGACACAGGAGGAACGGCCGCTTCTCAGGACGGTCCGTGGACTCGCCCTCAAAGAAGATCCGCTGCCGGAATAGATCGAAAGCGTTATGTACCCGTGTACCGTCGCCTGCATGGAGACGGGACTCCGAAGGTGGTCCCTCACCGCCATCCAGCCACCATCCGTCGATGCCCAGCTGGAGTTGCTCGCGGTGCAACCCCCACCACCACTTGCCGACCTCCGGGTGCGAGAAATCAATGTACTTCTGGCCCTGCCGGTAGTTGGCGTGCGGGCGCGGCAGGTCCAGCTTCGGGTAGCCCTGCTCCAGCAGGTAACCCTTCGCAAGGGCTTCCTCGAACTGCGGCGCCTCCGGATGAAGTACCGGATACTCATGCGACATCACGTGGAAGTGCATCCCGTGCATCTCGGCCAGCAGCGCCTTCGGGTCGTGCCAAAGGTCGGCCTGGAACTCGAGGTGCCCGACACCGGTATTCCATCCCTTGGCATCGGCGTAACTCGACAGGAGGATCAGCGCATCGCACGGAATCCGGTGGTCGCGAAGCTTGCGCGGCAACTCGCGCAGTTCGTCGGTGTCGCGAAAGTGGCGCGTCGACTGCAGGAATCCGAGCACCCATCGGGGCGGCATCAGCGCCGCGCCCAGGAGAGTGGCCAGTTCCTTCATCACGCCGCGCAGGTCCGGTGCGACGAGCACATAAAAATCCAGCGGCCCGCTTATCGCCGAGTAAGTTATCTGCGACATGCCGTCGGATCGACCGAGCACCAATGTGCCGTCGGACGAGTTGTCGAAGAAGATCGCGTAGCCACGGCTCGACACCGCCAGCGGCATCGGAATGTTGGCTCCGGGCCCATGGCCCATCATCGAATTCCACAGCTGCCGTGCGCCACCGAGCCGGTCGAACTGCTGCCCGCCCTGGCCCAACCCGTAGAAATGCTGGTCCCCTACGATCTCGAACCGCGCATCGACGCCATCGCCCTGCGCCACTTCGGGCGAGCGTCCTCCCAGTTGATGAGTACGCAGGAAAGCCCCGTGACCGTCGCTGAAAGTCAGCTGGTTGGCGGTGGCCGAAACCTCCACCTTGCAATCCGCAGTGGAGAGAAGCCCCTCTCCGACGCGGACCGTTCCCACTTTTGGCCATGACCGAGGGCCGACGTAGGACAGCGCCTGCTGCATCCCAGGGCATTCGATACGGACGCGGAGGATCCGCGAAGTGCAGGCGGTCAAGATCATGCCCGCGCCTGGGAGCTCTTCTCGATCCAAACGCAATTCGCCGCCCTCTACGGTCCCCGGACTTCGGTGGATTGCCGCCACTTGTTCTCCTTCTGTATCCCGGCTGGCTCGCTTCAGCATACACAAAATCGCCTGCTCCCTGATCCGGCATGGGCCGAAGGGAACCCTGCAGGGCGATGGTCGTAACAACACCGCAAAAAGAAACGGCCCGCATGACGCGGGCCGTTTCAATCTGGCGGAGCAGAACGTACCACATCACAAACCGGCTAAGGCTTGCTGACCGAGTGAATAGAGCACTTGGGGTTCAGAATTGGATTCGAACCGTCGGTACCGTAGGGGCGGCAAGATGGACGGTTATCCGCTATTTTGGCGGCCTGTTGCTGCGGTAAGGGTTCTGGCTAGGGCCAGAATAAGCGCCGCCTCCCGGACCTGTATAGGCACCCCCACCGGGACCGGTGTATGCGCCTCCGCCAGGACCTGTGTAGCTATCGCGGGGCCATGTGGGCTGATTCTGGGCAATTGCCGCTGTAGCCACGTAGGCGGCGACAAACGCTGCTGCGATGAGGAACTTCATGAGGTTGACCCCTTGCTTGCACTGGCTCAAGCGGAGCAAACCACGATGATTATAGATGTTACCGCCGGCGCCGATCCCCCCCCTACCCGTCCAAACGTGCCAATTGCGTATTGACCAGTGTTTTTCGAGTGGCGGCGGTGGTCAATCGCAGATCGGTTTAACCTGCCGGAACTGATCAAATTTGAATCGGTGGTAACGCTAAGCTAGACTAAAACTCTCACTGCAACCGGACCAGAATTTAACGAAGTTCATTATTTGAGGAATTGTGCGATGAATCTATATCCGATTGCTGCTGCGAGTCTTTTGCTTGCTGCCATAGCTGCTCCTGTATTTGCGCTTCAGCCGCAGCCATTGCTTAAGCAAGGCAGCTGTCCCAGCGGTTATAGCCAGAGCGGCAATTACTGTAACCCCTCTTCCAACGCCAAGTTTGCCGTAACCAAAATTGGCAGCTGCCCCAGCGGTTATTCCCAAAGTGGTGACTACTGCTTAGCTAGTAGCGCCAATTCTAAACTTGCAGTTCCCAAGCAAGGCGGCTGCCCCAGCGGCTATAGCCAGAGCGGGGATTACTGTTTGAGCAGCAAATAATCAATGGCGTGAAAGACTGACTCCGACAGGGTAGGTGTCGTCCCAAGTGTTGACGCCGACCTGAAATTGACCCCACCAGGTCAAATCGACGCCGAAGGCAACACGGCCTGCACAATCGCCTCGAATTCGGTGAGTAATTCTGGTTGCTTTTGTTTCAGATACCGCGCTACCGGCTTGTTCGCGAGCAGTTTCGTGAGATACCCCTTCGCCAGCACCAGATTGAGCACGTCCTGACCGTAGGTCTGCTCGAC
>CAMAXP010000012.1 GCA_945862265.1 Bordetella parapertussis
GAGTTCGGCGACCTCGCGGTAGGCGACCAGTTCCAGAAGCACTCCTACCCCTGGGGCGTGTACATCAACGCCGAGGGCAAGCGGTTCGTGGACGAAGGCGCGGACTTCAGGAACTACACCTATGCCAAGTACGGGCGGGTGATCCTGAACCAGCCGGGGCAGTTCGCCTGGCAGATCTTCGACGCGAAGATGAAGCCGCAGCTGCGCGACGAATACAAGATCAAGCAGGTGACCAAGGTCACGGCGAACACGCTGGAAGAGCTGGTGAAGAAGCTCGACGACGTGAACGCGGAGGCGGCGCTCAAGGAACTGCAGGACTACAACAAGGCGGTGCAGACGGACGTCCCGTTCAACCCGAACGTGAAGGACGGGCGCGGCACCAAGGGACTCGCGATCCCGAAGTCGAACTGGGCGAACACGCTGGACACGGCCCCGTTCGAAGCCTACGCGGTGACGTGCGGGATCACGTTCACGTTCGGCGGCCTGCGGATCACGACCGACGCGCAGGTGATGTCCACGGACGGCCTGCCGATCCCGGGGCTGTATGCGGCGGGCGAACTGGTCGGCGGGATCTTCTACTTCAACTACCCCGGCGGCACCGGCCTCACCAACGGCGCCGTGTTCGGCAAGATCGCAGGGGCGTCCGCAGCCAAAGCGGCTACTGCGCCTTGATGCCGGCCGTGCGGATCACCTGCGACCACCGCTTGGTCTCCACTGAATTGCGTTGCGCCGCGACGTCGGGCGAGCCGCCCAGAGGCGTGAGGCCCAATTCCCTCCAGCGCGGCGCGAGTTCCGGGAGCTTCAGCACTTGATTCGTTGCCTCGTTCAGCCTGCGCACGACCTCGTCCGGCACACCGCTGGCCGCAGACATCGTGTACCAGGGGACCGATTCATAGCCGGGCACGCCGGACTCGGAGATGGTCGGCACCTCCGGAAGCAGGGGCGAGCGCGCTGCGCTGGTCACGCCGAGCGGCCGCAGGCGTCCCGAGCGGATGTGGGGCAGCGCGGTGGGGATGGTGTCGAACATCAGCTGGATCTGGCCGCCGATCAAGTCGTTGAGCGCGGGACCGCCACCTTTGTAGGGCACGTGGGTGATGTCAACGGCGCCCATCATCCTGAAGAGTTCGCCGGCCATGTGCAGTGCCGACCCCATGCCTGCCGATCCGTAAGTCAGCTTGCCGGGTTCGGCACGCGCCAGTGCCAGCAGTTCGGGGACGGAGCGTGCGGCAACGCTGGTATGCACCACGAGCACACTGGCTGCCTCCGAAATCAAGATGACAGGCTTCAAGTCCTTTGCTGGGTCGTAGGCCAGGTTGGAGTACATGGATTGCGCCGCATTGTGCGCGATCGTCGTCAATACAACGGTATGTCCGTCCACGGGGCCGCGCGCAATCTCATTGGCTGCGATATGGCCGCCCGCGCCTGCCCGGTTTTCAATCACGACCGGTTGTCCGAGGGTGGCCGCCAGGCCCGGGGCAATTGCGCGTGCGACAAGGTCAGCAATGCCGCCGGCGGAATACGGCACCACGAAACGAACTGGACGCGACGGGTAGTTTCCCTGCGCAAACGCGAGCGCGGGGAGGGCGAGCAGTAGGCAGACGAGGCCATGAAGTCGCATTGGGGGTCTCCTGTGGATTGTTGTTATTTATGTCATGAAATCATATGCGGCATTGTGAAACGACCGCAAGCCTGAAACCACCAAAGGAGACCGCACCATGAGAATCAAGCAAACTTGTGTCGGCATACTTGCCGCTGCATCGCTCGCCTGTGTTCCGCAAACTGCCCAATCGCAGGCCTACCCGAACAAGCCCGTCAAGGTGATCATCGGGTTCTCGGCCGGAAGCGAGCTTGATGTCATCGGTCGACTCGTCGCGCAGAAAATGTCGGAAAGCCTCGGGCAGCAGTTGGTGGTGGAGAACCGGATCGGCGCAGGCGGCACTCTCGCGGGGGCCTTCGTCGCGACATCGGCGCCGGATGGCTATACGCTGCTCGTCAATTCGGTGTCCCATGCGGGGGTGCAGGCCCTCTATCCGAAACTGCCCTACGACCCACTGCGCGATTTTGCAGGCGTGTCGCAACTGACCAGCGCGCCGAACGTGCTTGTCGTGGCGCCGGGCCAGGGAATCAAGTCGGCAGGAGAACTCATAGCGCGCGCGCGCCAGAAGCCCGGTGAGATCAACTTCGGGTCCGCCGGCATCGGGAGCGGCACTCACATGACGCTTGAGCAGTTCAGGCTGGCCACAGGGATCTCGGTACAGCATGTTCCATACAAGGGTGTGCCGGAAGTGCTGGCCGACACTGCGACTTCCCGTGTGAACACGTCTTTCGCTCCCATCGGCAACACCCTCGGGATGATCAAGGACGGCCGCCTCGTGCCACTGGCGGTGAGCACCTCTGCGCGCTCGCCATCCCTTTCTGATGTGCCTGCCCTTGCGGAAGGCGCGGTTCCGGGCCTGGACTGGGACCAGTGGTACGGAATGTTCGCCCCCGCCAAGACACCCCGTTCGATCGTGAACCAGCTGTCCAGCGAGGTCGCGCGGGTCCTCGGCCTTCCCGAGATCAGGGAGCGCATCCTGTCGCGTGGTTCAGTACCGAAGCCTTCCACGCCGGAGGATTTCGACGCCTTCCTTCGTGCCGAAGTCCAGAAGGTCGGGAAGGTGATCCGGGATGGCAATATCAAGATCGAGTAGCGCAAGTCCCGACCCAACCCAGGAGAAAAATGATGGCGAAGACCCCAAGAAAATCCAGGCATGAGCAGGCGACCGCGGCAATCGACAAGCCTTTGCCCTATGGCCCGCCACTGACATTGCGCGAGGCAAAGAAGATCATGGCGGCTGCGGAAGCGGAGGCAGCCCTCAACCATTGGCCGGTCGCGATTGCGATAGTTGATTCGGCCGCGGACATTGTCCTGCTCGCCAAACTCGACGGGACCCAGCACTCTAGTGCGGCGATTGCGACGGGGAAAGCGCTGACCTCAGTCAATTTTCGCAGGCCGACAAAGATGTTCCAGGACGGCATCTCCGCGGGAGGAGAAGGGCTGCGGTTCCTCGCCGTGCCCGGGGTGACTCCGCTCGAGGGAGGCTTCCCTATCGTGGCGGCGGGTTGCATTGTCGGGGGGATCGGCGTTTCCGGCGTAATGTCGCACCAAGATGCCCAGGTTGCGCAGGCCGGGATGGCGGCAAAATTTCGATGACCCGGGGTCCTACAGTCGCCGTATTCACCAAGAACCGCACCAACGCGGCTTACGAAGGTGCGCGTCTTGGCGCGGACCGCGTCTCTGCACGGATGGGCGGGAAAGCCGTCCACTACGTTCCCGATACGCCTGACGATGTCGAGGAGCAGGTGGCGCTCGTCGATCGCGCACTGGCAGCTCGCCCGGACGCATTCGTCTTCGTGCCCGTTCACCTCACGGCGATGAATGCGTCGATCCTGAAGATCAATGCGGCGGGCATCCCGCTGGTAAACCTGATCTCGCCTACCGGCGTGGGCGAGAGGGTCTGCTTTATCGGCTCGGATGACCGGGCGCTCGCGGCGGAGGTAACGCGCTACGTCGCGCGGCGCCTTCCGGACGGCGCGAAGGTCGTCATCCTCGAAGGCCATCCCGCGTCCGGGACCACGCACGAGCGGCTGCGCGGGATCCAGGAGGCATTGGCTTACTTTCCCGGCCTTGCGGTGGTTGCCTCGGCGCGCGGCGACTACCAGCGCGACATCGCCTGCGAGGCTGTATCCGGCCTGCTG
Organism: Bordetella parapertussis; assembly: GCA_945862265.1. GTDB lineage: Bacteria > Pseudomonadota > Gammaproteobacteria > Burkholderiales > SG8-39 > SZAS-79. The sequence goes on from CAMAXP010000012.1 coordinate 3,739, forward strand.
AAGCACGGCATACGGTTCGATGCGGTGATCGCATCTAATGACACGATGGCGCTAGGGGCACTGGACGCGCTGGATCGCCTGCAGCCGGGCGTGGCGCTGCCGCCGGTGGTCGGGGTGAACGCGATTCCTGAAGCGATAGCGGCGATCAAGGCAGGGCGGTTGCTTGCAACGGTGGACTTCGACGCAATGAAAATGGCGTGCATCGCGACCGAGGCCGCGTTCCGCCATCTGCGTGGCGAGGCAGTGCCGCCTTCGATCACGCTGCCGGTGCAGGTCGTGGATGTTTCCAACTGCGCACGTTGGGATAGACCGTACGACGCGCGTGAATGTCCCGACTGGGACGAAGTGACTAGGAGCCGGAATTGAAAGCTGGGAGACTGTTGCTGTTCATCGTTGCGGTGTTGTCGGCGGGCGCGGCCTGTGCGCAGGTTGACTTTCCCTCGAAGCCCATCCGGCTGGTTGTGCCTTTCCCGCCGGGCGGGGCGACCGATGTCCTCGGGCGGATTGCCGCGCGGCGGCTCGGCGATTTGTACGGCAAGTCGGTGGTGGTGGAGAACAAGCCCGGTGCAAGCGGCCACGTAGGCGCGGCCGAAGTCGCGCGCTCCGTGCCCGACGGCTATACGCTCGTTGCCGGCACAATCGGGATCCACGCAGCACACCGCATGTACCGGAAACTGGCCTACAGCCCGGCAACGGATCTGCAGCCCATCACGCTGCTGGCCGAACAGTCGAACCTGCTGATCGTCCATCCGGGCGTGGCCGCGAAAACCGTCGAGGAACTCGTTGCGTACGCCAAGGCGAATCCGGGAGCCCTGAACTACGGCTCGGCGGGGCCGGGTTCCTCCACCCATATGGTGACGGAACTCTTCGTGCTTGCGACCGGGGTGAAGCTCACGCACGTGCCTTACAAAGGCAGCGGGCCTGCGCTCAACGATCTCATGGGCGGGCAGATCCAGTTGATCTTCGAGAATTTCCCCACGGCACTGCCGCTCGTGCGCGGCGGCCGGGTGCGGGCGCTGGCCGTAACCGGCGCAAGGCGGGAAACGGTCTTGCCCGAGATTCCGACCGTGGCCGAGACCGCGGCGCCGGGTTACGCCGCCACATCCTGGTTCACGCTCGCTGGTCCGCGCGGATTGCCCGCAAGCCTCGCGGAAAAGATACAGTCTGACCTCAAGCGGGCGCTCTCCTCGCCCGAAGTGGGTGAAGAGCTCCGGGTGCAGGGCATCGGCCTTGTGCTGAACACGCCCGCGGAAGCAGCGCGCTTCATTGCATCGGAGACTGACAGGTGGAATCGGGTCATAGACGCGGCAAAGATCCAGCTGGAATAGCCCGATGAGGGTCGCCGTCCTCGGCGCCGGCCCTGCCGGCCTGCTGTTCTCGCTGCTTGCCAAGCGTCGGAATCCCGGATGGGACATCCACGTGATCGAGCAGAATCCGGCCGACGCGACCTTCGGGTTCGGGGTGGTTTTCTCACAAGGGGCGCTCGCCTTCCTCGAGCGGGATGCGCCGCAGCTGCTCGAACAGTTGTCCGCGCGCATGGAGGCCTGGCCGATGCAGCGGATCGTCCATCGCGATGAGAAAGTGGACATCGACGGCAACGGCTTTTCCGCCATCGGCCGCCAGCAGCTCAACCACTTCCTGCAGGATCAGTGCCGTGAGGCAGGGGTGCGCCTGGAGTTTGGCCGTGTGGTGGGCTCGCTCGACGAAGTGGCTGGAGCCGACCTGGTCGTTGGTGCGGACGGGTTGAATTCACTCGCGCGTCGATCCCTCGAGGACCGCTTTGCGCCATCGATCGAATGGCTCGACAACCGCTTCGCCTGGTATGGCACTTCGCAGGTGTTCGACTGCCTGACGCTGACGTTTCGAGAGAACGAACACGGCTCTTTTGTTGCCCATCACTACCGATACGCGCCGGACATGAGCACGTTCCTCGTGGAATGCGATGCCGCTACCTGGCACAGGGCGGGGCTCGATCGAATGGACGATGCGGCGTCGCGCGCCTACTGCGAGCGTGTCTTCGAGCCCGACCTCGGTGGGCACGCGCTGGTATCGAACAAGTCAATCTGGCGGCAGTTCCCGTTGATCGCAAACACGAACTGGAGCGTCGGGAACGTGGTGCTGATCGGGGATGCCTTGCGCACCATGCACTTTTCGATCGGGTCTGGAACGCGCCTCGCTTTTGAGGATGCCATCGCGCTCGATCGCGCTTTCGGCGAGGCGGGCGATGACGTGCAGCGAGCCTTGGTCGCGTTCGAGAGGGATCGCCGCCCCGTGGTGGAGAAACTACACGCGGCGGCGAACCGTTCCTCCTACTGGTACGAGAAATTCCCGGAAAAGATGGCGCTGGCGCCGTGGAACCTCGCTTACGACTACATGACGCGCAGCGGCCGGATCAACGACGAGCGGCTCGCGCAGATGGCGCCGCAGTTCATGGCGGCGCGCAGCCGTCCGGTCACTCGGCCTTGACGCCCGCTTCCTTGACCGCCTTCGCATAGCGCGCCGACTCTGATTGCAGGAACGCGGCGAACTGTTCCGGGGTGGTCGGCGCCGGGATCATGCCGAAGCCCTTGAACTTGGCCTGCACTTCGGCGCTGGCGAGCGCGGCATTGAGGTCCTTGTTGAGGCGCGCGATCGCCGCGACGGGGGTGGCCGCCGGGACGACAAGGCCGGCCCAGTTGGTGGCCTCGAGCTCGGGGTAGCCCGCCTCCTTCATGGTCTGGGTGTCGGGCATTACGTCGACTCGCTCGGCCGAGGTTACGACGATGGGCTTCACCTTGCCGGACCTGGCCGATGGCGCCACCTCGTTTGCGTTGCCGTAGACCAGCTGGATATGGCCGCCGGTCACGGCCGCCAGGCTCGGCCCGCCGCCTTGGAAGGGCGCATGAGTAATGTTGATCTTTGCCGTGAGCTTGAGCATCTCGCCCATGACGTGGTGGGTGGTGCCGAGTCCCGGCGTGCCGTACGAAAGTTCGCCCGGCTTCGCGCGCGCCAGCACGATCAGTTCCTTCAGGTTGTTGGCGGGCACCGCTGGGTGCGCGGCAATGACCATCGGCACGTTCAATGTCTGGCCGACCGCGCGGAAATCCTTGAGCGGGTCGAACGACATGTTCGTGCGCAGCAGCGGGTTGATGATGAAGCTCGGGAACACCACAAGCAGCGTGTGGCCGTCGGCCGGCGAGCGCACAACGGCCTCGGCACCGATGATCGTGCTGCCGCCGGGCCGGTTTTCGATGACCACCGATTGGCCGAGGCTTTTCGCGAGGTGCTCACCCAGCAGGCGCGCGGACAGGTCAGCGGCCCCGCCGGGCGGGAAGGGCACGACGATGCGCAGCGGCTTGGAAGGAAAGGTCTGCGCCTGGGGCGCAGCGGTGAAAAGAAGTGTGGCAACCGCAAGCGCGGCTGCAAGGATTTTCTTGATCATTGCGGAGCTCTCCCGTGAACCAAAGTGACTACAGCCAGCGTCGTACGCGATTCGTGTAGGCGGTGAATTCTTCACCGAACAACCCGGCGAGCACCCGCTCTTCGGGGATGATCTGGAAGCGATTGATATATAGCACGAATGCCAGCGGTCCGAGCAGGGCAAGGGGCTGGGCGAGGTATGCGCTCCATGCAAGCAGGAAGGCCAGCATGCCGAGGTACATCGGATTGCGTGTGTACCTGTAGATTCCGCCGGTCACGAGCGAGGACGAGTTCTGCGGCTTCAGCGGGTTGATCGTGGTCCTTGGCCGCCGGAATGCGATGAGGCCCGTCAGATCGATGGCTGCACCGATGAGGGCGATGACGATGGCCGCTGCGGCTTTTGCCGTGGGCGGAATCGGGATAGGCAGGAACGCATAGGCGGTCCCCGCCATGGCGGCAGCGACGAGCAGCCCGACGACCGGGGGCGGGATCTTGAGTTCGAGGGTCACGGGGTTAGATGGGCTTCCGGGATAAGTCTACGCGAGGGTTAGAATCCCCGCTTCAAGGCAGGAGACACCATGAAAGCAAAATCGATCCTAGCGTCACTGGCGGCAGCCATTTCAGTTGCGGCGCCGCTCGCCTCACAGGCCCAGTCGTGGCCGTCCCAGCCGATCCGGCTGGTCGTGCCCTTCCCGCCGGGCGGCACCACCGACCAGATCGCGCGCCACGTGCAGCCGCACCTGCAGCAGGCGCTGGGCACGCAGGTGCTGGTGGAAAATCGCGCGGGCGCGTCCGCCTCGATAGGCACGGCGGCCGTGGCCAAGGCGGCCCCGGACGGGTACACGTTCGCGGTCGTGTTCGACACGCATGGCGTGAATCCCAGCCTGATCCCGAACATGCCCTTCGATACGCTCAACGACCTTGCGCCCGTCATGCTCGTAGGCCGGTCGCCCATGGTCTTTACGACGCATCCGACCACCTCCTACCGGACCTTGGGCGACGTCCTTGCAGCGGCACGGGCCAAGCCGGACTCCGTCGGGTACGGAACCATTGCGTCCGGGAGCCTCGCCCATCTTTTCGTCACGATGGCCGGTCGACAGTTCGGCTTTTCGATGGTTCACGTGCCCTACAAAGGGGGAGGGCCGCTGACCACCGATTCGGTGGCGGGACATGTGCAGGTATCGATTGCAACGGTCGCGCTGTTCGCGCCGCACATCCAGTCCGGAAAGCTTCGCCCGCTGGCGGTCACCTCGGCCAAGCGGTTCCCGAACCTGCCCGAGGTGCCCACGGTCGCGGAGGTGGGGCTGACGGGTATGGAGGCGGATTCATGGTGGGGTGTGTTCGCGCCGGCGAAGACCCCGGCGCCGATCATCGCCCGGATGAACGCGGAGTTCGCAAATGCCCTGCGCCAACCGTCAGTCAGTGAAAAGCTGGTCGGTCAGGGCGTGGTCATGTCCCTGTCCCAGCCGGCCGAGTTGCAGAAATTCGTCGCCAGCGAAATCGAGCGCTGGGGCAAGGTCGTCCGCGAGAACAGGATCACCGCCGGGAACTAGCCGGCACGCGGGTCAGCCGTTGTAGAAGCGGCGTCCCCGTTCGCGCAACCAGAGCCGGACGAGGTGGCGCTTGCGGCCTTCCTCCGGGTAGTCCTTGAACCCGGTGCGGCGGTGGCCGAGGCGGACGTTGTCCACGATCTGGACCTGCCCGGGCTCGAAGAAGAACTGGCGCGCGAAGCGCGGCTGCATCATCGTCCGCTCCAGCGTCTCGAGGGCTTCCAGCCCTTCCGCGTCGAGTTCCTGGCCGGCCATGCGATACCCGTTCACAACGTGCCGGTGCGAGAGGCGGCACACAAGGCGTCCGGCGTCGTACTCGAACAAGGGGTGGCTGAGCACCATCGGTTCATCGGGGGCATGCTCGCGCTGGCGGTCGAAGAGAAAGGGCCGGAACAACCGCTCGATGAGTCCGGGATGGCTTTTCAGCATCTCGTTGTACACGGCATAGAAACTCACCACGCCACTGATTCCCCCTTCCATTGCGGGGCGCAGGCACAGCAGCGCGACATAGTCGGGCGGGCAGAGGTTGTAACTGTTGTCGGTGTGAAAATTCTGCTCCGCGTTGGTCACGTCCGGGCGGACGCCGTTGCCCGGCGGCTTGCCCATGTCGCGCACGTCGTAGATCACCTTGCCGTCCCAGCTCTGCGCCACCGGGCGAGAGACCAGCTGCAAGAGGATCCAGTACACGGCGCGGGCTTCGTCGACCGAGTAGGCGTCCAGCGGAAGCCGGTCGATGATGACGAACCCGACCCCGTCCTCGAGCACTTTTTTCGCCTTCGCCATCATCGCGCGGCACGCGGGCATCTCGAATTCGTCCGGCGAGAGCAGGGGGGTTGGCAAAGGGTTGTGACGGATGATTTCGACGATCCCGTCGAGCTCCCGGCGGCTTTCGGCGTCCAGGCGGATGAGCCCGTCATCCTTCGCGAGGCTGTCCCGTTCCCAGGCGATGGGGCCGGCGAACGGCGCCTTGCGTACCGCTGGCGTGGCACTGTGCATCTGCTGGTTGAGGACAACTTCCGGTGCGTTCATGTCTTACCCTCCATGGCGACCTTCAGCGAGGCGATTTCGGCGTCGATCGCGGACATTCCGCCAAACGCCCGTCCCGCCCTGTCATACCAGTATCGCGCGTTAGCTTCGTCGCCCTCGATGATGTGCACTATGCCGTGCGCCCACGCAGCATGCGGCTCGTCGCTTTCCTGGGCGATCTCGTGCGCACCCTGCCAGTCGCGCGCCTCGAGCAGCGCGATCGCGTCCGGCAGGGTCTTGTTCTTCATGCCTACTCGCGCAGCTTGCGCGCTTCTTTTGCCGCCGGCCGCTCGATGCTCGCCATCAGCCACGCGCTTAATTTCGGGAATTTCGACAGGTCGTACTTGATCGCAGTGAGCGTGTAGACAACGCTCGCCACCATGAAGTCGGCCATGTCCCAGGTGTCGCCGCCGAAGTGCGGGTGCTTCGACAGGTGGCCTTCCAGGATCGCGAGCTTGCCGAGCAGCTGCGCTTCGGCCGCGTCCCCCAGGGCAGCATTGCGCTTCTCGGGCGGGAACAGCACGCGGTTCTGGAACATCGTGATCATCGGCGGCTCGACATCGTTGGCCGTGAAGAAGGCCCACTGCAGCATGCGGCCGCGACCCTCGGGTGTTGCGGGGAACAGTGCCGACTTGTACTTCTCGGCCAGGTAGAGGTTGATCGCGGCCGACTCCCACATCACGAAGCCGTCGTCGTCGATGGCCGGCACGCGCGCGTTCGGGTTCAGGTCGACGAACCATTGCTCCTTGCACTGGGCGTTTTCCACCGTGATGCTCACCGGGATGTGCTCGTACGCAATGCCCGCTTCCTTCGCCATCCACAGCACGCGGAACGCCCGCGACCGGGGTTGCCCGTAAATCTTCAGCATGTCTGCTCCCTGTTGGTGTTCTATTTCAGCCAGCCGAGTTCGCCGCCATCCTGCGTAAAGCTGGAGGCGTCGACCTCGAAAGTCCTGAACGGCGCGCGCGCAAAGCGCTCGCGCTCCTCGAACGGGACTGTCGCGTCGATCCCGACCTTGGCGCGGATGCCGTTGTTGCTTTTTCTCACGTACTCGTGCGTGCGCGCACCGGGGATGATGAAAAGGTCCTTGCTGGCCTCCATCCGCATTGCGAGTGCGTACTCGACGTCGTTGGGGTCCTGGATGTTGATGTCGTCGTCGACCGCGATGATGAGGTCCAGGTCCTTGAGCGTGCCAAAGGCCGCGAGGATCGCGTTGCGCTGCATGCCTTCCTGCTGCGGGTTGGTCTTCTTCACCTGGATCACGGCGTGGAAGCGATGCAGGCCGCCGGCAGTCACCTCGACATCCTTCACGATGGGGGTCGCGGCCTGCAGCGACTTGAGCAGGCTCGCCTCCATCACGTACTTGCGCAGCATGATTGTTTCGCGGCCCACGCCGTTGATCGCGAAGTAGACCGGGTTGTTGCGATGGCACAGCGCGGTCACCTCGAAGATCGGTGCATCGCCCTCGGGTGAGAGGTAGCCGACGAATTCGCCGAATGGGCCTTCCCTCACGGTCTGGTTGGGCAGCAGCACGCCTTCCAGCACGATCTCGGTCTCGGCCGGGTAGTACAGGTCCTGGGTGATGCCCTTGACGACCGGCAGCGGCTCCCCGCGCAGGGCGCCGGCGATCGCGAGTTCGTCGGCAGACTCGGGCATCTGCGCCCCCATCGTCGCCGCGGTGTAGTGAACGGCGAGGTCGGTGCCGATGCAGACGGCGATCGGCAGCGGCTTGCCGAGCTTCTGCGCGCGTTCATACGCGGCGCGCAGGTGGCGGCCGAAGTCGAGCTTGATGGCCGTGCGTTGCGGGCCGATCAACTGCAGCCGGTGGTAGGACGCGTTGTAGACGCCGGTTTCAGGGTCCTGCACGACGATGATGCCGGCCGTGATGAAGCGGCCGCTGTCGCCCTCGGTGTGGCGCAGGATGGGCAATACCTTGCCCAAGTCGAATTCGCGCAGCACGTTCTCGTGCACCGGCGCCTTGGCGACCCGGACCGGGGGCACGGGGTTGCCTAGTGCACGCGTGACGAACTGGCGGATACCCATGTAGTCGGTGCCGAAGGCCGCCTCGCAGTTCTCTTTGCACGAGAGCATGTTGCCGAGCACCGGCATCGCGTGACCCTTGATGCGAGGGAAGAGGATCGACGGCCCGCCGTCGAGCTTCTTCATGATGCCGGCGACCTGGTACTCGGTGTCGGCCTCGTGGGCGTAGGTGTTGATGCGTCCGGCCGCCTGCATCCTGCGCAGTGCTGAACGGAAACTTGTGTCTATGACGACCTGTGGGCTTGCTTGCATGGCGCTGTCCTTGGCGTTGGCTTACTGCTCGACCTTGATGCCGGTCTGTTTGACGAAGGTACCCCACTTCTGCAGTTCGGACTGCACCAGGGCGCGAAACTGTTCGGGCGAGTCGCCGACCGGCGTGGCGCCGATGTCCTCCATGCGTTTCCTGAGGGCCGGGTCCTTGAAGCCCTGTTGCACCGCGGCCGATATGCGGTTCACGATCTCAGCGGGCGTCCCGACCGGGGCGAACAGCCCGTTCCAGGAATCCACCGCGTAGCCGGGAATGCCGGCCTCGCCGATGGTCGGCACTTCGGGCGACTGGGGAAAGCGCTTGCCGCTGGTGATGCCCAGCGCCCGCAGCTTGCCTCCACGCATCTGGGGTAGGGCATCCGAGTAGTTGGCAAAGGTGACCTGCGCATCGCCCGCCACGGCGGCGGCGGTGGCCGGCGCGCCGCCCTTGTAGGGCACATAGACCATGTCCACGCCCGCCATGAACTTGAAGATCTCGCCGCTGAACTGGGTCAGGCCGCCGGCGCCTGCGAAGTTGAGCTTGCCCGGCTGCGCCTTGGCCAGTGCGATGAGCTCCTTCACGTTCTGCGCGGGCACAGCGGGATTCACCAGCAGCACGAGGGGATTGGTATTGATCAGCGTGACCGGGGCGAAGTCCTTGAGGCCGTCGTAGCCGAGTTTCTGGATGAACTGGTTCAGCGTCTGCGGCGCGGCCGATCCCATGAGGAGCGTGTAGCCGTCGGCGGGGCTCTTTGCCACGTATTCGGTCGCCAGGGCGCCGCCGTTGCCCACCTTGTTCTCCACCAGCACCGGCTGGCCGATGGCCTCCTGGATCTTGGGGGCCGACAGGCGCGTGACCGTGTCCGTGATTCCGCCGGGTGCGTACGGCACGACGATGCGCACAGGGCGCGTGGGCCAGGCCGGCTGCGCCAGCGCAGCAGCGACAGGGAAGAGGACTGCAAGGGCGGCGAGGCCGCGAAACAGGAATCGGATGGGCATGTTGGTTTGCTTTTAGAGAAAGCTTGTTGACAAAGGTATATGGCGGGGCTAACTTAACCGAAGGGAGAAATTCATGTCAAGCAAGAAGAAAGCGGTGCCTGCAGCCAAGCCGAAGCGAGATGTGTTCGCCAACACCGTCTCCCGGCCCGAACTGCTGGTCGAGGGCGCGGACACGGAGTTCCGCGGGCTCGTCCACGACCTGATGGCGTTCGCGCACCACATCGAGGCCTGCCGCGACGGCTTCGGCGCCCTCGCCGGGCTCACTGGCGTGCAGTACGAGATCTTCATGGTCGTGAAGCGGTTCCATTCAATGGCGTCCGGCCAGGCCGCCGGCATCAGTGTCGGGCAGGCGGCCGCGCGGCTGCACCGGTCCGGCGCGTTCATCACTCTCGAAGTCAACAAGCTCGTCGCCAAGGGCGTGCTCGCCAAGGCCGACGACCCGGCCGACGGCCGCCGCGTGCTCCTCTCCGTCAGCAAGTCGGGCGAGGCGCTGGCGCGCAGCCTCGCGCCCGTGCAGCAGCAGGTCAACGACGTGCTCTTCGCGTGCCTCGACCGCAAAGGCTTCGAGCGGCTGCGCGCGCTTGCCGCCGAGCTCGTGGGCTGCGGCGACCGAGCCGCGTCCCTCATTGATTACCTGAGTTCCAACCACGCGGCCGCAGCTGGCAGCCGCGCCGCGTAACCCCCGTTCATTCCCCAGGAGACAGCCCCATGGCCCAGGCCCCCAAGCAGCACCTCGAGTTCGTCGGCGTAGACATGACCACCGGCTGGGAGACCCCGTCGGGCTATCCCGCAAGCTTCACCCAGAAGATCCTCGCCAGCGACATCGATGAGACCAACAAGCGCGGCAGCCGCACGCGCCTCCTCAAGCTCGAGCCGGGAGCGTTCTCCACGGTGCCGTTCGTGCATGACCACTGGGAAGAAGTTTTCCTTGTGCAGGGCGACCTGATCTTCGGCAACGACGACAAGGGGCAGGGCGGGCAGTCCTCCAGCGCCTTCACCTACGCGTGCCGGCCGCCCGGCGTCTACCACGGCCCGTTCGCCTCGAAGAACGGCTGCCTGCTGTACGAGATCCACTACTACGAAACTTCAGGCAAGAAATAGGGAACCCGACATGCTCAAGACCGGCAAGGAACACCTGGAACAACTGCGCGACGGGCGCGTCATCTACGTCGGCGAGGAAAAGGTCACCGACGTCACGACCCATCCCGCATTCCGCCATGCAGCGCAGTCGATTGCTTCGCTCTACGACCTCAAGTGCGCCCCGGAGAACCGCGACGCCTTCAGCTTCGAGGAAAACGGCGAACGCTACAGCAGCTACTTCCTGCGCGCCAAGTCGAAGCAGGACCTCGAAAAGCGCACGCTGCTGCATCGTGCGATCGCCGCGAAGACGCACGGCCTCTGGGGCCGCTCGCCCGACCACGTGTCCGCATTCGTCACCGGCATGTCGACCAACCCGTCGGTGTTCGGCCAGTACGAGGGCAACCTGCTCAAGTATTACGAGCACATGAGGAAGAACGACACCTACGCCACCTACGCGGTCATCCCGCCGCAGGCCGCGCGCAACCCCGAGTTCTACGTGAAGCAGAACCTCCCCATCCCGACGCTGCGGGTCGTGCGCGAGGAGGACGATGGCGTGGTGATCTCCGGCATGAAGATGCTGGCCACCGGCGCGGTGTTCGCCAACGAGATCTGGATCGGCAACCTGATCCCGCTCGCCCCCACGCAGCTCGCGGAGTCCATCACGTGTGCAGTGCCCGTGAATGCCAAAGGCCTCACGCTGTGGTCCAGGAAGCCGTTCGAGCGCGATGCGCAGGTCGAGTTCGAGAACCCGCTCGCCTACCGGTACGACGAGACCGACAGCATGGTGATGTGCAAGGAGGTCAAGGTGCCGTGGGAGAAAGTGTTCGTGCACAACGACGCCGTGCTCGCCCGCGAGATCTACATCAAGACCCCGGCGCATTGCTACGGCAACCACCAGTCGAATGTGCGCTTCCACGAGAAGATGCAGTTGCTCGTGGGCCTGGCTTCGCGCATCACGCAGGCTTCCGGCGCAGACCAGATCCCGGCGGTGCGGGAAACGCTCGGGCGCCTCTCCGCGCTCGAGGCAACGCTCGGCGGCATGATTGCCGGGCAGATCCAGGACGCGGAGTCCTGGCCCGAGGGCTACACCACCTACAACCGGCGTTATATGTACGCAGCGCTCAACTGGTGCACAGAGGGCCATTCGGCGATCATCGACGTGATCCGCGAACTGTGCGGCGGCGGCGTGTTCCAGATGCCGGCCGACATCTCGGTGATGCACAACCCCGAGATGCGGCCCGACTTCGAGACCTACTGGCAGACCCCGCAGATGGGGGCGGTCGAGCGCATGAAGCTCTTCAAGCTGGCATGGGACCTCATCGGCTCGGAGTTCGCGGGACGCCACGCGCAGTACGAGAAGTTCTACGCAGGGGCTTCCTTCATCGTGCGCAACCATAACTTCCGCGAAGCCCCGTGGGAGAGCTACCACAAGGTCGTCGACGACCTGATGGCGAGCTACGACGTGCCGGAGGCGGGGAAGGCCGTGAAAGCCGCCTGAGGGGGAGGTTCTGGCTTATTATTGATCCATGAGCGGACACGCAGCCCCACCCAAAGCAGCCCCGGCGACCGGCGGCGGAGACGGCCATTCTGTCGGCCGTCCCGTCCGCGACCTCGCGGCCCAGATCTACGTGGAATTGGTCGGCAAGTCGCCCGATCCGGGCCGGGCTCCGACCATGGCCAAGCTGAGCTTCAAGCTTGCCGAGGTTTTCGAGGAAGAGGATGCCGCGCGCATCCAGGCCGCGAAGCCCGTGCAGGCCGACTTCAACGCCGAGTTCTTCGACCAGAAATAGAAAAATCGGGGACAGACCCGGGTCTGTCCCCGATTTTTATTGCAGCGTAACGTTCCCCGCCTTGATGATCCGGGCCCACTTCGGGATCTCGGACTCGATGAACGCACGGAACTCCGCCGGGCTGCTGCCCGCGACGGTGAATCCCTGCTTGGCGAACGCATCGCGGAAATCCTCTGCCGTGAGCGCTTTCAGCGTTTCCGCGTTGAGCTTCGCGACGATGTCCGCAGGCGTTCCGGCCGGCACGAACAGGCCCTGCCAGGACAGCGCTTCGAATCCCGGGTAGCCGGATTCCGCGATCGTCGGCACATCAGGCAGCATCGGGTGGCGCTTGGCGGAGGTAATGGCCAGTGCCTTGATCTTGCCGCCCTTCACCTGCGGGTACACGACGAGGAAATCGCCGAACATGGACTGCACCTGGCCGCCCATCAGGTCGTTGACCGCACCCGCGCTGCCCTTGTAAGGCACGTGGACCAGTTTCGTGCCCGAGGCGAGGTTGAACATTTCCCCGGTCAGGTGCATCGAGGTGCCGTTGCCGGGTGAGGAGTGCGTCACCTGGTCGGGTCGTCCCTTGGCGTACGTGACGTATTCGGCCAGCGTGCCGGCCGGGAACTGCGGCCCGACCACGAGCACCAGCGAGGTGCTCACCAGCATGGAGATCGGTGCGAAGTCCTTGATCGGGTGGTAGGGCAGCTTCGGGTTGAGGCTCACGCTGATGCCGTGCGAGCCCGTGACGCCGAGGAGCAGCGTGTAACCGTCGGGCGCCGCCTTGGCGACGAACTCCGACCCTACCGCGCCGCCCGCCCCGGGCTTGTTCTCCACAACGCAGGGTTGCCCCATGGATGCCTGCAGCCTTTCGCACAGGCGCCGCGCGAGAAGGTCTGTGCTGCCGCCGGGCGGGAAGGGTACGACGAAGCGCAGGGGCTTGCTGGGGTAGGGCTGCGCGGACACGGTGAATGCGCAGGCGGCCAGCACGCAGGCCGCAAAGAGTTTCAGTAGTGCGTTCATCTGTGGGTTCCTAGAATCGGTCGGCGCGAAACGGCTTCAGGTCGACCTGTGGTTTGCGGCCTGCTACGAGGTTTGCAATTTCGCGTCCGGTACTCGCCCCGCCGCACATGCCGACATGGCCGTGCCCGAAGGCAAACCATGCATTGTCCGTGCCAGTGGCCGGGCCGATGACCGGCAGGCTGTCGGGCAGGCACGGGCGGTGCCCCATCCACTCGCTCGTGCGGCTCGTGTCGAGGTGGGGGAAGAGTTCGCGGCCCTTGTCGAGCAGCACGCCTGCGCGCCGGTAGTTCGGCGCGGCCTTGAGTCCCGCGAACTCCACCGAGCCCGCGAGCCGCAGGCCCATCGCCATAGGATTGATCATCAGGTTGTGCTCGAGCGCCATGACCGTGTGGCGCAACTTGAGGTTCGAGCTCGCGACGGTCACGTGGTAGCCGCGCTGCGTTTCCAGCGGGATGCGCGCGCCGAGCTCGCCCGCGAGCGCGCCGGACCACGCGCCGCCGGCCAGTACGACGCCGTCGCAGGCCAAGGTGGCGCCGGTGTCGAGATTCACCTCTCTTACGCGCGTGCCCGAGCGCACGAACCCTGTCACCGAGGCCTTGAGGGTCGCGGCCCCGTCGCGCACGCACTGCGCATGGAGGGCCTTCACCAGCCTGGAGGGGTCCAGTGTCGAGCCATTCTCGGGTGCGAGCAGCCCGAAACGAAACTTGCCGCGCAGGTCGGGCTCGAGTTCGACGAGTTCTTCCTCCTCGACGTCGCGCAGGTCCACGCCCAGCCTGCGGCGCAGGTCCATGCCCCACTTCCACTGGTTCGCGGTTTCGCGTGAGGAGTACACGTAGAGACATCCCGAGCGGCGCACCAGGTCTTGCGCGCCTGCATGCTCGAGCAGCGGCCCGTAGGCCTCGAAGATCGGCGTCAGCAGTGCCCGCATTGCGGTGGCGATGCGCACGACCTCGGCAGGCTGCGAATGGCCCACAAACCGGGCGAGCCACGGCATCACCACCGGCAGGTACCACCAGCGGATCGTCAGCGGCCCGAGCGGGTCGAGCAGCCAGCCCGGGGCCTTCTTCCACATGCCGGGCATGCCGACCGGCAGGCAGGCCGAGGGCGACAACGATCCAGCGTTGCCAAAGGAGCAGGCTTCGCCGGGTTCGCGCGGGTCGATGAAAGTGACGGTGTGGCCGTCGCGCTGCAGCCACGCCGCACTGCACGTGCCGACGATGCCGGTGCCGATGACTGCGATATGCACCGGGTGCTGGCCTTCAGGTCGCGGTCTGCGTGGGCGGGATGCGCACGACGAGGCCGTCGAGCGCCTCGCTCATCACGATCTGGCAGGCAAGGCGGCTGCCGGATTGCTGTTCGGCGGCGACGAAGCCGAGCATGTCGGCCTCGTCCTCTTCGGCCGCCGGGAGCTTGTCGATCCACGCTTCGTCCACGTACACATGGCAGGTTGCGCACGAAAGGCAGCCGCCGCATTCCGCGTCGATGCCGCGCAGGTTGTTCTTGAGGGCCGCTTCCATGACGGTCGTGCCGCTGGTGGTGTCGACTTCGCGGCGCGTGCCGTCGGTGAGGATGTAGGTGATTTTCACGGTCTAGAACATCTCAAAGTATTCGCGGTGCTCCCACTCGGTGACTTCGAGGTTGAAGCGCGCAATTTCGGATTCCTTGAGGCGGCAGAAATAGTCCACGAAGCCGCGGCCCAGGCACTGGTTGAGGTAATCGTCCGCGCGCAGCGCGGCCAGCGCCTCGGAAAGCGTGGCCGGCAGCGCTTCCGCCTTCGATTCGTACGGCGTGTCGGCCGAGGGGCCCGGGTCGAGCTTGCGCGCGATGCCATCCAGGCCCGAATGGATCTGCGAAGCGAAATACAGGTAGGGATTCGCCGCCGGCTCGCCCACCCGGTTCTCGATGCGCGTGGCGGGGTCGCCGACGCCGCCGAGCACGCGCAGCATCGCGCCGCGGTTGTCGCGCGCCCAGAGCACGCGATCGGGCGCGAGCGAATTGGGCCGGTAGCGCTTGTAGCCGTTGATCGTCGGCGTCGACAGGGCGCTCGCCCCGCGCGCATGCGCGAGCAGTCCGGCCAGGTAGTGCTGCCCGATCGGTGACAGTTGCGCGCCCGCTTCGGCGGGCATGAAAGCGTTCGTGCCGTCCGGCCGCCGCAGCGACTGGTGCAGGTGCCAGCCGGAGGACATCACGTTCGGGATGCGCGGCCGGCACATGAAGGTGCCGTGGTAGCCGTTGCGGCGCAGGATCTGCTTGGCCGCGCTGCGAAACAGGATCATCGAGTCCGCGGCGAGCAGGGCCGTCTGCGGCCCGAACGTGAACTCGAACTGGCTCGGGCCGTACTCGACCTCGAGGGAGCGCAGCGGCAGGCCGAGCTCCTGGAGGTGCTTGCGCAACAATTCGCCCACCGGTTCGATCAGGTCGGCGCGCAGTTCGGTCAGGTACTGGTAGCCGTGCGACAGCAGTTCCACGCCGGGCGGCTCTCCGGGCTGCCCCGCGTCCTGCGGGCGCATGTGCGGGTCGGTGACCCTGAACACGTGGAACTCGACTTCGAGCCCGGTGAGCAGTTCGTGCCCCGTCGCAGCAAGCTTTGCAACCGCTTCGCGCAGCAGCGTGCGCGTGGCGAACGGCACCGGCTTGCCGTTGCCGAAGTAGGCGTCGCACAGCACCCATCCCGTGTTCTCGAGCCACGGCAGCACGCGAAAGGTCGAAGGGTCGGCCACGATCATGAAGTCCGCGCCGCCCTGCATCTCCGGCATGTCGAACCCGCCCCCGCGTGAGAACACCGGGAAGGCCGTCTTGTGGGACGTGTCCTTGGCCAGCAGCGTGGTGGTGAGCGTCACCCCTTCGGCCAGCACCTTCACCGCCTCATCCACCGTCAGCGTCTTGCCGCGCAGGATGCCGTGCTGGTCGGGGAAGGAAAACCTCACCACCTCGATATTGCGTGTCTTGAACTCGGACAGCAGGTCCTTGGCGGCCAGGTGCTGCTCTTTCGACCAGAGCCCATGCCTTTCGACAAAACTTTCCGTGCCACTCATGCAGTCTCCTTGGCGAGGCGTACGCCGGCCCACGTCGAGGCGCGTCGGCGCTTCATGTCGGCCTCCTGCCAGTAGTCGTTCCAGGCGCCGGTGGGGCCGATGCCGTCGATCGAGGGCGGGCCGGTGAGTTCGCCTGCGGCGGACTCGTCGAGGACCATCAGCGGCTTTTCGCCGGCCGCGTTCTTCTCGATCGCTTCGACGAGCAGTTTCCGGTAGGCGATGATGCCCTTGTCCGAGGTGCCGAGGTGCTCGCGCGTGCGGTCCTGGATCGGGCCGGGCGACTCCACGGCCCACTGGTCGTGCACATTGATGTCGTTGCCCATCCCGGTATAGGTGGCCTTGAGTTGTTCGTCGGCATTGAAGCCGTAGGCGTTGGCCTTGCCGACCCGCGGCTTGTAGTCGGGCAGCGTGTAGAGTTGCAGGCGCTGGTCGCGCATGGCCTGCTTGTCGACCGGACCGGTGAAGCTGGTGAAGATCGCGTACCAGTAGCAATTGCGGTCGTCTACCGGGACGTGCCACTGCGAGATCGTCATCTCCGCGCTCATCGGGATCACGAAGGCCTGCGGGAACATCAGGTTCGTCACGCGCACGTGGGTGTGGGCTTCGCTGAGCTTCCTCAGCGCAATGAGGCGCATGCCGTAGTCGGTCCGATCCACGCTGATCTCGGGCCGGTCGAAATCACGCAGGACCTTCGTGATCGGCATGCTTGAGTCCGCCGATGTGCCGCGGAACTGCTTTCCGTAACTGGCCGAAGTGTCTTCATCCTCGAAGAAGCGGTGCAGGTAGGAGGCATGCGCAGGGTCGATGCCGACTTCCAGCGCCTGCAGCCAGTTGCACTCGAGGCGGCCCTTGAAAGCGAAGGTGTGGGTGCCGGGGGCGACGAAGCAGTCGAACGCGGGGAAGGCCGAAGGCTTGCCTTCGCCGAGCCACGCGAACAGCATCCCGCTCTTTTCCACCACCGGGTAGGACTTCTGCCGGACGCGCTGCGCGAGCTTGCTGCCCTCGGGTTCGGCGGGCGTCTGGAGGCACTGGCCGGTAACGTCGAAGAGCCAGCCGTGAAAGGCGCAGCGCAGCCCGCCGTCTTCCCTGCGCCCGTAGGCGAGGTCGGCGCCGCGGTGCGGGCAGTCCCGGTCGAGCAACCCGTAGCGGCCCGTCTCATCCTTGAAAAGCACGAGGTCCTGGCCCAGCAGCCGCACCGGACGCACCGGGCGCTTGCCTTCCAGTTCCTCGACGAGCGCGACCGGCTGCCAGTAGTTGCGCAGCAGGCGCCCGCCGGGCGTGCCGGGTCCCGCGCGGGTCATCAGTTCGTTCTGCTCGGCGCTGATCATGGTGGAACTTCCTTCGGTCCTGCCGTGGAGGCTGCACTTTACTGCAAGTTGACTCGGCAGTGAGGGTTCGGCATCCTCCACGGTTCAGGCAAAGCCTGCATAAAACAAGGAGTGGGGAATGGACAGCACTAACGCAAAATTCGACCGGCGCAACTTCCTGAAGGCGGGTGCGGCGGTCGCCGGCGTGGCCGGGTTCCCGGCCATCGTCCGCGGGCAGGGCGCCAAGATCAAGGTCGGCCTGATGCTCCCGTACACGGGCACGTTCGCGCCGCTCGGCGTGGCGATCGAGAACGGGTTCCGGCTCGCGCTGCAGGAGGCGGGCGGCAAGTTCGCCGGACGCGAGGTCGAGTTCATCAAGGTGGACGACGAATCGGAGCCGTCCAAGGCCACCGACAACATCAACCGCCTCGTGACGCGCGACAAGGTGGACCTCGTGCTCGGCACGGTGCACTCGGGCGTGGCCGCGGGCATGATCCGCGTGACCAAGGAGTCCGGCGTGCTGCACATCATCCCCAACGCCGGCCTCGCACCCGCCGCTGGTGCGCTGTGCGCGAAGAACATCTTTCGCACCTCGTTCTCCAACTGGCAGTCGGGCTACGGCATGGGCGCGGTGATGGCCAAGCGCCCGGCTGTCAAGAAGGTCGTGACCCTTTCGTGGCGCTATGCGGCGGGCGAGGAGTCGGTCAAGGGCTTCAAGGACGCCTACCTGAAGGGGGGCGGGCAGGTCGTGAAGGAATTGTGGCTGCCTTTCCCGAACGTGGAATTCCAGGCGCTGCTGACTGAAATCGCCTCGATCAAACCGGATGCCGTCTACTCGTTCATGGCGGGCGGTGGCGCTGCCAAGCTGCTCAAGGACTACAACCAGGCCGGCCTGTCGAAGTCGGTGCCGCTGGTCGGCGCAGGGTTCCTCACCGAAGGCGTGCTCGAGGCGGTCGGCGGCGCGGCAGAAGGCGTGGAAACGGCGCTGCACTACGGCGACGGTCTGGAAACGCCCAAGAACAAGGCTTTCCGCCTGGCCTATGCCAAGACCTTCAAGCTGCAGCCCGACGTCTATGCGGTGGCCGGGTACGACTCGGGCCTGCTGTTCGATGCGGGCATGAAGGCGGTCAAGGGCGATATCGGCAAGAAGGCCGAACTGATCAAGGCGATGGAAGCGGTCAAGCTCGACAGCCCGCGCGGCACGGTGACGCTGTCGAAGGCGCACAACCCGATCCATGACCAGTACCTGCGCAAGGTCACCGGCAACGAGAACCGCGTGTCGGGCATTGCGGTCAAGGCGCTGGACGACGATCCCTCGGTGATGGCTGCCTGCAAGATGTAGGTTACGAACAGGTAATTACGAACGGGGGAACCCTCACGGCGGGTTCCCCCGTTACCCCCTCCGCCAATGGGGGGGGGCGGCAGTGCCGGCGCAGGTCTTTAGCCATCCATGGACTTCCACACTTTCCTCATCCAACTGCTGAACGGCGTGCAGTACGGCCTGCTGCTGTTCCTGGTGTCCTCGGGCCTCACGCTCGTGTTCGGCATCATGGGCATCATCAACATCGCGCACGGCAGCTTCTACATGATCGGCGCCTACCTCGCGTGGTCGCTCACCGGGGCGCTCGGCAATTTCTGGGTCGCGCTGCCGGCCGGGATCGTATTGTCTGTCGTGCTGGGCATGCTGCTCGAGTGGCTGGTGATCCGGTTCCTCTACGGCCGCGACCTGCTCTACCAGGTGTTACTGACCTACGGCCTGATCCTCGTGTTCGAGGAATTGCGCAGCCTGCTGTGGGGGGACGATGTGCGCGGCGTGAACATCCCGCAATTGCTGTCGGCCTCGGTGCAACTCACCGACACGCAGTCCTACCCGGTGTACCGGCTGTGGATCTCCGCGGTGTGCCTCGCGGTGGCCGGGCTGATGTACTGGGTGATCCAGAAGACGCGCCTCGGCATGATGATCCGCGCCGGGGCGTCGAACCGCGAGATGGTGCAGTCCCTCGGCATCAACATCCAGGTCATCTATCGGGTGGTGTTTGCCGCGGGCCTCGCTCTCGCCGCTTTCGCAGGCATGATCGCTGCACCCGTGTCGGCGGTGTTCCCCGGCATGGGCAACCAGGTGCTGATCATCTGCTTTGTGGTGGTCGTGATCGGCGGCATGGGCTCGGTCAAGGGCGCGCTGATCGCCTCGCTGATGATCGGCCTGGTGGACACCTTCGGCAAGGTGCTGTCGTTCGAGGTGGGCGGGTTCAAGGTGCTGCCGGAGTTGTCGAGCATGACCGTCTACCTCTTGATGGCGGCGATCCTGTTGTGGCGGCCCGAGGGCCTGTTCGGGAAGAAGGCATGACCACCTCCCGGGCCAACATCGCCTTCCTCATCGCAGCCGTGCTCTGCATTGCGTCGCTGCCGTTTTTCGCCGAGAAGTTCTACGTGCAGTTCTTCGCCAAGATCCTCATCATGGCCATCCTCGCAATGAGCCTCGACCTGCTGATCGGCTACACAGGCCTCGTGTCGTTCGGCCACGCCGCGTTCTACGGCGCCGCGGCCTACACGCTCGCGCTCCTCACACCGCAGTACCAGGCGGCCAATTTCTGGACCTCGTTTCCGATCGCGGTCGGTGTGTCGGCGGGCCTCGCGCTGGTGATCGGATTTTTCGTGGTGCGCACGCACGGCATCTACTTCATCATGGTGACGCTCGCGTTCGCCCAGATGCTGTTCTTCGTGTTCCACGACACCAAGATTGCCGGCGGCACGGATGGCATCTACATCGACGTGCGGCCGGTCGCGATGATCGGCGAGTGGCGGCCCTTCAACCTCGACAACTTCGTGCACGTGTTCTACCTGGTGCTGGCATTCTTTGTGGTGGTGTACGTCCTGTTGCGCGTGATCCTCGCCTCGCCGTTCGGCCGGGTGCTGGTGGGCATCAAGGTCAACGAACACCGCATGCGGTCGCTCGGCTATGCCACCTTCCGCTACAAGCTCGCGTGCTTCGTGATCGCCGGGGGCATCGCGGGCATTGCCGGGTACTTGTCGTCCATCCAGTTCGGCGCGGTCAATCCGGAGATGATGGGCTGGCACCTGTCCGGCGCGGTCATGATGATGGTGATCCTCGGCGGCATGGGCACGCTCACCGGGCCGGTCATCGGGGCGGCCGTGTGGATGCTGCTGGAGCTCGGGTTCCAGGGGCTGCCCAAGGTCGGGGACCTCGACCTCGGCAAGCACTGGCAGTTGTGGATGGGCAGCTTCATCGTCCTCGCATCGCTCCTGCTGCCCCACGGCCTGCTGGGCCTGGGCAAGGCGCTGCTCGCGCGCAAGGGGCGGGCGGATGAGTGAGGTCATCCTCGCCACGCAGGGCCTGACGCGCCACTTCGGCGGCCTGGCTGCCGTCAGCGACGTATCGCTGGAAGCCTGCATGGGCCAGCTCCATGCGGTGATCGGCCCCAACGGCGCAGGGAAGTCCACCCTCATCAACATGCTCTCGGGGGACCTGCCACCGTCCAGCGGCACCGTCACGATCGGCGGGCGCGACGTCACCGGCCTTGCTGCCCACCAGATCTCGCGCATGGGCGTGGGGCGCAGCTACCAGAAGACCAACGTGTTCCTCACGTTTAGCGCATTCGAGAACTGCCGGCTGGCGGCGCAGTCCCGGCAGAAATCCCCGATGCGCTTCTTCCGTCCCGCGCATCGCATGGCCGACGTGAATCGTGCAGCGGAGGCGGCGCTTGCCGCGGCGGGCCTCGAAGGGCGCGCCGGCAGCATTGCCAGTGCGCTGTCGCACGGCGAGCAGCGCCAGCTTGAGATAGCGATGACGCTCGCCACCGAGCCACGCCTGCTGCTGCTCGACGAGCCGCTGGCGGGCATGGGTGCGGAAGAGTCGGCCTCGATGGTGGCGCTGCTCAAAAAGCTGGTTGAAACCCATGCCATCCTGCTCGTCGAACACGACATGGATGCGGTGTTCGCACTTGCGCACCGGCTGACGGTAATGGTCAACGGGCAGGTGCTCGCGAGCGGATCGCCTGCCGAGATCCGCGCCAACCCGAAGGTCCAGGAAGCGTATCTCGGGGATGATCTGGGAGACGTGCATGAGTGACGTCCTCCTCGAAGCGCGGGGCCTGCACACCTACTACGGCGCGAGCCACATCCTGCACGGCGTGGACTTCAGCGTGCGCCGCGGCGAGGCGGTCGGCCTGATGGGGCGCAACGGGATGGGCAAGAGCACGCTGCTGAAGAGCATGCTCGGCCTCGTGCGGCCGCGCTCAGGCCTTCTGAGCGTCAAGGGTGTGGACATGACCTCGGCCGCCCCGCACCGCATTGCGCAGGCCGGTATCGCCTACGTACCGGAGGGGCGCGGCATCTTCCCGAACCTCTCCGTGAAAGAGAACCTGATGATGGCTGCGCGGGCCGGCACCGATGGCCGTCGGGAGTGGACCTATGAGCGGGTACTGCAGACTTTCCCCCGCATCTCCGAGCGGCTCGGCCACGGCGGGGCGGAACTCTCCGGCGGCGAGCAGCAGATGCTGACCATCGGCCGTGCGCTGATGACCAACCCCGACCTGCTGATCCTGGACGAAGCGACCGAAGGCCTCGCGCCGTTGATCGCGCGCGAGATCATGCGCATTGTCGGCATCGTGCGCGAGTCGGGCATCGCGACGGTGATCGTCGACAAGAACTTCGGCGCAGTGAACGCGATCACCGACCGCAACGTGATCCTCGTCAAGGGCGAAGTCGTGTACTCGGGCGCCGCCGATGAGCTGCGCGCCAAGCCGGACATCCACCTGCGCTACCTGGGCGTCTGATGCTTGAGCTTGCCGATGTCCGGAAATCTTTCGGGACCCGGCAGCTGTTTTCCGGCGTGAACCTGTCCTTGTCCGCCGGCGACTACATCGCCGTCCTTGGCGATTCCGGCGCGGGCAAGTCCACCTTCCTCAATGTGATCGCGGGGCTCGAGCCGGTCGACGGAGGCAGCATTCGCTTCAAGGGCAGGGAGCTCACCACGCTTGGCGATGACGAGCTGACGCTGTTGCGCCGGGACGAGTTCGGGTTCGTGTTCCAGGCCTTCCATGTGCTGCCGCACCTTGGCGTCGCGCAGAACGTGGGATTGCCGCTGGCGTTGCGGCACGTGGCGCGCTCCGAAATCGAGGCGCGTTCGATTGCTGCAGTCGCTTCGGTCGGCCTTGCGGGGCGCGAGGCCAGCTTTCCGCGGGAGTTGTCCGGGGGCGAGCTGCAGCGCGTTGCAATTGCCCGCGCGCTCGTGGGTAATCCTGCGTTGGTGCTCGCCGACGAGCCGACCGGCAACCTCGACCCGGACAACGCGGCACAGGTGCTGGAGTTGTTTCGCGTACAGGTGAAGGAGAAGGGGGCTGCGGCCATCCTGGTCACCCACTCGGACGTTGCTGCAGCTACGGCCGACCGTCGCTACCGCCTGACACGCACCGGGTTGGAGCGATTGCCCTGATCCGGGACAGACCCGGGACAGACCCGGGACAGACCCCGGTTTTGTCGGACAGCACGTGCATGTTTTCGCGCAGTTCATGCAAAAGCCGCGCCAAAAAGCATCAGGAAGCCCGACAGCATCAGCACCGTGAGCACGATCCTCTCGAACTTCGCGCCATCGAGGCGGCCATACAGGCGTCGCCCGAGCCAGGCGCCGAGAATGGTGCCGGGCAGCGCGACGAGCACAAAGTGGCCCAGTTCCGCCGTCAGCAGCCCGGTGAATCCCTGCGCGACGAGCGCGAACGAGAGGATCGCGGTATTGAATGCCTGGAACACCGCGCGCTTGGTGTCTTTGTCCCAGCCACGGAGGCCCGCCCAGATCGTGGGCAGCGGCCCCGACATGCCAGCGAGCCCCCCCAGGACGCCGCCGCCTAGGCCGATCAGGGTGTCGGCGACCTTCCCGCCACCCAGCACCCGCCACCGCATGCCGCTGGCGAGGTTGAACGCGCAGTACCCGACCAGCAGGGCGCCCACCCCGGCCTTGAACGCCTGGATCGGGATGTGAGGCAGCACGTAGGCGCCGAACGGCACCCCGGCGAGCCCGCCAAGCACAAAGGTCGCACAGCGCCGGTAGTCGATCGCGTGCCAGATCGCCGGCAGGGTCTGGACCTGCGCCACCAGCGAGCAGGCGACCACAAGCGGTGCGGCAAGCATCGGGCCGACGCCCAGCAGCCAGATCGGCATCGCGGTCATGCCGGTGCCGAATCCGGTCAGCCCGGATACGAACCCGCCGGCAAAGGCTCCGGCGAGAACGATGAGGGAGGCTGAGGACATGCGGCCGATTCTAGCCCGGAACAAATGAAACTCCGCGGCTTCGCCCGTTTCATCGCAGGTATCATCAAAGCATCCCTTCGTTACCCGGCCGTGCCCCATGAGACTCGCGACTTTTGCCCTCAAGACCAACCCCAATTACCACCGCCTCGGCGTGCTCTCCGGCACGCAGATGCTCGACCTCGCGCAGTGCGCGCTGCAGGCCCAGACCATGAAGCAGTTGCTGGTGCAGGGACCGGCCGGCCTCGATGAGGTGCGCCGTCACCTCGACAAGCCCAAGGCGGGGGCGTTGCGGGACTTTTCGGAAATCACCTTCCTGCCGCCGATTCCCGACTCCGGCAAGTTCCTCTGCGTGGGCAAGAACTACCGCGCCCATCTCGAGGAACTGAAGCGCACCGACCTCATCAAGGAGATGCCCGGCGAACCCACGGGTTTCGTGAAACTCAACGCCTGCCTCGCGGGACACGAGGCCGAGGTGGAGCGTCCCGTGACGGTGACGCACCTCGATTACGAGCCCGAGCTCGTGTTCGTGATCGGCAAGCACGTGTTCGGCGGCAAGAAGAAGGACGCCTTCGACTGCGTGGCCGGCATCACCATCCTCAACGACCTCACCTGCCGCGACACGCAGAAGCGCGAAGTCGCCTCCGGCTCGCGCTTCTGGACCGCGAAGAACGCGCCCGGCTTCGGGCCGCTCGGGCCGTTCATCATCACGATGGACGAGGTGCCGGACCCGTACAACATCTGGGTCACCTGCAGCGTCAATGGCGAGCAGCGCATGCGCGTCAACACCAGCGACCAGATCTGGAAGCTGCCGGACATCATCGAGCATTTCTCGCGGCTGCTTCCGCTCGAGCCGGGCGACATGTTCTCCACCGGCGCGCCGGGCGGGGTGGCCGTGGGCAAGCCCAACGCGGAGGCGTTGTTCCTCAACCCCGGCGACGTGGTGGAGTGCGCGTTCGAGAACCCGGCCATGGTATTGCGCACGAAAATCATTGCACCCAAGGCGGCATCATGAGCACCATCACCCGCGGCGACCCGCCCAGCCTCAAGAACGTGCGGCGCACGGTGTACCACCACTACATCCGCGTCGACAACCCGAAGTCGCTGATCTTCCTGTCGGGCCAGCTCGCGCGCGATGCGGACGGCAAGCTCGTCGGCCCCGGCGACATGGCCGAGCAGACGCGCCAGTGCATCCGCAACATGCGCACGGTGCTCGAAGCTGCAGGCGGATGTCTGGAGGACATCGTGTCCATCGTGGTCTACACCACCGACATGCGTGCTTTCAAGGAGATCGTCGCGGCGCGTGAAGAGTTCTTCGTCGCAAAGTTGCCCACCAGCACGATCGTCGAGGTGAACCACTTGGCCGACCCCGGCCTGATGATCGAGTTCCAGGCGACGGCGGCGCTATGAAGAAGATCCTCGCATCGCTGTTCCTCGCATTGTTCGCGGGCCTGGCGTTCGCACAGCCTTACCCCGCCAAGCCTATCCGCATCATCGTCGCGTACCCGCCTGGCGGCGGCACCGACGTGCTCGCCCGTCTCGTGGGTAAGTTCCTCAATGATTCGATCAAGCAGTCGGTGGTGATCGAAAATCGCGCAGGCGCCAACGGCGGCATCGGCGTGGACCTCGTGGCGAAATCCCCGGCCGACGGGTATACGCTGCTGGCGATTGCGGCGGGTCCGCTCGATGAAAGCAACCTCAAGCAGTTCGCGGCAGTGTCTTTGTTTGCCGCGCCGGCCTATACGCTGGTCATCCATCCTTCGGTCAACGCGACGAACGTGAAGGAACTGGTTGCGCTGGCCAAGGCGCAGCCCGGCAAGCTCGCCTACGGCTCCACCGGCGGCGGCGCGGCCTCGCACCTTGCCGCGGAACTTTTCAAGGCCATGGCCGGCATCGACCTGCTGCACGTGCCTTACAAGGGCGTGGGCAATGCGGTCACGGACCTGCTCGGCGGGCAGGTGCAGGTGATGGTCGCACCGACGCAGTCGGTTACCGGCCATGTGAAGTCCGGGAAGCTGCGCGCGCTGGCCGTCACGGGGTCCAAGCGCCTTGCCACGCTGCCTGAGGTGCCGACGCTCGCTGAGGCCGGCGTGCCGGGCTACGAAGCAGTGGGCTGGTTCGGGCTGATGGCGCCTGTCGCCACGCCGCGCGATATCGTCACGATGCTCAATCGCGACATCAACCGCATTCTGCAGCTCCCGGACGTGAAGGCGCGCCTGCTGGAACTGGGCGCGGAACCCGCTTCCCTGTCCCCCGAGCAGTTCATCGACTTCATTCGCAGCGACAACGCCAAGTGGGAAAAACTCATCAAGGAACGGGGGATCGTCGTGGAGAAATCACAATGAATGCGTGCCGCGTTGCAGCTGCTGTCGTCTTGGGTTCAGGCCTGTTTCTCGGGACCGCCTCCGCCCAGCAACCCAAGGCGGCCAACAGCGGCAACTCGATCTTCGACGCCTCCCCGTGGATCCGGCAGGGCCGATAGGCATCCGTGATCTTCCTGAGGATTGCTTCCCTCGCTGGAATCATCGCTGCGCTGGTCGCAGTTGGTGGGTTCATTCGTGAGGGGGACACGCAAAACGCAAGCCCCATGCTCATAGTCGCGGTCTTTTTCGCGATCCTGTTCGCATGGAGCTTGCGCGCCGTATACCTCGTCCCTTTTGAATGGGCGCGGCGCTACATCCAGGGCGTCGAGGGTGATCACCGGCACGAGTGGCATTCGTTCAGGGGGTGGCGCGTGCGCGCGTTTGCGGGCGAGGACGGGGATCCGTGGTTCCCGGTCGCCGAGATAGCGCCGATCCTCGAACTCATAGTCGATTCGGCGACCTTTCGCAACTACGGGCCCGGCGAATTGGGTTCCCCGAAGTCCGCGCCGGGCAAGTGCCTTTCGGTGAGTGGGCTGCGCCGCCTCGTCAAATACAGCAGTCATCGCGATGCGCCTGCGCTCGTCCTCTGGCTCGACCGGGAGGTACTTAAGGTGCACGGAAACCTGCCGAGCCGTGAGACTGTGTAGCCGTACAGGTTCGGGAACCGATACGATAGCGTCATGAAAACCTACCTCACCAACGCCACCCTGATCGACTGCGTCGACCCGAAGCCCGTCGCCAACGCCACGGTCGCGATCGAGAACGGCCGCATCACGGACATCACGGCCGGCCCTGTTCCTGCGCCGTCAGCCGACGCCGAGGTCCTCGACCTCAAGGGCGCCTACCTGATGCCGGGCCTGTGGGACGTGCACATCCACCCGGATTACTTCCCGTCGCTTGCCGACATGCCGCTGCCGGACCAGGTGACGCTCTTCGGCCACAAGATGACGCAGGCGCTGGTGGAGTCGGGGATCGTCGGCCTGCGCAGCGCGGGCGCGCACCACTACATGGACGTGGCCTGGAAGCGCGCGTACGACTCGGGCCAGCACCTCGGCCCGCGTCTCTATGCCGCGGGGCATTTCCTTACGACCACCGGCGGACACTTCCTCACTTCCGGTCACGCCATCGAAGTCGATGGCCCTTATGGCTGGGTGAAGGCGATCCGCGAGCAGATCAAGAACGGCGTCGACCACATCAAGTTGAACCTGTCCGGCGGGATCATGGGTCCGGCATGGGACCTGCACAAGCACTCGTTCCTGCTGGAGGACGAGCTCAAGGCGGCGTTCGATATCTGCAAGAAGCGCGAATTCAAGGTGATGGCGCACGCGACCAACCCCGAGGCCGTGAAAGCCGCGATCCGCATGGGCGCGCACACCATCGAGCACGGCTACATCCTGGATGACGAGTGCATCGAGCTCTTCCTCAAGCACGACACCTGGTATGTGCCCACGCTCGCGATCAGCCACCTGACCCCGAACCAGGCGACCAACGAGTGGGAGAGTGCGTGGTCGAAGCAGCGCAACCTGGCCTTCTCGCTGTGCTGCCGCGCTGAAGCGGCGTGCGACGACCACTCGAGTGGCTTCAAGAAGGCGCTCAAGGCCGGCGTGAAGATGGCGGTGGGCTCGGACATCCGCCCGCTCAAGGATGCGGCGCTGCTCGAGATGGGCCTCTGGGCGCGCAATGGCGCGACGCCGTGGCAGATCCTCGTGGCCGCCACCAAGCACGGCGCGGCCGTGTGCGGCGCGGGCACCGACCTCGGCACGGTCGAGGTGGGCAAGCTCGCCGACCTCATCGTGGTCGAGAAGAACCCGCTCGACAACATCAACAACGTTCGCAGCCTGCTGATGGTCCTGAAGGACGGCAAGGTGGTTTCGGACAAACGCAAGGCGCGCCACCGGTGAAGCCCCGCGTCGCCGTCATCGGCGCCGGCATGGTCGGCGCGAGCATTGCGTATGCGCTCGCCAAGCGCGGCGCTTCGGTCACACTCATCGATCGCGATGCCCCCGGCCATGGCTGCAGCTACGGCAACTCGGGCGCGATCAGTCCTGCATCGATCGCGCCGGTGGCGATGCCCGGCGTGCTGGCCTCGGTGCCGTCCATGCTGATGGACCCGGAAAGCCCGCTCTTCCTGCCGCTCGCCTACCTGCCGCGCGCGCTGCCGTGGCTCGCTCGCTTCGTGGTTTCCGCAAGCCCCAAGCGCGTGGCGGTGACCGCGAAGAAGCTTGCCGACCTGCATGCCGGCGCCATCGCAGCGCACCTCGCGTTGTCGCGCGAAGTCGGCGTGCCTGAGCTCATCCTGCGCGGCGGCCACCTGCACCTCTACCCGGACGATGCGGCGCTCGCCAAGGACGCCGGCGGCTGGAAGCTGCGCGAGCAGTACGGCTACAAGTTCGAGCGCCTCGGGCGCACGGCGCTGCATACGCTCGAGCCGCGCGTGGGCAAGCGTTACCAGATCGGGATATTTCTCGCGGATCACGCCACCATCCTCAACCCGCTGCGCTATGTGGAAGCCATCGTGCGCGCCTATGCCGCGCTGGGCGGCAAGGTGGAGCGGGGGCTGGTCGGCGCGGTGAGCCAGCGGCCCGACGGGCGCTGGAGCGTGGACGCCGACGGCGCGCCGGCGCTCTTCGACCACGTGGTGGTCGCTGCGGGCATCTGGTCGCGCCGGCTGCTGGAACCCTTGGGCATCCGACTGCAGCTCGAGAGCCAGCGTGGTTACCACGTGCAGTTCGCGGGCGGCGCCAAGATTGTTTCGCGCACCGTGATCCTTGCCGACAAGAAGATCTTCCTGACGCCGATGGAGGGCGGGTTGCGCGTGGGCGGGACGGTGGAGATCGGTGGGATCGATCGGGCGCCCGACCCGCACCGCGCGGTCATCCTCGAGAAGATCGCGCGCGAGAATATCGACGGCCTTGAGGGCTTGTCCGTGCAAACGTGGATGGGCCATCGCCCCTGCATGCCCGATTCCGTGCCGGTGATCGGCCCCGCATCCGGACGTCCCGGCCTGTGGCTTGCCGTCGGCCATGGCCACCTCGGCATGACCGATTCCCCGAACACCGCGAAGCGCATCGCAGAAGCAATGCTGCCCGCCTGACCTCCCAAGGAGTTCCCATGCATCCCATTTGCGCGGCGCTGGCCGTCCTGCTCCTTTCCTTTACCGTGGTGGCCCATGCGCAATGGCCCACCAAGCCCGTGCGCTTCGTTGTGCCTTTCCCCGCCGGCGGTTCCACCGATGTAGTGGGGCGGCTCATCGCCGAGCACCTGCGGCAGGGTCTCGGGCAATCTTTCGTGATCGACAACCGCGCGGGGGCCGGCGGCACCACAGGGTCGGACGCGGTCGCCAAGGCTGCGCCCGACGGCTACACGATGCTGATCGGCACGAGCAGCACGCACGCCATCGCCTCCGGGCTCTATGGCGCGAAGCTGCCCTACGACCAGGTGAAGGACTTCGCGCCGGTGACGCTGCTCGGTTCAGCGACGATCCTGCTGGTGGTGCATCCCTCGGTGGCCGCGAAGTCGGTGCCCGAACTGATCGCGCTGGCCAAGGCGAAGCCCGGCACGCTCAACTTCGCCTCCAGCGGCAACGGGGGCGTCTCGCACCTTACCGGCGAGTATTTCAAGTCACTCGCTGGCGTCGAGATGCAGCACGTGCCATACAAGGGCGACACGCCGATGATCATCGATCTCGTTGCGGGACGGGTGTCGCTCGCCTTTGGGACGGCGGTAGCTTTTCTGCCCTACGTGCAGAAGGGCGCGCTCAACTCGCTGGCCGTCACCAATGCAAAGCCTTCGCCGGTCGCGCCGAACCTGCCTACGGTGGCCGCCACGCTGCCCGGCTTCGAGGCGCTGCAGTGGTTCGGCCTGCTGATGCCGGCGGGCACGCCCGCAGACATCGTCGCGAAACTCAATGCCGAGGTCGTGAAGATCCTGAAGTTGCCCGAGGTGCGCGAGCGGCTGCAGGCGATGGGGATCGAGATTGCCGGCAATTCGCCCGAGCAGTTCGCCGCCTTCATGCGGTCGGAGACGACCAAGTGGGGCAGGATCGTCAAGGACTCCGGCGCGAAGATCGACTGACTGCCTGCCGGCTTCAGTCCTTGCGCGACTTTTGCACGGCCTCCGCGGCCTGGTTGGACATCTGCACCGCTTCGGCCGCCGCTGCCGAGGCGATGTGTGCCGCTTCGGCGGCTTGCGCAGCGGCGTGCAGCGAAGATTCCTCGGCCTGGTGGGCGGCAGCTGCCGCCGCAGCTGCGGCGGCAGCTGCGGCCGCCGCCGCGGCCTCAGTGGCAGCCTCCGCCGCAAACTGCGCCGTGAGCAGTGAAGCAGCGGCAGCAAAGCCGACAGCCTTATCGACGGCCCCTTCGGTGGCGTCGCACGCCCGGCGCGCCGTCTCTGCCGCGCGCTGGGCGGCCACCGAGGCCCGTTTCGCGGCCTCCATGGCATGCACGGTAAATAATTTGAGCGAATTCAGGGCTGCGGTGTAGCGAGCGCTGATGATAGCGTAGCCCTGCCGGAGGTTCGCCACCTCTTGCTCGATCGAGACGAGCCGGGATGAAAGCGCGGCCAAGCCTTTGGTCATGCCGCACCTCCAGGAGGACTAGGCTGGCCGGCCAGGAGGCTTCACGTAGATTCGGCGACCCAATGCAGGCAGTTCTGCAAGTCGACGACGCTGCCCAGTGTGACGATGGCGGCTTCATCGGCCTTCCTGGCCGCTTCGAGCACGGTTGGAGGCGTGGACGAATGGGCCTCCTCGGCCAGGGCCAGGGCGCGGGCGGCGGCCCTGGCCGATATTCGGCTGGCGGCCATGAGCGTCCTGGCGGTCGTGGTCATCCGGTGGTTGCTTTCGAGGAGCAGTTCCTGCAGTGCCTGGATCTCGCCCTGCAGGCGAGCGTGGCTCGCGTGCAAACTGAGGTTCCCGTCCGATATATCGGTCAACGCTGATTGCAGCGCTTTTGCATCGTCCATCAGTCCCCCCCCGAGGCCAGTATTGAGTAAATGAAATTCGCAGCCTGCGCCGCGGCGAACAGCATACGCTAATTTCAGGTACACCGGCGCGGTCCCGGGTTAAAGTCAGCCCAAGGAGAATGCGGATGATCGAACCCCAGGGTGTAGTCCATTTCAGCATTGCGGTCAGCGACCTCGCGGCGAGCCGCAGGTTCTACACCGAGATCCTCGGCCTCAAGCTGGTGAGCGATGGGTCGGCCTTCGGCATGGTGTTCCTGCGCGCGGGCAACGACCACGTCATCCTCGCCAAAAGCGAGGCGCCGCTGGTGCGCAACGCCGGGGACAGCCGCAAGGCGCACCACGCGTTCAAGGTCGCCCCGGACAAGTACGACGCCGCCAAGGCCTTCCTCGCGTCCAAGGGCGTCGAGGTGTTCGAGGAAGAAGACCGCAAGAAAGGCGTTTTCGTAGGCCGGCAGTTCTACATCCATGACCCCGATGGCAGCGTCATCGAGTTCACGGAGTGGGACGGCACCAGCATTCTCGACTGACCCACCGGAGTAGAGTTCCATGCGCAGATCCGCGCGTTTCCTGATCGCGGCGTGCCTGCTTGCCGCCGCACCGCAAGCCTTCGCACAGGGCTGGCCGGACAAGCCGATCCGGCTAATCGTCAATTTCGGCACCGGCGGCGCGCCCGACCTGGTCGCGCGCTTGTACGCGCCGCGGCTGTCGGAGGCGCTCGGCCAGCCGGTGGTGGTCGAGAACCGTGCCGGGGCGGGCGGCAACATCGGCGTGGAGACGGTCGCGCGTTCGGCTGCGGACGGCTACACGCTGCTGAGTTCGGCCAGCAGCTCCTTCGTGATCGGGCCGCACATCTACACCAAGCTCGCGTTCGACCCGGTCAAGGACATCGTGCCGGTGGCGGCCGCAGCCCTCACGCCGATGTACCTGGTGGTGCGACCGGGACTGCCGGCGGCCACGGTCGCCGAACTGGTGGCGCATGCGCGTGCCAATCCGGGCAAGCTCAACTATGGTTCGGCTGGCGCCGGCACGCTGCCGCACGCCGCGGCCGAGATGCTGCTGCGTACAGCCGGGATTCGCGCCACGCACGTTCCGTACAAGGGTTCAGGGGCGGCGCTCGCCGCGTTGCTCGGCGACCAGGTGGACTTCGTATTCGACCCGGGCGTGGCGATCCCGCAAGTGAAGGCGGGCAAGGTGCGCCTGCTGGCCGTGGGCAGCGCCGCGCGCTCGCCTGGATTCCAGGACACGCCTACGCTGCGCGAGGCAGGGGCCGACATGACGGCGGTGTCGGTGGTGGGGCTGTTCGCGCCCGCCGGCACGCCGGCCGAGATCGTCGCGCGGCTCAACCGTGAGCTCGCCCGCATCATGCAGTCGCCGGAGTCGCGTGCGGCGCTTTCCGCCATGGCCGCCGAGGGGATCACCGCCTCGCCGCAGGAGTTCGCGGCGCAGCTCGCGCGCGACCGCGAGCGCTTCGGCGTGATCGTGCGCGAGGCCGGGATCCGCGCCGAATGAGCACGACGCGCGCAATTCGTTTCACGGCGCCCGGCGGGCCGGAGGTGATGCGCCTCGAATCCGTCGAATTGCCGGATCCCGCGCCGGGCCAGGTGCAGATTCGCCACACCGTCATCGGCCTCAACTTCCAGGAGATCTACCAGCGCTCCGGCGTCTACAAGATGCCTTCGCCTTCGGGGCTGGGCAGCGAGGCGGCCGGCGTGGTCGAGAAACTCGGCGCCGGCGTGACTGGTTTCAATGTCGGCGACCGCGTCTGTTATGGCGGCGGCGAGCCCGACGCCTATGCCGAGCGGCGGAACTATCCCGCTGCAAGGCTGCTCAGGATCCCGGAGGGCGTGAGCGACGAACTCGCCGCGGCGACGCTCTTCAAGGGCATGACCGTCGAGTACCTCATCAACCGCTGCTATGCGCTCAAGGCGTGCGGGCAGGCGCTGATGTACGCCGCAGCCGGCGGGATCGGCCTGATCGCCGGGCAGTGGGCCCGGCACCTGGGCGCGGAAATGATCGGCGTGGCGGGCAGCGCGGACAAGTGCAGGCTGGCCCTTGCGAACGGGTATGCCTATGCGATCGATCGCAGCAAGGAAGATATCGTTGCGCGGGTGCGCGAGATCACCGGAGGTGTCGGCGTGCCCGTCGTTTATGACCCGGTGGGCAAGGACACGTTCGAGACGACGATCAAGTGCCTCGCGCCGCGCGGGTTCTTCATTTCGTTCGGTGCGATCAGCGGCCCGCCGCCCGCGGTCGAGGCCAGCCGCCTGCGCGAGGCGGGTTCGCTCTACTTCACGCGGCCGGCGCTGGCCACCTATGTGGGCACGCGTGCGGAGCTCGACGCATCGGCCGGCGCTGTTTTCGCGCTCGTGGCCAAAGGCGTGCTCAAGCCGAACATCAATGCGCGCTATGCTTTGACCGATGTCGCAAGGGCCCATGCGGACCTCGAGGCGGGCCGGACGGTGGGAGCGTCGCTGCTGATCCCGTGACGGATTTGATCATCAAAACAGAAGAGTGCAGACCATGACCGCAGAATCCGCAAGACGCGCAGTCCTCATCACCGGTGCCGCCAGCGGCATCGGCGCCGCTACCGCCCGCCGCTTCATTGCCGAGGGCTGGCAGGTGGCTATCAACTGCATTGACGCCTCGCAGCGCGCCGCCGCCGGTGCAATTGCGGCGCTGGCCACGGGCGCCGGGCAGAAGGCCGTGGTGATCGAGGGCGACGTGACCCGCGATGCCGACTGCGTGGCCGTGGTCGAAAAGGCGGTGGCGGCCTTCGGCCGGCTCGACGCGCTGGTCAACGCCGCCGGCATCAGCAAGATGGTCCCGCAGACCGACCTGCACGGGCTGGACTTCGATGACTTCCAGCGCATCTATGCGGTCAACACCATCGGGATGTTCCAGATGATCCGCGCCGCCGCGCCGCACCTCAAGGCCACGGGCAAGGGGTCGGTGGTGAACATCACCTCGCGCGCCGGCGTCACCGGTGGCGGCTCGTCGATCGCCTATGCGGCCTCCAAGGGCGCCTCGAACACGCTGACGTTGTCGCTTGCGCGCGTGCTGGCGCCCGAGATCCGGGTGAACGCCGTGTGCCCGGCGCTGACCGAGCAGGGCTTCGTGGAGAGGCTCGCCCCGGAGTCGTTTGCCGAGCGCAGGGCGCGCCAGATCGCGATCTCGCCGCTGAAGCAGATCGGCCAGCCCGAGCAGGTGGCCGAGTCGATCTACTGGCTCGCCAGCAGCGCGGAGATGATGACCGGGTCGCTGGTCGACCTGGATTTCGGGATCCACCTCAACGCGACCTGATCCCGGTGTCTTTGTAGTAACATGCCTACATTGATTCGCTGAGGCTGCGCCATGACGATCAAGACCCTTTCGAGCCGGGAATTCAACCAGAACGCAAGCGAGGCGAAGAAGGCCGCCTCCAAAGGCCCGGTGTTCATCACCGATCGGGGCCGGCCGGCGCACGTCCTGCTGAGCATCGAGGACTACCGGCGCCTCACGGGGGCGCGGGAAAAGATCGCGGACTTGCTGGCCATGAAGGGCGCGGAAGTCGTCGAGCTCGAGATTCCTCCTTTGCTGGACCGCGCCAGGCCGGCAGACCTGGGCTGATGTACATCCTCGACACGAATGTCGTCTCGGAACTGCGCAAGGTGCGCCTGGGCAAGGCCGACAAGCGCGTGGCGCGATGGGCCGATGGCGTGGACGCCTCCGCGCTCTATCTCTCGGTCATCACGATCCAGGAACTGGAGATCGGTGTGCTGCTCGTCGAGCGGCGCGACGTGTCGCAAGGCGCGCTGTTGCGGGCTTGGATGGATCGTCATGTGCTGCCTGCTTTCGCGGGCCGAATCCTGCCGATCGATACTGCGGTCGCGCAGCGCAGCGCCGGGTTGCATGTACCGGATCCGCGTCCGGTCCGCGACGCTTTGATTGCGGCGACCGGGCTGGTTCATGGCATGGCGGTCGTGACACGCAACGTCGCCGATTTCGACCCGACCGGCGTGCCGACCGTCAACCCCTGGTCCGGAAAGTGAATCGGACCTGAACCCAACCTGAGCCCGCTCATGAACGCACCCGCCCCACTGCAGCATCCCGCCATGACCGCCGCCGAATGGCAGGCGCGTTGCGACCTCGCGGCGCTGTACCGCATCGTCGACCACCTCGGCTGGACCGACATCCTCAACACGCACATGTCGACGCGCATCCCCGGGGAGCCCAACGCCTTTCTGATCAACCACTGCGAGGAGATGTTCCACGAGATCACCGCCTCGAGCCTGATCAAGATGGATCTCGACGGCAACGTGCTCGGCAAGAAGGGGCGCTTCAACCCCGCCGGGTTCACGATCCACAGCGGCATCTACAAGGCGCGCCCCGACGCGAACTGCGTGATGCACACGCACACTCGCGCCGGTGCCGGCGTGGCGATGGCCAAAAGCGGCCTGCGCCCGATCAGCCAGGACGCGCTCAACGTGCTGGATGAAGTCGCGTACCACGAGTACGGCACGCCGGCCACGCAGTCCGAATGCGATGCGCTGGGCGTGAGCTGCCAGAAGGGCTCGTGCCTCATCCTGCTCAACCACGGGTTGCTTACCCACGGGCCGACGATTCCGGCCGCGCTGCAGAAGATGTACATGCTCGAGCGCGCGTGCGAGCTCGAGTTGATCGCCCGCGGCCTCGGCGAGCCGCCGGTCGAAGTGGCCCCTGAGGTGGTCGCCGACCTCGCGCGGATACTCAAAGGCATGCGCGCCAAGCCCGAATACGGCCTGCACGAGTGGAATGCGCTGGTGCGGTTGGTGGACGCGAAGGGGAGCGAGTACCGCCGCTAGGAGCGCTCCCGGACCCACGCCGCGGCCGACACGAGGTCGCTGAACACCTGCGTGGCCCGGCTGAAATCGTGGTGCTTCGACATCTCGTTGGGCACCGCGAGGCAGGCCACGCCTGCGGCCGCGGCCGCAGCGACGCCATGCTCTGTGTCTTCGATAGCGACGCAGTCCTCGGGCTCGAGGCCGAGGTTCGCCACCGCCAACAGGTAGCAGTCGGGCGAAGGCTTGCTGTAGCGCACGTCATCGGCGGTGACGATGGTCTCGAAGATGCCGTCGAGCGAGTGCGCCTTTAATGTGGCGGCAACGCCGTTGCGTCCCGCGCCGGTGACGATGGCCATGCGCAGCCCGCTCGCCTGGAAGATCGGCAGCACCTCCCGCACGCCCGGCATCAGCGGGAAGGCGCTCCGCGAAAGGAACGAGCGCGTGATCGCGTACTTGTCCTCCGCCAGTGCAGCCGGGGCCCTGTCGATCGCGAAGCGCTCGGCGAGGTCGGCGGCGTTGGCGGCCGTCGGCATGCCCGCGTAGTAGTCCTTGTAGTGCTGCTCGGTCAGGACGGCGCCGTGGGTGCGGAGCACGTCCTGCCAGAGTCGCCAGTGGGTCGGCTCCGAGTCGACGAGCGTGCCGTCGTGGTCGAAGAGGACCGCCTTGATCGTCACCCGTGCTACTGCGGCTTGATGCCGGCGGCGAGGAGGGCGCGGCGGGTCAGGCTGTGCATGATTCGTGTTCCGGTTGTTTGGGAGGGCGCGGGCACTGTACGGTGCAGTGCGATTGCGCGTCAATCGGTGGTTCGCCCGGAAATCCGGGCTACGCGGTCTTGCGCGCCTTTTCCACTCGTTGCGCCAGCTTGCCGGATTTTCTGGCCGAAGCGGCCGACGCCAGCCCGCGCTCGAAAAATTCGGAAAGGGGTTCCCTCTTCTGGAGCGCATCCTCTGAGGCACTGCGCAGCTTGGGCGAAACGCGGACTGCAGGATCGGTGGCCTTTTTCATGGGGTCCTCGTGCGTTGCATACGAAATGGAACGATGAATGAATCCTGGATGGGAGGCAAGGGCTCTGCGGCCGTGTATGCTTTTCCCGCGCGAGCAAATTGTATGTACAAAATAATAGGAGACCTCGATGCGCCCCTTCCGCCTGCCGCTGCTTTTGCTCGGCCTTTTCTTGTCCTCTCTGGCCCTCGCCCAGCCCTGGCCCTCGCGCCCCGTCAAGATCGTGGTCGGGTTCGCACCGGGGTCGGGGACCGACAGCCGTCCTGCTTGTGGTGCATGAACAGCATGGGCAAGGCGAGCGGTTCGGAGAAGCGCGATTCGGAGCGGATGCCGCTCGCGATGATGCCGGACACCAGTGACATGCGGTTGTCCTTCTGCATGTGCTTCACGAATTCCATCAGGCTGATGCCCCCGTTGCTGTGCCCGATCAGCCAGACCGGGAGGCCCGTCTTCTTCTTGTAGTGGCGGACGGTGCTCTCGATGCGCGTGAGGTGGTCGCCGCCGCTCCGGGCCGCAGGGTAGGCCTGCCGCGGGGAGAGCGGCTCCGGGCTGTCGAGCAGCACAATGTCGACCTTGCCGCTGGAGGTTGTCGGGTCGGTCAGGCGCTTGAGCATCTGGTGGAACGGGTACCGCTGGTCGGTCTGGCCGGGTTTCAGGCCGATGTAGCCCTCGCCACCAAGGATGAAGATCAGCACCGCCTTGGGGTCCTTGGCCTTCCAGTACATCGTCAGCGAAGGTTTGTCGCTGATGAAGAAACCCTTGTCGACTTGCTCGAGGGCAATCACCTCGGCTCGTGCCGTGTTTGCCAGGGTAAGGAGGGCGGCCGCCAGGAAGGCGGCGCAGGTACGGGTGCTCACTTTAGCGTCCTTCTGGTTTATGTACTCGAGGTCAGCGAAAAACCGCAGCGATCCGCACTACCCCGCCCCGTAGCGCGCGAATCAGTTTTGGCATCAGCCACACCGCCATCGCCAGGAACATAAGCAGGAAGCCCATGAAAACCAGCGGGTAGTGCAACGCGAAATAGAGGCCGCCAAAAACGGCAGTGTCCTCGGCAATCGACGCGGACCAGTTGGAAAATGGCTCGGGAGAGCTGTTGATCAACAGTCGTGTGGCCATCTTCGTTCCGTGGGCGCCCGTGGCGACGGCGCCGCCGAGGAGCACTGCGGCGGCTTGAATCGCCGGGTCCATGGGGCCCACGGCGCCGGCGGCCAAGGCAGCCCCCGCCGGGATGCGGATGAAGGTGTGAACGGCATCCCAAAGGGAGTCGAAGCCGGGAATTTTGTCCGCGAGGAATTCAGCCAGGAACATGAAACCCGCTGCGCCGATGACCCAGGGGTTTGACAGGATCTCAAGCTGGGCCGGTAGCGCGATGTGCCCGGTAGTGCCCAGGAGCCCGAGCATCAGCACGGCCGCGTACAGATTGATTCCGCTTGCCCAGGCGACGCCCAGGGTGAGGGCAAGGGTGTGTGTGAGATCCATGCAGTAGCCTACTCCACCTTCGCCCCTGTCACCGCCACAACCTTCCTCCACTTTTCCACATCCGACACGATCTGCGCCGCATAGGCCTCGGGCGTATTCCCCCCAACCTCCGCCCCTAAATCCAGAAGCTGCTTGTCCATCCCCGGCGACTTGAGGATGGCCGAGATGTTGGAATACAGCGCATCGACAACCGCCTTGGGCGTCGCCGCGGGCGCCAGCAACCCGAACCACGCGGACAACTCATACCCGGGCACGCCGCTCTCGGCCATGGTGGGCAGGTCGGGCGCACCGGGAAAGCGCTTCAACGTTGTGACGGCGATGCCGCGGATCTTGCCGGAGCGGATGTGCCCGATGGAGGAGGGCAGGTTGTCGAAGCCCATCTGAATCTGGCCGCCGATGAGGTCGACGAGCATGGGCCCGGCACCCTTATAGGGGATGTGGGCGATATCGACCTGGGCCATGGCCTTCAGCAGCTCGCCGCTCATGTGCGGCGACCCGCCGGGCGAGGTGGAGCCGAAGTTCAGCGACCCGGGCTTGGCGCGGGCCAGTGCCAGCAGCTCGGCGAGGGTCTTGGCAGGGACGGAAGGATTCACGGCCAGCACGTTGGGCGTGCTGCCGATGATGGTGACGGGATAGAACTCGCGGATGGCGTCGTAGGGCAGGTTCTTGATGATGGCCGTGTTGATGCCGTGCGTGTTCACGGTGCCCATCAGCAACGTGTAACCGTCTGCGGGAGACTTGGCCACCACGACGGTCCCGATCGCGCCGCCGGCGCCGGGACGGTTCTCGACGACGAAGGGCTGCTTCATCCGGTCGGTGAGCTTCGCGGCGATCAATCGCGCGAGGATGTCCGTGGTCCCGGCGGGCGGGTAAGGCACGATGATCTTTACCTGCTTGTCGGGGTACTGGGCGACGGCGGAAAGGGAAACAAGCGTGAAAGCCGCGGCGAGCGCGGTGCGGATCAAGGGCATGACAACCTCCTCAGGAAGCCTGGAGTGCTGCGAGCTCGTCTTCGTCGAAACCGGCGGCCCTGCGCGCGTCCAGGTTGAAAGGCCCGCGCAAGTGCGGGGCCCGGTAAGCATCGGACAATTCGGCGTACGTGGCGAGAGGGTCGAGCCCGCGTTCGACGCAAAGGTACTTGTACCAGCGGTTGCCCACGGCCACGTGTCCGATCTCCTCGGCGAGGATCACATCGAGGATCCGGCCGGCCGCATGGTCGCCCACGCTGACGAGCTTCTTCTTCACCATCGGCGAAGCGTCGAGGCCGCGCGCTTCCAATGTGCGGGGAACCAGCGCGATGCGGGCGAGCAGGTCGTCGCGAGTCTTCTCGGCCATGTCCCATAGCGCGTTGTGCGCGCGGAAAGAGCCGTAGTCGTAGCCGAGCGTCACGAGGTGGTTGCGCAGCAGCGTGAAGTGCTTGGCCTCTTCCTTGGCGACAGAAACCCAGTCGCGATAGAACGCGTCCGGCATGCCGGGAAAGCGCCACACGATGTCCAGCGCCAGGTCGATGGCGTTGAGTTCGATGTGCGCTATGGAGTGGATCAGCGCGGCGCGGCCCTCGAGCAGCGCCACGGACTTCTGTTCCAGCTGGCTGTGGGGAACGAGTTCAGGCTTGGGCGGGCGGCCGGGAATGCCCGGCGGTGCGGGGATGGCGACATCCGCATCGACGGGAAGCGACGAATCGAGTGCGAGCGTTGCCTGCGCCTTGGCAGAGGCGTCGGCTTCGAGCAGCGGGCCGAGCGCGGCGGTGCGTAAAGAGGTCACTGGTTCCCGTGCAATTTTCCGATCAGTCCATCGGGCACGTCGATCTCGAATCCGAGCACGGCGGCCGACAGCGCCTTGCCGTAGTTGTCGAGGCACAGGCTCCGCGATACGCCGCCGCCGAGTGCGCCGTGCGCGACAAAATTCAGCGCCCCGATGCCGTCCACCTCGTAGCGCAGCACCTCGCCCTTCACCGTGCCCGCATAAAACGCCTTGAAGCGCTCCGCGGTCACCTGGGCCTTGAGCAGCGGATAGAACTCCGGCTCATAGGCGATCACCATGATGTTCGAGGTATTGCCCTTGTCGCCGGAGCGGGTGTGCGCGACGTGCTGCAGCAGGACTTTCATGGTCAGCTCGTGAAATAGTTGATGGAAGCCGGCACCTTTTCGCGCGGCACCAAGGAGGACCACACGCCGATGATCTCGCGAAAGCGGTCCTGGTGCGGCACGCGTTTTCCCGTATGCGCTACGCCCGACACCGCCATCCCGTCGACCTCGCGGCCGATCTTGATGGCTTCCTCCTTGGTCTTGGTGCGCGCCGCAACGCGCACGGCGACCTCATACGGCTCGGGGCCGTCGGTGGGCGACATCTCGCCGTGGATCGCGTTGACGCCGAGGAAATCGATGCGCACGTCCTCGGCCTTGAGGTTCACGATCTTGAAGCGCTCCTCGAGGATCTTCTTCGCCAGTTTCGCGCGCCGCAAAGCGCCCGGCCCTGCATAGAAGAACATGTCCTCGCCGATGAAGCCTTCGATGCAGCCTATGGACACCTTGAGGGTCGGCGTGCGTGGCTTGCCGGTGAGGC
Source organism: Bordetella parapertussis (assembly GCA_945862265.1). Classification (GTDB taxonomy): domain Bacteria; phylum Pseudomonadota; class Gammaproteobacteria; order Burkholderiales; family SG8-39; genus SZAS-79. Next base: position 44,650 of record CAMAXP010000012.1, read on the forward strand.
CCGTGACCCGCACGCGGTCCGGCCCGACCTGCTCGAGCTTGATGCCGGTGAAATCCACCACCACGTCCGGCGTGATGTAGTTGGCCGGGTCGTGCACCTCATAGAGGGTCTGCTCCTTCACCGTCATCAGGTTGATCGCGCCACCGGTGCCGGCGACCTTGGAGAGAATGCAGCTGCCGTCGGGCGAAACGTCGGCAATCGGGAAAGCGAGGTTCCACGGCTCCGGCACATCCTTGAACCCCGGATCGGAAAAATACCCGCCCGTCACCTGCGCGCCGCACTCCAGCAGGTGCCCGATGCCGTTGCCCGCGCCCAGGCGCTGGTGGTCGAGCGGATCCCAGCCGAACTCGTACATCATCGGCGCAAGGAAGAGGGAAGGATCGGCGACGCGCCCTGTCACTACAATTTGCGCGCCTGCTTTTAAAGCCTCGACGATAGGCTCGGCACCGAGGTACACCTCGGCCGACACCAGGTCCGCCTTCAGCGTTGAGGTCGGCTGCCCGTTCTCAAGGATGGTGTCGGTCAGGTCCAGCACGCGCTCGGTAATGAGCGACCCGTTCACGGACGCCACCTTCACCCCCTTGGCGCCGTTCTCGCGCAGCCAGTGCACGATGCGCTGCGCCGCGGCATCCGGGTTGATCCAGCCCTGGTTGGTGATGATCTTCGTCCCGCGCCTGAGGCACCCCGGCAATACGCCGCTGATGCGCGCATCGAGGTAGGTGTCGTAGCCCGGGAACGAGGGATCGCGCCGGGCGCGCACCTGCGCGGCCGAGATCGTGGCTTCCGCCATGGTCTCGAAGCACAGGTAGTCGAGGTCGCCCTTGTCGGCGTTGAGGATCGCGGGTTCCACGCGGTCGCCCCACCATGCGGCGCCGGACCCGATGCGAATTGAGGCTCTGTTTGTTTTGTTCATTTCGATATTATGTGCCCTCTTTCCCCCGTTCCCCAGAAGGCAGCATGACCGCAACCGTATTCATGAACGACGACGCCCTGCCGCTGCGCGGCATCAAGGTGCTCGAACTCTCCCACATGATCATGGGCCCGGTCACAGGCATGGTCCTGGCGGATCTTGGTGCCGAGGTCATCAAGGTCGAGCCCATCGAGGGCGACCGCACGCGCCTGCTCAAGGGCTCGGGCAGCGGCTACTTCCCGGTGTTCAACCGCAACAAGCAAAGCCTCGCCGTCGACCTCAAGTCGAAGGAGGGCGGGGCGGTGGTGAGGAAGCTCGCGCTGGAGGCCGACATGCTGCTCGAGAACTTCCGCGACGGCAGCCTCAAGCAATACGGGTTGGATTACGAATCGCTCTCGAAAGACAACCCCAAGCTCATCTACATCTCGCTCAAAGGCTTCCTCTCCGGCCCCTACAAGCAGCGCACGGCGCTGGACGAAGTGGTGCAGATGATGGGCGGCCTCGCGTACATCAACGGCGGGGAGAACGCGCCGCGCCGCATTGCCCCATCGGCCAACGACATCCTCGGCGGCACGTTCGGCGTGGTGGGTGCGCTCGCCGCGCTGCACGACCGCCACGCGAGCGGCAAGGGCCGCCATATCCGCGCCGGCCTCTTCGAGAACAACCTCGTGCTGATGGCGCAGTTCATCGCGCAGCACCAGATGACCGGCATCGCGCCCAAGCCCTTCGGCGCGCTGCGCCAGCCGCCCTGGGGCGTCTACGACATCTTCGATACGGCCGACGGCGGGCGCGTGTTCGTCGCCGTGGTCAGCGACGCGCAGTGGCAGAACTTCGCGCGTGATTTCATGCCGGCCGGCTGGTCGGACGACGCGCGCCTGAAGACCTCGGTGCAGCGCGAAGCTGCGCGCTCGTGGCTGGTGCCCGGCGTGGCCGAAGTGATCAAGCAGTGGAAGACCGACGCACTGTGCGAAGCGCTGGAAAAGGCGGGCCTCTCCTACGGCCCGATCCGCGAGCCCATCGACCTGCTGGACGACCCGCACCTGCTCGCCGGTGGCGCGCTGATGAAGACGAAGGAACCCAGCGGCGGCATGGAGATCGCCGGCGCGGCGTTGCCGCTCGAGTTCGACGGCCTCAAGGCGCCCAAGCGCAGAGACCCGCCGCAGGTGGGCGAGCAGACGCGCTCGATCCTCAAAGGGCTGGGCATGGATGAGGCGCAGATTGCGGCGCTGTTCGCTAGCGGCGTGGTTACGGAAACAAAAAAATAATGGAGGCAGGGACGATCAGGCAACTCATGGCGCAGGGGAAAAGGTCGAATAGGGCCCGCTACCCCAGCGAGAGCACGATGGCGAAAACGGCGCTGATCGCGATCACGGCAGGAGCCACGCGAACCAGGAAGCGCATCCCGCCCGCGACATAGGCCCCGACGAGCTTGCTCGTCATGTTGGTCACCACAGCGGCCGAGAGCGGCAGCAGGAGCGCGCGCGCGGCTTCGTGCGCGTCCCCCGGCGCGGCCTGCGTGAACATCGCCGCGGCCGCGGCGTGCAGGTCCGCGAACCCGGCGACGGCCGCAGCCGCTGTGAGCCCCGCCGTGCCGTAGCGCTCCGAAAGGAATTGCGCAGCGAGCTGCACCGCCGTGATCACCCCGGCGATGATCAGCGCATCGCGCAGCCGGATCGCGGCCTGCCCTTCGGCGGGCGGCGGCACCTCGGATCGTGCAGGGACCCGCCCGATCACCGAGAACAGCACGGCCACTGAGCCGCCGCACAACGCAGGCAGCCACAGCGCCGCCAGCCAGGCCGGCTGCACCGCCGCGGCGACCAACAGCAGCTGGACCATGGTCGCGATGTTCGAGGCGACTGCCGCGCGCGCGCACGCGCCGAGCTCGTCGGGGTGCTCGCGCGAGCGGGCCGCCATCGTGGCGATCGTCGCCGTGCTGGACACGAATCCGGACGCGAGGCCCGCGAGCACCAGCCCGCGCTGGGCGCCGACGATCCGCTGCGCCACGTGCCCCGCGACCTGGAGGGCCAGCAGCACCGCGACAAGCCGCCCGAGCACGCGCGGGTTGAAGTACTCGCCGAACAGCGCGCGGTCGGGCAGCAGCGGCAGCAGCACCAGCGCGAGGCCGGTGAGCACCAGCACGTCGCGCAGCTCCGTCTTGGTCAGCCATTGGGTCGAGAACCGGTGCAGGTGTTCGCGAGCGGCGAGCAGCACCGTCACCACGACGCCGACGGCGGCCGCAAGGGCCGGATGGCCGACCGCGGTGACGCCGGTGAGATAGGCTACAAACAAGGCGAGCTCGGTGGTGACGCCCGGGTCGTCGGAGCGGTCGCGCAGGTAGGCCACCAGCGCGAGCGCCGCCACCAGCCCGGCCCCGAGCAGCGGGAGGCCGGGAATCCCGCTGGTCTCGGCGAGCGCGCCGGCGAGGCTCACCAGAGCGAATGTGCGGATGCCGGCCAGGCGCCGCGTGGCGCCGGTACCCTTGCGCCGCTCCCGCTCGAGCCCCATGAGCAGGCCGATGCCGAGCGCGACCAGCAGTCCGGTGAAGTGTTCGTTCACTCGTGCAGCCTGGGCGGGGTGGCTTCTTAGCGGTGGAAGAGCCGGGCGATCGACTCGCTCTTCGCCGTCTTCACGTAGTGCGCGGCGTCCTCGGCGAGCAACAGCCGGTCTTTCACGAGCGCAGCGGCGGCGGCCTCCACTTTCTGCACGTAGTTCCCGTGATTGCCGTAGCTTTCCTCCAGCGAGAGCCGGCTGTCGCCCTTGGACAACCTCTCCTGCCGGCTCGAGGCAAGCGGCGAGTAGCTGCCGTCGCGGTCGCACAGTTCGTTTTCGGTGAAGGGCGCCTTGTACAGGTTCCAGCCCGTGTAGGTGGCGAGAGGCACGGCGATATCCGGCAGGCGCACGCCGGCGACTTCGTTGCCGTCCGCGCCGACCTTGGAAACCAGCGCGCGATAGGGGCTCGGCGTTTCCTTCGGGTGCACCCAGTCGCCGAACACCGCGACCGTGTTGACGAAGTCGGCCACCGCGAGACCCGAACCGCGGGGGAACCCGATCTTGTCGGCCCGCAGCATCGTCCCGTCGGAGATGCGCGGCACGCGGCTTGCCGGTGGCGGGACGCCCTTGCTCACCCACTGGTCGAGTGCAACCAGCAGCGCGCGCAGCGCGGGCGCCGGGCTGTGCGGGTTGCGCGGGTTCATGCACGGGCCGAAGTCGGCCTTCAGTCCGGCGCGCCCGCCATGCTGGGTGCCGGCCACCATGAAGACGCGCGCGTTCGCCGGTAACGCCACGTCGCGCTGGCCGAGCGGGTCGGTGGTGAGCAGTGAAGCCCCTTTCTGCCAGTACTCGGTGGAGGTGTTCACCTCGATCCACAGCGGGTCGAAGCCGTCGCCGCGCAGCAGTGAACCGGTTTTCTTCGACAGCGGGTCGGTGGTCCTGGCCGCGGAGAAAGGAAAGGCGTTCTCCGGGTAGTGGTGGTCTTCGTGCTGGGTGTTGGTGCGCGCGGGCTGGCCGAACTCGGCGTTGAGGAACACGCCGCCGATGCCGGAGACGTGCGCGAGCGCCCCGTCGAACACCTTGTGGCCGCCCTCGTCCTGGTTGAAACCCTGGTGCACGAAGTCGCGCAGGTACCGCCCGCTCTGCGAGATGCCGGTGGCGATGACCTTTTCGATCCCGCGGTCGGCCGGGTTTCTCTGGAACTCGTTGTCGGAGGCCTCGTGGCGCAGGAAGCTCACGAGGTCGCGCGTCGCGGCAAAGCCGATGCCGAGCACTTTCGGGTCCTTGGCAGGGTAGTGCAGCTCGTAGAGCGTGCCGGGCGCTGGCTTGGTGCCGGCGGGCAGCAGCGTGATCTCGCGCGAGTTCACGAACGCCCAGCCTCCCGAGGGGATCTCGACTGCAATATCCTTTTCCTTGCGGCGCATCTTGAGCTTCGACTTGCCCGGCTCGGTGGTGGCCGCCTCGTAGGTCAGGCGGAAGGTGGCGCGCTGCGGCGAACGCGTGCCGCTGACCAGTTCGTCGCGGATGATGCGGTTGACGCCAGGCACCACCGGCGCCTTCATCGCCATGCCGTTGTTGGATTTCGGCGCATCCGGGTCCCAGCCGCTCCACACCATCGTCCAACCCTGGCGAAAGAACAACGCGTTGCCGGCGTCGTCTTTCGTCTTCGGGTCGTTGACCGCGCTGGCGGCCTGCGCGGGCGCGTCCATGATCCGGTTCATCAGGAACTTGCGGCCGCGGTTGGTGACCTCGAAGAGGATCTTGTGGTTGCCCAGCGCAGGATTGGCCGGGCGCAGCATGAACCACTCGACCTCGTACTCGACCCGGCCTCGCGCGTTGCGTGGGACCTTGTCGAGGTTGACGATGCCCTTGTTGCGCGGGTCGGCGGGGTCGAGCTCCCCCTTGGCCACGCCGCGGACTCGCTCATAGGCGCCGACGTCGCCGAAGCTCGCGCTGTTGGCGAAGGGTTCCACGCGCTGCACGTTGATCTCGGTGATGCGGGCGTGGGCGGTGCCGACGCACGCGGCGGCCAGCAGGGCAAAGGGCAGGGTTCGCATCTTCTCCTCCTCGTATTCTTGAAGAATGACTTTGAAAGGACGGCTTCTGGGGCCGTTCTCCTGCCAACTAAAATTACTATTTTAGTATAACTACGCCTGCTTCCTGTACACCCGTCCCGCCGGGAAAGGCTGCGCCGCCGAGCCCAGCGACTCCTCGATCCGCACCCCTTCGTTCCATTTAACCATGCGCTCGGACCGGGAGAAGCTGCCGACCTTGAGGTGCGGCACGCCCCAGCCGATGGCGAGGTGGACGATGGAGACGTCTTCGGTCTCGCCTGAGCGCGCGGACACGATGGCGCCGTAGCCGGCGGCGCGGGCGGCTTCGACCGCCGCATAGGCCTCGGTCACGGTGCCGATCTGGTTGGGCTTGATCAGCACGGCGTTGCAGGCGCCGTCGGCCGCGGCGATGCGCCGGGCGTCGGTGACGAAGAAGTCGTCGCCGACCACCTGGATGCGGTGGCCGACCCGTTTGGTGAAGGCCTTCATCGCCTCGAAGTCGGTCTCGGCGAACGGGTCTTCGATCGACACGATCGGGTAGGCGTCCACCCAGCGCTCGAGCATGAGCCCGAACTGCTCGGCCGAGAGGTTGCGGTTCTCGAGCGGCAGCGCGTAGCGGCCGCCGGGTTGCTGCAATTGCGTCGCGGCGATGTCCAGCGCGATCGCCACGTCCTGGCCGGGCCGGAAGCCCGCGTCCTCAATCGACCGTGTGAGCTCGACCAGGCCTTCCTCGTTCGACTTGAAGGAGGGCCAGTAGCCGCCTTCGTCGGCCACGCCCTGCAGCGCGCCTTTTTTGGCAAGCCGGGCGCCGGAGGCGTAGTAGACCTCGGCGGTCATCTCGAGCGCTTCGGCAAACGTCCCCGCGCCAGGGCAGGCCACCATGTAGTCCTGCAGGTCGACGCGGCCGCGCGCGTGCGCGCCGCCGCCAAAGATCTGGATCTCGGGCACCGGCATCGCCACGCGCCGGCTGCCGGCGAGGTGCTTCCAGAGCGGCAGGCCGGCGGCGGCCGCGGCGGCGTGCAGGCACGCAAGCGACACCGCCACGATGGCATTGCCGCCGAGCTTCGACTTGTCCGGGGTGCCGTCCAGTTGGATCATGGCCGCATCCACCGCAGCTTGGTCGGCCGGGTCCATGCCGCAGAGGGCTGCCGCGATCGGGCCGTTGATGTTGCGCACCGCCTGCTGCACGTCGAGGCCGCGCAGCGGCGTGCCGCCGTCGCGCAGTTCCTTCGCCTCGCCACTGCCGGTCGAGGCGCCGGCGGGGGTGATGGCGCGGCCCAGTTGGCCGGTGTTGAGAACGACTTCCGCTTCGACAGTCGGCTTGCCGCGCGAGTCCCAGACCCGGCGGGCGTGCACTTTGCTGATGAGGCTCACTGATTTCGCTCCTGGTCGAAGGTGTCGCGTACGGCGGCCAGGCGCTGCGCCGGGTGGCGCAGCAGTGCGGTGGCCGCGCGGCGCACGGTGTCTTTCTGCCGGTCGGTGGTCAGGTACTCGGCCGGTGATTTGCCGTCCACGCGCGCAAGCAGGAGTCCGGGCAGCAGCGCGGCGGCGCGCGCTTCGATCGCTTCGCGCGGCTCCCAGTCGACGCCTGAAAGGTACGTGTCAGAAAAGGCATCGAAGCAGGCGAGGAACGCCGGTGCGGCGCCGGGCACCCAGAGGCACTTGAGCAGCAGGTGGTTCAGGCAGAAGGCGATGTCGAACGCCGGGTCGCCGTACCACGCGCATTCCGCGTCGAGGATCACCGGGCCGGCGGGGCCGATCAGGATGTTCTTGGGGCTCACGTCGCCATGCACGAGCGCGAGCCGGGTACTCGCCGTGGTGGCCACCAGCGCTTCCAGCCGGGTGGCCAGCGCCGGATGTGCGCGCCCCGTGGCGACGAGGTAGGGCTCGAGGCGGATCGCGTGGAAGCCCGCGTCAGTCCGGAACTGCTCAGCCACGTCGGAGCGGTTCGCGGTGCCGGCATGGATGCGCACCAGCGCCCGGCCGACCTGCGCGGCGAACGCCGCATCGGCGCGCCCGGCGGCGAGTTCGGCCTTCCACAACGGATGCCCTGCAGGATCGAGGTAGTCCATCGCGAAGATTCCCGCGTCGTCCGAGGCGAGCACGCGCGGGGCAATGCCGGGCACGAGCCGGCTTGCCGCTTCCATCCAGAGGCGCTCGTAGCGGTTGCGTCCGACGGGCGCCTCCCAGACCTGCGCCACGCGCAGGCGCGCCAGGGCGCGCTTCACGCAGACGGTGCGTCCTTCGAGCTCGACCTTCCAGATGTCGGAGGACACGCCGCCCGTGAGGGGCTCGGCGTCGGGCACTTGAGTGGGACCGGCGAGGCCGGAGGACTGCAGGAAAGCGAGGATGGGCTCAAAGCCCGCGGGGACCGGTCGGGCGGCGGCGGGGCCCGCTGCGCTCAAGGCGAGAGGCGCCGGATCGTCCAGGTGCCGTCAGACTTCGCCGCCGTCCTTGTATACGCGAGGCGATCGTGCAAGCGGTTGGGTCGGCCCTGCCAGAATTCAAACGCCTCGGGCACGAGCCGGTAGCCGCCCCAGTGCGGCGGGCGCGGGGGATTGGCGCCGTGGGCCTGCTCCGCGGCGGCAAGCGCCGCCTCGAGGGCGCCGCGGCCCGGCACCGGGCTGCTCTGCGCCGAGGCCCAGGTCGACAGCCGGCTGCCGAGCGGGCGCGTGACGAAATACTCGTCCGACTCCTGCGCGCTGACCTTTTCCACGTGGCCGCTGACGCGCACCTGGCGCTCCAGCTCTACCCAGAAGAACAGCAGCACCGCCTCCGGGTGCGTCGCAAGCTGGCGGCCCTTGGCGCTCTCGTAGTTCGTATAAAACACGAAACCACGGCCGTCTTTCGCCTCGTCATCCAGGCCTTTGAGCAACACGGTGCGCGCGTCCGGGCGTCCTTCGGGGGTCACGGTCGCGAGCGTCATCGCGTTGGAGACGGGCAACTTGTGGCCGAGCGCGTCGGTCATCCAGCGCTCGAACTGTTCGAACGGATCGCGCGAGGCCTCGGCTTCGTCGAGGCCGGCGTGCATGTATTCCTTGCGGACGTCGGCGAGATTCAGGGTTCCCATGGGGAAGGATTTTACCCCGTGTGGCGCGTGCCGGGCGACATGCCCGTAGTAAGGCCATAGGCAAGCATGCTAATTTTTCCTATGAAACCCGTTGACACGCACAGGGAGATTCGGCATCTTGTCGCTTCCGCTCGCTCTATGGCGGCATGCATCACCGGAAAATTTCAGCGTCACCAACGTTCAGAGGAGAAACACCCCAATGGCTACCAAAAAGAAAGCCGTCGCCAAGAAGCCCGCAGCGAAGAAAAAGGTCGCAGCGAAGCGCAAGCCGAATGCCGCGTTCATGAAGCCGATGACGATCAGCCCCGCGCTGGCCGCAGTGATCGGCGCCGGTCCGATGCCGCGCACGGAAGTGACCAAGAAGATCTGGGCCTACATCAAGAAGCACGGCCTGCAGGACAAGAAGAACCGCCGCAACATCAACGCCGATGACAAGCTCAAGCCGATCTTCGGCACGAAGCCCCAGGTGTCGATGTTCGACATGACCAAGCTGGTCAGCAAGCACCTCAAGTAATTCGGAATTCCTGCCTGCGGCGTCCTGCCGCAGGCAGGCCCTGCCGCGATCACTTCGCCAGCAGGTAAAGCCCCCCGAGCAGCATCGCAGCACCCACGGCCCGCTCTAATGTCAGCGCCTCGCCGAAAGCAAGCACCCCGATCGGAAACAGGATCAGCGTCATCACCGCGCTCATCGACACGCCCGTGGTGCCGACCGGCCATCCCGCGCGGAAGGACAGCAATACACCAATCTCGCAGCACGCAATGGCCGCGCCGAGCGCCAATGGGTGCCACGACACCGTGGCGAAGCCCTCGGCCAGCGACTTGCCCGGGGTGAGCAGCGGGAACGCCGCGAGGCAGGCGAGCGCCGCGACCACGTAGGCCGAAGCGAGCGTGGCGCCCGCGTTGCCGCCCGCCGGCACGATCCGCTGCATCAGGTGCAGCGCCGCCAGGCCCCCGGAGGCGAGCAGGAAAGGCAGGAGTTTGGCGGCCGTCATGCCGGTCTGCATCATCCCTTGTGGTACGCGGTGACGCGCTCCACCTCGTTCTTCGAGCCGAGGATCACGGCGACGCGCTGGTGCAGGCCCTCGGGCTTCACGTCGAGCAGCCGGCCGTTGCCGTCGGTGGACGCGCCGCCCGCCTGCTCGATGATGAACGACATCGGATTCGCCTCGTACATCAGGCGCAGCCGCCCGGCGGTGTTCTTGTCGTCGCGCGGGTACATGAAGATCCCGCCGCGCGTGAGGATGCGGTAGACGTCCGACACCATCGAGGCGACCCAGCGCATGTTGAAGTCCTTGCCGCGCACACCGGTCTTGCCTGCGAGACACTCGTCGATGTAGCGCTTCACCGCGGGCTCCCAGCGGCGCATGTTGGACATGTTGATCGCGAACTCGGCGGTGTCCTCGGGGATGCGGATGTCCGGGTGCGTGAGGACGAACGAGCCCATCTCGCGATCGAGCGTGAACCCGTGCGTGCCGTCGCCCACCGTGAGCACCAGCATCGTGGACGGGCCGTACACCGCGAAGCCGGCCGCGATCTGCTGCGTCCCCGGCTGCAGGAAGGCCTTCTCGTCGGCTTCGCAGTAGCCCCCGCCCGTGGCCGCCTTCGGGCAGCGCAGCACCGAGAAGATCGTGCCGACCGAGACGTTCACGTCGATGTTGGAAGAGCCATCCAGCGGGTCGAAGAGCAGCAGGTACTCGCCCTTGGGGAAGTGCGTCGGGATCGGGTGCGGGTCCTCCATCTCCTCGGAGGCGAGCGCGGCGAGGTTGCCGCCCCATTCGTTGGCCTCGAGCAGGATCTCGTTCGAGAGCACGTCGAGCTTCTTCTGCACCTCGCCCTGCACGTTGTCCGTGCCCGCCGAGCCGAGGTTGCCCGCAAGGGCGCCCTTGTTGACTGCGTGGCTGATCGCCTTGCAGGCGCGCGCCACGGTCTCGATCAGGAGGCGCAGGTCGGCGTTGATGAGCGCCTTGTCGCGCTGGCGCTCGATGAGAAAGCGGGTGAGGCTGATGCGGCTTGTTGCCATTACTGGTGCTCTCCGGTTAGTGCAGCTTGCGGCCGCGGTCGGTGACGTTGTCGAGGAAGTCCTTGATCGCCTCGCCGCTTTCGAGCTTGAGGTCGCCCAGCGGTTGCAACTGGTGTTCGGGGGCGTTGGGGCCGTGGGCGAAGGCGGGTGTGGCAAGCAGCAAGGTCAAGCCCAGGATGGCGTGTCGCATTAGTTTCTCCTTGTTGTGTTGTGCGGTGCGGGATGGCCTGCTCGTTTCACCGGGCGAACGGCTGATGCCTAGCATGTGGCCTATACTTTAGCGCATGAAACCCACGATGACTCCCTACCGTACTATCCAAGTGCGCCGTACGGCGGGCGGTTTGGGCGCCGAAGTTCACGGCGTGGACCTGTCCAGCCCGATGCCGGCCGAGATGCTTGCAGAGTTGCGCAGGGCCTGGCTCGAGAACCTGGTGATCTTCTTTCGCGACCAGAAGCTCACGTTCGCGCAGTACATGGCCTTTGCGGAGTCCATGGGCAGGCCGGTCGAGTATCCCTTCGTGAAGGGCCTCGATGGATGGCCGAAGATCATCGAGGTCAAGAAGCTCGAGCACGAGAAGGTGAACTTCGGCGGGGTCTGGCACTCGGATACCGCCTACCTCGACGAACCACCGATGGCGAGCATGCTGATGGGGCAGGAGATTCCGCCGTACGGGGGCGACACCTTGTTTGCCAACCAGTACCTGGCCTGGGATGCGCTTTCAGACGGCATGCGGCGAATGCTGGATGGGATGAAGGCGGTCAACAGTTCGGCGCGCGCCGATGTGTCGAAGACCCGCGAAGACAGGCTCAAGTCCGACGGCCGCAGCGATGCGCCCTCGCGCTATGACGCAGAGCACCCGGTAGCTCGGACGCATCCGGAAACCGGTCGCAAGGCCCTCTTCGTGAACATTGCGCACACCGCGAAGTTTGCTGGCATGACGGAGGAGGAGAGCGCGCCGTTGCTCAATTACCTGTTCCAGCACCAGGTGAAGCCCGAGTTCACCTGCCGCTTTGTCTGGGCGCCGGGCTCGATCGCCCTCTGGGACAACCGCTGCGCCCAGCACAACCCGGTGAACGACTACCACGGGTTCAAGCGGCTGCTGCACCGGATCACGCTGGCCGGCGAGCGTCCCGCCTGAACGCTCCGCGACTATTGCACCGGCACCGAGATCTCCACCAGGTTCAGGTCCGGGTCGCGCATATAAACCGAAAGGATCTTCCCGGTAGCACCGGTCTTGATGACCGGGCCCTCGAGGATGGGGATGCCTGCGGCCTTCAGCTTCGCGACCACCTCCTCCAGAGGTACCGACGCGATGAAGCAGATGTCGAGCGTTCCCGGTGCGGCCACATGCGCGCGCGGGGCGAACTCCTTGCCCCATTCGTGGACGTTGATCTTCTGGTTGCCGAACTTCAGCGCTATGCGCAGCGCGTCCGGCAACTGGTACTTTTCCAGTTTCATGCCAAGCACGTCGCAATAAAAGTGCAGACACCCCTCCAGGTCGCGGGTCGTGATGACGATGTGGTCGACGTGGTCAATCATTGTGTTTCCTCCGGGATGCGCAACGTGCGTCATGGGGTGGCAGTCTAGCAAATCAGCGCATTCCAAAAGAGGAGAGGTGGATGGTGAAGCTGTCACGCAGTGTCCTGTTGGTTGTTTCCCTTGTGGCGGGTTCGGTTGCGGCCGGCCCGGCCTTTGCGCAGGCCTGGCCTGCGCGCGCGGTGCAGATGGTGACGCCTTTCCCGCCCGGCGGAGGCGGCGACATCCTCATGCGCACGCTTGCCAACAAGCTGCAGGAGCGCCTGGGCAAGCCGTTCATCGTCGACAATCGCCCGGGCGCGGGCGGGCTCATCGGCACGCAGTACGGGGCCAAGGCCGCGCCCGACGGCTACTCGGTCACGCTGGGGATCACGAGCACCTACTCGATCAACCCTACCTTCTACAAAACGCTGCCCTATGACCCGCTGAAGGATTTCCAGCCGGTGGCGCTGCTTGCCGAGGGACCTCACCTGATGGTCATCAACCCGGACACGCCCGCGAAGAACTTCAAGGAATACGTCGAGTACGTGCGTACGCAGAAGGGCAAGCTCAGCTATGCCTCGTACGGCAACGGAAGCACTTCGCAGCTGATCAACGAGATGCTGAACAGCCAGCACGGCATGGATCTCGTGCATGTGCCGTACAAGGGCATGGCGGCCGCGCTGGCAGACGTGATGGCCAACCGGGTGTCGATGCTCCTCGCGACGAGCGCGCCTGCCGTGCCGCTGGTGCAGTCCGGAAAGTTGCGCGCTGTTGCCGTATTCGGAAACAAGAGGATTGAAACCCTGCCGGACGTGCCGACCATCGGCGAACTCGGTTACAAGGATTCTGCGTTGCAGATCTGGTATGGCCTGTTTGCGCCGGCCGGCACGCCGCGGCCTATCGTCGAGAAACTCAACGCCGAGCTGAGAGGCATCCTTGCGCTCAAGGATGTGCAGGAGTCGTTCGACAAGGCCGGGCTTTACGCGAACCCGCTTGGCGTCGACGAGTTCGCAGCCTACGTGCATTCTGAGGCCGAGCGCTGGGGCAAGCTGGTCCGCCTGTCCAAGGTGCAGGCCGATTGATGGGGGCGCTCGACGGTGTGCGGGTTCTCGACCTGTCGAATTTCCTCGCCGCGCCGATGGCGGGGATGTTCCTCGCCGACTTCGGCGCCGAGGTGCTCAAGGTGGAGCGCCCCGGCGGCGGCGACGAGATGCGCCAGTGGGGCAACAACAAGGACGGTGTCGGGCTTTACTACAAGGTGGTGAATCGCAACAAGAAGTCGGTGACACTCGACCTGCGCACGCCTTTCGGGCGGGACGCGGCGCTGCGGCTGGCAAGCGAATCGGACGTCGTGCTCGAAAACTACCGCCCCGGCACGCTCGAGAAATGGGGCCTGGGCTACGAGGCATTGTCCGCGAACAACCCGGGCCTGGTCCTGGTCCGCGTATCCGGCTTCGGGCAGACCGGACCCAATTCGCATCGCCCCGGCTTCGGCACGCTGGCCGAAGCGTACGCGGGATTCGCGCATATCAACGGCGAAGCGGGGGGGCCGCCGTTGCTCCCCGGGTTCGGCCTCGCGGATTCGACGACCGGGCTCATGGCGGCCTTCCTCGCCATGGTGGCCCTCAAGGGGCGGGAGGCCAACGGCGGCCGCGGGCAGGTGGTCGACCTCGCGATCTACGAGTCCCTCTTCACGCTGCTGGGGCCGCAGGTGGTGGACTTCGACCAGCTGGGCAAGGTGCAGATGCGCAATGGCAGCCGGCTGCCGTTTACCGCGCCGCGCAATACCTATCGCACGAGTGACGGCCGCTGGGTTTCGATGGCCGGCAGCGCGCAGTCGATCTTCGTGCGGGTGCTGGCTGCGCTGGAGGTGCCAGGTCTGGCCGCGGATCCGCGATTCGCCGATAACCGGGCGCGGCTGGTCAACGCCGAGGCGCTCGATGTCGAACTGCAGAAGGCGTTTGCGCGCTTCGACCTCACGGAGATCATGCGCCGCTTCGACGAGGCGCAGGCCGCAGTGGCGCCGGTCAACGACGTCGCGGCGATCTTCGCCGACCCGCATTTCCAGGCCCGCGAGAACATCACGAGTGTCGTCGATCCCGAACTCGGCGGGCCGGTACGCATGCAGAACGTGGCGGGCAAGTTGTCCGATACCCCGGGCGCAGTGCGCTGGGCAGCGACCCGGGTGGGCGAGCATAACCGCGAGATCCTGGTCGACCGGCTTGGGATCGACCCGGCTGCGGTACGCGCCGCAGGCCTGCCCTTGGATTCGTAACGGCACGCGAGGAGCACCCATGCTGAAGTTTCCTGAGAGGGTCAAGGTGGTGGAGGTCGGGCCTCGCGACGGCCTCCAGAGCTTTCCACGCTGGGTGGATACCGACACCAAGGTGGCGATGGTGAACCGGTTGTCGCGGGCGGGGTTTGCGTTGATCGAGGTAACCAGCTTTGCGCGCGCAACCGCCGTGCCGAACCTCAAGGACGCCGAGTCGGTGCTGGCGCGCATCGAGCGCAGGCCGGGCACGGTGATCCGCGCGCTGGTCCCGAATGCCAAGGGCGCCGAGCGTGCCGTCGCGACAGGGCTGGTAGACGAACTGCTCGGATTGATCACGGTGAGCGAGGCCTACCTGGCGCACAACCAGAACATGACGCTCGACCAGGCTGTGGCGGAGGGCATTCGCGCCTTCGAAACCGCCGCCGCCCGCGGACTGGGATTTACGATGGCGATCGGCATGGCGCTGTGGTGCCCCTACGAAGGACGCATCCCGGAGTCCAATGCGCTCGCCGTCCTCGGGCGCTTCTGGGACGCGGGCATCCGAAGGTTTTATTTCGCTGGCAGCGTGGGCATGGAAGACCCGCGGCACGTGCACACCCTGTTCCGGATGGCGTGCGAACGGCATCCGGGCATCGAACTCGGCTACCACGTCCACAATGTGCCGGGCTTCGGCGTGGCCAACGTGCTGGCCGCACTGGATGCGGGAGCGTCCTTTCTCGAGGGTTCGATCTGCGGCGTTGGCGGCGGAATCGCCATGCCGACCAGCATGGGCATGGTCGGGAACCTCCCGACCGAGGACATCGTGCACTTGCTCAACGCATCGGGGATCGAAACCGGACTCGATACCTTGGAAGTGCAGGCTTGCGCGCGCGATATCGCCGGGTTGCTGGGGATCGAACCGTTGTCCTATCTCTGCCGGACCGGCACGAGGGAGGCCTTGCTCGAGCAGGCACGCGGGGAAAAATTCTAGCCCGCAACGAATCCTTCAGCGCGCCCGGGCCCTCTTCGCCTTGCGGCTCGCGGCATACCCTCCCGCGGCAAGGCACAGCGAGATGGCCCCGAACACCGGCGCCATCCCCAGCGCTGACCCGACCGCGCCGAAGACGAGCGGCAGGGCCGTGCTGCTCGCATTGAGCACTGTCGTGCGCAGTCCCACGACTTCTCCCTGCCTGCCTGCAGGCGATGCCGCATAGAGGAGCGACATTACCATCGGCTGCGAGCAGCCCAGGCCCAGGCCGAGCAGGAATGCGAGGCCCATCATCAGCGTGGCGTTCGTCACAAAGGGGAACATCAGGTAGGTGGCGCCCGATATCACGAACGCGGTGGTGATCACATGCCACTCGCGCACCCGGCGGGAGAGCGCGGGCATCCCCAGCCGCACGACGAACGTTGCCGCGCCGAAGGCGCCCATGATGATCCCGGTGGTCGTCGCGGTCAGCCCGATCTGCGCGCAGTGGATCGGCATCACGAACGTGAACAGGTCCCAGCCCATCGAGAGCAGGCCGCTCACGATGAGGACACTGCGCAGCTTCCGGTCGCGCACGAGGTCCATCACGCTGTGGCCGGCCGGACGCTGCTTCGGGGTCGCATGGCGCACGAGGTCGCCGCGCCGCCAGAAGGAGACGGCGAGCGCCACGGCAGCGAACGCGGCCATGATCGCGAAGGCCTTCACTTCGCCCACCCAGTCGATGGAGAACCCCGCAACCAGCGGGCCCAGCGACCCGGAAGTGGAGAACCCGAGCGACAGCCATGAAAAATTCGCCGCGCGGTCCTCGGGCTTGCCGTACTCGCCGACCAGGTTGTTGGAGATCATGTGGGCGAGCATGAAGCCCGAGCCGATCAGCGTTGCCGCAACGAACAGCGTCGGCAGGCCGGGGAAGATGAAGGGCAGGATCACGCCGGCGAACAGCATGCCGTTGCCCCACAGCAGCGGCAGGCGCGGGCCGATGCGGTCGATGAGCCGCCCGGCCGAGACCGACAGCAGCATCGGCAGCAGGGCGTAGAGCGACATCAGCACACCGATGGTGAAGGGCGAAGCCTCGAGCTTCAGCGCATACAGCGAGACCGTCATGCGGCTGCTCGTGAACGCAATGTGGGCGAGGATGGTGAGCAGGATCACCGTGCGGAAGCGCATGGTTTAGTCCACCGCCGCCGGGGACGGCGCGCGCGTGCTGCGCCAGGTGACCATGTATACGCCGGCGCAGGTGACGACGATGCCGGCGATGGACATCGCGCTGGGCACCACGCCGAACATCGGGTATTCGAGCGCCACCGCAATGATCGGGGTGAGGTAGATGAGGCTGGTGACGCGCGTGGCCTCGCCGTGGCGCATGAGGATGTTCAGTGCGTTGGTGGCGAGGATCGAGGCGAGGATCACGAGGAAGGCGAGTGCCGCGAAGAACTGCCACGCCCAGTCGATCTGCGCGCCCTCGATGAACCAGGCCATCGGCGCCAGCGCGAGGCAGGACGCGGCAAACTGGATGAAGGCGCCGGCCTTCAGGTCGGTCTTCGGGCAGAAGGTCTTCTGGTAGAGGGTGCCGGCGGTGATGGCGGTGAGGCCGAAGCCCAGTGCCACGAGGCTGCCGAGCGGCAGCTCCTGCACGTCGATCTTGTGCCATACCACCAGGGTGACCCCGGCGAGGCCCGCCACGACCCCGGCCCATTGCGTGCGGGACAGCCGCTCGCCCATCCAGCGCCAGGCGATCACTGCGGTCGCAAGCGTCTGGAGCGCCATGATCAGCGCGGTGATTCCGGCCGACAGGCCGAGGTACTGGCTGTAGTGGCTGCCCGAGAGGTGGACGGCGTGCATCAGCAGCCCGGCGACCACCACGTGCGCGAATTCACGGCGCGAAGCGGGCCACGCAGGCCGCGTCACCAGGAGCACCGGGACCATACACGCCACGCCGAGGGCGTAGCGCAGCGTGAGCATGGTGAACGGCGGGGCGTACAGCAGCGCGGTCTTGCTGGCGAGGAAGCCGGAGCCCCAGACGCTGACGAAGTACCAGGCTAGAGCGGTGTCGACCCAGCGGCGGTCTGGAGCAGGAGTGGCAGTCATGAGCGACCGCCATCTTCTCACGTAGCGATCAGGGGAACCTTACGGTTCCCCCGAACCCCCTCCCTAACTGCGCCACAGGCCCGTTATCGCCTTATTTGCGGTTTTGCAAAGCCGCAATCCGCTCCTCGATCGGCGGGTGCGACGAGAACAGGGCCATGAAGCCCGGCTTGTCGCTGATGCCCGAAGCCGCCATCGACTTGGGCAGCTCGCCCGGTGTGAGCTTGCCGAGGCGCGACAGCGCGTTCACCATGGGGGTGGACGTGCCCATCAGGCTGGCCGAACCGGCGTCGGCGCGGAATTCGCGCTGGCGGGAGAACCACGCTACGACCATTGAGGCGGCAATGCCGAAGATGATCTCGCAGGCGATCGAGGTGACGTAGTAGCCGATGCCCGGGCCTTCACGGTCGTTCTTCAGGATCACCCGGTCGACGAAATAGCCGACCACGCGCGACAGGAACACGACGAAGGTGTTGACCACGCCCTGGATCAGCGTGAGCGTCACCATGTCGCCGTTGGCGATGTGGGCGACCTCGTGCGCCAGCACGGCCTCGACTTCCTCCCGGCTCATGGACTCGAGCAGGCCCGTGGACACGGCCACCAGCGACGAGTTCTTGAACGCGCCAGTGGCGAACGCGTTGGGCTCGCCTTCGTACATGGCGACTTCCGGCATGCCGATGTTGGCGCGCTCGGCGAGCGTCTTGACCGTGTTCACCAGCCAGAACTGGGTGGTGCCTTCCGAGCCGTCGATGAGCTGCGCGCCCGTGGACCACTTGGCCATGGGCTTGGAGATCAGCAGCGAGATGAAGGCGCCGGCGAAGCCGACGACCAGCGAGAACACGAGCAGCATGCCCAGGTTGAGGCCCTGCGCGCTCATGAACTTGTCCACGCCCAGCACGGACAGCGTGACCGACAGCACCAGCATGATGGCCAGGTTGGTGACCAGGAACAGCACTATGCGTTTCATGTCTTGTATCCTCCTCGGGCATCCGGGGTTGGGGGAAAATCCGGGCGCGCCATGTTAGCCGAGTTTGGGGCGGGTCCCGCCGGTTTCAAGCCCCGCAGAGTGGTTTGCAGCGCGATATTGCATAGCGTAATGGATAGGGGTCAAATACCCCTCCGATGATTGGGGAAAGTACCATGCACAGGGAAAACACAAACGCGCTGCAGACCCGCCGGCTGTCGCACGCATTCGGCGTGGAGATCGAGGGCCTGGACCTGCGCGAGCGGCTGTCGGACGCGACCATTGCCGAGGTCCGCCGGCTGTGGAATGAAAACGGCATAGTGCTATTGCGCGGCCAGCAGATCACCCCGGCGCACCTGATCGACTTCAGCCGCCGGTTCGGCGAGCTCGACCTGCACGAGACGCTCAAGGCCTTCCGGCACCCGGACCACGCGGAGCTCTTCGTGCTGTCCACGATTCCCGTCGACGGCAAGCCCTCGGTCAGCGAGAACGTCGGCCGCCACTGGCATTCCGACATGTCCTACACGCTGCTCCCGCCGCAGGGTTCGATCTTCCACGCGCAGATCCTGCCCGATGTCGGCGGCGACACGATGTTCTGCAGCACCCAGGCCGCTTACGAAGCGCTCTCCCCCAAGATGAAGCAGGTGATCGAAGGGCTTGAGGCCGTGCACAATTACATGGACGTCGAGAACATGAAGCGGCGCGACCCGGCGCTGGTCGCCCAGCTGCGCGAGGCGAACCCGCCCATTGCACAGCCGCTCGTGCGCAAGCACGCCGAGACGGGGAAGAAGTGCCTGTACCTGTCCGAGCAGATGACCAAGCGAATCGTTGGCATGCACGAACGGGAGTCGGCCCCGCTGACGCGCATGCTCTTCGAGCACTGCGTCGACCCGCTCTTCACCTACCGCCACAAGTGGTCGAAGAACGACATCATCATGTGGGACAACCGCAGCACGATGCACCTCGCGCTGTCCGACTTCGACGCGGGCGCGCACCGCTACTGCATGCGCACCACGATCCTCGGCAAGCCGAGCGGGTACGTCTGGAAGGGCCAGTAACCCCGGGCTAGCGCCCGGACTTTCTATCCTCGCGCATCATTTCCGCGCCGCGCTCGGCGATCATGATCGTGGGTGAGTTGGTGTTGCCCGAGGTGATCGTCGGCATCACCGAAGCGTCGATCACCCGCAGGCCTTCGACGCCGATCACGCGCAAGCGCGTGTCCACCACCGCCATCGGGTCGCCCGCCGGCCCCATCCTGCAGGTGCCCACCGGGTGGAAGATGGTGGTGCCGATGTCGCCGGCGGCTTTTGCGAGCTGTTCGTCCGTGGAGATATTCGGGCCGGGGAGGAATTCCTCGGGCGAATAGCGTGCGAGTGCCGGCTGGGCCGCGATCCTGCGCGTGAGGCGGATCGCGTCCAAGGCGACCCTGCGGTCTTCTTCGGCAGACAGGTAGCGGGGATTGATCAGCGGCGCCTCGCGCGGATCGGCGCTCTTGATGCGCACGTAGCCGCGCGACGCCGGCCGCAGGTTGCAGACGGATGACGTAAACGCAGGGAAGGGGTGCAGCGGGTCGCCGAACTTGTCGAGGCTGAGCGGTTGGATGTGGTACTCGATGTTCGCGCTCGCCTGGCCGGGGTCGGAGCGCGTGAACGCGCCCAGCTGGCTGGGCGCCATCGTCAGCGGCCCGGTGCGGAAGAACAGGTACTCGAGGCCCATCTGGATCTTGCCGAACGGGGAGTGGGTCCATTCATTGAGCGTCTTCACGCCCTTGACCTTGAAGGCCGTGCGCAGTTGCAGGTGGTCCTGCAGGTTTTCGCCGACGCCGGGGGCGTCGTGGACGACCGGGATGCCGTGCTGCTTCAGCAGCGCCGCCGGCCCGATCCCCGAGCACTGCATGATCTGCGGTGAGCCTATGGCGCCGGCCGTGAGCACCGTGTCGATGCGTGCCGAGGCGAACTGCGATTCACCGCCGCGCGAAAACTCGACGCCGACCACGCGCTTGTCCTCCATCCAGAGGCGCTTGACCTCGGCCTGCGTGACCACCTTCAGGTTGGGGCGGTTCATCACCGGCCGCAGGAACGCCTTGGTCGCATTCCAGCGCACGCCGCGCTTCTGGTTGACCTCGAAGAAGCCGCTGCCCTCGTTGTCGCCGCGGTTGTAGTCGTCGGTCTTCGGGATGCCGGCCTGCAGCGCCGCCTCGCGCCAGGCGTCGAGGATCTCCCACGACAGGCGCTGCTTTTCCACCCGCCATTCGCCGCCCGCGCCATGGTGTTCAGTGCCGCCTGCGTGGTGATCCTCGGACTGGCGGAACACGGGCAGGACGTTCTCCCAGGCCCAGGACGGGTCGCCCGTGAGCTTCGCCCAGCGGTCGTAGTCGTGGCTCTGGCCGCGCATGTAGATCATCGCGTTGATCGACGAGCAGCCGCCCAGCACCCGACCGCGCGCGTAGAGGATCGAACGCCCGTTCAGCCCCGCGTCGGGCTCGGTCTTGTAGCACCAGTCCGTGCGCGGGTTGCCGATGCAGTAGAGGTAGCCGACCGGGATGTGGATCCAGATCCAGTCGTCGTTGCCGCCCGCCTCGAGGAGGAGCACGCTGACTTCGGGGTCCGCGGACAGGCGGTTGGCGAGCACGCAGCCCGCGGTGCCCGCGCCTGCGATGACGTAGTCGAAAGTGCCGAAGGATTGGGCCATGGCCGCATTGTAATGTTGGTACAGTGTGCGTGGTACGGCCTGCCCTTGCTTCCTCCTGACAATGACGCGCCAGAAACGGATCCTTGCTGCGGTAGTGGTTGCGGCCCTTGCGGCTGCGGGGCTGGGCTACGAGTACCTGCAGTCGCGCAAAGTGGTGGAGGCCGCCGAAGCGGCGCTTCGCCCCGTGCGTCCCAAGGACCCCTGCCAGCGGGTGAAGCCCTCGCAACTCGCGAAGAAGTACCTCGAGAACCTCCACGGCGTGGAGATCGGGGCGTCCACGCAGAACTCGTTCGACCTGAAGCGCTCGATCAACGTGGATTTTTCGGACGAGCAGGGCGGCCTCTGGCAGCACAAGGACTGCGAGCCGGCGGTCGTGAAGATCGTCGCGCCGGGCGACGACCTGCCGTTCAAGGACGGGAAGCTCGACTACGTAGTCTCGGCGCACGTGATCGAACACTTCTTCGATCCCGTGAAGGCCCTGAAGGAGTGGCATCGGGTGATCCGGCCGGGCGGGTACATCTTCATCATCGTGCCCCACAAGGACCGCACCTTCGACAAGGAACGCGAGGTGACGCCGCTGTCCGAGTTGCTCGACCGTTCGACCGGGCGTTTGCAGGTGCAGGACTATGCGCGACCGCTCGATCCCAAGGCGCGGGTCGAGTCGATGCCCCACAAGCTCCCGCGCGACAAGTCCGCGCTGGAACCGGGCTGGACCTGGTTCACCGAGGACGACCACCACCACTGGTCGGTCTGGCGGACCCAGGACTTCGTCGACCTGGTGAAGCACTTCAAGTTCACCATCGTCGAAGTGCAGGACGTGGATGACAAGTACGGCAACGGGTTTACCGTCGTCCTGCAGAAGCCGCCGCGCTGAGCGGCAGGCTCAGCGCCGGATCACGAGCGCAGTGGCCACCAGCACCGTCAGGCCGCCGGCGATCGTCCCTGCGCCGATCGTCTCGCCAAGGAACACCCAGCCCCAGAACACGCCGAACACCGGGATCATGAAGGTCACCGTCAGCGTGCGTGTCGGTCCGAGTTCGGCGATCAGCCGGAAGAACAGCAGGAAGGCGAGGGCGCTGCTCAGCAGCGACACGCCGAGCACGGCGATCACCACCTGCGGCGTGAAAACGGACGCGGGCGGCACGGCCGGCAGGAACGGCGCGATCGCGAGGCTCGCGACCACGAGGCTCGCGGTCGAAAGGGAGATCGGCGCCACGCCGGCGTCGATGCGCTTCAGCCAGGTGGTCGACACGGCGTAGCACAGGGTGGCAAGGATGCAGGCGCCGGTGCCGAGCAGCACTTCGGGCGTCAGCGTAACCGGGCCGAGGCCGACGACCAGGGTCACGCCCGCCACGCCGAGCGCGAATCCGGCGAGCTTGCGCGCGGTGATGCGCTCGCTCAGCCACAGCGCGCCGCAGATCGCGCCGAAGAAAGGCGTGGAAGTGTTCAGGATCGACATGGTGCCGGCGCCGAGGTGCAGCCCCGCGTAGGCATAGAGCGACCACGGCACGGCGGCATTGAGCAGGCCCATCATCACGTAGGCGCGCCAGTGGGCGCGGACGTCGAGTTTCACGCCGGTCGCGAGTACGTACGCCAACATCACCAACGCGGCAATCAGCACACGCAGTTCGGCGAGCCAGCCGGGGCCCAGCGCGGGCCCGGCCATGCAGAAAAAGAGGAAGGACGCGCCCCAGAGCGCGGCGAGCGCGACGAGGCGGGAGAGGTTGGCGGCGGTCATGGCAAGGCGTGCATCCTAATCGGTTGATTCAACCCGATGCGCACGCACTTGCCTTCCCGATTCTTGCGCCCTAGCCGATCTTGCGCTTCAGGAAACCGAAGATCCCGCTGGAGGGCTTGGCGGCCGCCTGGGGCTGCTCGGCCATCTCGCTGCGCGCGAGGCGCTGGCCTTCGCGCAGTTGCGCGAGCCGCTCTTCTTCGAGCCGGTCCATCGGCTGTGCCGGGCGCTGATTGTACGACTGCGCCTGGCCCTGCTGCGGACGCGCACCCGAACGTGCACCAGGACGCGGGCCCTGCGAGCGCTGCGGACGGGCGTTCTCGTTGCTGCGCGGTTGCTGGTCGCCGCGACGGGGTTGCTGGTCGCTACGGGGTTGCTGGTCACCACGGGGTTGCTGGTCGCCACGAGGCTGCTGGTCGCCACGGCGCGGCTGCTGCGTACGCTCGCCGCCGGCATTGCGCGTCGAAGGTCGCGGCGCCTGCGTGCGCCCTGCGTTGCTGCGCGGCTGTTGCTGTCCGCGACGCTGCTGGCCACGCGGCTGCATCGGCGGACGGTCGTCCACCTCCGCGGTCCCGCCGCCCTTGGTGGGCGCAAACCCGTCGACGGTCTTCTCTTCGATCTTGCGGCCGATCAGCTTCTCGATGTCGCGCAGGAGCGGGCGGTCGTCCGCGCTCACGAGCGAAATCGCCTCGCCCGTGGAACCCGCGCGGCCGGTGCGGCCGATGCGGTGCACGTAGTCTTCAGAGACGTTGGGCAGGTCGTAGTTCACGACGTGCGGCAGCAGCTCGATGTCGAGGCCGCGTGCGGCGATGTCGGTGGCAACCAGCACCTGCAGCTCGTTGTCCTTGAACTTCTTGAGCGCCTTGGTGCGTGCCGGCTGGCTCTTGTTGCCGTGGATGGCATCGGCCTGGATGCCTTCCTTCTCGAGCTGTTGCGCGAGGCGGTTCGCGCCGTGCTTGGTCTTTGTGAACACCAGCACCTGGCGCCAGTCGCCGGCCTTGATGAGGTGGGCCAGCAGTTCGCGCTTGCGGTCGCGGTCCACGTGGTAGGCCGACTGTGCCACAAGCTCGATCGGTGCGTTGCGGCGCGCGACCTCGACCGTGGCCGGGTCCTTGAGGATGGTGCCGGACAGCTTGCGGATGTCATCCGAGAACGTGGCCGAGAACAACAGGTTCTGGCGCACGGCCGGCAGGACCGCGATGACGCGGCGGATGTCGTGGATGAAGCCCATGTCGAGCATGCGGTCGGCTTCGTCGAGCACGAG
Organism: Bordetella parapertussis; assembly: GCA_945862265.1. Classification (GTDB taxonomy): domain Bacteria; phylum Pseudomonadota; class Gammaproteobacteria; order Burkholderiales; family SG8-39; genus SZAS-79. The sequence goes on from CAMAXP010000012.1 coordinate 68,691, forward strand.
GATCTCGACCGACTTCAGGTCGATCGTGCGCTGCTGCATGTGGTCGAGCAGGCGCCCCGGCGTGGCGACGACGATGTCGACGCCGCGGCGGATTTCGGTGACCTGCGGGTTGAAGCCCACGCCGCCGAAGATCATGCAGGAACGCAGGTTCATGTGCTTGCCGTAGGTGCGCACGCTTTCGTGCACCTGCGCGGCGAGTTCGCGCGTCGGCACGAGGATCAGCGCGCGGATCGGGTGCTTGCCGACGCCGCGGGGCGGGTTTTCGCCCGTGCCCGTGGGCTGGTTTTCGGCGAGGCGCTGCAGCATGGGCAGCGTGAAGCCCGCGGTCTTGCCGGTGCCCGTCTGGGCGGCGCCGAGCAGGTCGCGGCCTGCGAGCACGAAGGGAATGGCCTGCGCCTGGATGGGCGTGGGTATGGTGTAGCCTTGCTCGGCAACGGCGCGCAGCAGCGCGTCCGACAGCCCGAGCGTCGAGAACGACGTATCGATGACAATCTCCTGGGGATCGGCCTGGGAAGTAACCTCCTAAGGAGGTCTTCCATACCGGTTCAGGCAGATGAGTTACTACTTAGGGTGATTCGAGAACCCGCGCTGTTGATGCTGAGGCGGGGAGCCGCGAAGAGGGCTGAGGCGCTAACCGATTGAAGCGATTCAAGACCTTGGACCGGAGTATACACGATTTTGTATCGACTGTCGCGGTGCGTTTGGCGTGCGCTCCCGAAGTCGATTGACGTCGGCATCAGGACACAGTAATTTTGTCCCATATATTGATTGTTTATAATCTCAAAAAATGGGAATGAAAAACCTGCGGGTAATGGTCGATGCGCTGCAACTGTTCGCGATGCGGGGCGCGCTTACGGTGAAGGACCTGTCCCTGGCGCTCAAGATGCCTCGCAGCTCCTCGCACCGCCTGGTCGCGTCACTGCTTGCGATGCGGTTCATCGAAAAGGTGGATGCGAACGGTGCCTATGCTCTCGGCCCGCTGGTCGGAGAACTCGCCGGCGGGACGTTTGCCTGGCGCGCGCTGGTCGCGCAATGTCGCCCCGAAATGGAGTCGTTGCGCGACTCTAGCGGCGAGACTGTTGCGCTACACGTCATGCAAGCAGAGCGCCGTGTCCTGCTGGACCAGGTTGAAAGCACGCAGGAGTTGCGCTGGGTCTTCAGCAATCCCCTGGTGCCGATGCCGTTGCACGCGGGAGCCGCCGCGAAGATGTTGCTCGCGTTGCTACCCGATGCGGACGTGCATCGAATCGTCAAGCGCGACGATCTCGTTGCCTACACGCACCGCACGCCAAGAAGCCTGGCGGGACTGATGCGCGAACTTCAGCAGATTCGAGCGCGGGGCTACTCGGCCTCGCTCGAGGAGGTCAGCCCGGGCATCGTGTCGCTCGCGGTGCCCGTTGTCCGGGCGCCGTTCGCAGGGCAACCCCTGGCGGTCATGAACCTGACCGGACCCGCAGTCCGGTTGCAGGAGAAGCGCTTGAAGTCCCTTCTGCCGTCACTGCAGAAGGCTGCAAGGCGTGCTACGGCGCGACTCGAGCATGCGCTCGGAAAGCACAGGCAGGCCGCTTGATGAATGCAAACACCCGCGCGGGAGGATGGATATGACGGCCAATGCGATTGAAGCGCCCACACCAGGGCTGCTGGACGCCCTTCGTGGTCACATCGGGCGATTCTCGGAAAAGCATCCCGACTGGGACGCTTTTCCTGCAAACAACGGCTATCCCGAGCTTGCGCGCGCTCAGATCCGTTTCATTGGTGCCGGCGGTTCGCCCAAGGTGTCTGATCCTTCGACGATGAAGGCGGACCATTTCACGCTGAGCCTGGTTTACCTGCCGGCAGGCCATTACGCTGCATCGCATGTGCACGAGGTCGAGGAGGCGTTCTTTGTCGTCCAGGGGGTGCTAACCGTTGCGAGCGATTACGACGGCGAGATCGTCCGTTCGCGAATGGGCCCGAGGGACATGTTCCTGAACGAACCTGGACGGCCGCACGGGTTCCTGAATGATGGAGTGGAGCCAGTGCTGATGGCGATCATGGTCGCCAACAGCAAGGGCGCCCCGGTCAAGATCAGTTACAAGTGCCATCCCAAGGATTTCGGGCCGGAGGTCGCCCGTACATTCGGGGGCCGGCACACTGAGGACCGCAAAGACATCGACCGGTGGATCACGCGGTACAGCCAGGCTCCCTTCGAGCGTGACCCTTCGGGCTGCGCACGCAGGACCTATATCGGGCAGGGGGCTGCGCCGGCAGGCCGCTTCAGGAAGGATCTCGTTCGCATCCCGCCGGGCAAGTCAGTGCAAGCTTACAGCCGTGATGTGGAGGATGCCTTTTTTGTCCTCTCCGGTTACCTGACGGTGGTCTGGGAAGGGGAGGGGGGCGTCGTCGAACAGCGACTGGGCCCGCGCGAGGTGGTGTTCAACCCGGCCGGGCGCAAGCACTGCTTCCGCAACGACGGGATTGAAGATGCGGAGTTCCTGATGATTGTCGGTACCGCGGAGCCTGAAACCGTGCGGTTCGCATGACATCGGGGGACTCGAACGTGGGCGCGTTCCGCGAAGTCACGATCACGGTGAATGGCCGGAAAGTGACGGCCAGGGTGGATACGCGGACCCTTCTCGTCGAATTCCTCCGCGAGACAGCCGGCCTGACCGGGACGCACGTGGGCTGCGACACCAGCCAGTGCGGTGCCTGCGTGGTGGAATTTGATGGCGATTCGGTGAAAAGCTGCACCATGCTTGCAGTGCAGGCGGACACCGGAGCCGTGACGACCATCGAAGCGCTTGGCACCGCGGAGGCGCTCCATCCCATGCAGGAGGCTTTCACCGAGCATCACGCGCTGCAGTGCGGCTTCTGCACGCCCGGGATGGTCATGAGTGCATGCGATCTCCTCCGGAAAAATCCGTCGCCTACGCAAGCGCAGATCCGCGAGTGGCTGGATGGCAACCTCTGCCGCTGCACCGGGTACAACAACATTGTGGCGGCCATCTCCGCAGCGGCGCCCGTTCTCGCGACGGGCGCGCAAGGCGAAGGGACCCTTTGAAGCCATTCGCCTATCATCGGCCGGCGTCTGTCGAGGAGGCCGCCGAGGTGCTCAGCCAGAACGGGGAGAATCGTATCCTCGCCGGAGGGATGACATTGCTCCCCTCACTGAAGCATGGCCTTGCAGCACCGCCGGCTTTGGTTGACCTTGCGGGCATCGGGCCGCTCAGGGGCATTTCGAAATCGCCTGAAGGCATCCTGATCGGTGCGATGACCACGCATTCGACCGTTGCAAGCGCACCGCTCGTCAGCGAGGTCTTGCCGTCGCTCGGTGAACTGGCGGGTGGCATCGGGGACCCTCAGGTGCGGCATCGTGGAACCCTCGGGGGCTCCGTGGCCAACAACGACCCGGCGGCCGACTACCCGGCGGCCTGCCTCGGTCTCGGGGCGACGATTGTGACCAATCGTCGCCGTCTGGCTGCGGATGCGTTCTTCAACGGGTTTTTCTCGACGGCGCTTGCCCCGGCAGAGGTGCTGACTTCGATCCTCTTTCCCGTGCCGAAGCGGGCCGCCTACGTGAAGTTCGCCAATCCGGCTTCACGCTATTCCATGGTCGGCGTGTTCGTAGCCCAGTTCGAGAGGCATGTCCGGGTTGCAGTGACGGGCGCCGGGCAAGGCGGGGTGTTCCGGATCCAGGCTTTCGAGCAAGCCCTCGAAACCGAATTCAGTCCGCAAATCCTGCCGGCGCACTCGATCCCCTTGGGCGACCTGAATTCGGACATGCACGCCAGCGCCGCCTACAGGTCGCACCTGATCAATGTGCTTGCGAAGCGCGCGGTAGGCGCTTGCCTGGGCGTCCATGCAAAGGCTCCAATGCGCCATGGCGGCGCCGTTGCGTATTGACTATGACACTACAGGCATGAAAACGAGCGCACCTAAAGTCCTCAGCCAGCCGCTCCGGCGCAAAGAGGATCGTCGCCTGCTGACCGGGGCCGGCCGGTTCGTGGACGACGTCCAGTTCGACAACATGCTCTATCTGGGCACCGTCCGGTCGCCGCATGCGCACGCGAGGATCCTCGGCATCCACAAGGACGAGGCCCTGCTGGTGCCGGGTGTTCTTGAGGTCGTCGTGCACGGGGACTATCCCGAGCTCGATCGCCCGATGCCCGAGATTCTCGAGCCGGGAACCCTGGTGAACCCGTATATCGATCTGCACGTGACGAATCCCCATCATGTGCTCGCGCACGGCAAGGCCACTTACCAGGGCGAGCCGGTGGCCGTGGTTGTGGCGGAGTCCAGGCACGCTGCCCTGCTCGGAGCCGAAGCGGTGCGGGTGGACTACGAAGAGCTGCCTGTGGTGCTTTCTGCCGAGGCGGCGATGGCGCCGGATTCGCCGCGTGTCCACGACGCCAACCCCAACATCATGGGGCACCTGAAAGTATCGATCGGCAACCTCGAAGAAGCGTTCGGCGTCGCCGATTTTGTCATCGAAGAGCGCTTGAGCCTCCAGCGGGTGTCCTCGATGTCGATCGAGGGGCGTGGCATCGTGGCTTCATGGGACGCCCGGCGGGAGGACCTGACCGTCTGGTCCACCGACCAGGTCCCGTACCGGCTGCGTGGCGTCATCGCCCGCATGCTCGACCTGCCCTATGACCGTGTACGTATCCTCTCCGGCGATATCGGGGGGGCCTTTGGCGGGAAGGGGCTTATTGCGGAAGACCTCGTCGCCGCCGCAATGTCCAGGCGGCTGCGCAGGCCGGTCAAGTGGATCGAATCGCGCTCCGAGACTTTTGTCGGGGCCCATGCCCGGGACCAGGTCCACGATGTACGGGTGGCTGTGCGTAAGGACGGGACCCTCCTTGGGATGGACCTGAAGATCATCAAGGACGTGGGGGCCTACAACCACTACGAAATGGTCCAGACGACGAACACCGTCAATCACGTGCTATCGCACTACAAGGTGCCTGCGTTCCGTGCCGAAGGCTGGTGCGTCGTGACAAACAAAGTCGGGATGCGCCCCACGCGGGGCGCTGGTCGCCCGGAGGCGGCGTTTGTGATGGAGCGCGTGCTCGATTTCGTGGCCGCGCGCACCGGCCTGGATCCATTGGATGTTCGCAGGAGGAACATCATCCCGGCCGCAGACATGCCCTACAGCAACGGCCTGACTTACCGGGACAACGTGCCCATCACCTATGACGGCGGGGACTACCCGCGGATGTTGGAGCTCGCGGCAGAGCGCCTCGGCTATGGCCTGTGGAGGAAGAGGCAGGTCGAAGCCCGCAAGGCGGGGCGCCTGATCGGGATCGGCATGTCTTCGAGCCTGGAGGCGGGGGGCGTAGGGCCGAGCGAGGGTGCGCGGATCACGATCGACGACCAGGGGCGGATCAGTCTGTATCTGGGACTCAGCACACAGGGGCAGAGCCACGAAACTACGTTTGCACAGGTCTGCGCGGAGTTCCTTGACGTGCCTTACGACAGTGTCCGCGTGGTTTCGGGCGACACCTCGCTGATGAGGCACGGCTTTGGCACCGGGGCGAGCCGCATCGGCGTCAACGCCGGCAATGCGGTCAAGCTTACCGCCCTGGCCCTGAAAGAGAAGATCCGCGCCTTTGCCGGGCATGTGCTGGGTGTTGCTCCTGGAGACATCCGGCTCGAGGGGCAGCGCGCATTCGTTGCGTCCGATCCGGGGAAGCGGCGCACGTATACGGAACTCGCACGCGCGGCGCTGTCCCATAAAGGGATGGGCCCGCTCGGCGGCCCGTTGCTGACGGCTACGGAGTTCTTTTACCCGAAGACGGTCACCTGGTCGGCCGGCGTGCAGATGGTTGTCGTCGAAATCGATCCGGACACCGGCGTCGTGGGCGTGCTCAAGTACGTCATCGTCCACGACTGCGGTACGCCGATGAACCCGGTCGTGGTGGACGGCCAGATCCAGGGCGGCACGGTGCAGGGCATCGGGGCGGCTCTCGGCGAGGAGCTCATTTACGACGAGACGGGTCAGCTCCTCACGGGAAGCTTCATGGATTATCCGATGCCTCGCGCGGCGGACGTGCCGGAATTCGAAATAGAACACGTGGTCTATCCAACGGACCTGAATCCGCTGGGGGTACGCGCGGCTGGCGAGGGCGGGCCGATCTCCCCGCCCGCGGCGTTTGCCGGCGCGATTGAAGACGCGCTCGGCCGGCGCGTTCGTGTCCGGAAGATGCCGCTGACCCCGCAACGCGTCTTCGAATTGATCCAGGCAGCGGGCACATCATGACCGGAATGATGCGTGCCATACGCGTGCCGGTGTTCGGCGGTCCCGAGGTCCTGGAACTCGCCGACCTGCCGGTGCCCGTGCCTGGCCCCGGGCAGGTCCAGGTCCGGATCCGCTATGCAGGCGTGAATTACTCGGACGTCTACCGACGCATGGGACGAATACGCGAGGGGCATGCGCCTGACCTGCGGCCGCCGTTCGTGCCGGGGTCCGAGGGCGCCGGTGAAATCACCGCGCTCGGTGAAGGGGTCGTGGACCTCGCCATTGGCGACCGGGTCGTATACGGTCAGATGAACGTCGGCAGTTGCGCAGAATATGCAGTCATTCCCGCATGGCGCGCGATCAAGGTGCCGGCGAGCATCGACCTCGAAACGGCGGCCGCCGTGTACGTGCAGGGTTCGACCGCCTACTACCTCAGTCACTGGGTGCGCAGGATCCAGCCCACCGATACCTGCCTCATCCAGGCCGGCGCGGGCGGGGTCGGCCAGAAGCTGGTGCAGTTTGCAAAGATGCTCGGGGCCCGCGTGCTGACCACGGTGGGCACACACGAGAAAGCTGCGTTTGTGAAGACGCTCGGCGCCGACATCGTGATTCCCTATCGGGAGGTCGATTTCCGGGATGCCGTCATGGAAGCGACGCAGAACCGCGGGGTGGATGTGGTCTATGACGGTGTCGGTCTTGACACGATTTCAAAGAGCATCCGCTCACTACGGCGCAAGGGCCTGTGCGTGATGTTTGGCGTGGCGTCCGGTCCCGTGGACAGCGTGGGGACTCTGGAACTGGCGGAAGCGGGCTCGGTATTCTTTACGCGTCCGCAACTGCGTCACTACCTGGGCACGCCCGAGGAACTCCGGGCCTGCGCCAGCGCCCTTTTCGATTCCGTCTCGGGCGGGCAGCTCAAGGTTTCGATTCACGAAGTCTTTGCGCTCGCCGATGCGGCGCAAGCTCACCGTGCCATCGAGGCGCGCAAGACGCTCGGAAAGATACTGTTGCACGTGGGTTAGGCTTTGCATACAACATGAACAGAACACCTTGGGGAAGCAGATGAAAAAGATTGTTGCCGTCGTTGCAGTTCTCTTGAGCGGTATTGCAAGCGGTCAGGAGTTTCCGAGCCGTACCGTGCGCATCGTCGTCCCGTTCACGCCTTCCGGTCCCACCGATGTCATTTCGCGGATCCTGGCCGAGCGCCTTGCGACGAAGTGGAGGCAGCCGGTCATTGTCGAAAACCGGCCGGGGGCCGGCACCGTCATCGGATCCGATATCGTTGCTAAGGCGCCGCCTGACGGCCACACCATACTGATGGCGGTGACCGCGCATGCCGTCAACGCCACGTTGGTGAAGAAGTTGCCGTACGACACGGTGAAGGATTTTGCACCGATCGTGCTTATTGCCACGGCGCCCAACATCCTTGCCGTGAACCCGGCAGTGCCTGTGAAATCGATTGCCGAACTGATCGCCTACCTGAAGGCCAACCCGGGCAAGCTCAATGCAGGCTCGCACGGGAAGGGGAACATGTCGCATCTTGCGGCGGAAATGCTCAAGGCCACGACCGGGACCGATTTCACCGTCATCCAATACAAGGGGGCACAGCCCGCAGCGACCGCACTCGTCGCAGGTGAAGTCAATTTCATGTTCGACACGGGCGTGGTGGCGCCGTTCGTGCAATCAGGCAAGGTCCGGGTGATCGGCACGACGGGCACGAGGCGCGCGACGCATTTCCCCGATGTTCCGACGCTCATCGAATCGGGACTGCAGGACTTCGAGGTCATATCCTGGTACGGGTATTTCACAACGGCAGGTACGCCCCGGGCGGCGCTTGACGTGCTCAATCGCGGATTCAATGAAACGCTTGCCGAGCCGGATATCCGTGCCCGGATCCTCAAGCTGAACCAGGAGCCGGCGGGGGGCACCCAGGAGGAACTGGACCGGATCGTGAAGACTCAGATCATCCGTTGGGCGACGGTCATCAAGGCTGCGGGCATCGAGTCCGATTGAGCGGCGTGTCGGCCGCGGCCTATTCCGTGCGGATGCCGCCCTGCCGGATCACCGCGCCCCAGCGCTTTTCCTCTGCGTCGAAGAACTGGTTGGTCAGTGCAGGGGAGAGCGCGAGGATCTCCATCCCGTAGGTCCCACCCGACAACGTGGCCTTCAGCTCCGGTTGGTTGAGGACGGTGGCGATTTCCGCGGACATGCGCGAAACGATCGCGGGCGGCGTCTTCGCTTGAGTGAGCATCGCCATCCACGCGTAATAGTTCAAGGCCGGGTAGCCGAGCTCGGTGAAGGTCGGCACGTCAGGCAACAGCGGTGAGCGTTCCTGCGCGGTGAGTCCGAGGCCGTTCAACTTGTCGGCCTTCACGTGCACGCCGAGCACCGAGATGGTCTCGAAGGTGATGCCGACGCGTCCGGCGATCATGTCGGGCAGCGCGGTGTTGCCGCCCTTGTACGGCACATGCGTGAGTTTCACGCCGCCGCTCTGCATGAACAGTTCGCCCGAAAGGTGAGCCAGCGTGCCGTCCCCGCCTGATGCGAATGTCACGGCGCCGGGGTTCGCCTTCGCGAATTCGAGCAGTCCGCGCACGGTGTTGGGCAGGGTCTTGTTCACCGCAAGCAGCAGCGGGTAGCGGGTGTAGACGGAAACGCCCGTGAGATCGTTGTCGCTGTAGGGCCGCTTGGGATGCAGGACCCGATTCACGGCGTGCGCGCCAAACACGGCGAGGAACGTGTAGCCGTCTCCAGGGGAGCGCGCAACCGCTTCAGTGGCGATCATCCCGCTCGCGCCCGGGCGGTTTTCGGCAACCACCGACTGGCCGAGCCGCTTGGTCAGTTCGGCCGCGATCATCCGGGTGACGGCATCCGTGGAGCCGCCTGCGGCGGCGGCGATGATGATGCGTACCGGTTTCTCGGGCCAGGGCGCTTGCGCCGACGCGAAGAAGGGCAGCGCACAAAGCGCCATGGCGACGATTTTTTTCATGTGCTGCTCACCGTTTCGTAAATGTACTTGCCTGTGCGAGTCGGGAACCCGCCCCGGACGGTGCCAGCCCGGCCGTCCCCGTAGATCGGCGCGAAGCCCGGGCTGAGCTCGCGGCTGTTGGGCACCGCGAGCCAGAGCCTCAGCAGGTGCCGGTACCGATCCGGGCCTTCGTGGTCCTCGAACGCGGTGCGCGAGTGATACAGCACGTGATTGTTCACGAACTGCAGGTCGCCGGGCTCGAACATGGTGGAGAAGTGGAATTCCGGGCTCGAGGCCAGCTCGTCGAACAGGTCGATCGCCTCCTGCTGCTTCTGCGTGAGCCGCGGCACATCGGGAAAGCGCTGGGCCGACAGGATGTGCGAGCGGACGTACAGGCAGGCGAACCGGCCCTTGTGGAAAGTGAAGATCGGCAACGGGTAGTGCGGCAGCGACCCCGGCGCCTCCTGCCCCTGCCAGCTGTAGGTGTAGGGCTGGTAGAGGACCTCGAGCAGGTCCGGCCGGCGCTTCGCGATCTCGTTGTGGATCGCGATGGAGCTGCCGATGATGCTGAGCCCGCCGCTTTTCGCCGTGCGCAACACGAACAGCGCGACCACGTCGCTGAAGTCGGTGTGGTAGTTGAGTTTTTCGTTGGAGGTATAGCCGCGGCCCTTCGGACCGTTGAGTTCGGTCTTCAGGTTGCGCACGTCCCCCAGCAGGTCGCCGCCCGAGCTCTGCGAGATGGCGGTGCCCAGATGCAATCCGAGGCCCCAGTAGATGAGGCGCAGGTCGGACTTGTCGAAGTGTTCGGCCGGGAACCCGCGCAGCAGGTGCAGGCCAGGGCCGTTTTCGAGGCCTTCGAGGAGCGACGCGAAGGTTTCAGCCAGAGCCGACAGAGGGAAGTCGGCCTTGGTGAGGGTCTCCATGGTGCATCCACGGGAGCGGGCTGTCTTCAGCGCGGTCTCGATGTCCGCGATCTCGGTCGCGCTGAAGGTGTGGATCCAGTCAGTTCGTGCCACCAGCTGGGGCCCGCGCCAGTCGGCCGGGCTTTCTATGATCGGATGCACGTGCACTCCCTGTGTGGTGCGACAAAAATACCTTATCACGTGCCCGCACTGCTACCCCCCTGAAAATTCGAAATCGATTTCCGGCGCCAGTCCGCTGACGATCCGCGCGATCGACTTTCCCGAGCCGCACGCGTGTGTCCAGCCCAGCGTGCCGTGCCCGGTATTGAGGTAGAGGTTCGGCACCTTCGAGCGGCCGATGACCGGCACGTTGGACGGCGTGGCGGGCCGCAACCCGGTCCAGAACTGCGCCTCGCTGGTGTCCCCGGCGCCGGGGAACAGTTCCTCCACGCGCCGGACGATCGCCTCGCAGCGCACGCGGTTGAGGTCGCGGTCGTAGCCGTTGAATTCGGCGGTGCCGGCGATGCGCAGCCGCTCGCCGAGGCGCGAGAACACGAGCTTGTACTCGTCGTCGGTCAGCGAAACGCGGTGCGCCATCGCTGCGTCCTTCACCGGCATGGTCACCGAGTAGCCCTTGGCCGGGTAGATCGGCAGGCGGATGCCGAGCGCCTCGAGGTACAGCGGGCTGAAGGACCCCATGCACATCACGTAGGCGTCGCCGCGAATGCGCTGGAAGCGGCCGGTGCTGTCGGTCGCTTCGATATGGTCGAGCTTGCCGCCCGCTTCGCGCAGCGAGGTGACGGTGTGGCTCATCAGGAATTTCACGCCTTCCGCCTGGCACAGCGTCACCAGTTCGCGCGCGAACAGGTTGGCGTCGCCCGATTCGTCCTCGGCCGTGTAAGTCGCGCCGGTCAGCCGCGGCCGGATGTGCGCCAGCGCGGGTTCGAGGCGCACGGCTTCGTCCGCGGAGATGACGCGCCGATCGCACCCCAGCGCGCGCATCTGTTCGGTGGGTTCGAGTGCGTCCTGGAACTCCTTCTCGTTCGTATAGAAGTGCAGGATGCCCTGCGTGCGCTGGTCGTAGGCGATGCCGGTCTCCCGGCGCAGCGCCTGCAGCGAATCGCGGCTGTAGGTGCCGAGCCGCACGATCTGCGCGATGTTGTGGCGGGTGCGTTCGGGCGTGCACTCGCGCAGGAACTGCAATCCCCACAGCCACTGGCGCAGGTCCGCACGCAGCCGGAAGAGCAGGGGCGCGTCCTCTCTGGCGAGCCACTTGAGCACCTTGAGCGGGGCGCCCGGGTTGGCCCAGGGCTCGGCGTGGCTGACCGAGATCTGCCCGCCGTTGGCGAAGCTGGTTTCTGCTGCGGGGGAGGCCTGCCGGTCGAGGACCGTGACCTCGTGGCCGAGGCGGCTGAGGTAATAGGCGGACGAAACACCAAGGAGGCCGGAGCCGAGCACGATGACGCGCATGGGAGCACCTGTTCAAAAGGCGCCGCTCCCCCTGTCCGTGATACCTGAGAGATTCAGCTACAACGCCCGTTGTGGCTTTGCTCCTTCGGTGCGTCACGCTGTGTGACGGCTCTCCAGACGGCTGTTCATCGTATGCAGTACTGGACCTGAGCGATTATGGGAGTTTGCGCCTTCGGTGACCGGGTTTCCCCGGTGCTCTCCTGCATGAGTGGCAATATAGCGGAAATCCAAACCCTGCGGAGAAACGATCCATGAAGAACTTGAATGTCGGGTTGGCGGCGGTGGCCGCCTTGCTGTTTGCGTCTGTCGCTTTTGCACAGGCTTATCCCGCGCGCCCGGTGCGGCTGATCGTTCCCTACCCGCCCGGCGGTGCGTCCGACCTGCATGCCCGGCACCTGGTGGCGAAGATGACCGACCTGCCGCACCCGGTGATCGTCGAGAACCGGCCCGGCGCCGGCGGCAACGTGGCCTTCGATTACGTGGCCAAGGCCGCGCCGGATGGATATACGCTCCTCTGGGGCGCCGGTTCGATGACCGTGGCCCCGGCCGTCACGGCCAACCTCCCTTTCGACGTGGTGAAGGATTACGCGCCGATCTCCCTCGTGGTCGTAGTGCAGAACGTGTTGATGGTGCCGGCGGGCGCGCCGTGGAAGAGCGCCCCCGAGCTGATCGCTGCAGCCAAGGCACAGCCCGGCAAGCTCAACTACGCGTCGTCCGGCGCGGGGGCGACCCCGCACCTCGGCATGGAACTGATGAAGAGCATGGCGAAGGTCGACATCACGCATATTCCCTACAAGGGCGACGCGCCGGCGCTGATCGACCTCATCGCGGGGCGCACCGACATGTACTTCGCCACCATTGCGGGCGGCATCCAGCAGATCCGGACCGGCAAGGTGCGGGCACTGGCGGTGAGCGCGAAGAAGCGCGCCGCGACGCTGCCGGACATCCCGACGCTGGACGAGGCCGGGGTGCCGGGGTACGAACTGGTGTCGTGGTTCGGCGTGATGGCGCCGGCCGGCACGTCGCGCGACATCGTCAACCTGATGCACGCGCAGATCACCAAGGCGGTGGCGCAGCCCGACTTGCGCGAGAAGTACGTCGCCCTCGGCTCGGAGCCCACAACCAACACGCCGCAGGAGTTCCAGGCGCTGCTCCGCGAAAGCGTGGCGAAGTTCTCGCAGATCGCGCGGAGCGCCGGCATCAAGCCCGAGTAGCCGCGCCGCTCAGGAGGCGAACAGCCCCTGGTGCGCGCACAGGTCGCGCAGGCGCGCGAACTGCTTCACGGTGACGCCACGGTACCCAAGCGCCACCAGTCCTTCGTCCTGCAGTTTTTTCAGCTCGCGGTTCACGCTTGGCCGCGCGGCGCTGAGCATCTCCGCGAGCTCGGCCTGGGTGAAGCGCAGGCTTGAAGTTTCCCCGTCCGGGCTGGCGAGGGCCAGCGTGCAGAGCTGCCGCGCGAGTCGCTGGCGCAGCGGCACGAGCGCGAATTCGTCCACTGCGGAGTAGGCCTTGCGCAAGCGATAGCAGAGCAGCCGGGCGAAGTGCGCATAGAGCGCCGGGTGCGCGTCCAGTACCTCGAGGAAAGGCCCCCTCGGCACCAGCAGGATCTCGGTGCGCTTGTGGGCGCGGGTGTCGTGCACCGCGCCGAGGCCGTCGATGACGGCGACCAGACCCCACACATAGCCTGGCTGGACCAGCGAAAACACGACCTCCTTCCCGTCTGCGCTCAGGGTTGCGCTGCGGACCGCGCCGCGCAGCACGATGGCGATGCCTTCCGTGGCCACGCCGCGGGCGGCGATGAGTTCGCCGTTGAGGTAGCGCCGGTGCCGGGAGATCCGCGCCAGCGCCTGCTGCGCTGGCAGGGGCAGGTCGCGGAACCAGTCGTTGCCCTGCAGCACCGACAGGCGCCAGTGGAGGTCGTACTCGGCCATGGCTGCGCTGCACTCCATGCAGGATTGGGAGGGTAAATTGTAACCCACGTGACAATTCTGCCGTCCCGCCCGGCCTAGGATTTGCGACTGGTTCTTATTCCCGAGGGCGAGTCCCATGCATGCATTGCCTCCTGCGGTCACCGGCGCTTGCGCCTGGCGCGCCGATGCGCTGCGCCAGGACGGGTCATGGGCGTGGCGCTTGTCGGCTGCGCAGGTCGACGAGCTGCGCAGCGCGGTGGCGACCGTGCGCGCCAGGGGCCTGCGTGCCGCGGAGTTCTCGCGCGATGACTTTCGTTTGCCGGGACTGGAGGCGCAGTTGGCGGGGGTGCTGGACGAACTCGAGGAAGGCCGCGGATTCACCCTGTTGCGCGGCCTGCCGGTCGACGCCTCCGACGAGGAAGACGCGGCACGACTGCTGTGGGGCATCGGCACACACCTGGGGCGCGCGCTGCGCCAGCATGAGCGGGTGAACGTCGGCGGCTTTCGCGACAACCTCCTCGCGCACATCGTCGACCAGGGCCTCGACTACAACGCGCCCAACGTGCACGGTTCGGCGACCAGTGCCGAGCAGGCCCCGCACACGGATCCCGCCGACGTCGTCGGGCTGCTCTGCGTGCGGCCCGTGCCGACCGGCGGGATGAGCCGCCTCGCCAGCGCGATGGCCGTGTTCAACGAGCTTCGCGCCACGCGCCCCGACTTGGTCGAGGTGCTGGTGCAAGGCTACGCGCACGACCTGCGCGACCAGCAGGCGCCCCAGATCGGGACGCGGGTTACGCGCAGTCGGATTCCCGTGTACAGCGAGTTCGCCGGCAAGCTCAGTTGCGTGTTCAATTCGAAGACTGTGCTCGCCGCCGAGAAGAAGACCGGCGTTCCGCTCAGCGAAATCGAACGCGAAGCTTTGGATGCGATGGTCGACCTCTCCCTGCGCGACGACCTCAGGTTCGACATGTCGCTCGAAACAGGCGACCTGCAGTTGCTGAACAACTATACGATGCTGCACAGCAGGACGGCCTGGAAGGACACCGGCCCCGACTCACGGCGCGTGATGATGCGACTGTGGCTGAAGGTGCCCAATGCGCGCGCGCTGGCTGCGGGTGTGGCGGGCGGCTACTCGTCGGGAGCGCACTACGACGTAGGCGCCCAGGCGCAGTACTGAAGACTGGAGGACAGCCCTTGGACATCCTGCGACATCCCGTGACCCATCCTTCCGCCTGGCGCGGGTGCGACCTCGCCGGCGACCGCTCGTGGATCATCGAGCTGACCCCGGCGCAGTCCGTCGAACTCGAGCGCGTTGCCGAACGTGCGCTGGGCCGGGGCGTGCCCGTGACCTCGATGGCGCGCAGCGATTTTGCTTTCGAAGAGTGCGCGGACGTCCTCGAGGACGTGAGGGAGCGCGTCGTGGACGGCCTCGGCTTCGTGCTGGTGCGCGGCCTGCCGGTTGCCGGGCGCAGCCGCGAACGGGTGCGCGCGATGGTCTGGGCGCTCGGCACGCGCATCGGTTTCGGCGTGACGCAGAACCTGCAGGGCGACCTGCTGGCGGAGGTCACCGACCGCGGGTACGACGTCAACAGCCTCGACGTGAAGCCCTCGCAGACCAATGCCGAGCAGCGGCCGCACACGGACCCCGCGGACGTCGTTGCCTTGCTCTGCGTGAACGCTGCGATGAGCGGCGGGCTCAGCCGCATCGCCAGCACGATGGCGATCTACAACGCCGTGCTCGCCCACCATCCCGAGTACCTCGAGTGGCTCTACCGAGGGTTCCACCACAACCTGCGCGGCGATGCTTCGGCAGCCGCGCCGCACGGCTGCACGCCCAAGCCGATTCCCGTGTACCGCTACTTCCAGGGCGCGTTGTCCTGCGTATTCAACGCGAGCACCATCAAGGAGGCGCAGCGCCGCATGGGCGCGCTGGTGCCCGAGGCGGAGATGCAGGCCATCGACACCATGGTCGGCCTCGCGCAGAGCGACGAGTACCGGCTCGACATGGATTTCCGTCCCGGTGACCTGCAGGTGGTCAACAACTACACCGTCATGCACTGGCGCACGGGGTTCTCCGACTGGCCCGATGCGGACAGGAAGCGCCTGCTCTACCGCCTCTGGCTCAAGGCCGAAAACCTTCGGCCGGTGGACCCGGAAATGGCCGAGGGCTACATCACCGGCGCGCAGACCGGCAAGCCGCTGTCCGGCGGGGCGGGGGCGTATGGCTGAGGCCGGCGCCATCGGGCGGCCGCTGGCCGGATGGGCGGCAGGCCTGCGTTATGAAGACCTGCCTGCGCCGGTCGTGGCGCGCGCCAAGCGCCTGCTGGTCGACACGCTTGCAGTGGCGTGGGCGGGATCCGGTGCCGATGGCATCGCTGCCTTGCATGGACTTGCAACGCGGCAGGGCGGGGCGGCCGACAGCAGCCTATGGGCGCTGGGGGGCAGGGTGCCCGCCACGCAGGCGGCCTTCGTCAACGGCGCAATGGCGGCGGCGCTGGATTTCGACAGCGTGCATGACGAGGGCACGGTGCACTCGGACATCGTGATCGTCCCTGCGGTGCTCGCGGTGGCCGAGCAGGACGCGCTCGACGGCCGCGAGTTCCTCGCTGCCTATGCGGCGGGCGACGAAATCCTCGTCCGGCTGGGCCTTGCGGTCCAGACCCATCCGGGCTGGTTCTATACCTCGGTGCTCGGCGTGTTTGCGGCAGCGGCCGCCGCGGGGCGCGCACTGCGGCTGGATGCCGACCGCCTGCTTGCGGCGATGGGCGTGGCCCTCAGCCGCGCGTCCGGAACGCAGCAGGCGTTGGTGGAGAGGGTGACGACGAAGCGCCTGCAGTCCGCCTTCGCTGCGCGCGACGGCGTGGACGCGGCCCAGCTCGCGCAGGCGGGCGTGATCGCGCCGGCCCAGGCGTTCGAGGGGCAGTGCGGGTTCGAAGCGCTGTATACGAAACTGGATCACGCGGTGGTGCTCGACGGGCTGGGCCGCGACTACCGGTTCACCTCGCTGACGCTGAAGAAATACCCGAGCTGCTTCTGCAACCACGCCGCGATCGAGGCGACGCTCGACCTCGTCGCGCGCCACAAGCTGGTCGGCGCGGACGTTGCGGAAGCGCGAGTGCGCATCTCGCCGTTCATGGCCCGGCTGGTCGGGGCCGAGTTTTCGCCCGGCGACACTCCGCAGGTCGCAGCCCAGTTCAGCGTGCAGTACTCGATTGCCAGTACCCTGTTGCGGGGGCAATTCGCGGTCGGCGACATCCAGCCGGCGGCCGTCCTCGACGCGCAGGTGCTTGCGCTGGCACGGCGCGTGCAGGTGGAGGTCGATCCTTCGCAGACGGGCAAGTTCGTCCCGGCGACGGTGACCGTCAGGACGCAGCGTGGCGAGGAACACCAGGCCACGGCCACGGTGCTGCCCGGCACGCCCGCGCATCCGATGTCGGAGGCAGAGCACCGGGCCAAGGCGGTGGCCTGCTTCACGAGCGGGGCGCGGCCGATGAAGCCGGCGGACGCGGAACGGTTTATAGACAAGATAGGCAGGCTCGAGTCGCTGAAGTCCATGCGCGACCTCTGGAACATGACATGAGGAATCGGAGATGAACAGAACAATCAAGGCAGTCGTTGCGGCGGCCCTCGCGGCCCTGGCAGGCGTTGCGGGTGCACAGGCGTTTCCCGAACGGCCGGTCAAGGTCATCATCCCCTACGCCCCCGGGGGCGGGACGGACAACCTGATCCGCATCATCGCGCCCACTATCAGCGCGTCGATGGGGCAGCAGCTGATCATCGAGAACCGCCCGGGCGGCAACACCTTCATCGGCACGGAACTCGTCACCAAGGCCGCGCCGGACGGCTACACGCTGATGGCGACGGACACCGCGGTGCTGGTGAACCCGGGGCTCTTTCGCGCCAAGGTCCCGTTCGACACGGTCAAGTCGCTCACCGGCCTCACCATGATGGCTTATGCGCCGGTGCTGCTGGTCGTCCATCCGTCCGTGCAGGCGAATACGCTTCCTGAACTCCTTGCGATTGCGCGCGCCAAGCCGGGGTCGCTCAACTACGCATCGGGCGGGTCGGGCACCTCGACGCACCTTGCCGCCGAACTGATGAAGCTCGCGGCCAACGTGAGCATCACCCACATCCCGTACAAGGGCACGGGGCCCGCGATGACGGACCTGCTCGCCGGGCAGGTGCACATGCAGTTCGCGGGCATCAGCTCGGCGCGCACCCACGTCGAGGCCGGGCGGCTGCGCGCGCTGGCGGTCACCAACAAGACCCGCAACCCCGCCATGCCGGCCGTGCCCACCTTCGAGGAGTTCGGCCTGCAGGGCGTGGATGCCGACTCCTACTGGGGTGTCTATGCGCCGTCCGGCGTGCCTGCCGCAACGCTCGCGATCCTGAACCGGCATTTCGTGGCGGCGCTGCGCAGCCCGGCGCACGCCGAGCGGCTTGCGGCACTGGGCTACCTGCCCATCGCCAATACGCCGCAGGAGCACACGCAGCAGATGCAATCCATGATCGCTCGCTGGACCGACGTGATCGACAAACTCAAGATCAACGCGGAGTGAACGTGCAGAAACTTACCGCAGTCGTCACCGGCGGCACCACCGGCATCGGGGAGGGCATCGTCCTGCACCTGCTCGCCGCAGGCGCCACCGTCATCAACGTGGACATCACGAAGCCCGAAGAAGCGCCCAAGGGCGACTACCATTTCGTGCAGGCCGACCTGACCGATGCGGCGGCCACGCGCAAGGCCGCTGCGGATATCGCCGCGCGCTTCAAGGTCAACGTCCTCGTGAACAATGCGGGATTCCCGACGCCGGGGATGCTCGAGGAGGTCACCGACGAAGCCTTCGACCACGGCGTGAACCTGCACCTGCGCTCCGCGGTGATCTTCATGCAGGCCTTCGCGCCGGAGATGAAGGCGCAACGCTTCGGCCGCGTGGTGAACATGTCCTCGCGTTCGATCCACGGCAAGAAGGCGCGCACGGTGTATTCGGGCACCAAGGCGGCGCTGGTGGCGTTCACGCGCAGCTGGGCGCTGGAGTTCGGCGAGTTCGGCATCACGGTGAATGCGATTTCCCCCGGGCCGGTGCTGACCAGGCTCTTCAAGAAGAACAACCCGCCCGAGGTGGCGCAGAAGCTGGTGGGCATGTGCGTAGTCGGCCGCGCCGGGACGCCCGACGACGTGGCGCGGGCGGCGATGTTCTTCATCTCGCCGGACAACAGTTATGTGACCGGCCAGCTGCTGCACGTGTGCGGCGGCTCTTCTCTGGGAGGTGCACCATGGTGAACTTGCGAAAACTCTTCTTCGTCGCCGCTGCCGCATTTGCGCTCAATGCCGGCGCCCAGTCCGGCTGGCCCGACAAGCCCGTGCGGATCATGGTGCCCTTCGCGCCCGGCGGGCAGACCGACATCATCGGCCGCATCCTTGCCGAGCGCTTCACCCAGCTCTGGGGGAAATCGGTGCTGGTCGAGAACAAGATCGGCGCGAGCGGCAGCATCGGCACCGAGGTGGTGGCCAAGTCGCCGCCCGACGGCTACATGCTGCAGGTCGCCGCAATCAACACGCACGGCGCGAACCCGGCGCTCTTCGGCGCCAAGCTGCCTTACGACCCGGTGAAGGACTTCACGCCGATCATCTGGGTGAACTCGAGCATCAACGTGCTGGTGGTCAACCCGAATTCGCCGTTCAAGAACCTGCGCGAGCTGATCGACTACGCCAAGGCGAATCCCGGCAAGCTGACCTTCGGCACCGCCGGCAGCGGGTCGTCGATGCACCTCTTCATGGAGGTGCTGAAGATGATGACCGCCACCGACATCACGCACGTGCCGTACAAGGGCAGCGGGCCGGCCGGCCAGGACGTGATGGGCAACCAGATCACCATGGTGTTCGATTCGATGCCGGGCGCCTGGCCCTTCGTGCAGTCGGGGCGGTTCCGGGCGCTCGCGGTGAGCAGCGGCAAGCGCGCGCCGAATGCGCCCGACGTGCCCACGGTGGCCGAGGCCGGGGTGCCGGGATACGACTACGTTTCGTGGCTGGGCCTGGTGGGGCCGGCGGGCATGCCGAGGGATCTCGTCATGCGCATCAATGCCGACACCAACCGCCTGCTGCAGACGGCTGAGGTCAAGGACCGGTTCGACAAGCTCGGTACCGTGCCGGTGGGCGGCACGCCGGAGGAATTCGGCGCCTATATCCGAACCCAGGTCGCCACCTGGCACAAAGTCGTGAGGGCCTCCGGTGCAAAAGTTGAATAGCAAGAACAGCAAGGCGCGCTGCGTCACCATCATTGGCGCCGGGCGCATGGGCGCAGACATGTCCATCGCGTTCGCGCGGGCCGGGTGGCGCTGCGATGTTGTCGAAACCAGTGCCGCGATGAGGAAGCGCGCCGCCGCCTGTTGGGCCAGGGAAGGCAAGCGCCTGCGCGCCGCTTCCGTGCTGAAGCGCATCCGCCTGCATGCGGACCTGGACGCGGTGCCCTGGAAGGAGATGGACCTCGTCATCGAGGCGGTGTTCGAGGACCTCGCCCTGAAGCACGAGCTGCTGCGCGACATCGAGCCGCGCGTGCGTGCCGATACGCTGATCTGCACCAACACTTCGGGGTTGCGCGTGCGCGACGTGGTGAAGCCGCTGAAGAAGCAGGCGCGCAGCGCAGGGCTGCATTTCAGCGTGCCGGCCCACGTGATGATGGTCGTCGAGGTGACGCGCGGCCCGAAGACGGCCGATGCCACGATGAAAAAGCTCCTGGGCTGGATGGAGGCCATGGGCAAGGTGCCCGTGGTGCTGAACCGCGACGTGCCCGGCATGCTCATCAACCGGATCCAGCACGCGATGTACCGCGAGATCTACCACCTGATCGACTCGGGCATCACGACCGCGGTCGACGTGGACCGCGCGGTGCGCTTCGGATTCGGCTTTCGCTTCAACCTCCTCGGGCCAGTGGTCTCGCGCGACATCCACGGCCTGCCGGTGCACCTTGCCACGTCGAAGAACCTCTACCCCACGCTGCATAACGGCCGGCAGCCGAGCAAGACGCTGCAGAAGCTGGTTGCCGACGGGCATCACGGCGTGACCACCGGCCGCGGGTTCTACCAGTGGGACCCGAAAACGGTAGAGAAACGCCTGACCACCTTTACCCGCATGCTCGAGGCGGGCTTTGCCCGGGTCAAGCGTCGCGGGGAACCTACGGAGTTCTGAACGCCATGGCACGACTTCCCCTCCCGGCCGACCAAGGCAGCCCCGAACTGGCAACCGCACTGGCCGAGATCAAGGCCACGCGCGGGTTTGTTTCGAATGCATTGCACACGCTGGGGCACGCGCCCGGTGGGCTGCTGCATTTCGCGCGTGTCGGCGAGTACGTCAAGTACAAGACCGACCTGCCGGAGAAGCTGCGCGAGCTGACCATCCTCACCTCGGCGCGCGGCGTGGACTATGCGTGGAAGCACCACCAGCCGCTGGCCGTGCAGGCCGGCATCGACGCCGGCGCGGTCCAGCAGATCGGCGAGGGCAAGGTGCCGCCGGGCCTGCCGGCCAACGAGCAGGCCATTGTCGCCTTCGTGATGGCGCTGGGTTCCCTTACGGTGACCGACGCGATCATGGACGCGATGAAGCAGCACTACTCGTCGCGCCAGATTGTCGATGTAGCCCTGTCGGCGACTTACTACGGGGCGCTCGGCCGCATGGTCGTGGCGCTCGGCGTGGACCTCGACGACGAGCCCACGCTCAAGGTCGAACGCGACTGGCAGAAAGGCCGGACCTGATCATCGCAGCCGCAGCACCGGTCCTCAATGGTGTGACGCCCCCGCTGGCGCCCGCCGCGTTCAACTTCGCGGGAGACGTGGCCTACCGTCGCGCGCGCGAAACGCCCGAGGCGGTGGCCACGCTTGCGATTTGTGCCGACGGGAACGTCGAGGCGTGGACGTGTGCGCGCATCGCGGACCGCACACGGCGCTTTGCGTCCTCGTTGGCTGCGGCCGGGTTGGTCAAAGGCGACCGCGTGCTGCTCTTCATGGACCGCACGCCGGACTGGCAGGTGGCGATGACCGCCTGCCTGCACCTTGGCGCCATTCCGGTGCCCTGCGTTACCCAGGTGACCGCCGAGGAAGTCGCGCACCGGGTCGAGCGCAGCGGCGCGGCGGGCGCGATCTGTGACCGCCGCTTTGCCGGCCGCTTCGGCGGCCTCGCCTCACTCCTGCGTGTTCGTGTTGCGCGAGGCGGCGCCGAAGGATGGATCGATTTCGAGGCGGCCGCGAGCGGGCCGGACCGCGATACCCCGGTTGCACGCATGGACGCGGACGACCCGGCACTGATGTATTTCACCTCCGGCTCCTCGGGGCCGCCCAAGGCGGTGGTGCACGCGGCGCGCGGTGTCTTCGTGCGCTCGATGCAGCCGTGGCGCCAGCTGGGCATGGGGCCGGGCGATGTGATCTGGACGACCAGCGATACCGGCTGGACGCGGGCGGGCAGTTGCCTCCTGTTCGGTGCATGGATGAATGGCGCAGTGGCGCTGCTGCACGAGAATCCCCCCGAGCCCGCAGCGCGCCTGGATATCCTCGAGAAGCACGGCGTCACGATCTTCGGCGCAGTGACCACGGAGCTGCGCCTGATCCTTGCGGCCGGGCACAAGCGCCCGCTGCCGAAGCTGCGCTGGACGCTGTCGGCCGGCGAGGCGATGACCGCAGAGATGGCCGAACGCTGGGGCGAATTCTCCGGCCGCCCATTGCTCGTGGGCTACGGCCAGAGCGAGACCCCGACCGCCACGCTCACCGATCCCTCGACGCCCGCGATCAACGGCATGATCGGTAAGCCCATGGCCGGCAACACCGTGTGCATCGTCGACAGCGACGGTGCGGAGTGCGCGCCCGGCGTGCCGGGCGACCTCGCGTTCGGCATCGAGGACCCCGGCCTCATGCTCGGCTACTGGAAGGCCGGCAAGGCCGACCTCCCGTTGCGCGCCAATCGCTGGCATGTGTCCGGCGACGTGGGGTACCGCGACGCCAACGGCGACCTCTATTTCGTCGGCCGCGACGACGACATCATCAGCTCGTCGGGCTATCGCATCGGCCCGACGGAAGTCGAAAACGCGCTGACGCTGCATCCTTCGGTGGCCGAGTGCGCCGTGGTGGCGAGCCCGGACGAATTACGCGGCGAGGTCGTCAAGGCCGTCGTGGTGCTGCGTCCCGGCGCCCGGGGCGATGCGGCGCTGGCCAGCGAATTGCAGGACCACGTAAAGCAGAAGATCGCCCCCTACAAGTACCCGCGCAAGGTGGAGTTCGTCGAGTCGCTGCCGCGCACGGTGTCCGGAAAGATCTCGCGCCGCCTGTTGCGCGATGCCGAGTTCAAAACCCCATCCCCTGTCCTTCCTCTCGGAGGTTTGCAATGAAAAAGCTCCTTTCAGTCCTGTGTGCGGCCGCATTTGCCGTGGCCGCTCCCAACGCAATTGCGCAGAACTGGCCCAACAAGCCCCTGCGCATGATCGTCCCGTACCCGCCAGGCGGCGCAACGGACATCCTCGGCCGGTTGATCAGCCAGAAACTCACGCCGATGATCGGGCAGACGGTCGTCGTGGAAAACAAGGCCGGCGCCTCCGGCAACCTCGGTTTCGATTTCGTCGCGAAGTCCGCCCCGGACGGCTACACGCTGCTGACGGGCACCGCCAACATGACGATCGCCCCGGCGTTCTCGTCCAAGCTGCCGTTCAACGTGCTGACCGACTTCGCGCCGATCTCGCAGATCGTGACCTCGCAGAACTTCCTGGTGGTGCGGCCCACGCTGCCGGCCAACAACGTGCGCGAGCTGATTGCCTACGCGAAGGCGAACCCGGGCAAGCTGACCTACGGGTCGTCCGGCATCGGCACGCCGCTGCTGTGCATCGAGATCCTCAAGAGCCTCGCGGGCCTGAACATCGTGCACATCCCCTACAAAGGCGACACGCCCGCGCTGACCGACCTGATGGGCGGCCAGATCGACATGTACTGCTCGACCATCGTCGGCGAAATCGGGTTTGTGAAGGCGGGCAAGCTGCGCGGCCTCGGCGTCACCTCGAAGAAGCGCTCCGAGACGATTCCCGAAGTCCCCACGATCGAGGAAGCCGGGGTGCCGGGCTACGAGCTCTCGTCCTGGTACGGCATCCTCGCGCCGGCCGGCACGCCGCGCGCCATCGTCGACCAGTTGAATGCCGCGATCGTCAAGATCGTCGCGATGCCCGACGTGCAGAAGGTGATGGTCGACGGCGGCTCGGAACCGCAATCGAGCACGCCGGACGAGTTCATGGCCCGCATCCGCTCGGACGTCGCTAAATTCGCAGCCGTGGTCAAGAGCGCCGGCATCAAGGCGGAATAGCATGGACGCTGTAGAGAACCTGCTCGACATGGGGCTCGGCACCCGTTTCGAGGATCTGCCTCCCGAGGTCGTCGAGCGCACCAGGATGGCGGTGCTCGACACGCTGGGCGCAGCCATTGCCGGGATCAGCGGGGAGGGCGTGGCGCCACTTGCGGCCATGTACAAGGACTGGGGCGGGAAGGCCGAGGCAACAGCCTTGCCGTTGGGCACGATGCTGCCCATGCCTGCCGCTGCGATGTTGAACGGTCTCGCAGGACGGGCCTGGGACCTCGACGACGTGCACGAGCAGAACACCTGCCACATCAACGTCAACGTGGTGCCCGCCGTGCTGGCGCTGGCCGAGGGGCGCGGGCCGGTGGGCGGGAAGGACTTTCTTACCGCCGTGGCGGTCGGCGCCGAAATGGTGTGCCGCACGTCCGCCGCATCGCGCATCAGCTTCAGCGAAACCGGCAGTTCCATGAGTTACCAGTGCGGGTTCTATGGTGCGGCACTGGCCAGCGCGCGGCTGCTGGGGTTGTCGAAGGATGCGGCCCGGCATGCGCTGGGCATCGCGCACGCGAGGATCGCGGGCAACCAGCAAGGGTATGTCGCAGGTGCGATGACAGTGCGCCTGATGCAGGGCATTGCCGTCGAAGGCGGGCTGCTGTCGGCCCTGATGGCGGAGCGCGGCGTCACCGGCTCCACCGAGATCCTCGAGGGCAAGTTCGGCTATTTCCCGGTCTATCACCGCGGCAAGTACGACCGCAACGCGCTGGTGGAGGGCCTCGGCAAGACCTGGCTGCTGATGGAGGTCTCGTTGAAGCCCCCGTACCCGTGCTGCAAGTACACGCACGGACCGATCGAGGCCACCGTGGCCGCGATGAAGGAGCTGGGCGTCGGTCCCGACGAAATCGCCAAGATCACGGTCAAGGTCACCAACCGCGAAGTGCACGACCTGGTGTGCCTGTCGCGCGAACGCAAATGGAACCCGCAGAGCCTGACCGATGCGCAGTTCAGCCTGCCGTTCACCGTGGCCTATGCCGCGACCAACGGCGGCGTGGGCGTGGAGACCTTCCAGCCAGCGGGTCTAGCAAACGCCGGCGCGCGCGCCCTGCTGCCGAAGGTGGAAGCGCAACTCGACATGAGCGCACAAGGCGAGGGCCGCGGCACCTTCCCGATGCCGGGCATCATCCGCATCGAGACGCGCTCCGGACGCAGCGTGGACAAGACGGTGACCTACGTGAAGGGTCATCCGAAGAACCCCATGACCTACGAAGACGTCGCAGCGAAGTTCCGCATCTGCGCCGCGCTCGGCCGCCCGGGCTGGACCGGGGCGGAGGAAGTCATCGAGGCGATTCGCAGCATCGAAAGCCTGCAGGACACCGGCACGCTCGCAAGGCTGTGCGCCGCGTAACCCCATTCCTACTGAAGAGACAATGACATGCAGATAGCACTGATCGGCGCCGGCAACATCGGCCGAGCGCTCACCCGCGACATCCTCGATACCGAGAAGGATGCGCAGTTCCTCGCCGTGGACTTCGACGAGAACGCCCTCGCGCTGACCGCAGCGCTCGACCCGGCGCGCGTGAAGACCCTCAAGGCCTCGGCCGACGACACCGACCTGATCGAGAAGGCGATGAAGGGCGCAGCCGTAGTGGTGAACTGCACCTATGGCGCCAAGTGCATGGAGATCCTCGATGCCGCCATCCGCACAAAGACGCCCTACATCGACGTGCACGGCACGCTGCTGATGGAAGAGCGCTTCTCGCGCTCGGATGCGGCGAAAGCCGCCGGCGTCACCGCACTCATAGGCGCAGGCGTGAGCCCGGGCCTGACCAACATGCTCGCCGCCTGGGGGGCGCGCAAGTTCAAGGGCGACGTGTCGATCGAATGCGAGTACGCGACCTTCCGGCCGATCAACCCGAGCGAAGGGCTGCTGGAGACCGCGCTGCGCCAGTTCAGGAACGGCGTGCAGGCGCCGATCTACCGCGACCGCAAGCTGGACTACCTGCCGCCGTTCAGCGGCGAGGTCAAGACGCGCTTTCCTGGTGTGGAGGAGGAAGTGTCGCTGGTCTACACGCCGCACTCCGAGCCGCAGACCATCCCGCGTTTCGTGAAGAACGCCAAGAACGTTTCGGTGCGCGGCGCCTACCAGTCGGCCATCATGAACCTGCTGAAGTCGCTGTATGCGTTCGGCCTGATGGACCCGGCCCGGCGCGTGACGGTGGATGGAAAATCGGTGGACTTTGCGCCGCTGCTGCGCGAGGCGCTGAACGGCGACCGCTCGCCCAAGCCCGCCGGCGTGGTCACCAACTACGTGATGCGCGTCCGCGTGACCGGCGCCGAGGGCGTGGTCGAAGTGGCCATGGGCCATCCGCGCGGCTGGGATCCGCTGCCGCAGGGCCGCATGACTTCGCTCCAGCCGGCCTACGCCGCGCGGCTCATCGCCAAGGGCGAGTTTGTGCATCCCGGCGTGGTCGGCGCGGAGATGTTCACCGATGCACAGGTCGACGGGTGCCTCGCGCACATGCAATCGCGCGGGCTGTGGGTCGAACACAGCCGCAAGCTCTGATCGCCGGATGGCAAAGACCAGGCAATCGCTGCGCATAGGCACGGACATCGGCGGCACGTTCACCGATTTCGTCGCCATCGATGACGTCACCGGCGCGCTGCGGCTCGAAAAGACCCTCACCACGCCGCGCGACCCGTCGGAAGGGATCTTCAACGGCCTCGATCTTCTGGCCAAGGAGCAGGCCTCGCCGCTGAACGAGTGCGCGACGCTCGTGCACGGGACCACGCTCGTCATCAACGCGCTGATCGAAAGGCGCGGAGCGGTCACGGCGCTCATCACCACCCGCGGGTTCCGCGACGTTCTGGAGATGCGCAACGAACTTCGCTATGACGTCTACGACCTGCAGATCGAGTACCCGAAGCCCTTGATCCCCCGTGCCCTGCGCATGGAGGTTGCCGAGCGGATTTCGGCCGAAGGCGCGGTGCTCGAACGCCCCACGCTCGAAGAGGTCCGCGCGATCGTCGCGGAGCTGCGGGCGGCGAAGGCGATTTCGGTGGCCGTGTGCCTGCTGAATTCCTACGCCAATCCCGAGAACGAACGCGCCATTGGAAAGATGCTTGCGTCCGAGGCCCCGGAACTCTCGGTGTCGCTGTCCTCCGATGTGCTGC
This sequence comes from Bordetella parapertussis, assembly GCA_945862265.1. Lineage (GTDB taxonomy): Bacteria > Pseudomonadota > Gammaproteobacteria > Burkholderiales > SG8-39 > SZAS-79. Next base: position 95,650 of record CAMAXP010000012.1, read on the forward strand.
CGCAGATCAAGGAGTACGAGCGGGCGAGCACGACGGCGGCCAATGCGTACGTAAAGCCCCTGGTCGACGCCTATCTCGCCAAGATCGGCGAGGGCCTGGGCGAACGTGGATTCAGGGGCGACCTCTATGTCATGCAATCCGGTGGCGGGGTGCTCGCGGCGGACGTGGCGCGGGAATTCCCGATCCGCGTGCTCGAATCCGGCCCGGCCGGTGGCGTGGCCGCGGCGCGCTGGTGGGGCAAGCTTGTCGATGAGCACAACCTCCTGTGCTTCGACATGGGCGGCACCACGGCCAAGCTCTGCACCATCGCGCGCGGTGAGGCGCTGGTGGCGGAAGAATACGAAGCGGCGCGCGTGTACCGCTTCAAGCGCGGCTCCGGGTTTGCGGTCAGCGTGCCGGTGTTCGACCTCCTCGAGATCGGCACCGGCGGCGGCAGCATCGCGCGGATCGACCATCTCGGCCTGCTGAAGGTCGGGCCGCAGAGTTCCGGCGCCTCGCCGGGACCTGCCTGCTATGGCCTGGGCGGCACCAACCCGACGGTGACCGATGCGGACGTGGCACTGGGGTACCTGGATCCTGGCTATTTCCTCGGCGGCAGCATGCGCCTGCGGCCGGAGCGCGCGGCCGACGCGATCGCCTCAGGCCTCGCCAAGGCGCTGGGCGGCCTGTCGGCGGTCGAAGCGGCGTACGGCATCCACGAACTCGCCAACGAAGACATGGCGTCCGCAGGCCGCCTGCACCTGGCCGAGCGCGGCGAAGACATCGCCGCGATGAGCATGGTGGCGTGTGGCGGGGCAGGGCCGGTGCATGCCTACGGCCTGGCGAGGAAGCTCGGCGTGAAGAAGCTGATCGTTCCTCCCGGGGCCGGCGTGATGTCCGCGCTTGGCATGCTGGTGGAGGACCTCGCCATCGACCGGGTGCGCACTGCGCGTGGCCTGCTGGCGGTGGCCGTGCCGGCCACGCTCGAGAAGCTCTACGCGGACATGCTCGTCGAGGCGGCGCATTTCCTCAAGACCCCGCCGGACACCCTCGAAGCGGAACATATCGCCGACCTGCGGTATCGGGGCCAGGGCTACAACGTGCGGGTGAAACTCGGCCGCGGGGCGCTCAGCGTGGCGGGGATCCGGGAGCGGTTCGAGGCCGAGTACAAGCTGCACTACGGCCGCATCTACACGGACGTGGATATCGAACTCGTCAACCTGCGCCTCAATGCGCGCCGGCCGGCCGCATCGCCGTTCGTGCCCGCCAAGCTCGCTGCGGCGACGAGCGGGGTCGAGCCCGCGCGCAAAGGCACGCGGCGCGCCTATTTCGGCGCGGCGGGGCATGTGGACTGCCCGGTCTTCGATCGTTACAAGCTCGCCGCCGGGCACCGGTATTCGGGCGCAGCGTTCGTCGAGGAGCGCGAGACCACCACCGTGATCGGGCCGGGCGGCGCGTTCACGGTGAACGAGTACGGCATGCTGATGATCGACGTTGCATAGGATGGCCCCATGACCCGCGCAATGACCCCCCTCGAAATCGAACTGCTGTGGCGCAGGCTGGTCACCACGGTCGACGAGGCCGCCACCACGCTGGTGCGAACATCGTTCTCCAGCGTGATCCGCGACTTCCACGATTACGCCTGCGCGATCTTCGATCCCGCCGGGCGCATGCTCGCGCAGTCCACGCACTCCACTCCGGGGCTGCTCGGCATCCTGCCGTTCACGATCCCGAACTTCCTCGGACACGCGGGGTTTCGCGCCGCGCAGCCCGGCGACGTATTCGTGACCAACGACCCCTGGCTCGCGAGCGGGCACCTGATCGACATCACCGTTGCAATGCCGGTGTTCCGCGGCGGAAATCTGGTGGCCTACGTGCTGGTGGTCGTGCACCACCTCAACGTGGGCGGGCGGCTGGCCACGCTCGAGAGCCGCGACGTCTACGAGGAAGGCCTCAAGATCCCGATCGTCCGGCTGTATCGCGCGGGCGAGCCGGAAGAGACCGTGTTCGAGTTCATTCGCGCCAACGTGCGCGAACCCGACAAGGTCACCGGCGATATCCGCGCGCAGGTCGCGGCCAGCCATGCCGCCGCCACGCGGCTCGCGGCGATCATGGACGAGGCCAGGCTCGAAGGGCTGACGGACCTCGCCGACGAGATCATCAAGCGCAGCGAGGCGAGCATGCGCCGCGCGATCCGCGCGCTGCCCGAAGGCGTGTTCGAGGCCGAGATGACGCTGTCGGGCGTGGCCGGCTACAACGAGCCGGTGCGCCTCGCGCTGAAGACCACCATCAAGGACGGCGCGATCAAGCTCGACTACGCCGGGTCGTCGGGCCAGATCCCGCGCGCCATCAACGTCACGCTGAACATGACGCGCTCGTATTCGGTCTACCCGCTGAAGTGCCTGCTCGACCCCGAGGTGCCGAACAACGAGGGCTGCATGCAGCCCATCGAGATCGTCGCGCCGGAAGCTTCGGTGCTGAACGCAAGATTCCCCGCGGCCACCTGGGGGCGCACGGTGATCGCGCACATGTTGCCCGAACTCATCATGCGCTGCCTCGCCAAGGCAGTGCCGGAGCGGCTGGTGGCCGGCAGCGGTTCGACGCCGCTCTGGTACGGCAACTTCACCGGCCGGCGCAAGGACGGGCGCTCCTTCTATGCGGTAGTCACCTTCAATGGCGGGCTCGGCGCGCGGGGCACACGGGACGGCATCGCGTGCCTCTCGTATCCGGCCAACGTGGCGAGTATTCCCATCGAGGTGATCGAAGGCGATGCGCCGATCCGCTTCGAGGTAAAGTCCTTCGCCACCGATTCCGCCGGCGCGGGCCGCCAGCGCGGCGGGGCCGGGCAGCGCGTGGTGATCCGCGTGCCGCAGGACGCGGACCTCGACGGCTATATCCTTGCGGGCGTCCGTGGCGGGCGCTTCGGCGTGCCGATCTACGGGTTGGAAGGCGGCAACGAGGTGGCCGAGCCGATTGCCGAGGTGAACGGCAAGCGCGTGACGCTGGGCACCCAGATCGAGTTGTGGCCGGGCGACGTGCTGGAGCTGACCGTGCCGGGCGGCGGGGGCTTCGGCAACCCGCTCGAGCGCGACCGCGCCAGCGTCATGGAAGACGTCCGCGACGGCATCGTCAGCAAGGCGGCGGCCGGGCGGTTCTACGGGTTCAAGGAGGAAGCACTGTGAAGCGCATGGAAGGCAGGGTGGCGTTCCTGGTCGGCGGCGGCGCCGGCATCGCCAAGGTCTGCGCGAAGATGTTCTCGCGCGAGGGGGCGAAGATCATCGTTACCGACATCAACGCGACGACCGGCCAGGCGACCGCCGACCTCGTCAACGCGCAGGGCGGCGAGGCGCTGTTTGTGAAGATGGACGTCACCGACGAGGCGAGCATCGCCGCTGCCGTGGCCGCAGGCGTGAAGCGGTTCGGCAAGATCGACACGCTGTTCAATTCCGCCGGCGGGTCGCTGCCGGAAGATTCGCCGATCACCGAGGTGGACATGGCGGTCTGGGACCGCACCATGGTGCTCGACCTCAAGGGCACGATGCTCGCATGCCGGCAGGTGATCCCCGAAATCGCCCGGGCCGGCGGCGGGTCGGTGGTCAACATGTCCTCCGGTGCCGGATTGCGCGGCTCCAACCCGGCGCATATCTACACCGCGGCCAAGGGCGCGATCATTTCGCTGACGCGCACGCTGGCGGGTTCCTACGCCCACGACAACATTCGCGTCAACTGCATCTGCGCCGGACGGACCAACACCGAGCGGGTGCTGGCGACCTACGGCATGCCCGGCCAGCCCGGCAGCGCGCCGGACCGGCAGAACGTGACCGAGCAGCTGAAGACCTACCCGTTCTGGATGGGGCAGCCCGAGGATGTCGCTGCGATCGCGCTCTTCCTCGCTTCCAACGAATCGCGCATGATCACCGGCGCGGCGATTCCCGCCGACGGTGGACGCTCCGCCTACTGAAAGGGGATACACCATGGCCACCCATGTCGCCACCATAGGCTTCGACTTCGATGCGATGTCGGGCTTCATTTCCCGCGGGCTCACCAGCCCCACGCCGATCTCGCGCGGCGAGTTCGGGCCGGTCGCCGTCCCGCGGATCCTTGCGCTGCTGAAGAAGTACGGCATCCGGGCGAGCTGGTTCGTGCCCGGGCATACGCTCGAGACCTACCCGACCGAATGCCGGATGATCTTCGACGCCGGCCACGAGATCGGCCACCACGGCTGGACCCACATGCCGCCGAACGACATGACCCGCGAGCAGGAAGAGGACGGCCTGGTGCGCGCCAACGAGCAGATCAAGAAGCTCACCGGGCGCTACGCCCGCGGCTATCGCTCGCCTTCGTGGGACCTGTCGCCGCACTCGGTGGAACTGCTGCTGAAGCACGGCTTTTTCTACGAAAGCAGCATGATGGGCAACGACCACATGCCCTATCGCGTGCGGCAGGGCGACATCATCGAGCTCGACCGGCCCGCGGTGTTCGGCAAGGAGTCCAGGCTCATCGAGATGCCGGTGAGCTGGTCGCTCGACGACTACCCGCACTTCGAGTTCCTGCGCACCAAGACGTCTGTGCTGCAGGGCCTGATGAACGCGGAAGGCGTGCTCGGCAACTGGATCGCCGATTTCCGCTACATGAAGAGCCTGACCGACTGGGGCATCCTGAACTACACCTTCCACCCGTTCGTGATCGGGCGCGGGCACCGCATGATGGTGCTCGACAAGCTGCTGAAGACGCTGGCCGACGAAGGCGCCACCTTCATGGCCATGGAAGACGC
>CAMAXP010000013.1 GCA_945862265.1 Bordetella parapertussis
GCCAACTACACCCAGGCTCAACTCGACGTCATCGCCAACCGCCTCAACAACCGACCACGAAAAAAGTTGGGCTACCTAACCCCTCTCGAATTTATAGATCTGAGATACTCTACTCGCAGCACTCGCGCACTTCGTTCTTGAATCTGCCCGGTTCTTAGGAATTAAAGTTCATGATTTAACTCTCGGCCGCGCCTTCGCCGCATTCGCCCGCAGCGCCGCCTCGAACGCCAGCCTGCCCCACTGGGCCGCGTCCGCCGCATCCTCGAACACGCCTTCGGGCGCCGTGTAGTAGGACAACCGCGCGGTCTTGCCCTGGCGCTGGTACTCGAACGGTCTCATGCCGAGTTTTTCGAACTTCGGCAGGCTCTGCGCATCGGCCTTGAGGTACAGCGTGTCGCGCACCACGAGGCCGAACATGAGCCCGTCGCGGAACAATCCGTGGCCGCTGAACATGCGCCTGGACGCGAATTTCCCGAACAGGCGGAACACGTCCTTCAGGTGGTCGATGAACTCATTCACGCCGGCCCCAGCCGCGCGATAGCTTTGAAGAATGTGTAGCAGAACGTGCCGCCGCCTCCGGCCGTGCGGTACAGCTCCGCGATGCCCCGATCGAAGTCGGCCGCGCTCATGAGTCCGCGCTCGATGGCGGGCCGGCGCACGCCTTCGATCATCGCGGTGAAGGTCTTGCGCGTGAACCCGTCGACCAGCGCGGGTTTGCTGTCGTCCACGTACACCATCCGCGGTGAGACGCGCACCTCGCCGAATCCCGCGCCGGTGAGCAGTGGGTAGAGCCTGCGGCCGATGAGCGCATCGCCGCCCGCGGCCGCCTGCAGGTCCACCAGGCAGTCGACCGCGCGGCTGGCGTATTTGCTGTCCGGATGAAAATAGGTCGAGCCATGGTCGCCCTCGATCACGGTGATCGTGCCACCGGGCTTCAGCATCGATTTGAGTGCCTGCAATGCTTCCACGGGCCGGGCGAGGTGCTCGAGCACGAAGCACACGAAGACGTGGTCGAACGAGGCGGGCGGGAAGGGCAAATTGAGGATATCGGCCTGCTGCAACGTGACGTTCGCGAGTCCCGCGGTCGCAACCGCCTGCCGGGCCTGGGTGAGCGAGGTTTCGGACAGGTCGAACGAAGTGATTTTTGCCCCGGCGCTGTTGCGTGCAAGGGTAACCGTCTGTGCGCCCACGCCGCAGCCGGCTTCCAGCACGCTGCTGCCGTCCGGGTAGGCGGTGTCCGCGTGCAGGAGTTCGAGCAGCGAACCGGCCTGGTCCTGCAGGCGCTGGGCTTCCTTCGGGTCGTAGCCGTGGACGTAAGCGGTGTCCATAGGCTTAGCGCGCTTCGCGCGACTGTCTGGTGGCGAGCGTGCGCATCCTGCGTTCGTAGGGTTCGATTGCGCGCAGGGTTTCGACGCCGAAGCGCGCGAGGTCCACGCAGACGCCGCTGGGCGCGGCGAGGGGCAAGGAGATCCTGGAAGGCGGTCTGAGCATGGGCGTATTCTAAAGCGCGGGCTAGGTCAGCGAGTACGCAGTCCGGTAGACACCCATGGACACGCTTTTGGCTCCCAGCCAACATGCGGGTCTCCGGGAATTCAGGGGGCCGCGGAACTATACTGGCAGCCGTATCCCAGCGGTAACACCGGAGCGAAAGTGAATCTCTCGCACGACGAACGGTTCTACGCCGACCTCCCGCTCAACACCCTCGGCCTCGCGGAACTCATGGGCGAGCCTGGCCGTTTCGCGCCGGTGCCGCCGGACTGGCACGTGGTCCTGACCGACGTCAAAGGCTCCACGCGCGCCCTCGACGACGGCATGCACCATACGGTGAACCTGGTGGCCACCGGGAGCATCGTGGCCGCGCTCAACATCGCCCGCAAGGCCGACCTCCGCGTGCCGTTCTTCTTCGGCGGCGACGGCGCGACCATGATCGTGCCGGCTTCGCTTGCCGCCCCGGTGCTGCACGCCCTCAACCTCCATAGCGAGAACACGCGCCGCCAGTTCGGCCTCGAGCTCAGGGTCGGCGCGGTGCAGGTCGCGGACATCCTTGCCGCCGGCCGCGACCTGCGGGTGGCAAAGGCGAAGATGAGCGCGGACCACACGATTCCCGTGGTTCTGGGCGAGGGCCTGCAGTACGCCGAGAAGGTCGTGAAGGGCGAGGACTACATGCTGGCCGCGCCCCAGCAAGAAGACGCGGCGCTGAACCTCGAGGGCATGCAGTGCCGCTGGGACAGTATCAAGCCGCCGGGCGACGCGCAGGAGGTCGTGTGCCTGCTCGTGGCGTTCCCGGACTACGCGCGGCAGTCCGCGCTGTGCCGCGACGTGCTGGCCGCGATCGATACGACGTTCGGGCCGCCGCACGAGCGCAACCCGGTGTCCGTCGGGCGCCTGCAGCTGCAGCCGACGGTGGCGCGGGCGGTGCGCGAGCTGCGCGCGCGGCTCGGTCGGTACGGTGCGTTCGACGTCGCCGACGCGTGGGTGAGCTCGGTGGTCGCCTATGCCTTCCTTCGCTGGCTGCCGCAGGGCCGCGAGTATCGCGAAGGGGTCACGCGGCTGTCCGACACGCTGATGCTCGACGGCAAGATCAGCACGGTCATCGCCGGCACGCGCGGCCAGCGCGAGCGGCTCGCGGCCGCGCTCGACGCGATGGAGGCGGCGGGCAGCCTCCATTACGGAATGCACGTCTGCTCGTCGAGCGTGATGTCCTGCTACGTGCGCGACCGCCGCAATGACCACATCCATTTTGTCGACGGCATTGGCGGGGGCTACACCCGGGCGGCCACCATGCTCAAGGCCAAGCTCGCGCGGGGTTGAGGGGCCTGCCGGGGCCCGGTCCTACGCCGGCAGGGACACGGCTTTTCCCACCAGGTGCAGTCGCGACCGGTGGCTGAACGGCTTCACTTCGTGCCAGACGAAGTAAGTAGTCCCGGCCTGCGCCTCCAGCGCCAGCGTCATCATGTACATCTTCACCCGGGTGGTAAGTTCATGGGTCCCGGGATCGACAGGAAAGAACAAGGCGTTCGCGTCGCTGGTCTCGCCCATCAAGCGGGTGCCGAGCAGGACCGGCACGTTGACGCTCCCGCCCACGGCCTGGCTGCGGAACACGCAGATGGCCGCCTGCCCCGGCTCCGGCCGGGAGGCCAGCGCCTGGGGTGGAACGTCGTCGAGGATCCGGTATTGGATCCCGAACAAGGCATCGCCCCACTTGTGCAGGCGATACAGCAGGTAGACGCCGAGCAGTGGCAGCGGGGCGGCGGCCAGGGGCACGGCTCCGCCAAGGAAGCGCTCCGACAGGCGCAAGCCCAGCAGGAACAGCCCGACCATGGTCCCGACGGTTGCCGCTGCAAAAGCGAGGCCGAGGGCCGCACGCAGGAGGATGCGGTTGATTCGCGCGCGCAAGGAAAGCGTATGCCAATGCGCAACCTGCGCATTCCAGACAGGCTGGCCGGCACCGGCGGGCGAGGGATTCAAATCAGTCGAGGAAGAACGGCGTTTCGTCGTCGCCCTGCAGGACGATGTCGAGGCGGTAAGAAACGGCGTCGGCCGGCGCGCGGGGGAGCTTCTCCGGCTTGAGCAGGATGCGCTCGCGCACAGCGGAATCGGGGATCGCGTTGAACACGGGGTCACCCGCGTTGAGCGGCTCACCGGGAAAGAAGAACGTCGTCACCAGGCGCCGCATCAGCCCGGAACTCATGATCGAGACGTTGATGTGCGGCGCACGCACCGCGCCGGTGAGCGGGTTCTTGTACGAACCCGGCTTCACGGTAGTGAAGTCGTAATAGCCGTCGTCATCGCTGGAGCGCCGCCCCCAGCCCATGAAGTCCGGGTCCGCTTGCGAGGCGCCCGGATCGTTGGGGTGGGCGAAATGGCCGGAAGCGTCGGGCTGCCAGATCTCGATGATGGCGTTCCAGCGCGCGACGCGGGCGGCTTCGTAGACGTGACCGCCGATGTAGATCTTCGTGCCCTTGGCGCGGCCGGGTCCGGGGGCATTGCTGGTCACCGTAAGGTCGTTGTCCTTCGGCCCGAAGTAATGCGTGGGGAAGAACGGGCCGACGGTGCAGCTAGGGGTGGGGACGAATTTCGACATATCAGAGTCCCATCGGCGTGGCGCGATGCCCGCGGATCACGATGTCGTGGTCGAACCCGAGCACGTCCGCGCGCGGCAGGTCCGTCATCGGCACCTGCTTGGAGATCATGCGCTCGCGGCCCCTGGGATCCGGCACGCTGTTCAGGATCCGGTCCTGCGTGTTGAGGGGGTCGCCGGGGAAGAACATCTGCGTGACCAGCCGGCTCATGAAGCCTTCGCCGAAGATCGACAGGTGGATGTGCGGCGGGCGCCACCAGCGCTCTGGGTGGTTGGGCACGGGGTACGCGCCGGGCTTGATGGAGAGGTACTTGTAGCGGCCTGCGTGATCGGTGAGGCAACGGCCCGAGCCGAAGAAGTTGGGGTCCTCGGGAAAGGGGCTGCTGGCATCCATCTTGTGGATATACCGCCCCGCAGCATTCGCGTGCCAGACCTCGATGATCGAGTTGCACACCGGCGAGCCGTCTTCATCGAGCAGGCGCCCGGTGACGAGGATCAGTTGTCCCAGCGCGCGGTCGCCAGACTTGGTGCGCGACAGGTCGGAGAGGTCGGCATCGAGCTTGCGCGTCAGGTTCAAGGGGCCCGTGATTTCCGACAGCGTGACGGGCCGTTTGTAGAACGGCTGCTTGGGCACGCGCACCAGCGTTTCCTTGTAGCCGTCGACGGCAAACGAGGGCTGGGTTCGATCGTCGTAGGGTGTGAAACGATTCGGCAATGTGCTCATGGATTCAAGTTTACCGCTTATGCTCCGCGCATGGGCGTGACACTGGCTTTGTGTTCGATGATCTGCTTTGGGTCGAACATCCTCATTTCGCGGGTGGCGATGACGAGGATGTCGATCGAGCTCGGCTTTTTCATCGTCCTCTTCATCAACATCGCATTCTCGTCCGCCGTGTTCGGCGTGGAAATGCTGTTTCGCGAAACACCCTTCGTCTGGCACTGGAGGGAGGCGGGCTTTTTCGCGCTCGGCGGCTTCGTCGGCACCTACCTGGGAAGGCGTCTCATGTTCGATACGATTCGCCTGCTGGGGCCGGCGCGGGCGAGCGTCGTGCATTCGGTGGCGCCGGCCTTCACGCTGGTGGTGGCGTGGGTCCTGGTGGGGGAGACGCTCGGCGCCTACGAGCTGGCGCTGACAGCACTCGTGATCTTCGGGCTGTGGTTCACGCAGCCGGTGTCCAACGAGGTCGCCTCAGAGCACCGGCCAGCCGGCGGTCTGCTCAGCAAAGGGTTCCTCATCGGCCTCGCGACCGTGATCGGGTTCGCGCTGTCGAATGTCTGTCGCGGCTATTCGATGCGGACCTGGAACGAAGCGGTCTTCGGCACCATCATCGCCTCGGTGGTCGCGTTCGCCTGCCAGCTGGCCACCTCGCGCAACTGGGGCGAGTCCTTCCGCGGCATCCTGAAATCCGACCCGCGCGGCGTCGCGCTGTATGTGGGGTGCGGCGTGGCCACGGCATCGGGCGCAATGTTCCTCGTGTCGGCAATGCAATACATGGAGATTGCGCTGGCGACGCTGGTCACGCATACCACGCCGCTGATGATCTTCCCGGTGAGCCTGTTCCTCTTCAAGAACCGCGAGGGACTGAGTGCGCGCACGGGCATGGGCGCGGCGCTGGTGCTGGCCGGGATTGCGCTCCTCGCCGTTCGCTAGACCCTTGCGCTAAGCTTCGGCATGGCCCGGAAGAAGCTTCGCCCCCTTCTCGTTGAATGGATCGGCACCGCGGTGGCAGTTACGGCGCTGGCCGCGCTGGCGGCCGGGTTCGGCTGGTTCTGGCGGCTCGACCAGACGCTCTACGACGCGGCGCTGGTGCTGCGGCACAAGAGCGCGCCGGACGACATCGTCATTGTCGCGATCGACCAGCAGAGCCTCGACCAGGTGGGGCGCTGGCCCTGGCGCCGCGCGATCCACGCAACGCTGCTCGAGCGCTTGACGCAGGCGGGCGTGAAGGGCGTCGCGATCGACATCCTGCTCACCGAACCGGATCGCGCCGACCCGGCGGGCGACGAAGTCCTCGCCCGGGCCATCGCGAAGAACGGCAGGGTCGTGCTGCCGGTGATCATGGAGGCGTCACAGTCCGGCCAGCTACGGGAAGTCGCGCCGGCCGAGCCCTTTGCCGCTGCGGCCGCGGCGGTGGGGCACGTGCACGTCGAGCTCGACGCGGATGGCATTGCGCGCAGCCTCTATCTTTCTGAAGGGCTGGCGGGCGGCACGCGCCAGTACCTGCACCTCGCCGCTGCGCTGGCCCGGCTGGATGGGAGCAAGGCTGACCTGCCCGGGATGCGCCGCCCGCCGGAGACTGAGGCCCAGCGCGGCCTGTGGCTGCGCGATCACTGGGTGCATGTGGGATTCCTTGGTGCGCCCGGGCACTTCCAGCAAGTGTCCTATGCGGACGTGCTGCGCGGGTCGGTGCCTAAAGAGGCATTGGCCGGCAAGTATGTCCTCGTGGGCGCAACGGCCGCCGGCATGATGGACTCCTATCCCACGCCGGTCTCCGGCTTCGGACGTTCGATGCCGGGCGTGGAGCTTTCGGCCAATGTGCTCGCGAACCTGCGCGATGGCGGGTTCATCTCGGTGGCGCCCGTGGCGGTCCAGGCGGTGGTGTCCGCGTTGCTGGTGCTCGCACTGCTGGCCGCCTACCTGCGCCTGTCGGCGCGGCATGCGCTGCTGGTCACCGTGCTGGCGATGGCCGGCGTGTTCGTCTTCGCGCTGCTGGCGGTCTATCTCTCGGGCTGGTGGTTCGCGCCTTCGGCCGCGGTCTTCGGGTTGCTGGCCTGCTACCCGGTCTGGAGCTGGCGCAGGCTGGAAGCCGCGCAACGCTACATGGACGAGGAACTGGCCGCCGCGGCACGCGAGCCCGAACTGCTGCCCTACGCTGCGCCAATGGTGCGGAGGCGGCGCAAGGGCGCGATGTCCGACGAAATCGAAGCGCGCATCGAGGAGGTGCGCCGCGCATCTGCACGGGTGCGCGACATGCGCCGCTTCATGGGCGACACGCTCGACGGCCTGCCGGAGGCGGCCCTGGTAGTCGACACGGAACTGCGCGTCACGCTGGTGAACGCACAGGCCGCGGCGCTGGTCGGGAAACCCGCGCAGGTGCTGGGTGGCCTGCGCCTGTCCGAAGTGCTGGGCCCGGTGCTCGCGCAGGGCGCCCCCGAGTGGAACGCGTTGCTGGAGAAGGCGCCTGTCTCGTTCGAGGGCAGGCACACCGATAAGCGCGACCTGTTCCTGTCGATCGTACCGTTCTCAGGCTCGGGCGGGGAGCGGCGCGGGCTGCTGGTCACCCTGGTCGATGTCACCGTCATGAAGGACGCAGAGAAGAAGCGCGACGAATACATGCGCTTCCTGTCGCACGACCTGCGCTCGCCGCTGGTGTCGATCACCGCCATGCTCGACCTGAGGGAGCTCGCGCCGGAAACGCAGAAGGCGGATTTCTTCCAGCGCATCCGCGCCAGCGTTGAGCGCTCGCTGTCGCTCGCGGAAGACTTCGTCCAGCTCGGTCGCGCCGAGTCCATCGACCCGGCTCGCTTTGCCGCGGTGGACCTCGGCGATGTCCTCCGGGGCGCGGTCGACGAAGCCGAGTCGCAAGGGCGGGCGAAGCAGATCGGGGTGTCCATCGCGCATGTCCCGGACGCGGCGCTCACGCGCGGCGTGCGCGATGTGCTGTTCCGCGTGTTCATCAACCTGCTCAGCAACGCGATCAAGTACAGCCCCGAGTCCACGCGGATCGAATGCTCCATAGAGCCCGAGGGCGCCCTGTGGCGCGTGACCTTCGCTGACCAGGGCTACGGCATCGCGGCAGAAGACTTGCCGCGCCTGTTCGAGCGCCTGGAGGCGGCGAAGCGCCGCGGCGAGAAGGGCGCGGGACTGGGCCTCGCGTTCGTGAAGACCGCGGTCGAAAAGCACGGCGGCCGGATCGAGGTGCAGAGCGAGCCCGGCAAGGGCTCCCGGTTCAACGTCTTCCTGCCCGTGGTGCGCTGAAGCCTAGTTGGCTTTCTGGCCCGCTGGGGCCGGGGTCTGGGCTGGCGCAGCGGCCGGCGCAGTCGGCGCGGCCAGCGGCTCGAGGTTCAGGACGAGGTCGGCGAGGGTGTCCTTGCCCTCCAGTCCGATGTCGTCGATGCCGCGCACCTTGAGGAAGTACGCGCCGTTCTCCAGATCCGGCAACTGGATCTCGTTGGCGCCAATCAGCACTTCGCTGATCACGTTGCTGAAGTCCGCCTGGCGTGCGACGATCACTCGATACTGCGTGGCGCCGGCCAGGCGCGTGAAATTCAGGCGAATGGGGCGCCGCATCCAGAGCCGGATGCCGGTCCACAGCCGGGGGGCGGGCAGCAGCGCGCGGGGCGTCAGAGGCGCCTGGCCGTCCTGCACGCGGGTACCGAACCCCTCCGGTACCGACACGGTGCCAAGGTTCCCCGTGTCGTTGACGGCCACGTTGCCTTCGATGACCTCGCTCGTGGAGGTGCGCTTCTCCTCGTCGGTCGCTACCCGGAAACCCGTGCCACGCACGGCGGCCACGGCAATCGGCGTGCGCACTTCGAAGCGCGACCCGGAAGCCGAGCGCTTCTGCACCGACGCTTCCACCCGCCCGTTCTTCAGGGTGAAGAGGGCATCCGAAGACGGGGTCAGCGCGGTCTTCTTGACGGTATCGACCGCCAGGGTGCTGCCGGGCTGCAGGGCCAGCGTGGAGCCGTCGGCAAGCTTGATGGTGAGGTAGCCGTCCTTGCCGGTCTTCAGCTCGTCGCCGGCCGAAAGCGTGGCGCCCTTGCGCAGGGGCTGGCCACCGGACTGGGCATCGCCCTCGACATGCGCGAGCTCGATCCGGCCGGCTTCGTTCTTCACCCAGTTTTCGGGGATGCGCACCACGTGGCCCGGGTTGATCCGGTCCTTGTCCTTGAGCTGGTTGTGCTCCCACAGCGCGCGCTGGACTTCGTGCTTCTGGCCTTCGATCAGGTAGCGGCGCGCGATGCCGATCATCGTGTCGCCGCTCTTTGCGATGTACTCGATATCCGCAGTCGGGGTCGGCAGCAGGCTGGAGGCCTGCGCCAGCAGGGCCGGCGCGGAGAACAGGAGGCTGGCAGCGAGGGCAAGACGGAACAACAGGGCGCGCATGGATCGGACCAAAAGGTAAAACGACGATTATGCCTCGCGCGGGCAAGCCCGAAGCGTAAAGAACTGTCCGACCGGGCCGGGAAGCGCTTTTCGTGCGCACCGTGTGAATCCTGGCCCCTGCATGCAAACACCGCATAGACCGCACGAAGGTTCGTTGCTAAGGTGCACCCATCAATCTTGGGAGGCTGCATGGGCTGCATCGACTTGCGCGAGTGGATCGCGCTGCTGGAAAAGGAAGGCGAACTGCACCGGATCACCGCGAAGGTGGACTGGGATTGCGAGATCGGCACAATCTCGCGTCGGGTGCTGGAAGAACAAGGCCCTGCGCTGCTGTTCGAAAACGTGAAAGGCCATGAGAACACCCGCGGCCGCAAGGTGTTCTGCGGCGGCATTGGCACGCGCACTCGACTCAACCTCGCGCTGGGCTTCCCCAAGGACGCGACGAACAACGAGATCGTCCAGCACGTGATGAAGAAGAACCGGGAGCAGATCGAGCCGGTGGTGGTGCCGACCGGGCCCGTGAAGGAGAACATCGTCAAGGGCAAGGACATCGACCTGCTCGAGTTCCCGGTGCCCAAGTGGCACTACCTCGAAGGCGGGCGCTACATCAACACCTACGCCTGCATCGTGACCAAGGACCCGGACACCGGCGTGCAGAACGCCGGTATCTATCGCGGCATGGTCGGCAAGAAGAATACGATCCCGTCGCTCCTCATCAAGGGCGGCCAGCACTGGGGCCAGCACTTCGCCAAGTACGCCGACCGCGGCGAGAAGATGCCGGTGGCCTGCGTCATCGGCTGGGATCCGATCATGGGCTTCCTCGGCGGCAGCCCGCTGCCGGCCGGCGTGTCGGAGTTCGCCGTGCTCGGCGCCTACCGCGGTGAGGCGGTCAAGATGGTGAAGTGCGAGACCGTCGACCTCGAAGTGCCTGCAAGCTGCGAGATGGTGATCGAAGGCTTCATCGATCCCGATCCCGCGGCGTACGAGACCGAAGGGCCGTTCGCGGAATTCACTGGGTATGTCTCCGACCTCCCCACGCCGCGGCCGACCATCGAGGTCAGCTGCATCATGCATCGCAACGATCCCATCCTGCGCGGCACGCAGGAAGGCAACATGCCGGGGTCGTTCTCCGAGAACGCGGTGATCTCTTCCGCCCAGCGTGCGGGCATCGCGTGGAACATCCTCATCGCCTCCGGCGTGCCGGGCGTGCAGGACGTCTACTGCGACCCGATCACCTGCGGCATCAACGTCTACATCAAGATCAGGAAGACCTACCAGGCCCAGCCCAAGCAGGTGGCGGCGGCATTGTGGGGCGCGGGGGCGGGGCAGGGCCGCTACAAGCATGTGTTCGTCTTCGAGGACGACATCGACGTCTCCAACTACCAGCAGATCGACTGGGCGCTGGCCTATCGCATGAACGCGGCCACCGAAGGGATCACGCAGTTCCCTGGGCTCCTCGGACATGCGCTTGATCCCAGCACGCCCCTGGAGGAGCGCGACGTGCAGCAGCTCGGCGCGGGCACCTGGACGCGAGTGTTGTTCGATGCGACGCGCAACTGGCACTTCAAGCGCCGGCCCGAGTGGAACAACGAGCGCTTCCCGCCGACCGTGGAGCCGCACGCCGACCATCGCGCGCTGGTGAACAAGCGGTGGAAGGAATACGGGTTCGGCTGAGCCGGGAATACGGGCCCTCCGGGGTCCGGGCTTGCGCAGGTTGAAATGGCCATTTAGAATTATTAAATGGACATTTCGATCACCGAATTCAAGCATCGTTGCCTGGAGATCGTGCGCCGCGTCGAAGAGTCCGGTGAGGCGGTGTCGATCACCCGGCACGGCCGGGTTGTCGCCCAGCTCGAGCCTTCGCCGGAATCCTCCTCCGGCATGAACGAGCCTTGGAAGCGCTTGCGTGCGCTTGGCGGAAAACTCGACGCACGGCCCGACGAGCCGGTGTTACGCGATGTGGATTTCGAGGCGCTTCGTTGAGCGTCGTTCTCGATACCCACATCTGGATTTGGTGGCTTACGGGAGACAAGGCGCTTTCCGAGGCTGAGCGCGACGCGCTGGACGCCGAAGCGACATCCAAGGGATGCAATCTGCCCGCAATCAGTCTTTGGGAGGCGCAGATGCTCCACGCCAAAGGCCGATTGAGGCTTCCCTTGCCGTTTGAAGCTTGGCTAGCCCAGGCAACGGATCCCCGGATCCTGACCGTGCTTCCAATGGACGTAAAAGTCATCTCTGCAGTCAACCGACTGCCGGCTTCGTTCCACGGGGATCCAGCCGATCGGATGATCGTCGCCACTGCAAAAGCGCATTCGCTCCCATTGGCTACGAGGGACGCGAGCATCCGGCGGTCCCGCGTCGCAAAATTGTGGAAGCCAGGCTGAGGGTATCCATTGACAGGGGAGGAATAGATAGTTGACAATGGAAACTATCTACCCTGACAGCCGCTCCCAGCGCGGCCTTTAGCCCATGCGTCCTCTGGAAGGCCTCGTCATCCTCGACCTAGCACGGGTGCTTGCGTGCCCGTTCGCCAGCATGATCCTCGCCGAGCTCGGCGCCACGGTGATCAAGGTCGAGCAGCCCGGCACGGGCGACGAAACCCGCAGCTTCGAGCCGCAGCTGGCGGTCGACAGCGCGTACTACTTTGCGTGCAACCGCTCGAAGTCTTCGATCACCGTGAACCTGCGCTCGCCCGAGGGCCAGCAGGTGATCCGCGAACTGGCCGCCAAGGCGGATGTGTTCGTGGAGAATTTCCCGAGCGGCACTTTCAAGCGCTATGGGTTGGACCACGAAGCCTTGGCCGCAATCAATCCGCGGCTGGTCTACCTGTCCTGCACGGGCTTCGGCCAGACCGGGCCCTACCGCCGCAAGAAAGGCTACGACACGGTGTTCCAGGCGATGGGCGGGCTGCTCAGCCTGACCGGCGAGCGTGGCGGCGGGCCGGTGAAGCCGGGCCTGCCGGTGGCCGACCTGACTTCGGGGCTGTGGGTGGCGATCGCCATCCTGTCGTCGATCGCGGGCCGCGAGAAAACCGGCAAGGGCTGCTACGTGGATTTCTCCATGCTGGACGGGCAGGTGAGCCTGCTGACGCTCGCTGCCGCCAGGTACTTCGCCCTTGGCGAAGTGCCGCCGCGCCTTGGTACCGAGCATCCCGGCCGCGTGCCCACGGCGACGTTTTGTTGCAGTGACGGCAAGTACCTGCACATCACCGCCAGCGACCAGCATTGGGCGCCGCTCTGCAAGGCGCTCGCGCTGGAAGACTGGGGCGGGCAGCCGCAGTTTGCGGACAATGCGAAGCGCGTGGAGAACCGCGCAGCCATCATGCCGAAGCTGACGCAAGCCATCCTCGGTTGGAAGCGCGACGAACTGATCGCTGCGCTGGACGCAGTCGAGGTCCCGGTCGGCCCGGTCAACGACGTGGCCGAGATCCTGAACGACCCGCATGTGGCCGCACGCGGCCTGGTGGGCGAATTCGACTATCCCGGCATAGGCGTCTTCAAGGCGCTCGGGCTGCCTTACAAGTTCGCGGGCTTCGACGATCCGCAGATCGGGCGCCCGCCGACGCTCGGCGAACACACGGAGGAGGTGCTCACGGGTTTCCTCGGATACAGCAAAGAGAAAGTCGCGCAACTCAGGGAGGCGAAGGCGCTATGACCGCACCGGCCGTTCTTTACACCGTGGACGCAGGCGTGGCGACCTTCACGCTGAACCGTCCGGAAGCCCGCAATGCATTGAACAACGCCATGTGCGCTGAACTGCACGCGGCCTGCCGCTCGGCAGCGGCGGATGCGACTGTGAAGCTCGTCTTCATCCGCGCCAACGGCCCGGTGTTCTGCGCCGGCGCCGACCTCAAGGAGCGGCAGGGCATGGACGAGGACCAGGTGCGTGCGCGCCGCCTCAAGGCGTTTGCCGCCTATGACGCCATCGAGTCGCTGCCGATGCCGGTGATCGCGGTCGTTGCCGCGCCGACCGTCGGCTCGGGCTGCGAAATCGCTGCGGCCTGCGATTTCATCATCGCCACGCCGGAAGCTTCATTCCGCACCCCTGAAGCGCTCTGGGGCACCGTCGGCGCCACGCAGCGCCTGCCGCGCGTGCTCGGCAAGCGCCTGGCCAAGGACATGATGTTCACCGGCAGGAAGCTCTCAGCCGAGGAGGCCGAGCGCCATGGTCTGGTGGCGCGGGTCGTGCCGGCCGCCGAGATCGACAAGACGCTCGCTGATATTGCGAAGACGGTGACCGAAGCGCCGGGCGCCGGATTGAAATTCGCCAAGGCTTGTATTGACCACGGGGTGGAACTCGACCCCAAAGGGGCGCTTGCCGTCGAGCTGCTTGCGATCGAAGAGAACCTCGCCACGCAGAACTGGCAGGCGGGCATCGCGAAGTTCGGCAAATGAGCTGGCAGGCCTCCACCCTCGGCGAGGTGCTTGCCCGGCAGGCGGCAGGGCGCGGCGCGTCCGAAGCGCTTGTCACCGACCAAGCCCGGCTCAATTACGCGCAACTTTTCGACCAAGCACGGCAGGTGGCGGTGGGAATGCGGGCGATGGGACTCGCCAAGGGCGACCATGTGGCGATCCTGATGGGCAACGACGCGGCGTGGATCCAGCTTTTCTATGGCGCGGCGATGCTGGGTTGCGTGACCGTGCCGGTGAACACGCGCTTCAAGGCCGCCGAGTTGCAGTTCTGCCTTGAGCAGGCGGACTGCAAGGCGCTGTTCTACACCGGCAGGTTCCTCAGCATCGACTATGCCGCGATGGTGGGCGAGGTGCGCCCCCACCTGGCGAAGCTCGTGCATGTGGTGAACGTGGACGACGGGTTGCCGCGCGGCGCGCCCGACGCAACGCTCGGCGCAGACGTGACGCCGGACGATCCGCTGCTCATCCAGTTCACGTCCGGGACCACGGCCTACCCCAAGGGCGTGGTACTCACGCACGACAACATGCTGCGGAACGCATGGGCCGCGGGATCGCGCTTCGGCGTGCGTCCGGAGGACCGCTACTACAACTGCCGCCCGTTCTTCCACGTGGGCGGTTCGACGCTTTCGGCGCTGGCCTCGCTCGTGTTCGGCGCCTGCCTCGTCACGCTGCCGTCCTTCGAGGCCGGTGCCGTGCTGAAGATGCTGGAGTCCGAGCGCTGCACGCTGACTTCGGGCAACGACACGATCTTCCAGATGCTGATGGGCCACGCGGAGTTCGATCCGGGGAAGCTGTGCCTGCGCGGCGGCTGGGCCGCGGCCGGGCCGCAGACCATGCAGCGGATCATCGACGTGATGGGCGCGCGGGAGATCTGCGCGGCTTATGGGCTGTCCGAAGCGTCGCCCAACGTCGTGATGAGCGATTGGCGCGATTCCGAGGCGTTGCGGGTGGAGGGGTTGGCAAAGCCGCTCGAGGGCGTGGAAGTACGCATCCAGGAGGGCGAGATCCAGGTGCGAGGCTGGAGCGTGATGCGCGGCTACTACAACAACCCTGAGCAGACCGCGAAGGCGTTTACCCCTGACGGGTGGTTGCGCACCGGTGACCTCGGCGCTTTGAACGAAGACGGGCGCCTGCGCATGGTGGGGCGGCTCAAGGATGTGTTTCGCGTGGGCGGCGAGAACGTTGCGCCGGCGGAGGTGGAAGAGGTGTTGCTTGCGCACCCCGCAGTGCAGACGGCGCAGGTGGTGGGCGTGCCGGACGCAAGGCTCGGGGAGGTGCCCTGCGCCTACGTAACACTCAGGGACGGGATGTCAGCGGCCGAAGAGGATCTCGTCGCCTGGGCGAAGCAGCGCTGTGCGAACTTCCGCGTGCCGCGCTACCTGCGCATCGTGGATAATTTTGATTCCATCGGCATGACTGCAAGCGGCAAGGTGCAGAAGGTAAAACTGCGCGAGCATGCGCTGAAGGAATTCGGGCTGGGCTGAGCCGCGGAACCGCTCAGGCCAGCGGCTCAGGCCGCGCAATGCCGAAGCCCTGCGCGTAATCGACGCCGATGCCGCGAAGGATGTCGGTGATCTCGTCGCTCTCGACCATTTCCGCGACAGTCACGATGCCCAGTGTTTTTGCAAACTTGTGGACTGCGACGAGTTTGCTCTTGCTGAGCGGGTCCTTCTGGACGGTGCGGATTACGCTTCCGTCGATCTTGAGGAAGTCCAGAGGCAGGTCCTTCAGCATGGCTACCGTAATCCTGCCGCGCCCGTAACCGCTCAGCGCCACCTTGCACCCGGCTGCCTTGACGCTTTTTGCGAACTGCTCGACGTCGCCGCGATTGGATTGCACATCGTCTTCTGCGACTTCGAAGCAGAAATTCGCTCCGCTGAGCTCGTGCTTGTGCAGCTGCTGTTCGACATAACTGGGGAAATACGGGTCGCGAAGCGTGGCGTTGGATACGTTGATGAAGTACAGGCTGTGTTCGTCCCCCACAGACTGCGGCCCGCGCCCTGCGACCCAGTGCATCAGGTTGGCGGTGACCCACCGGTCCAGGTAGGGGAGCAGCCCGTGTTCCTCGGCCAGCGGGAAGAAGGCGCCGGGCGGGATCATGTTGTTCTCTTCCTCGAGCAGCCGGATGAGGACTTCGAAGTGGGCCGGTCCCCCGCTGCCTGCGAGGGGCACGATCCGCTGGCAGAGGAGGGTGAACTCGTTTCTTTCGATCGCCGCAAGGATGAGTTCGCGGGCGTTGTGCTTGTCGGTGGCGTGTTCGGCAACGGCGGTGTCGAACTGGGCCTGTTCAGCGGTGGGCTTGCCGCGGGAAAGATGTGCGGAACCGGGTTCCTGCGCGGACTCCGGCTCGGTGATGGCGGTTAAAAGCATGAAAAACCCGGCGGACGGGTCATGCTCGTGCGGGACCGGCAGGAATTGCGCGTTCAGCCGGAGCGCGGCCCCGTTGGGCAGGATCTGGGTGCGTTCGTACCGGACTGTTTCCCCGCTCAAGGCACGGAGCATCACAGTTTCAGTCTGCGCGAAGATCACGCGCCCGAGCACGTCCCGCAGGTGGTGGCCGTTGATGCGCTGCGGCGGGAGGTCCAGCATCCGGCGGAAGGCGTGGTTGTGGTAACGGCAGATGCCTTCCACGTCGATGTAGGCCACCATCGCCGGCATCAGTTCGTCCTGGAACTGCACGAGCGAGGAGACATGGCCCAGCGCCGCTTCGGCCTTCTTGAGTTTCATCGTTTCTTCGGAGAGGCGGTCTTCGGCGACCGCCTTCTGCGCGCCGCTGCTGGCCGCGGAAAATTCGGCGCGGGTCGCGCGCGACACCATCGACAGGATTCCTGCAAACACGATGCCGGCCAGGAACGTGATCCAGGCGAGGTCGAGCATCGTGAAATAGATCGCGAAGACGAGGAAGGACGCCGTGACGATGACTGCGATCGCGGAAATGAACGGCTTGACCGCGCCGAGCAGGTTGGGCGCTTTCACTCTTTGTAAATGACGAGTAGGTGAGGCATGTTCCGAAGCATCCGGATCAAAGGTGAAACGTCTATTATTATGTACCGTGTGCCCCCTGGAGCGGGCGGGTCCGGTATCTCTGCCGGTCCACGTCGTCGTGTAGGCAAGCGTGGAGAGCTGTTAAAAGGTGCGTATAGCGAAACCCCCAACATCGGTTCGCCCCGATTGCCTAGCATAGGACCTGTTTACACCACCATGCCTAGAGCGCAGGGAGATGCCATGAAGGACGTCCTGGTCCGGCGGATAGACGCCGATCGAGAAATGCTGGTTGATTTTCTGCAACGGTTCGTGCGCTGCAAGACGCCCAATCCGCCCGGCGACACCCTTGAAGCGGCGCACTTTGTGGAGGCGGAGTTCGCCAAGCGGGGCATTCAGTACGACAGGATCGCCCCGGCCGCAGATCGACCCAATTACATCGCCAGCTTCGACACCGGCCGTCCCGGCAAGCACATGGTCCTCAACGGGCACATCGACGTGTTCCCGGTCGAGTCCGAGGCGGGGTGGACCCGCGACCCCTGGGGCGGACAGCTGGTCGACGGCAAGGTGTACGGGCGCGGCAGTTGCGACATGCGCTGCGGGACCACGGCCTCGATCTTTGCCTACTTCTACCTGAATGAGGTGCGCGACAAGCTGAACGGCCGCCTGACGCTGACGGTGGTGTCCGACGAGGAGACCTTCAGCCCGCCGGGCATGCTGCACCTCATGGAGCATCACCGCGACCGCGTCCTTGGCGATGTCTGCCTCAACGGCGAGCCGAGCAGCCCGTACTCCGTGCGGTTCGGCGAAAAGGGACCGCTCTGGGTGCGCATGCGGACGAAGGCGCGGGGCGGTCACGGTGCGTTTGTCCATGTCAGCCCGAGCGCCGTGCAGGCGGCGATCGATGCCATCGCCGAACTGCAGGACCTGCCCAACCGGATCCCGGTAAACGAGCCGCCGGAACTGGCCCGGGCGCTGGACGAGGCGACCCCGGACCTGGAGCGCGCTTACGGCAAAGGCGCGGCGCGGGTGATTCGGAGCCTGACCGTCAACATCGGCCGGATCGTCGGCGGGGTCAAGGTCAACATGATTCCGGCGGCCTGTGAGTTCGACGTCGACATCCGCGTGCCGAACGGCGCGGACTACGACGCGGTGCAGGCGGAGGTGCGCGCCATCGCGGGACGCCACGGGTGCGAGATGGAGATCCTGACCGCTTCGCGACCCAACTGGCGCGAGCCCTACCACGAGCTGATGGATATCGTGCGCGAGAACGCCGCAATGCTGAAGCCAGGCCTCATGCCTGCGCGCGTTGTGTCGCCCGGGGGCACGGATGCGCGCCTGTGGCGGTTGAATGGCGTGCCCGCCGTGGTCTACGGCCCGTCGCCGCACGGCATGGGCAGCGTCGACGAATACGTCTCCATCGACGAGTTCATGCATGTGGTGAAGAGCCACGCGCTCGCCGCCTGGGACTACCTCAGCCGTCCGCGGGCCGGCTGAGGCCGGATCGCTTGGGCGACATGCTTCGCATCGGCGAGTCGGTCCCCCGTTTCGAGGACCACCGCCTCCTGACCGGCCGCGGGCGCTATACCGCTGACGTAAGGCCCGGCGGCGAAGCGCACCTGTGCGTGGTCCGGTCGCCGCATGCCCATGCGCGCATCGTTTCGATCGATGCATCCGGCGCGCTTGCCATGCCGGGTGTGCTGTGCGTCGTCACGGGCCGGGACATCGCGTCCCTCGGGACTTTCCCTAGCCGCATCCGCCGCTCCGGCGCGGATGGCCGGCCGATGTTCGAGCCGCCGCGACGGGTGCTGCCCCTGGAGTCCGTGCGCCATGTGGGCGAAGGCGTGGCCGTGGTGGTGGCCGAGACGCCCGCACAGGCGCGCGATGCGGCCGAGTGCGTCGAGGTCGGCTATGCGTCATTGCCCGCGGTCGCCTCGATCGAGGCGGCGTTGGCCCCTGATGCCGCGGCAGTCTGGCCGGAGGCGCCAGGGAATGTGGCGTTCATCTATACCGCGGGGAATCGGGAAGGCGTGGAGCGTGCATTGGCATCCGCGGCGCACGTGGTGCGGCTCCGGACGCGCATCAACCGCGTTACGGCCAATGCCATTGAGCCGCGCAACGCACTCGCCGAAATCGACCTGTCTTCGGGCCGTTTGACGCTGCACGCCTCGGTGCAGACCCCGCACGGGCTGCGCAACGACCTGTGCGGCCGGATCTTCGGCATGCCTGCAAGCCGGTTGCGCGTGGTGGCGCCTGACGTGGGGGGCGGATTCGGAATGAAAAGCGGGGACTATCCCGAGTACGCACTAGTGCTGTGGTGCGCGCGCCTGCTCGGCCGGCCGGTGCGCTGGACGGCCGACCGCTCCGAATCCTTCCTCGCAGACCACCAGGCGAGGGACAACGCCTGGGACCTCGAACTGGCCCTCGACGCAGGATTCCGGTTCACCGGGGTCCGGGCACTGTCCCACGCGAATCTCGGCGCCTACCTGGCTTATGCAGGCACCCACCAGGCCACGACCAACATCGGATGCCTCGCCGGGGTCTATGCCACACCGGCAATGCATGTCGAGGTCCGCGGCATTTACACGCATACCCATTGCGTGTCGCCCTATCGCGGCGCGGGGCGCCCCGAGGCGCTCTACGCCATGGAGCGGCTCATCGACCAGGCCGCTGGCGAATTGGGGATCGACCGCATTGAATTGCGGCGAAGGAACCTCGTGCGGGCCGACCAGATGCCCTGGAAGACCGCGCTCACATTCACCTACGATTCTGGCGATTTCCCAGGCGCGTTCGAGCGCGTGCTCGAGGTGTCCGACTGGCGCGGGTTCGAGGCGCGCCGCGCCGCGGCGTCGGCGCGCGGACGCTTGCGCGGCATCGGGTTCGCCTACGCCATCGAGATTGCCGGCGGTCCGATCGACCGGCCGTTCGAGGAATTCGCGAGCGTGCGCATCGACCCGACGGGCTCGATGCTGCTCGCGATCGGCACGCACAACCACGGGCAGGGACATGAGACCTCGTTGCGCCAGATCGCGTCGGAAGCGCTCGGGCTCGCCGCGGGACGGATCGAGATCCTCTACGGGGACACCGACCAGGTGGCGCACGGGCGCGGGACTTTCGGGTCCCGGTCGATGAGTTCGGGCGGCGCGGCCCTGCTGGCAGCCGCCGACAAGGTCGAGGCCAAGGCGACGGCCATTGCGGCGCACTTGCTCGAAGCTTCAGCCGAGGACGTCGAAAGGCGCGCAGGCGAGTACTTCGTGGCGGGAACGGACCGCGGCGTGTCGTGGGAGCAGGTCTGCGCCACGGCCTATGCGCCCTCGCTGCTGCCTTCCGGCATCGAGCCCGGGCTTTACGCCGATGCGACGGTCTGCACCGACGGCCCCACGTTCCCGAACAGTGCGCACGTCTGCGAAGTCGAACTCGATCCGGAGACGGGCAGCATCGAGGTGACGGGCTACTGGGTGGTCGACGACGTGGGCCGCGTAATCAACCCTGCGTTGCTTCACGGCCAGATCCACGGCGGGGTTGCGCAAGGCCTCGGGCAGGTGTTGTTCGAAGACATTCATTACGACGCCGAAGGCCAGCTGCTGACCGGTTCGTTCATGGACTACGCGATGCCGCGTGCGGTCGACCTGCCGAATTTCACTATCGAAAGCCGCCCGATGCCCACGAGCGCCAATCCGCTGGGGGTCAAAGGGGCGGGGGAGGCCGGCACCGTCGGAGCACTCCCCGCCGCGGTGAACGCCATCGTCGACGCGTTGCGACCGTTCGGCATCCGCCACCTGGACATGCCCCTCACGCCGGAAAAACTGTGGCGTGCGATGCGGGCTGCCGAATCAAGGATACCCACATGACTTTCCGGAGCCTCCCATGAGAAATCGCATTGCCGCACTGTGCCTCCTGCTCGGCCTCGCCCTTTGCGCTGGCGGCAGCCATGCCGACGAATGGCCGCAGCGGCCCGTCAAATTCGTGGTCGGGTTCGCGCCGGGCGGGGCGAACGACATCATCACCCGCCTGCTGGCGCAGGGACTGACGGACCGGATGAAGATGCAGTTCATCGTGGAGAACCGCCCCGGCGCTTCGGGGCGGATCGCGTCGGGCTACGTTGCGAAGGAAAAGCCCGACGGCTACACGTTCATGATGGGCGCGCCCGGGCTGCTGGTGCTGAACCACTTCCTCTTCAAGGACGTCGACTACAAGCCGGCGGATTTCGCCGGCGTCTCGCTGGTCGGCATCCTTCCCTATGTGCTGGTGGTGAGCCCGAAGCTGGGCGTGGGGTCGGTGGCCGAGCTGGTCGCACTGGCGAAGCAGAAGCCCGGCGCGTTGAACCACGGCTCCACGGGCGCGGGCCCGATCCTGGTCCAGCAGCTCTTCAAGGAGCGCACCGGCACCCAGTTCCAGAACGTCGTCTACAAGGGCACGACGCCCGCGCTGCAGGACATGATGCAGGGCGACCTGCACTTCATCTTCGACCTGATCGCGGGCAACCTCGCGCAGATCCGCGCGGGCACCGTGCGTGCGATCGCAGTATCCGCGCCGAAGCGCTCGACGTCGCTGCCGGACCTGCCCACCATGGAAGAGGCGGGGATCGCGAATTTCAGCCCGACCAACTGGTTCGGCATCGTCGGCCCGGCGGCCGTGCCGCGTCCCATCGTGGAGCGGTTGTCGAAGGAACTCATTGCGCTGGTGAGCGAGCCCGGGTTTCGCCAACGTCTCACCCTGCTGGGCGCCGAGCCTGTCGGCAGCACGCCGACCGACTACGATGCCTTCATGCGCAAGGAGTTTGTGCAATGGGAGGCGGTGGCCCGAAGCGCCGGGATCCAGAAGGAGTGAGCCGCGCACTGAGCATCGCAGTCGGGCGCTACGACCGCACACAGGCGCTGCTGGACGGTCGCGTCGGCGTCGAGGGATGTACGGTACGCATTGAGAGCCCGCCGCTCAACCAGGTTTTCAGGCGCGCGTTCGACGAGGGCGCCTGGGACGTGGCCGAGCTTTCCTGCTCCAATTTCCTGTACCTCACGGCTGAAGGACGCTGCCGGTATGTCGGGCTGCCGGTGTTCCCGTCGCGAATGTTCCGTCATTCGGCAATTTATGTGGCCGCGGAGCGCGGGATCGAAGAGCCCGCCCAACTGGCCGGCCGGGTTGTGGGAGTGCGCGAGTATTCGATGACGGCAGCGCTGGTGGCGCGTGGGATGCTGCAGGACGAATACGGCCTCGCCGCCGGGGCCATGCGCTGGCGATGCGGGCCGCTCGACGCCGGCGATGCGAAACCCCTGATCCGGGTCCGGCCGCCGGGCATCGAGCTGGAGATGGTTGCAGAAGGCACAACGCTGGCCGACCTCCTGCTGGAAGGAAAAGTCGATGCCCTCATTGCGCACCGGCCCCCAAAGTCGTTCGTCGAAGGCGACCCTCGCATCGTTCGCCTGTTCGCAGACCCTGCACGGGTGGAGCAGGCTTCCTACGCGCGAACCGGGATCTTCCCGATCATGCACATCCTGGGGATTCGCCGCGAACTGGCTGCCGACGCCGCGCTGTGCCTGGCGGTGTGCAATGCGTTCGAGCGGGCGCGCAGGCTGGCCCTCGAGGAACTCCATGCGCACGATGCACTGCCCGTCAGTTTGCCCTGGCTGGAGTACGACTACGCGCGCGCCGTGGCTGCGCTGGGGGAGGACTATTGGCCCTACGGCCTGCGGCGCAACCGGGCCGCGCTCGAGGCCCTTGCCAGATACTCGACCGAGCAGGGCATCGCTTCGCGGATGTGCGCGCCGGAGGAATTGCTCGCCCCGGCGACGCACACCTGGTCACCCTGACGGCTTATTCGATCTTCGTGCCCGAGAACCGGATGGCATCCGCGAACCGGTCCGATTCGCTCTTCATGAAAGCCGCGAACTCCTCGGGGGTCGTGCCGTAAGTGTCCAGGCCCAGCGTGGCGAGCTTCTCCTTCACGTCGGGCCGGTGCAGGGCCTTGGCGATCTCGGTCGCGAGCATCTTGTGGATTTCGGGCGGCGTGCCCGAACGCACGAGGATGCCGAACCACGAACGCGAGACGAACTTGGTGCCGCTCGCTTCCTCGAACGTGGGCATGTCGGGCAGGGTGGGGCTGCGCTTGTCGGCGGCTACGGCCAGGCCGGCGAGCTTGCCCGCCTTGACCTGCGGCACGGCAGCGAGCAGGTCCGTGAGCATGGCCTGCACCTGTCCGCCCATGACGTCGGTCATCGCCGCCGGCACGCCCTTGTACGGCACGTGCAGCATGTCGAACGCGTAGGACTTCTTGAACAACTCGAAGGCAAGGTGCCCGGAACTGCCATTGCCGAACGAGGCGTACGACATGGACTTGCCCTTTGCCTTCGCCACGCCGAGAAAATCCTTGAGATTGGAAATGCCCAGCCCCGGGAATACCACCAGCACGTGCGGGTTCGACGCCGCCAGCGTGACTGGCATGAAGTCCTTGGCCGGGTCGTAGGGGAGCTTGGACATCAACTGCGCGTTGATGAGGAAGCTCGAGGCGTTCACGAACAGGGAGTATCCGTCCGCCGGCGCCTGCGCCACCACGGCCGCGCCGATGGTGGTGCCGCCGCCGGGCTTGTTTTCGATCACCACCGGCTGCTTCCATACGCCTGTAAGGTGCTCGCCCACGGCGCGCGCCATGACCTCCGAGGTGCCGCCGGCCTGGTAGGGGACGATGATGCGGATGGGCTTGTTGGGGTACTGGGCGGCCGCACCTAGGGAAACGGCGAGCAGCGAGGCGGCGACAACTGCGGCAGCCTTCATTGCATTTTTCCCAGCCAGGCGATCGTTTCGATCTCCACGAGCGTGTCGCGCCCTGCAAGCGACTGGACTTCCACCAGCGTGGAGGTCGGGAAGTCCCCGCTGAAGAATTCGCGCCGCGCGCGCCAGACCTCGGTGTTCTTGTTGATGTCGACCATGTAGATGGTCATCTTCACGAGGTTGTCCATCGTGCCGCCAGCGGCTTTGAGGATCCGCTCGATGCGCGCGAAGATCTGCTTCGCCTGGGTGTATTCGTCAGAACCGACGAGCCCGGCGCCGCCTTCGAAGGGGCGGGCGACCTGGCCGGCGATATACAAGGTGTCGCCGGTGCGGATCGCGTTGGACCACAGGCCGGGGGCGGCTTCGGCGAGGTCGGGGACGTTCAATTTGGTTCTTGGCATGGCGGGCTCCTAGGGTTGTCCGGGAAAATTGGTGCCACTAGTTTACCGGGCCGGGCCGCGACAGTGCGACCTGCCTTGTGAACCGGCTTCACGCTTCATTTTATTGAGGATTTCATCCAGAGGCACCAAATTGATGCGCGCGTGCAGTGCCGTATGCACCTTGGCGGCGCGCTGCATCCAATTGCCCTCTGTAGTGCGCCCAGCCAGGTGCTGGCACGGTCCGTGCGTTCCGTTGGGTAACTTGACCCGTCCGCCTGGAGCCTGCCCATGAAACGCCGCGAATTCATCCTTTCCACCGTAGCCGCTGCCGGCGCCTCGATGCTGCCGCTCGAGGTCTTCTCGCAAAGCGACCGCAGGAAGGAGTTGCTGATTGTCGCCAACGAGACCGGGCCGAACTCGCTCGACATCCATACGCTCGGCGCCAACCGGCCGAGCTATGGGGTCTCCTGGATCTGCTACGACCGGTTGCTCACGTTCGGCAAGAAAAAGCTGCCTGACGGCACCATGATGTACGACTACTCCAAGCTGGAGCCGGAACTGGCCGAGTCCTGGGCCTTGGCCGCCGACGGCATGTCGGTCACCTTCAAGCTGAGGAAGAACGCCAAGTTCCACGACGGCACGCCGGTGACGGCCAAGGACGTGAAGTGGTCCTTCGACCGGGCCGTATCGGTGGGCGGGTTCCCGACCTTCCAGATGAAGGCCGGCTCGCTCGAGAAGCCGGAGCAGTTCGTCGCCGTGGACGACCACACCTTTCGCATCGACTTCCTGCGCAAGGACAAGCTCACGATGATGGACATCGCGGTGCCGGTGCCGTCGATCTTCAACTCGGAAGTGGTGAAGAAGCACGTGACCGAAAAGGACCCCTGGGCGCTTGACTGGACCAAGGTGAACGTGGCGGGCGGCGGCGCCTACCGCCTCGAATCCTACAAGCCCGGCCAGGAAATCATCTTCGCGCGCTATGACGACTGGAAGAGCGGGAAGCTCCCCAAGATCAAGCGCGTAGTGCAGCGCGAGATCCCGTCCGCAGGCAACCGTCGCGCGCTGCTCGAGAAAGGCGATATCGACATGACCTACGAGATGCCGCCGAAGGACTTCCTGGAGATGTCGCAGGGCGGCAAGGTCAACGTGGTGACCACGCCGATCGAGAATGCCATCTGGTATGTCGGCATGAACGTCAAGAACGCACCGTTCAACAACGTCAAGGTGCGCCAGGCCGTCGCGTATGCGATTCCCTACGAAAAGATCCTCGACAACGCGATGTACAAGCGTGCCACCCGCATGTGGGGTGACAAGGACAACAAGGCCGCCGGCACGGGGTGGCCCCAAGTGCATGGCTACAAGCAGGACATCCCCAAGGCTCGCGCGCTGATGAAGGAAGCCGGCGTCGAAAACGGATTCGAAACAACGCTGTCGTTCGACCTGGGTGGCGCGACGGTGAGCGAGCCGGCCTGCGTGCTGATCCAGGAATCGCTCGCGATGATCGGTATCAAGGCGACGATCAACAAGATCCCGGGCGCCAACTGGCGAGCTGCGCTGCTCAAGAAGGACCTGCCCCTGATCCTGAACCGCTTCGGCGGCTGGCTGAACGTGCCGGAGTACTTCTTCTTCTGGTGCTACCACGGGCAGAATGCGGTGTTCAACACCATGAGCTACCAGAACCCCGAGATGGACAAGCTGATCGACGCTTCGCGCTTCGAGACCGACAAGAAAAAATACGAGACACAGGTGCAGTCTTACATCAACATGGCCTTCGATGAGGTGCCGCGGATCCCGCTCGCCCAGCCGAACATGGATGTGGCGATGCAGAAATCGATCAAGGGCTACACCTACTGGTTCCACCTCCAGCCGGACTATCGCGACCTTGAGAAGGCCTGAGTTGGACACGGAACTCATTGACGAGGCGTTCGTACGCCGCGCGGCGGCGCTGCAGGGGATCGAGATCACCCCGGAGCAGATGCCGGGCGTGATCGGCAACCTCCGGCGCACCGCCCAGATTGCCGCGGCCGTGAATGCATTCCCGCTCGACCCGGTGGCCGACGAGTCCGGCCCGGTGTGGAGGCCGTACTGGGGTTCGAGTCCGCCCTCGACGTTGCGGCGAAGGTCCGCAGCGGGCAGGTGAAGGCCGTGGCCCACGTGGCGGCCGCCTTTGAAACCATCAAGGCGCGCAATCCCGGGCTCAACGCCTTCGTGAGCCTGACCGAGTCGCGCGCGTTGGCCGAGGCGAAGGCCGTCGACGAACAGGTTGCGGCAGGCAGGGACCCCGGGCCGCTCGCGGGCGTGCCCTTCGCGGTCAAGAACCTGTTCGACGTCAAGGGACTCACGACCCTTGCCGGCTCGAAGATCAACCGCGACCTGCCGCCCGCCACGGCCGATTCGCCTCTCATCTCACGCCTCAATGCGGCTGGCGCAGTCCTCGTGGGCACGCTCAACATGGACGAGTACGCCTACGGCTTCACCACCGAGAACACCCACTACGGTCCTACGCGCAACCCGCACAACCCGGAGCACATTGCCGGAGGTTCGTCGGGCGGGTCGGCTGCTGCGGTCGCAGCCGGCCTGGTGCCGATCACGCTGGGCTCGGATACCAACGGTTCGATCCGCGTACCGTCATCCTTGTGCGGGATCTTCGGGTTGAAGCCGACCTACGGACGCCTCACGCGGGCTCGCAGCTTTCCTTTTGTCGCCTCGTTCGATCACCTGGGGCCGTTCTGCCGCTCGACGGCCGACCTTGCGGCCAGCTATGACGCGATGCAGGGGCCGGACCTGCAGGATCCCGTGTGCCGACCTGGCCCGGCCGAACTGGTGAGCGGCAAGCTCGGGCTCGGCCTGGAGGGCCTGCGCCTTGCGCGCGCCAGCGGCTATTTCGAAGAGAGCGCGGAAAGGGCCGTGCTCGACCTCGTCCAGCATGCCTCGGCGGCGCTCGGCGTGACGCGGGTGGTGGAGATTCCCGAAGCGGGCAGGGCGCGTGCCGCGGCTTTCGTGATCACGGCCACAGAGGGCTCCCAGCTGCATCTGGGCAACCTCAGGACGCGAGCCGCGGATTTCGAACATCTGATCCGCGACCGGCTCCTGGCCAACACCATGATCCCGGCGGCCTGGTATGTCCAGGCGCAGCGCTTTCGCCGCTGGTACTACACCGAGGTGATGAAGCTTTTCAGGGATGTGGACGTGATCCTCGCGCCGGCCACGCCGCGCACGGCCACGAAAATCGGCCAGGACATGATGACCATCAACGGCGTGGAAATGCTGTCGCGCCCCAACATGGGCCTGATGACGCAGCCGATCTCGTTCATCGGCCTGCCCGTGGTCGCCGTGCCGGTGGGCATGATCGACGGCCTGCCGGTGGGCATGCAGGTGATCTGCGCGCCCTGGCGCGAAGACCTTTGCCTGCGCGTTTCCGCAGTTCTGGAGAAAATAGGGGTTGCCCGATTCACGCCACCCAAGGAAACCCCATGAGCCATGCCATCAACCTGCCGGAAGTCGTCGCCGAAGTTACCGCGGTGTTCAATCGCTACGAGAAGGCGATCGTCTCCAATGACATCCCGACCCTGAACGAGCTTTTCTGGGACTCGCCGCACACCATCCGCTACGGCCTCGGCGAACAGGCCTACGGGCACGCGGCGATCGCCGGCGTGCGCGCGGCGCGCGACCCGAAGGACCTCATGCGAACGCTGACCCGGACGGTGATCACCACCTACGGGACCGACTTCGCCACGGCGAGCTGCGAATACCGCCGGGTTTCGTCGGGCAAGTTCGGGCGCCAGATGCAGACGTGGCTGCGCACGGCCGATGGCTGGCGTGTCGTGGCGGCCCACGTGACCCTGTTCGACGCGGTCCTGCCCAGCACCGGCTGACCCATGCTGAAGATGATCCTGCGCCGCCTTGCGGGGGCGATCCCCAATATTGTCGGCGTGATCATCGTCACCTTCCTCCTTACCCGGGCGCTGCCCGGGGATCCGGCCGCCTATTTCGCCGGGCCTTCGGCTACCACCGAGGCGATCGAGCAGATCAGGAAGCAGCTCGGACTCGACAAGAGCCTGGCGCACCAGTTCGTGCTGTACGTGAAGGAGCTCGCGCGCGGCGACCTCGGCAACTCGCTGTCCACCGGGCAGCCGGTCATGACCGAGATCCGCACGCGCTTACCCGCATCGCTGGAGCTGACGCTGTGCGGGCTCCTCTTCGCCTGCGTCACGGCCATCCCGCTCGGGGTGCTGGCTGCGACGCGGCCGGGGTCCTGGGTCGACCACCTCTGCAGGATGCTCGCGACCGCCGGTGTTTCGCTGCCCACCTTCTTTACGGGGCTGCTGCTGGCCTATGTCTGCTATTTCCTGCTCGGGATCTCGCCTTCGCCGGTGGGGCGGCTCGACGTGTCGTTTCCAGCCCCTGCGACGGTGACCGGCCTGTATCTCCTCGACAGCCTGATTGCGCGGGACGTGGAGACCTTCCTCGCCTCGGCCTCGCAGCTGATCCTGCCCGCGGTCACGCTGGGGCTGTTTGTCATGGCGCCGCTGATGCGCATGACCCGCGCCTCAATGCTCGGCGTGCTCTCGTCGGACTTCATCCGCACGGCGCGCGCGAGCGGCCTGTCCGGGAACAAGGTGCTCTACACCTATGCTTTCCGCAACGCGCTGCTGCCGATCGTCACGACGCTGGGCATGGTGTTCTCGTTCCTGCTGGGGTCCAACGTACTCGTGGAGAAGGTCTTCGCCTGGCCGGGCATTGGCTCCTACGTGATTGAAGCGCTGGTCTCCTCCGATTACGCCCCGGTACAGGGGTTCGTCCTCACGATGGCCATGGTCTACGTGCTGCTGAACCTGTTCATCGACGTGATGTACGGGGTGATCGATCCCCGCGTGGGCATCGAGGGCTGATGATGACCGCGCCAGGCTGGCGAGACACCTGGAAACACGTCCGCTACGTGGCCACCGACAACCCGGTGACGCTCGGGGCGTTCGGGCTGTTCGGTTTCTTCCTCCTGCTCGCGTTGTTCGGTCCCTGGATTGCGCCTTACGATCCCCTGATGAGCAATACCCATGTGGCCCTGAAGCCGCCTTCGGCCGCGCATTGGTTCGGCACCGATTCGCTGGGCCGGGACATCCTGTCGCGCATCATCGTCGCGGCGCAGCTCGACTTCGGGATTGCGGTGTCCGCCGTGTTCGCCTCGTTTTTCCTCGGTTCCGCGCTGGGATGCCTTGCGGGCTTCTACGGCGGTTGGTCCGACCGGATCATCGGCCGCATCGCGGACACCATCATGGCGTTCCCGCTCTTCGTCCTCGCGATGGGCATCGTCGCCGCACTCGGCAACAGCGTGGCGAACATCATCCTCGCCACCGCAATCATCAACCTGCCGTTCTACATCCGCGTGTCCCGCGCGGAGGTGAACGTGCGCCGCAATGCCGGCTACGTCGAGGCGGCGCGGCTCGCGGGCAATTCGGATGTGCGCATCCTCGCGCTGCATCTCTTCCCGAACGTCCTGCCGCCGATGATGGTGCAGATCTCGCTCAACATGGGCTGGGCCATCCTCAACGCCGCGGGCCTGTCCTTCATCGGTCTGGGCGTGCAGCCGCCGCAGGCCGAGTGGGGGATCATGGTGGCCGAAGGGGCGAACTACATCATTTCCGGGGAATGGTGGATCGCGCTGTTTCCCGGCGCGACGCTGATGCTGGTGGTGTTCACCTTCAACCTGCTGGGCGACGGGCTGCGCGACATCCTCGACCCGAGGACAAGGACATGAGCGGCGAAGCGCCGCTCCTTTCGGTCAAGGACTATTCGCTCGAGTTCCGCACCCGGTCCGGGACCGTGCATGCGCTCGAGGACGTCTGCATAGAGGTCGCAAAGGGCGAGACGGTGGGGATCGTGGGCGAATCCGGGTCCGGAAAGTCGGTGCTGTCCTTCGGCATCCTGAGGATCCTCGATGCCGCGGCCGAGGTGAAGTCCGGGAGCATCTCCTTCGCCGGCATGGACATGCTCGGTGCAAAGGAAAGCGCGCTGCAACAGGTGCGCGGCCGCGAAATCGCGATGATCTTCCAGAATCCGCGCACCGCGCTGAATCCGATCCGCAAGATCGGCAAGCAGATCGAGGACGTGCTGCGCACGCACACCTCCACGCTGCAGTCGAACCTGAAGAAGAAGGCGATCGAGTGCCTGGCGCAGGTGCGGATCGCCGATCCCGAGCGCCGCTACTCTTCGTACCCGTTTGAGCTTTCCGGTGGGCAATGCCAGCGGGTGATGATCGCTTTGTCCCTCGCATGCAGCCCGTCGTTGCTGATTGCCGACGAGCCGACCACCGGCCTCGACGTGACCACCCAGGCAGCAATCATGGAACTGGTGAGCGAATTGGCCCGCGCACGCAACATGGCCACCATCCTGATCACCCATGACCTCGCGCTCGCCTCAGAGTACTGCGACCGGATTGTCGTGATGCACGCGGGGCACGTGGTCGAATCTGCATCGACCGCTGCGTTGTTCGCGCAGCCGCGCCATCCGTACACCGCACGGCTGATTGCGTCCACGCCGAGCCCCGAGGTCGACATAGACAGCCTTTCCTCGATTCCCGGCAACCTGCCGGACCTGCGGCGCAATGACCTGCCAAAGTGCCGCTTCCATGCCCGGTGTGATCGCGCTGTCGCGCAATGCGCGGTGCAGGCGCTGCCGGAGGTGACCTTCGAGTCGGGACATCGGGTCCGGTGCTTCAATCCGCTATGACGCCGAACCTCCTCGATATCGTAGAGCTGAAGAAGCACTTTCCCATCGGCCGGCGCAGCCGGTTGCACGCGGTTGATGAGGTGAGTTTCGAGATCGCCCGGGGCGAAAGCGTCGGCTTGGTGGGGGAGTCGGGGTGCGGGAAATCCACGCTGGTCCGCCTGGTCACGCGCATGATCGATCCCACGGCAGGCGACATCATCTTCGGCGGCCGCAACATCGGCTTCATCCCGGCGCGCAAGTTTGCCGAAACGCAATTCCGGCCGAAGATCCAGATGGTGTTCCAGGACCCCACCGACAGCCTGAATCCGCGCTTCACCGCCTTCGACACGATAGCGGAGCCGCTGCGCCTGCTTGCGGGCGTAAAGGATCAGGCAACGCTCACCGAGCAGGTGTTCAACGCAGCAAGGCAGACGGGACTCCCGGAGGAATTGCTGATGCGCTTTCCGCACCAGCTGTCCGGCGGCCAGAAGGCGAGGGTAGGGATTGCACGCGCCATCGCCCTGCGGCCGGAACTGCTGATCCTCGACGAGCCCACCGCGGCGCTGGATGTGTCGGTGCAGGCGACCATCCTCAAGCTCCTGGCCGAGCTGCGCGAAACGCTGGGCATGAGCTACCTGTTCGTTTCCCACGACCTCAACGTGGTCCGCATGCTGTGCGATCGCGTGATCGTGATGTATCTCGGCAAGGTCGTGGAGCAGGGGCCCACCGAGGCGGTATTCCGCCACCCGGCGCATCCCTATACGGCCGGGCTGATCCGCGCGATCCCGTCCATCGGCGGACGGCCCGAGGAACGCGAAGTCCTTGCAGGCGAGGCGCGCTCCCCGGTTGATCCCGATCCCAGGGTGTGCCGGTTGTTCGGCCGCTGCCCAAAGCAGGTCGACCGGTGCCGCACCGAAGGTCCCGTGCTTCGCGAAGTGGGGGAGAGGCACCAGGTCGCCTGTCATTTTCCGCAGGTCGCCTCCGACGCGTGAACCAGCCCTCGCAGCGTCCCCGGCTTTCGGGGATACTGCGGGCTCCCCATGCGCAGCCCCTCCGCCGAGCGTGCCGTCGCGCTCCTGTCCATTGCCTCCTTCGCCAGCTCCGCGAGCCTGCGCGGCACGGATGCACTGCTGCCGTTGCTGGCCATGGAGTTCGGCACGACCGCGGGCAGCGCCGCTGCGGTGATCACGGCGTTCTCGATTGCCTATGGGCTGCTGCAGGTGGTCCACGGGCCGATCGGGGACAAGGTCGGCAAGTACCAGATGATTTTCGTGACCACTGCGTTGTCGACCCTTGGTACCGTCGCCTGCGCCCTGGCGCCGTCGCTCGAACTCCTCGTGGTGGCGCGGTTCGCGGCCGGCGCGACAGTGGGCGCAATCATCCCGCTTGCGATGGCATGGATCGGGGACGTCGTTCCCTATGCCAGGCGCCAGTCAGTGCTGGCCCGCTTCCTGATCGGCCAGATGGCCGGGGTTGCCGCAGGTGCGTCGCTCGGCGGGATCCTCGGCGAGCAATTAGGTTGGCGGTCGCTGTTCTTCCTGCTGACGCTGATTTACGCCGTCGTGAGCCTGCTGCTCTGGCTCGAGCTGCGCAGCAATCCGATTACCCAGAGGGATACGCGTGCGGCCCCGAGTTCGATTGCCGACGGGTTCCGGCGCATGGGCGCACTCCTGCCGCAGCCCTGGGTGCGCACCATGCTGCTGACGGTGTGTGCCGAAGGCGCCTTGTTCTACGGATCCATGTCCTTCGTCGCGTTCCACCTGCACCAGCACCTGGGCGTCGGGCTGGGGGCCAGCGGCGGCGCCATTGCAGCGTTTGCCGTCGGTGGGCTCATGTATGCAGCGGTGTCCCGCAGGCTGGTGACCCGGCTGGGTGAGCGCGGGCTCGCGCTCACCGGCGGGATGACGATCGGCTGCGCCTTCCTCGGGCTGGTCTTCGCGCCTTCGGTAGTGTGGGTGCTGCCTTGCCTGGTTGCGCTCGGCGGCGGCCTCTACATGCTGCACAACACCCTGCAGGTCAATGCGACGCAGATGGCGCCGGACTCGCGCGGCGCGGCCGTGGCCTTGTTTGCACTGAGCCTGTTCAGCGGGCAGTCGTTGGGCGTATGGCTCGGCGCGGTGATGGTCGACAAGGTGGGAACGACGCCGCTGTTCCTTGTGTCCGCGATCGGGCTGCCGTTGCTGGCCCTCGATTTTCGCCGCCGCCTGGCGCGCCGCGCGGCGGCGACGGCCTGAGCTACTTGCGCTGCGCCAGCACTAGCTGGATCGCGCGGACAATCCCGACGTAGCCTGTACAGCGGCACAAGTTGCCGGACAGCTCCTTGCGAACGCGGGCCTCGTCGGCGTGCGGCAGGCGCATCACGATATCGCGTGCGGTGACCATCATGCCCGGGGTGCAGTAACCGCATTGCAGCGCATGCTCGGCGGAGAAGGCTTCGCGCAGCTGCACCATGACCGGGTCGGCATCGAGCCCTTCGATGGTTCGGACGGTCGCGCCATCGCAGGCGGCCGCAAACGCGATGCACGAGCGCGCGGGAGCCCCGTCTAATTCCACCGTGCAGGCGCCACAGACGCCGTGTTCGCAGCCCACATGCGTGCCGGTGAGCATCCGGCCGTCGCGCAGGAAGTCCGCAAGATTGAGTCGCGGCTCCACCGTCGCAGACACCTGCTTGCCATTCACGTTGAGGTTGATTGTCTTCATGTCGTCTCTATCCGGCCACAAGGCGCGCCACGGCACGCTTGAGCGCGACGAAGTGCATCTGCCGTTCGTAGGGGTCATCGGCAAGGCCGGCCGCATCCACACAGCGAAGGGCTTCCTCGGGGTTGAACTTGTCCGCAAGCGCACGCGCATCGGAAATCACGAAAGGCGCGCTGTTGGTCGCGCCGATCACCGCCCGGCAGACCTTGCGGTCCGGGTCTACGAGGACAGCGCCGATCGCCTCGGCGAATTCGCCGGTCTTGCGGCAGAACTTGTAGTAGCCCCAGCGGGCCGCTTTGGACAGCTTCGGGATCCGCACCGCGACCAGCAGCTCGTCTTCCGCCAGCGCGGTTTCGAATGCGCCGAGCACGAATTTGTCGACGGGCACTTCGCGCTTGCCCCGCGGCCCTTGCACGATCGCGACGGCCGACAGCAGCATCAGGGTGCTGACCCAGTCCGCAGCCGGGTCGGCATGCGAAAGGCTGCCACCGAGCGTCCCGCGGTTCCGCACCGCGCGGTAGGCGATGTTGGACGCCACGAAGGCGAGGAGTCCCTTGGTCGCATCCGGAACTTTGCCGTCCTCAATGGCCGCATGGGTCACGCAGGCACCCAGCGTCAGGGTGTCTCCCGATTCGGTGGCTTGTGTGAGTTCGGGAATCTGGCGGATGTCGACGAGCAGCGTGGGCTGCGCGAGGCG
The DNA here is from genome assembly GCA_945862265.1 of Bordetella parapertussis. Lineage (GTDB taxonomy): Bacteria > Pseudomonadota > Gammaproteobacteria > Burkholderiales > SG8-39 > SZAS-79. The sequence goes on from CAMAXP010000013.1 coordinate 33,830, forward strand.
AAGGTTCAGCATCGGCCCGAGGGACTGGCCGCCCGCGATCGGCTTGGCCATGCCTTCGCCGGCTGCGATCAGCTTCACGGCCCCGGCGACGTCCGCTGGCTTTTCGTATTCGAATGCAGCGGGCTTCATGCGGCTTTCTTCGCTTTGGCGGCCGCCAGGGCGGCCAGAAGGCGGCGCGGGCTCACCGGGCTTTCGGTGATCTCCACGCCGAGGTCCTTGAGGGCATCATTGATGGCGTTGACGATGGCAGCAGGCGGGGCGATGGCGCCGCCTTCGCCGATGCCTTTCTGGCCGAACTCCGTATACGGCGACGGGTTTTCCATGTGGATGATCCGCGGCGCGGGCACTTCGGTCGGTCCGGGAAGCATGTAATCGGCCAGGGTGGACGCAAGGGGCTGGCCCTCGGCGTCGTACGGCATTTCCTCGTACAAAGCCGTGCCCACGCCCTGCGCGGTGCCTCCGTAGATCTGGCCATCGACAACCATCGGATTCACCAGCGTACCGCCGTCCTCGACGATGACGTAGTCGAGGATTTCGGTGTGGCCGATCTCGGTATCCACGGCGACCACCACGGCATGGCAGGCATAGCTGAACGTGCCGGTATCGACCTTGGCTTTGTAGCCGGCCGTCGCTTCGAGCCCGCCCGGGTCCACATCGGCAGGCAGAAGCTGCGGCGCGCGGTACCAGACATGCGCGACCTCGGCGAGCGTCATCGATTTGTCGGTCCCGGCGACTTTGACCTTGCCGTCTTCCAGCACCAGGTCGCCGACCGAGACCTCAAGCAGCTTTCCTGCGATCTGCTTTACGCGCTTGCCGATTTCCTTGGACGCAGCGGCTACGGCGCCGCCGGACATCACCATGCAACGCGAGCCCCAGGTGCCGGTCGAGTAGGGGGTGAGTCCCGTATCGCCGTGGATGAGCCGCACATTGGCCGGGTCGATGCCGAGGATTTCGTTGGCGACCTGGGCGAGTGTGGTCTCCAGGCTCTGGCCGTGGGACTGCGCGCCAATGCGCAACTCAAGGACGCCATCGGGCGACAGGCGGGCGAAGCACTGCTCGTGCCCCGGCACCATGGGGATGCCCCAGCCGGAATACACCGAGGTGCCGTGCGCGCCTTGTTCGCAATACACGGAGATGCCCACGCCGATCTTCCGGCCGTCGGCTTCGCCCTTCTTCTGGCGCTCGCGCCACTTGGGCAGGTCGATGGCCGCAATCGCCTTGCGCACCGCCTCGGGGTAGTCACCCGAGTCGAAATGCTTGTTGGTGATGTTGTTGTACGGCATGTCCTCGCGCTGCACGAGGTTGGCAAGCCGCACTTCGTAGGGTTCGCGGCCCGCTGCGCGGGCCACGACGTCCATCATCACTTCGAGCGCGAAGCACACGCCGGTGCGGGCCACGCCGCGATACGGCAGGATGCCCGGCTTGTTGGTCGCCGCCGACCAGGTCCGGCAGCGGTACCGTTCCATCTTGTAGGGGCCCGGCAGGATCGATCCCACCTGCGCCGATTCTAGGCAGGCTGTAAAGGGGTAGAGCGAATAAGCACCCGAATCCACCGTGGCATCGCAGTCGATGCCGATCAGGCGGCCGTCGGCATGCGCGTACAGCGTGATGTCGTAGTCGTGCTCGCGGCAGTTGGTGCTGGCCACCAGCTGCTCGCGGCGGTCCTCCAGCCAGCGCACGGGTTTTTCCAGCTTGCGCGCAAGCCAGGCGAGGCACACTTCCTCGGTCAGCAGGATGCCCTTGTAGCCGAATCCGCCGCCCACATCCGGGGCGATCACGCGGATCGCGCCCTGGTCGAGGCCGAGGCATTCGGACAGCCCCGAGCGGTTGATGTGAGGCATCTGCGCCGAGCTGTACATCTCGAGCTGGCCGAGGCGCGTGTTCCACTCGCACAGTACGCCGCGGCCCTCGATTGGCGCCATCGATTGCCGTGCGGTGCGGATGTGGCGGCGCACCTGGATCGGGGCGGTCTTTTTTGCCTCGCTGAAATCGCCGTCGACCAGTGTCTCGAGGAACACGTTGCGGCCCCAGTCCTCGTGCACGAGCGCGGGCGGGTTGGTGCGCGCCTCGACCATGTCGACGACCGCGGGCAGTTCCTCGTAGTCGGCGAAGACCTGAGAAGCGATGTCCTCGGCTTCGGCGCGGGTGGGCGCCACGCACATGGCGATGGGCTCGCCTACGTGCCGCACCTTGTCCTTCGCCAGCGGCCACAGGTTCGACGCGTTGAACCCCTTGATCCCGGAGACGGCGCGGATCGGCTTTACGCCGTCCATGTCGGCCATCGTGAAGACGCGGTCCTCGTATCCCGCGGGCTTTTCGATGCCGAGGATGCGCCCGTGGGCGATGGGCGAACGCACGAAGGCGACTTCCAACATGCCGGGGCGCTGGATGTCCCCGACGAACTGGCCGCGCCCGCGCAGGTAGCGATCGTCCTCCTTGCGCCGGAGCGAGGCTCCGACGCCCTTGCCCGATTTGCTCGCCACTAGGCGGCCTGTGCCACGGGCAGGATGGAGGCGTCAGAGTCGAAGCGCTCGCCGGCGCGCAGGCAGAAGGCCGGCGTCAGCATGCGATCTGTGACGACCTGGGTTTTCTCGTTGTCCTCCAGCACCCAGCGGCCGCGGTCATAGTTGAGCACCGAGACGTCTGCGCACACGCCGGGGACGAGGGTCCCGATGGTGCCCGCCATGCCGGCCATCTTCGCGGCGTGGGTGGTGACCATGGGGATCACCTGCTCGAGCTTGAGGCCGCAGGCGAGCATCGCGGTCATCGCGGATACCAGCGAGAAGCGCGCCGCGCCGAAGAACATGTGGTCCTGGTCGGAATGCTGCTCCGGCGTACCGGCAGGCTTGGGCACGACCGTGTTGTAGCCGTGCATGTCGGCGCCCAGCGTGTCGGGAAGGATGCCTGCATCCAGTGCCACCTGGGCCATCTTGAAGCTGAAATGCGAGCCGTGGCCGACATCCACCTTGATGCCATTGGCGATGGCCTCCTTGGCGACCGGGTGCACCTTCCCGTGCCGGTCGACGAAGCTGCCGGGGTGCTTCGAAAACGGGTGGGCGAGGATGTCGCCGGGCTTGAGCAGCTTGATCACGTCGGGAAGGATCGTGTCCGGGTCGATGCTGGGCACGCCATTGGGCAGGCCCCACAGCTGGCCGAAGTGGATGTAGAGGGGCAGGCCGGTCTGGCGGCCCATTTCGGCTGCCATGCGCATGTCCTCGATGCCCCAGCGCGTCATGCCGCCGATCTCGGCGTGCACCTTGATGCCCTTGACGATGTCGAGGTTGGCTTTCGCCGCGGCAACGGTGGCATCCACATCGAGACAGTCCGGCTTGTAGAGCGAGGCGTAGTAATGGCCTTCCATGCCGCCTACGAGGTAGGCGGAGATGAAGGCTACGACCCGGCTTTTCTTGGCCTTGACCACGTACTCGCGGAAGGCCGGCAGCGTCATGCACGACGGGCCGCCCTGGTCGATCAGCGTGGTGACGCCGGAATGCACGCCCGCGAGGTCCGCGTCGAGGCCGAACCGCCCGGTCACGTGCTGGAAGACGTGGCCATGCGTGTCGATGAGGCCCGGGAGAACCAGCTTGCCCGCGACGTTCACCACCTCTTTAGCCGAGGACGGAAGGATGCTGGCGGCCACCGCAGCGATCTTGCCGTCCTGGATGGCGACATCGAACAGGCCGTCGATGTTCTGCACCGGGTCGATCACCCGGCCGCCGCGCAGCAGTAGGTCGTATTGCATGCTGGTCTCCGAAAAGTTACTGTCGGGGAGATTGTATCCAATCTCCGCGTATACCTCACCGATAATGCATTCTATGAATACGATGCCCGCCTGGTTCGACGACACCCACCGCATGCTGTCCGACAGCCTGCGGCGATTCATTGAAAACGAGGTCGCCCCGGCCGGGCGCGCATGGGAGGACGCGGGGTTCGTCCCGCGCGAAATCCTGCGCAAGATGGGCAGTCTCGGCTTCCTGGGCCTGCGCTACCCGGAGAAGTACGGCGGCGGCGAAATGAACGTGCTCGGCACGGCGCTCCTCGCCGAGGAACTCGGACGCTCCTCGTTCGGGGGCTTTGCAGTCACCGTGCTGGTGCATACCGACATGGCCTCGCCGCACCTGATGAACGCGGGCACGCCGGAGCAGCTCGATCGCTACATGCCGGGGATTATTGCGGGAGAAAAGATCACCGCGGTGGCCGTCACGGAACCCGATGCAGGCTCCGACGTGCGCTCGATCCGTACTTCAGCGCGCCGCGATGGTGCACATTGGGTCATCAACGGCAGCAAGATGTACATCACCAACGGGGTGCATGCCGACCTGTACTTCGTCGCCGCCAAAACCGACCCCGCCGCCGGAACGAAAGGCATTTCCATGTTCATCGTCGAGAAGGGCACCCCGGGATTCTCGGTGGCGCGACCGCTCGACAAGATGGGCTGGCGCTCCTCCGACACGGCGGAGCTGGTGTTCCAGGAGTGCCGGATCCCGGCGGAAAACCTGCTGGGCGAGGAAGGACGCGGGTTCTACCAGGTGATGAAGAACTTCCAGAACGAACGCATTGCGCTGGGAGCCCAGGCCATGGGCGAGGCCTCGAAGGCGCTGGAAATTACATTGGATTACGTGAAGCAGCGCAAGGCCTTCGGCGCGGTGCTGTGGGACAAGCAGGTCATCCGGCAGCGGTTGTCGATGCTGGCGGCAAAGGTCGAGGCGGGACGCCAGCTGGTCTACTCAGCTGCCTGGGCCGACACCCTTGGCCGGGACTGCGTCAAGGAGGTTTCGATGGTGAAAGCGTACTGCGGCGAACTGGTCAACGAGGTGATGTACGACTGCCTGCAGTTCCACGGCGGGTTCGGCTACATCCGCGACTCGGCCATCGAGCGCATGACCCGCGATGCGCGCATCCAGTCGATCGGCGGCGGCGCAACGGAGGTCATGCTCGAGGAAATCGCCAAGCGGATCTAGGGGCTCACCGGGTCATGACGTCGCCGTACCGGACCCACTCCTTGCCGTCGAAACGGGCCATCTGCATCTGCTGGAAGGGTGCAAAGTCGGTCGGGCTGGTGTTGACCTTGACTCCCGGCAGCGCGAGCGAAGGGCTGAAGTCCTTCAGGCTGGCCGCCTGCTTCATCACGTTTTCCCGGGTCAGCAGGTCGCCGCACTGCTTGAGCACCTGCACCAGCCCCTGGGCCGCGGTGTACCCGTAGACGTTCGAGCCGTCCTTCAGGTCGCCGTCGGGGTAGTACTTCGCCATGAAGGCTTTCCAGTCGTTCATTGCGGCGTCGTTCTTCCACGCGTTGTCCAGCGGGTCCTTGAGGTACTGGGTCGTGATCAGGCCCATCGATTTTTCCAGGCCGGCCGGCACGAGAACCGAGCCGATGGAGGCCGAAACGTTGTTCAGGTACTGCACCGGCTTCCAGCCGATGTCGTAAGCCTTGCGGACCGCCTGCGCGGCGAACTTCGGCGTGGTGATGTTGAAGAACACGTCGGCGCCCGAGCCCTGCAGCTGCACGATCTGCGAGTCCACGGTCGGGTCGCTGGTCTCGTAGGACACCTCGGCCACGATCATTTTCACCTTGTCGCCGAGCCCGTCCTTGAATCCCTTGAGGTAGTCCTTGCCGTAGTCGTCGTTCTGGAACAGGACGGCGATCTTTGCGTTCGGCTTGGTCTGCAGGATGTGCTTTGCGTAAATGACGGCCTCGGTCTGGTAGTTCGGCTGCCAGCCCATCGTCCACGGAAAGCCCTTCGGGTCGTTCCACTTGCTCGCGCCGGTGGCGACAAACAGCTGCGGCACTTTCTTCGCGTTCATGTACTTGTGGATCGCCGAATTCGAGGGCGTCCCCAGGGGATTGAAGACCAGCAGCACTTCATCCTGTTCGACGAGCTTCCTCGCCATTTCGACGGCCTTGGGCGGGCTGTAACCGTCGTCCACGCTGATGAAGTTGATCTTGCGCCCGTTGACGCCGCCCTCGTCATTGATCTTGCGGAAGTAGGCGGCTTCCGCCTTGCCGATGGCCGCATAGGCCGACGCAGGGCCGCTGTACGGCATGATGTTGCCGACCTTGATCTCCTTGTCGGAGGCGCCGGGGTCGTACTTCTTCTGGGCCAGCGCGTACGGCGCGGCGAATGCCACTCCAACGATTGCAGCTGCTGATACGAATAGTTTTCTGGCTGACATGACGGCCTCCTTTGGTGAGGTGGATTTACCCCGAACGCTGCGGGACGGTGCTGGCTTTACGCTTCAACTTGGCCCGGGCCATGCGCAGCGCGCCCGAGACCCCGGTCGGCATCGCATACATGAAGCCGATCAGGAATACGCCGTAGATCGCCCAAGGCGCAGCCTTCGAAATCTGGTCCGCGACGTTGGGGACGAACTGGATGAAGATCGCGCCGAAGATCGCGCCCGGGATCGAGGCGAGCCCGCCGATCACGACGCCGACCAGGAAGGTGATCGACACGAAGATATTGAAGCTGTCGGGCGCGACGAACTGCACAGCGATCGCGCCGAGTGCGCCGGCCACGCCGGTGTACATCGCGCTCACGCCGAAAGCCAGCGACTTGTACATCGCCGTGTTCACGCCCATGGCCTCGGCCGCAATGGGATGGTCGCGGATCGCGACGAGCGCGCGCCCGACGCGGCCGCGCAGCAGGTTCCAGCCGAGCAGGAACATCACGAGCGTGACCGCCAGCGTGAAGTAGAACAGCCACTGGTCGGGCGTGAGCGGCAGGCCGAAAGGCGGGTCCGGCTTGATGATCGTGATGCCCTGCACGCCGCCGGTCCAGGCCTCAAGGTGCTTGTACTTGAGCAGTTGCGGCATCGACACGCCCAGTGCAAAGGTCGCCAGCGCTAGGTACAGGCCTTCCAGCCGCAGGGCGGGCAGGCCGAAGAGGAACCCGACGATGAGGCACACGAACCCGGCGACGGGGACGGTGGCCCAGTAAGGCACGTCGTACTTGTCCATGAGGATCGCCGCCGCATAGGCGCCGATGGCGTAGAAGGCGCCGTGGCCGAGCGAAATCTGCCCGTTGTAGCCGGTCAGGATGTTGAGCCCGAGCAGCGCGATCGAGTAGACCAGCACCAGCGTGAACTGGAACGTAGTGTAGTTGCTGACCGCGAAGGGCAGCGCGCAGGCGATTGCGAGCACCGTGGCGAGGATCGCCACTTGCTGTTTCCCGCCCAGGGTTTCGATGAGGTTCATGGAGTCATACCCGGGTCACGTGGACCTTGCCGAACAGTCCCGAGGGCTTCACGACCAGCACGCCGATGATCAAAACCAGCGCCACCGAAAGCTTGAGTTCGTTGCCGATCACGTAGGCGCCGAGCACGTTTTCGAGCACCCCGACGATGAAGCCGCCAAGCACTGCCCCGCCTGGATTGTCGATCCCTCCGACCAGCGCCGCGGCGAATGCGTAGAGCAGGATGCCGGACATCATGTTCGGATCAAGGAACACGACCGGCGCAACCATCATGCCGGCGATCGCCCCGATGGCCGACGCCAGGCCCCATCCCAGCGCCAGCATCCAGCCCACCCGGATGCCCACCAGCCGGCTGGATTCAGGGTTTTGCGCCGCCGCCCGCATGGCGAGTCCGAGGGGCGTGAAGCGGAAGAACGCGTAAAGCAGGAACAGCACCACGAGCGTCACGCCGATGGCGCCGAGTTCGTGCGACGACACCAGCTTGGTGCCGAACGGCGCCTCGGCCGGGAAGGGGCTCGGGAAGGTCTTGATCGTGTAGGTGTAGATCCAGCCCGCCATGCTGTTGAAGATCACCAGCAGGCCGATGAAGACGACCACTACGGAGAGGACCGGGGCCTGCTCGACCGGGCGCACGATGATGCGTTCGATCAGCACGCCGAGCGTGAAGGCGATCACCACGGTAAGGAAGAAAGCCGCCCAGTAGGGCATGCCGGACTGGATCAGGGTCCAGGCGATGTAGGTCGAGAACATGGCGATCTCGCCCTGCGCGAAGTTCACCAGGTGCGTGGCCTGGTAGATCATCACCAGCGCCAGCGCCACGCTGGCGTAGATGCCGCCGGTGGCGAGGCCCGCAATCACCTGGTGGAGGAAGGTTTCCATCGTCAGTATCCCAGGTAGGAGCGGCGCACGGCCTCGTCCTGCTTGATCTCGGCGGCACTGCCCGAGAGCACGATGTGGCCGGTCTCGATCAGGTAGGCGCGGTCGGCGAGGTCCAGTGCCATCGCCGCGTTCTGTTCGACGAGGAGCATGCTGACCTTCTCGCTGCGGTTGATCTCGCTCATGATCGAGAAGATCTCCTTCACGATGAGGGGCGCGAGGCCGAAGGAGGGTTCGTCGAGCAGGAGCAGGCGCGGGCGCAGCATCAGCGCGCGCGACACCGCAAGCATCTGCTGCTCGCCGCCCGAGAGCGTGCCCGCCTGCTGGTGGCGGCGTTCCTTGAGGCGGGGAAAGAACCCGTAGATCCGTTCGAAGTCGGCGGCGAGGGCGCCCTTGTCCTTGCGGGTGTAGGCGCCGAGGCGAAGGTTCTCCTCGGTGGTCAGGTTGACGAAGGTCCCGCGGCCGTCCGGCACATGCGCGATCCCCAGGCGCACGATGTCCTCGGTGGCGCGGCCGGCGATGCGCTCGCCGCCGAAGCGGATGTCACCCTGGGTCTTCACCATGCCGCACAAGGCGCGCAATGTTGTCGTCTTGCCCGCGCCGTTGGCGCCGAGCAGCGCGGTGATCGTCCCTTCCTCGAGCGCAAAGTCGATTCCGTGCAGGACCCGCGTGGGCCCGTATGCGGCATGCAGTCCCGTCACTTCTAGCAAGGCCCCCATTCAGGCGGCCGTCCCAAGGTAGGCCTGCACCACTTCCGGGTGCCTCTGCACTTCGGCCGGGGTGCCTTCGGCGATCTTGCGCCCGAAGTTGAGCGCGACCACCTTGTCCGATACGCCCATCACGAGGCTCATATGGTGCTCCACCAGCAATACGGTGACGCCCAGGTGGTCGCGGATGTGGCGGATCAGGTCGCCGAGCACGCCGACTTCCTCGTGGTTGAGGCCGCTGGCCGGCTCGTCCAGCAGCAGGAGCTTCGGTTCGCTGGCCAGCGCCCGGGCCAGTTCCACGCGCTTCTGGGTTCCAAAGGGCAGGTCGGCCACGCGCGTGCCCGACACCTCGTCGAGTTCGAGGAAGTGGATGAGTTCGCGGGCCTTCGCGGTCGAGGCCGATTCTTCGCGCGACACTCGCGGGGCGCGCACCGCATTCTCGAAAAATCCGCTCCCGGTGCGGCAGTGGCGCCCGAGCATGACGTTGTCGAGGACGCTCATGGTCCGGAACAGGGCCAGGTTCTGGAAGGTCCGGCCGATGCCCGATTCCGCAATCTTGTGCCGCGGGATCGAGAGCAGGGGCTGGCCGTTGAATTCGATGCGGCCTTCGTTGCAGCCGTAGAGGCGCGACAGGCAGTTGAAGAGGGTGGTTTTTCCCGCCCCGTTGGGGCCGATCAGGCCGACGACCTGGCCTGCAGAAACGTCGAAGGAGACGCCGTCCAGCGCCACGATGCCGCCGAAGCGCACCGAGACCCCATCCACTGCCAGCAAGCTGCCGCGCGATGTCTGCGTCTGGTGCATCCTGCCTCCTGAGGTTGCATCTCCCCTGTTGGCAGGGGTTGCGTGCGCGGATTGTAGCCCGGCCGAAATGGCGTGGCTGGCAAACTTGTTGGCGCAGTGCATCATGCGCCGGGGCCGGGCTCAGCGGCGGATGCGCGGTCGGACCGCCGGGCCCTTGAGTTCCACCGTGTTGCCGTCGGGATCCCTGAAGTACGCCGACGGCCCGTAGCCTTCTGCGCCATAGCGTTCGGAGATGGGGGCCGGCGTAATACCGAAGCGGGCGAGCTTCCGGGCAAGGTCCGCCGGATCGAAGCGCAAGACCCGAACCGCAAAGTGGTCGAGGTTCGCGCCCGCGCCCCGTCCGGTGCGCCCGGGCACGAGGTCGAGCAGCGACTCGCCTATGCGTAACTGCACGATGCGCGGCTTTTGCAATTGCCGCTCGACGCGCGCACCCAGTACCCGCTTGTAGAAGTCTACGCTGGCGGCAAGGTCACGGACACGCAGCACCAAGTGGTCCAGCCCGACGACGGTATTGGATTTGGGTTTTGAGTTGGATATCGACATCCGGACAGCCTACCTCTGGCGAGCCGTCCCGCCAAGCGCTCTCGGCTAGAATTCGCCCATGGATCCATTCATTTATACCGGCCTCCCTATGCGGGTGGTATTCGGCGCGGGCAGCATCGCCCGGCTGCCCGAGGAGGTCGAGAAACTCGGCGCCAGGCGTGCGCTGGTCCTATCCACGCCGGGCCGCGGGGCGAGTGTGCGCAAAGTGGCCGAAAGCCTGGGCGTCCGGCTCGCCGGCATTTACGACAAGGCCGTGATGCATGTGCCAGTCGAGATCGCCGAGGACGCCCGGCGCGTCGCGGAGGAACTCGGCGCCGACTGCTGCATCAGCGTGGGCGGGGGATCGACGACGGGCCTGGGCAAGGCGATAGCATTGACGAGCGGCCTGCCGATCATCGCGGTTCCCACCACCTATTCGGGCTCCGAGATGACCACCATCCTCGGGATGACCGAAGGCGGCCTGAAAAAGACCTTGCGCGACCCCCGTGTGCTGCCGCGGACGGTGATCTACGACCCGGCGCTCACCCTGGGCCTGCCGGTGGCGATTTCCGCCGCGAGCGGCATGAATGCGATTGCCCATTGCGTAGAGGCACTGTACGCGGCGGACGGGAACCCGATCAATTCGCTGCAGGCCGAGGAGGGCATCCGGGCCATGGCGGCGGCCTTGCCGCGGGTGGTCCGGGTGCCCGGGGACATGCAGGCCCGCTCGGACGCGCTGTATGGCGCCTGGCTGGCTGGGGTGTCTTTTGCCACGACCGGCATGGGCCTGCATCACAAGCTGTGCCATGTGCTTGGAGGCACGTTCGGCCTGCCACATGCCGAGACGCACAGCATCGTCCTGCCGCATGCGGCCCGCTACAACCGGGATGCCGCGCCCGCAGCGATGGCCCGCATTGCGCGGGCCCTTGGCGCGCCGGACGCCCCGCAGGGCCTGCATGACCTGGAGTCTCGGCTCGGGCTCGAATTGCGGCTGTCGGGCATCGGCATGCCGATGGACGGCCTGGAGCGCGCCGCGCGGATTGCGACTGAAAGTCCCTACCCGAATCCGCGCCAGGTCGATTATGCCGGCGTGTTATTCTTGCTCCATGAAGCCTTCGAGGGGCGGCGGCCGGCCGGCTGACCCCGACTCCGGAACAAGAAAATGAAGTTCTACATCGTCGACGACGATCCCGACATCCTTGCGCTGCTGCGCAGCGTGCTCGAAAAAGCCGGGCACACGGTCGTTTCGAGCGATTCCAGCCAGCAGGCGCTGAAGGAAATTCCCGGGGTGCGTCCCGGCTGCGTGATCACCGACCTGATGATGCCGGTGATGGATGGCTTGGAGCTGTGCCGCGAGCTGCGCCGCCGACCCGAGATCGAGTCGATGAAGATCATCGTGCTGTCGGCCAAGTCCTACGATTTCGACCGCCGCCGGGCGCGCGAGCTGGGTGCCGACGGCTACATCGTGAAGCCGATCAACCCGGCCACTCTGCTCGCCTCGATCGAAGAGTTCGTGTCCAAACACATGGTCGTCACCTACTGGGGCGTGCGCGGCACGCTGCCGGTGCCCGGACCCAGCACGCTGAAGCGCGGCGGGAATACCTCCTGCGTGAGCATCGAGGTGGGAGGCGAGCCGCTGTATATCTTTGACTGCGGCACGGGGATCAAGCAGCTCTCCGACCAGATCATGGCCTCGGGCACGCAGCGGTTTTCCGCGAAGATCTTCATCTCGCATACGCACTGGGACCATATCAACACGGTGCCGTTTTTCGCGCCGCTCTACATCCGCGGCAACCAGGTGGAGATCTATGGCCCCTACCAGGGCGACCTGACCATCGCGCGCGCGATCGCCGCGCAGATGGAAGGCGTGTATTTTCCGGTGACGATCCGCGAGTTCGGCGCGCACGTCGTCTTCCGCGACCTGCGCGAGGAGACGCTGGATTTCGGCACCGTGAAGATCGAGACCCTGCTGCTCAAGCACCCCGGCTCATGCCTGGGCTACAAGGTCACCTGCCACGGCCGATCCGCCTGCTACATCACGGACAACGAGCTCTACCTGCCTTCCGACCCGCGGCGCGACCAGCGCTACCTGGAGCGGCTCACCGACTTCGTGCGCGGCACGGACGTGCTGATCACCGATACCACCTACCGCGACCATGAATACCCGTCGAAGGTCGACTGGGGCCATTCCTGCGTCAGCGAAGTCGCCGACCTGGCGGTGCGCGCCGATGTGAAGCGCCTGCACCTCTTCCACCACGATCCGGACCAGTCGGACGACGACATCGACCGCAAGCTGGACGAGACCCGCGCCCATGTCGCCCGGCTCGGCGGCAGCGTCGAAGTCGACGCCCCCGCCGAAAAGTACAAGCTGATCCTCTAATCGGGGACAGACCCGGGACAGACCCGGGACAGACCCCGGTTATTCGGCCTTCGCGCCGGAGTCCTTGACGACCTTCGCCCAGCGCACGATCTCGCTTTTCACGTGGGCGTCGAGCTGGGCGGGTGTCGAGCCGACGATCTGGTAGCCCGACGCCTCGATCTTTTCCTTCGCTTGTTGTGCGCTCATCGCCTTCACGATCTCGAAATTGAGTTTCTGCACGATCGCGGGCGGGGTAGCCGCTGGCGCAAAGATGCCGTACCAGACCGAGATGTCGAAGCCGGGTACGCCGGACTCCTGGATCGTGGGCACCTGGGGCAGTACATGCGAGCGCTTGGCGGTGGACACCGCCACCGCGCGGAACTTGCCGCCGTGGATCTGAGCGAGCGAAGAGGAGAGGCTGTCGAAGATCATGTCGACTTCGCGGCCGAGCAGCGCGGTCACCGCCGGGCCGCTGCCCTTGTACGGCACGTGGGCGATGTTCACGCCGGCCACGGTCTTGAAGTACTCCACCGCCAGGTGGCTGGTGTTGCCCGGGCCGGCCGAGGCGTAGTTGAGCTTGCCGGAGTTGGCCTTAGCCGCCGCGATCAGGTCCTGCACGGTCTGGATCGACGACTGCGCATTCACCACGACCACCAAGGGCAGCGTCGCGGCTAGGGTGATCGAGGCGAAGTCCTTCACGGTGTCGTACGGCAGCGAGGGCATCAGCGAAGCATTGATCGCGTGAGCCGTGAGCAACATGACGATCGTGTAGCCGTCGGGCGGCGCCTTGGCCGTGATGTCCGCGCCTATGGTCGAGCCTGCGCCAGGCTTGTAGTCGATGACGACCTGCTGGCCGAGGTTGCGGCTCATCTCGAGCGCGATCGGCCGCGCGAGGATCTCCGAACTCCCGCCGGGCGGGTAGGGCATGATGAAACGGATCGGCTTGGTGGGAAAGGCTTGCGCGGATGCCCCTTGCGCCGCCAGCAGGCCCACTGTTGCGGCCATCATTGCGAGGCTCCTGCGGATCTTGTTTTGGTGTCTCATGTTCACTCCTCCTGGGTACGGCGGGATTATTGCACTGTCGGCTCTGTGGCACGGGCGCGACTGACCACGAGGAAGTATGCCGTAATGAGCGCGCTCCCAATGAGCATACCGGTCGCGGCGGCCAGCCAGAACCCCGGCGCGCCCATTGGCGCGCGGCCGACGTGGCCGAAGGCAAGCGCGTAGCCGCCGCCCAGCCCCAGGCCCCACAGCGCGGCGATATTGCAGAGCATCGGCACGAAGGTCTTCCTGTATCCCCGCAGCACGCTGACCGCGATGGCCGAGACGGCGTCGAACAGGTGGTAGCAGGCCACGAAGGCGAGCAGGGTGGCTGCGATTGCGCGCACCTCGGCGTCGCCCGTGTAGAGGCCGGCGATCGTGTCGCGGCCCAGCCAGACCGTGAGCCCGGCCGCGCAGGCAACGCCGAATCCCCCGGCGATGCCGAGGAGCCCGGTCAGTCGCGCGCGTCGCAGGTCGCCGGCCCCGATGGCCTGCCCGACCAATACGCCGGCGGCACTCGCCGTGGCAAGCGGCACCATGTACATCAGCGCCGCGAGATTGGCCGCGATCTGGTGCCCGCCGGAGCTCTGTGTTCCCAGTCGCGCAATGAAGAGCGCCATGAAGGTAAACGAGGTAACGTCCACGAGGAAGGTAAACCCGATCGGCAGGCCGATCTTCAGGAAGCGCACCTGCTCGCGCCAGTTCGGCCAGGACCAGTGCAGGAACACGCCGTAAGGCGCGTAGCCGGCGGACTTGCGGCAGTACGCCCACCCGGCAATGGCGGTGACCCAGGCGATGAGCGTCGTGGATACCGCGCAGCCCGGTCCGCCCAGGGCCGGCATGCCGAGGTGTCCGTACATGAACACCAGGTTGAGCGGGACCTTCAGCGCCAGGCCGGCCAGGTTCAGCACCATGATCACGCGCGGCCGGGAGACAGCCGTGCTGAAGGAATAGAACACCCGGAATATCAGCATTGCCGGCACGCCGAGCGCAATGGTGCGGAGGTATCTACGCGTTTTCTCCTCGACCTCCGGTTCAACCTGCGCGAGCGCGAGGAACGGGTCGGGAAAGTAGATCAGCACAAAGGCCAGCAGGGTGAGGAAGGCGCCCAGCCAAAGGCTCTGGCGGACTTCCTCGCCGATCGCCGCGTACTTGCGCGCGCCGTACAGCTGGGCGACGACGGGGGTCAGCGCGATCAGCACGCCCATCAGCGTGACGAAGACGCTGAAGTAGATGCTCGAGCCGATGCCGACTGCGGCGAGGTCGGTCGGACCCAGCCGGCCGGCCATCACGGTGTCGATGACCCCGTTGGCCATGACCGCGAGCTGGCCGATCAATACCGGCCAGCCGAGCTTCAGGATATCCCGGGCGATGGCCTTAAACATGGAGATTCATTTCATTGAACCCAGGCAGGGAGCCTGGTTCAGGGCAGTTTGTATTACAAATAATGGATAATCAGCAGTACAGCTTGGCCGCCCGCTTCGCCAGCGCGAGGCGCTGCGCCTGCAGCGGTGCCATCGCGCCGCGCACGCCGCCGACGATGCCTGCATCCGCCGTGTCCGGGTGGCCGCATGAAAACGGCGGCGCCGGGTTGTACTCGATCAGCAGCTGGATGGACTTGGCCTTGTCGACTCCGGCCACTTCGGCCGCGACAGTCAGCGCGAAGTCGATCCCGGCCGTGACGCCGCCGCCGGTGATCCGGTTCCGGTCGGTGACCACGCGATCAGGCAGGGGCGTGGCGCCGAACTCGGCGAGCAGGTCCAGCGACAGCCAGTGCGTGGTGGCCTTGTAGCCCTTCAGCAGGCCGGCTGCGCCGAGGACCAGGGCGCCCGTGCACACAGAAGTGACGTATCGGGCCTCTTCGGACTGCCGGCGCAGGAACTCGAGCACTTCGCGGTCCTCGAGCAGCGCGCCGGTACCCGGGCCGCCGGGGACAAACACGAGATCGAGCTTGGGGCAGGATGCCAGCGTGGTGTCCGGGAGGAACCTGAGCCCGCCCTTGGCGGTGACAGGGTCGAGCGACTTGGCGATGACCTTGACCGAGCATCCGGGCAGTTGCGCGAAAACTTCATACGGACCCGTGAAGTCCAGCTGCGTCATGTTCGGGAAAATCAGCATTCCGATATTCATGGGGTCCGTTCCTCGAGTGCTAACGTGAATTCCCGCTCCTGCAGCGAACGCCACTGGATCTTCCCGGAAGGGGTGCGGGGCAATGCGTCGACAAAGGCTATTTTACGCGGCACCTTGTAGGCGGCCATGCGGGTCCTCATCCAGCCGATGATGTCTTCGGCCGTGGTGCCGGCCGCCTCGGGCTTGAGGACGATCACGGCTTTCACGGTCTCGCCCTTCCTCTTGTCCGGCGAGGCGATGATGCAGCACTCCCGGATCGCGGGGTTCTGGTACATGGCCGCTTCGACTTCGGCCGGCCAGACCTTGAGGCCGGCTGCGTTGATCATGCGCTTCAGGCGGTCGGAGATGAAGTAGTAGCCGTCCTCGTCCATGCGCCCGAGGTCGCCGGTGCGAAAGAAGGGGCGGCCTTCGACCTCGACCCACGAGTCGCGAAAGGCCTGGTCCTTCTTCCAGTAGCCGACGAGCAGTTGCGGGCCGCGTACGACGATCTCGCCGGACTCGCCGGGCGGCAGCACTGCGAAGGTCAGCGGGTCGATGATGCGCGCCTCCGTGTCGAACACGGGGATCCCGAGGCACTGCTTCTTTGGGCGCCCGGGCGGGTTCATGTGGGTTTGCGAGATGGTCTCGGTCAGGCCGTAGCCCTCGATGTAATCGACGCCACAGGTGTCGCGCAGCTTTTGCGCGATGGCTTCGGGCATCGCCGCGCCTCCACCGAAAATCCATTTCAGCGAGGATACATCCCGCTTCATGGCCTCGGGGTGCGAAAGCAGGTCGATCACCATCGTGGGGACCTGGTCCCAGTGGGAAATCCGGTATCGCTCGATGAGATCCGCCGCCGCTGCCGGATCCCAGCGCGGCTGGATTACCACCGTCCCGCCGGCGTAGACCGTAGCGAGCAGGCTGTGGACGAGGCCCGTCACGTGAAAGAAGGGGGCGGTGGCAAGGGCGACGGTGTCGGCCGTGACATGCTTCCAGCGCACCGACCCGATCACGTTGTGCAGCACGGTGGCATGGGTGTGCATGCAGCCTTTGGGCAGGCCCGTGCTGCCGGACGTATACGGCATCAGGCATAGGTCCCCGGGGAGGGACAGCGAAGGCCCGGCCGCCGGGCTCGATGCGAGTGCCGAGCGCCACGCTGCGCTGCCCGCGGCCAGCAGGTGCGAGAGGGGCAGTCCGGCAAACAGCCCGGCCACTTCCTCGCCGACGATCGCGACCCGGGCGTCGCTGTCGGCAATGTAGTGCGCCAGTTCGCCGGCCAGGTTGGCGGGACTCACCGGGACCACCACCGCGTCGGCCCGCAGGATCGCAAGCAACGCAATCACGAAGTGGTCGCTGTTCTGCAGGTCGACGAGGACCCGGTCGCCGCGTGCGACGCCACAGGCTTGCTGAAGGTATCCGGCCAGGGCTTCGACCTGCGCGCGGGCATCGCCATAACTCAGCGTCGCGCCCTGGAAATGCAGCAGCGGCTTCTCCGGCGCGCGCGAGGCCGCGGCGAAGAACGTGGCGTGGATCGTCGCGTCCGCAGGCGGAAGCCCGTGCGGCAGGGCGGCGGGCCAGTGAGCAAAGTGCAGTGGGGAGGTGTCAGGGGTCATTGGGGCAAGTATATAAGCGTGCGCGAAACGGGGACTTTCCGACGCGGGGATTCCGCTATGCTTTGGCGCATAAGAACCAGAACGGAGGAGACCCAATGAAACAGATAGTGCGGTTGGTAGTGGCGCTGTGCGTCGTGGCGGTTCCCGGGATTGTTGCGGCGCAAGCATGGCCGTCCGCTCCCGTGCGCATGCTCATCCCGTTCGCGGCGGGAAGCGCCACGGATGTCTACGCGAGGCTGGTCGCCAAGCATCTGTCCGATGCTTTTGGCCAGCAGTTCATCGTCGAGCCCAAACCCGGTGCCAACGGTTCCATTGCCGCCCAGCAGGTGGCCAAGTCGAAACCGGACGGCCTGACGCTGTTCTTCACCACCAATACCACGCATGCGGCGAACCCCAGCCTCATGAAGCAGATGACTTACGATCCGGTGAAAGACTTCGAGCCGGTGACCAAGATCGGCGGCATCGCGTTCTTCATGGCGGTGAGCGGCGCCTCGCCGTACAAGTCCGTCGCCGAGATCGTGGAGGCCGCCAAGGGGCAGCCCGGCAAGATCGCCTATGCCTCGGGCAACAGCGTGGGCATCCTGTCCGGCGCCACCCTGCAGAAGATGACCGGCACCCAGATGACGCACGTCCCTTACAAGAGCACTCCGCAGGGCCTTGTGGACGTGATCGGCGGGCAGGTGACCTTCCTTTTCGTCGACCTCTCGGTGAGCCGGCCGCATACGCAGTCCGGTCGTGCGAAGCTGCTCGCAGTGGCCACGCTGAACCGCTCGCCGCTCGCCCCGGAGATCCCGTCGATGGACGAGCTCGGCTTCAAGGGATTCGACATCCCAGCCTGGTTCGGCCTCTTCGCCGCGGCAGGCACCCCCAGGGACACGGTCGTCCGCCTCAACGCGGAGATGGTGAGGATCATGGCGCGGCCGGACGTGAAGCAGACGCTGGCCTCCATGGGCATCGACGCCTACACGAGCACGCCGGAGGAACTCGGCGACTACGTGAAGAGCGAAATCCAGAAGTGGGCGCGCCTTGTGAAGGACGCCGGCATCCAACCGGAGTAACAATGCTAGATGGCGTAAAGATCCTCGACCTGTCCCATGTGCTCGGCGGCCCGTTTGCCGGGCAGCTGCTCGCGCAGCTTGGCGCGGAGGTCTACAAGGTCGAGTCCCCCGAGGGCGACTACTCGCGCACCGTGCCGCCGCACTGGTTCGAGGGCGATTCGTCGTTCTTCCTGTCGTGCAACCGCGGCAAGAAGTCCGTGGTGCTCGACCTCAAGCACCCGGACGGCAAGCAGGCGCTGTACGACCTCGTGAAAGTGGCCGATGCCGTGATCTACGGGTTTGCGCCGGACGTGCCCAAGCGCCTTGGCATCGATTTCGATTCCCTCGCGAAGATCAACCCGCGCATCGTGGTCGGCGAATTGATCGGCCTGCACGACGAACCGCCGTATTCCAAGGCCCCGTCATTCGACCTGATCGTGCAGGCCCTGGCCGGTTTCATGAGCCTGACCGGGGAACCGGGACGCACGCCCGTGCGCGCCGGGTACCAAGTCGCGGACCTTGCGGGCGGGCTGTACCTCGCGGTCGGCACGCTGGGCGCGCTCTACAAGGCCCTGAAGAGCGGAAAGGGGCGCAAGGTGCAGGTCTCACTGCTCGACTGCCAGATCGCGATGCTGACCTGGCAGGCGCAGAACTACTTCATCTCCGGCGAGGTGCCGGGTGCCACGGGGGCGCGTCACCCGATGATCGCGCCGTCCGAGGTGTTCAAGTGCGCCGACGGCGAGTGGCTCGCGGTATCGCCGACCGGCGAAGGCTTCTGGCGGGAATTCTGCAAGACCACCGGACTTCCGGACCTCGTGACCGACCCGCGGTTCGCCACGCCCAAGGCACGGGTCGACAACGTCGAAGCCCTCGCGGCAGTCCTCAGCAAGGCTTTCGCGGCCAAGCCTGCGGCGCAGTGGGAGGCGGAATTCTTCGCTGCACGCGTGCCGGCCGGCAAGGTCAAGGACGTGGGCGAGGCCGTCGGCCAGCCCGTGGTCGCATTGCGTGCGATGGTGGATGAAGTCGCGAACCCCCGGACCGGCGCCATGATGCGGATGCTCGGCAGCGCGCTGAAGTATGAAGGCGGGCCGGTGCTCGCGTACCCGCCGGCACTGGGACAGCACACCAACGAGGCTCTGCGGGCGCTGTGCGGGTATTCGGACGGCAAGCTCGAGGCACTCGGCGCCGCACGCGCGGTAATGCAGGCGACCGGCTAGGTCCTTTCTTTTCGAACCGGCAACAGGGCCGCAATGGCCTCGTCGGCATACCCCGCCTCGCGCAGGATCTCGGCACCGTGTTCACCGAGCGTGGGCGCGGGCGTGCGGACTGATGCGGGCGTTCGGCTCCACGTTGCGGCCGGGGTCGTCATCCGCAGTTTGCCTTCGGTCGGATGGTCCATGTCCTGCAGCAGGCCCACCGCGGCAAGGTGCGGGTCGTCGATCAGGCTGTCGAGGGTGTGCATGGGTGCGAAGGGAATGTCGGCTTTGGCAAACAGGTCCATCCACTCGGCGGTGGTGCGGGTGAGCAGCGTTTCGGCGAACCACCCGTAGACGTAGTCGTAGTTTCCGGCCCGCGACGCCATGTCCTTTGTCCTTGGGTCGCGCTCGCCGCCCCAGGCCCTGAAGAAGGCATCCCACTGCTTGTCGGTATAGACGAGCGCGCAGAGGTAGTCGTCTTTCGTGCGATACGGCCGGCGGTCCGGCGCGAGCAGCCGCGGATAGCCGGGCGGCGCGATCGGCGGGTCGAAACTGCGGCCGCCCATGTGGTCGCCGAGCACGAACCCGGCCATGGTTTCGAACATCGGGACCTCGATCGACTGTCCTTCCCCCGTGCGATCCCGGTGGAGCAGCGCGGCGAGGATCGCATGCACGGCACTCAGCCCGACGATCCTGTCGGCGATGACGGAGGGCGCGTAGCGTGGCTCGCCGGTCATCTTGCCTGTCAGCGCGGGCAGGGCGGTGAGGCCCTGGATCAGGTCGTCGTAGGCAGGTCGCCCGGCATACGGCCCGGTTTCGCCAAACCCGTGAAGGCTTGCGTATACGAGGCGCGAATTCAACCCGAGGAGCGTCTCCGCGTCGAGGCCCAGGCGGCCCATGGCCGCGGGGCGGATGTTGTGGACGAACACATCCGCGTCTGAAGAGAGCTTCAGCAGCGCATCGCGCGCCGCGGGGTTCTTGAGGTCGAGGACGATGGAGCGCTTGTTGCGGTTGGTCTGCAGGAACAACGCGCCCATGCCGGCATGCTTCATCGGTGCGGCCTGGCGCATCACGTCGCCGTCCGGCGACTCGACCTTGATGATCTCGGCGCCATAGTCGCCGAGGATCATCGTCGCATAAGGCCCCATCATCACGCTGGTGAGGTCGATGACCCGGACGCCGGAGAGCGGGCCGGGCTTCAACTGGGGATTGGGCAAGGGAGACTTCCGGTGGCACCTTCGTAGGCGGCAGTATAGCCTTGGCCGCAGTGCGGGCGGCTTATACTGGCAGCCCCATTTTGCGGAGCCGAACCCAGCCATGATTGCCGTGATCTTCGAATTCACGCCTGCCGAAGGGCGCATGCCGGACTACTTGGACCTCGTTGCGCAACTGAAGCCGGAACTGGACAAGGCCGACGGATTCGTTTCGCTCGAGCGCTTCGAGAGCATCACCACCCCGGGCAAGTACGTATCGTTGCAGTTCTGGCGCGACGAGGCGTCCGTCCAGAAATGGCGTAACGTCCAGCTCCACCGGCAGGCGCAGGCGCAAGGCCGGGGCGGGATCATTGCCGACTACCGGTTGCGCATTGCAGCAGTGAACCGCGATTACACTAAGTCCGATCGCACGCAGGCGCCCGCAGACAGCGTCGCAGTGCACGGCTGATTTCAGAGGAGGAGGCGGAGTGCGAAAGATGATTGCAGGAAGGCTCGTTGCATTGGCATGCGCAGCTGCAGGCGTCGCGGTGGGCGGTATCCCGGCCGGGGCGCAGGCGGCCTGGCCGGACCAGCCGATCAACATGATCATCGCCTACGCTCCAGGCGGCGGCACCGATATTGCCGCACGGGTGATGATCCCGTTCATCGAGAAATACCTCGGCGACAACGCCAAGATCAACGTGATCAACCGGCCCGGGGCGAGCGGGGATATCGGCTTCTCTGCGATCGCTGCTGCGGCGCCTGACGGCTACACCATCGGCTTTATCAATACGCCGCCGGTCCTCGCCACGCCGATCGAAAGGAAGACCGGCTACACGTGGCAATCGTACGATCTCCTGGGCAACGTCGTGGACGATCCTGGAACGTTCTGCCTGCACGCGGATAGCCCGCACAAGACCCTCGCCGGCCTGGCGGCCTTCGCCAAGGCGAACCCGGGCATGGTTACGGTGGGTAGTACCGGCGTGGGCTCGGATGACCACCTCGCAATGCTGAAGTTTCAGAAAAGCGCCGGCGTGAAGATGAACCACATCCCTTTCAAGGGGTCGTCCGAAACCCGCAATGCCGTGGTCGGCAAGCAGATCGCTGTCGCGGCGATCAACGTAGGCGAGGCACTTCAGTACTTGAAGGGCGGGGCGCCGATCCGCTGTCTTGGGCAGATGACGATGACCCGGTCGAGCATGGCGCCCGACTGGCCGACTTTCAAGGAGCAGGGTTACGACTTCGAGATGGCCTCGCTGCGCGGGATCGCCGCGCCCAAGGGCCTGCCGCCGGCCATTCGCGAGCGGCTGGTCGGGGCGATCGAGCGTGCGGCAGCGGATCCTGCGCTGCGCGAGGCAGCGGAAAAGGTCTTTGCCCCGTTGCGTTACCTTGGTCCCGCGGCCTATGCCGAGGAATTGCGCACTGCCGAGGCGATTTTCCGACAGATGTGGGCCGAAACGCCGTGGATCGATAAATAAGGGAACCGACATGCATGACCTGGTGATTCGAGGCGGGACCCTCGTCGACGGAACGGGGGCGCCGTCGTTCAGCGGCGACCTGGGTATTTCGGCCGGCCGCGTGGCGGAAGTGGGCAAGGTTGGCGCGGGCCGGCGCGAGATCGACGCCGGCGGCCTGCTGGTGGCGCCGGGCTGGGTGGACATCCACACGCACTACGACGGGCAGGCCACGTGGGACCCTTACATGACGCCTTCCTCGTGGCACGGGGTAACCACGGCGATCATGGGCAACTGCGGCGTGGGCTTTGCACCCGCCCGCACGAGCCAGCGCCAGTGGATGATCGAACTGATGGAGGGCGTTGAGGACATTCCAGAGGCGGTGCTGTCCGAGGGCGTGCAGTGGGACTGGGAAAGCTTTCCGCAATACCTCGATGCGCTGGCGAAGATGCCGCGCGCGATGGACCTCGGCGCGCAGATCCCGCACGGCGCGCTGCGCGTGTTCGTGATGGGAGAGCGTGGTGCCGGGCGCGAAGTGGCGACAGACGCCGATGTCGCGCAAATGGCTGCGCTGGCGAAAGAGGCGGTGGCGGCAGGGGCATTCGGGTTTACGTCATCGCGCACCATCGTGCACCGCACGAGCAAAGGGCAGGCGGTGCCGAGCCTCGGTGCCGCTTCCAGAGAGCTGCAGGCCATCGGCCGCGCGGTCGGCGAGACAGGCAAGGGCGTGATGCAGCTGATCTCGGACTTCGACGAACTCGACAGCGAATTTGAATTGCTGCGCGCTGTGGCCACGTCCAGCGGCCGGCCGCTGTCGTTCACGCTGCTGCAGCACGACTTCGCGCCGGAGCGCTGGCGCGCGGTGATGAAGCGGGTGGACGCCGCCCGCGCCGCGGGGCTGGACATCAAGGCGCAGGTGGCCTGCCGCGCGATCGGCATGGTGCACGGGCTCGAGTGCTCCATGCACCCGTTCTTCCTGTGCCCGTCGTATATCGAGATCGCGAAGCTGCCGTTGGCCGAACGCGTGAGGCGCATGCGCGATCCTGCACTGCGTTCGCGCATCCTGGCGGAGTGGGCCGTGCCGCCCGGCAACCGGCGCCTCGATAGCATCACCCAGCACCTGCACAAGTATTTCCCCATCGGCGCAGACTCCGAGTACGAGCCGCGTCAGGAGGACAGCGTGGTAGGCATCGCGGGCAGTACCGGTCGCCTGCCCCAGGAGGTCGCCTACGATCTGCTGCTGGAAGAGGAGGGCCTGCAGAAGTTCTATTTCCCGCTCTACAACTACCTGACCTCCGACCTGAGCATCGTCCACGAAATGATGAGCCACCCGGCCGCACTGCTGGGCCTGGGCGATGCGGGCGCGCATTGCGGCTACATCTGTGACGCGAGCTATCCGACCTACCTCATCAAGCACTGGGCGCGCGACCGCACCCGCGGGCCGAAGTTCGGCCTGGAGTGGCTGGTCGAGGCGCAGACCCGGCGCAACGCGCGGGCCATGGGCATGCAGGACCGGGGCACCCTTGAGCCAGGCATGAAGGCCGACATCAACCTCATCGACTACAACAAGCTCGGGCTTTCCACGCCGCTGATGACCTACGACCTGCCGGCCGGCGGGCGGAGGCTGGTGCAGCACGCTTCGGGGTACGAAGCGACGTTCGTATCGGGGGAGATGGTGATGGAGCGGGGGAAGGCGACGGGAGCGCTGCCGGGACGCCTGGTGCGCGCCTGAATTCAGTGAAATAGGTTTGTAGTATCGTTTACAGGAGCCGCTTTCCTGTCAGTTAGAGTACCAGTACAAGTACACTAACCCAGCAGGCGGTCGCATTCGGGTTTCTGTGCGAGATCGCCGGTCCAGGCGTGCGCCAGGGACGGATCGGAAGCGGAGTTCACCGCGGCATTCACGGTTTCGGCGTTCACGTCGGCAAACACGGTGCGCACGCCCTGTGCAACAAGTGCGAGCGCAATTGCGCGGCCGATGCCGTTGCCGGCGCCCGTCACGACAGCAGCGTCTTTCTGCGGGTCGAACAATCGATCAAATCCTGGCATGTGTGGAGTCCTTTACTTGTTCAGCCATTTTCCCAGCGTGGCATAGATCGCCGCGACGCGCACGGGCTTGGCGACATAGTCGTTCATCCCGGCTTCGAGCAGCCGCTCCCGGTCGCCGGCCATAGCGCTGGCGGTCATGGCGATGATCGGTAGACCTGCAAGGGCGGGATTCTTCCGGAGGATGCGCGTGGTCTCGATGCCGTCCATATCCGGCATCTGCAGGTCCATCAGCACGAGGTCGAACCTTCCGGGTTGGATCAGTTCCAGGGCCTTCCGCCCGTTCGAGGCGACGCTGACGATGGCCCCGGTCGGTTCCAGCACGCCGACGGCGACGAGCTGGTTCACCTCGTCGTCCTCGACCAGCAGGATGCGCTTGCCGGAAAGGTCCGCAGGCGCATCGGCGTCCGGGCGGTCCGTGCCGGCCTGCAGGTACGCGCCGGTGTCCGCTGCGCGGCCGCATTCGAGTGCGAAACGAAAGGTGCTGCCCCGGCCGGGTGCGCTTTCCACGTTGATCTTCCCGCCCATGGCCTCCACCAGGCGGGCGGAGATCGAGAGCCCGAGCCCGGTGCCGGCCCTGCGGCGGGTGCTGGAGGTATCGACCTGCGTAAACGGCTGGAACAGCCCGGCCAGTTGCGCGGCGCTCATGCCGATGCCGGTGTCCGCGACGGCGAAGGACAGTCGTATGCGCTCCGCTTGCGCGCCCTCGAGCCCGACCGCCAGCGTGACCTCCCCCTGGTCAGTGAACTTGACGGCATTGGCGCACAGGTTGGCCAGGACCTGCCCGAGGCGCACGGGGTCCGCCACCACGGCGCGTGGGACGCCAGGGGCCACGGAAACCGAAAACCCGACGCCCTTATCCTGGGCCTTGGCCTCCGTGATCGAGCGGACGTCGGCAAGGAGTGTTTCGAGCTCGAACTCCACCGGCTCGATTGCAAGCTTCCCGGCCTCGATCTTCGACAGGTCGAGGATGTCGTTGATGATGCGCAGCAGGGTGTTGGCCGCCACCGAGATCCGCGCCAGGTGCCCGGACACCGGGGCAGGCGGATGCGCCTGCTGCGCGAGGAGCGTCATGCCGAGGATGGCGTTCATCGGCGTGCGGATCTCATGGCTCATGTTGGCGAGGAAATCGCTCTTTGCCTGGTTGGCCGCCTCGGCGGATATCTTCGCCTCCTGGTGCGCGACGAGCAGGTCCGCAAGCTCGGCCTGCAGCACCGAGCGGCGGATGAACTCCGCGCTCGCGCTCTGTGCCATTGCGATCATCGCGCCCAGGAACAGCGTCAGCGTGGCCCCGAGCATCATCCCGGTGTAGCCGCCGGTCGCGATCGCTGGAATGGCGATCGGCGCAAGCACCGCGGCGGCGAACAGGCTGTAGGCGACCGGCAGCGTCGAGAGCCCGCGCAACGCCGCGGCGCAGACCGCGATCAAGATCGTCACGCCGGACAGGCGCAGCACCGGCGGCGCCTGCTCGAGCACATGCCAGACGAGCAGGCTCCAGGCGAACCCGGACAGCGCAATGGCGGCGTGGAACAGGGCCGTCCACGCGCGCTCGCGCGCCGGATCGCCCGGCAGCGGCTCGCGCGAATGGAGAACCCCGACCAGCATCCGCGCGCCGTACGCGACGGCCAGCGCAATGCACCAGTTCGCGATACGCCGATCTTCGACCTCGTCCCGCAGAAACAGCCAGACCACGGCCACGACAGGGAGCACAAGTGCGACGGCGAGGCGCGTTTCGCCGTAGGCGAAGCGCACGCGTTCGCCGCGTGTCTGCGCGAGGTCGGCCGCGGTGACATTGATGCGCGGACCGTAGGCCGCGGCGGATGGCTTGGCGTCTCCCATGGTGCGGGTAGAATAATCCCGATATGCGCGAGATGACAAAGGATCCGATCCCGGTGCTCGACGAGCGGCAGGTGGCCGGCCTGGTCGGTCTGGACCGGGGAAAAGGGGCCCTCTTTTCCGGGTTCGTCAGCGCATTTACGGCCGGCGCTGCGGCCAGGATCGCAGTGCTGCGACAACAGGCCAACGGGGCGGAGGGCGCCGCGCTTGCCGACAGTGCGCATGCGCTGCGGGGCGCGGCCGGCAACGTCGGCGCGGCGCGACTGGCAGCGCTGTGCGAGCAGATTGAGGCTGCCGGACGGCGGCAGGACATGGGCAGCGCGAGGGCGCTCGCCGCGCTGGTGGAGGCCGAGTACGCGGCCGCGCGCGATGCCCTGCGCGCCGCCTGTCCCGCAAATTCATGAAGATTTAGTTACAAATGTCGGGGCCACAGAGGCCGATATCCTGCCAGTTTATGTACTGGTACCGGTACATAACTCCCCGAAACCTCAGCGTTTCCCCGCCTTGTCGATCAACGGCTGCCGTCGCGTCAGCCACCAGCCGTACTGCTCGGGCCACAGCGCGAACTCGGGGTCCGCGCCCAGCGCGCGCGCAGCGTGCAGGGCCCATTGGGGATCGAAGAGCGCCTCGCGGCCGATGGCGATGATGTCCGCCTGGCCTGCCTGTAGCGCTTCTTCGGCCTGCGGACCGTCGAGGATCAGGCCCACCGCCATCGTGCGGATCCCGGCGCCGGCTTTCACGCTTGCGGCGAACGGCAGCTGGAACCCCGGCACGCGCGGCGTGATCGGCTTGACGGCGGCGGTCGCCGAGCCCTGGATGCCGCCGGAGGAGCAGTCGATGACGTCCACGCCCAGTTTCTTGAGCTCGCCCGCATAAATGACGCTGTCTTCGATGCCCCATCCGCCTTCCACGTCGTCCACCGACGAGATGCGCACGAACAGCGGCTTGTCCTCCGGCCAGGCGCCGCGCACTGCGCGCGCCACTTCGAGCGGAAACCGCATGCGGTTCTCCAGGCTCCCGCCGTAGGCATCGGTGCGCGGGTTCGACAGCGGGGAGAGGAAGGTGTGCAGCAGGTAGCCGTGCGCGCTGTGGAGCTCGATCACCTCGAACCCCGCGCGTTCGGCGCGGCGCGCGGCATCGACGAAGGACTGCCTGATCCGCGCCAGCTCGGGCAGGGCCAGCGCGTGGGGCTTCAACCAATCCGGCCCGATCGGGTTGTCCCCGGGCGCCACGATGTCCCAGGCGCGGTCGCCGCGCGCCCGGTCGGCTTCGTCCAGGGGGCCGTTGCCGAACCAGGGCCGCTGCATGCTCGCCTTGCGGCCGGCGTGGGCGAGCTGCATCGCCGGGACCGATCCCTGCGACTTGATGAAGGCCGCGATGCGCTGGAACGGCGCGATGTGCGCGTCGCTCCAGATCCCTAGGTCGCCATGCGTGATGCGCCCGGCGGCCTCGACCGCGGTGGCTTCGGTGAAGACCAGCCCGGCGCGGCCGATCGCGAACTTGGCCAAGTGCGCGAAATGCCAGTCGCCGGCCATGCCGTCGGTGGCCGAGTACTGGCACATCGGGGCGATTGCGACCCGGTTTGGGAGGCGGACGCCGCGCAGGTCCAGCGGGGTGAACAGGAGGGGAAGCGACATGGCGGCTAGCGGTTCCCGCGCCGGTCCCAGACCTCGGGGTTGACCAAATTGAGGGGTTTTTCGCCTTTCAGGATCCGCACGGTCTCGCGCGCTGCGATCTCGCTCATGCGTTCCACCGCCTCGACCGTCAGCCCGGCCTGGTGAGGCGTGAGAACGACGTTGTCGAGCTGCATCAGCGGATGGTCCATGGCGAGCGGCTGCTTGTCGAACACGTCGAGGGCTGCGCCGCGGATGCTGCGGGCCTGCAGCGCCGCGGTGATCGCCGTCTCGTCCACCACGGGGCCGCGCGCGACGTTCACCAGCACGGCGTTCGTCTTCATGCTTGCTATCCGTACCTTGCTTGCAAGCCCCTTGGTCTCGGCCGTGAGCGGACACGCGAGCACCACGAAGTCGCTCTGTGCGAAAAGCTCGTCGAGCGACACCCCGGTGACTTCCTTGGGCAGGTTCGCCGCCGTGCGTTGGTAGCCGATGGCTTTCATGCCGAAGCCGTGGTGGCAGATCTTCATCACGATTTTGCCGATCGCGCCCACGCCGACGATGCCGACCGTCTTGCCGGAGAGTTCGATACTGCTGTCCGAAATTACACGCGCCGTGTCCCAGCCCTTGGTCCGGATGAGCGCGTCCATGCGGTGCGTGCCGCGCGCCAGCATCAGCATCGTGGTGACCACGTGTTCGGCCACCGTCTGGGCGTTGACGCCCGGCACGTTGGCCACGGGGATGCCGAGCTTGGTGGCGGACTCCATCGGGATCAGGTCCACGCCCGCGCCGTGGCGCACCACGCCCTTCAGGCGATTCGGGCGTTCGAACAGGTCGTCGGGGAGTTTCGCGCGCACCACCAGCACGTCGCAGTCGCCGATCAGGCTGCGCATGGTGTCAAAGCCTGGGTCGGGCGCGATCACGAGCTCGGCCACTTCGCGGATGATGTTTTCGCCGACGGGAACCGACGGGTTGGTGAGTACGACCTTGGGACGCGACATGGTGGGGATCACTTCTTCAGTGTGGAAAGATCAGGGGAGAGGAGCGGGGACAGCGATTCGAACGCGCGCGCTGCACGGAGCACCAGCGCATCGGAGTAACGCGGGCCGACGATTTGCAGGCCGACCGGCAGGCCCTCGGAAGTCAGTCCGCAAGGCACAGTGGCCGCGGGCTGTTGCGTGAGGTTGAACGGATACGAGAACGGCGCCCAGTCGGTCCAGCGCTTTTGCTTCAGCGGATCGGCGACCTCCTGTCCGGCCTCGAAGGCGGCCAGGGGCAGGGTCGGCGTGAGCAGCAGGTCGTAGGTCTGGTGGAACAACTGCATGTGCAGGCCGAGCGCGCCGCGCTTCTGGGCGGCCGCGAGGATGTCCATTGCGCTGAAAGCCGAACCCTGGCGCGCAGTGTCCACGAGACCCGGGTCGATCAGCTCGTGCTTTTCTGCGGCGATGGTCGACAGCAGGTAGGCCGCGCCCGGGAACCAGTGCTTGGAGAAGGTCTCGCCGGTATTCTCGAAACCGGGATCTTTTTCCTCGACGATGGCGCCGAGTTCTGCAAAGCGCAGCGCGGCCTGCTTCACGATCGCGGCGATTTCGGGATCGACGTTCGCATACCCGAGCGTCGCGCTGTAGGCGATGCGCAGGCCGCGCACGCCGTCGTTCAGCCCGATCCGGTAGTCGCGCGGATCGTGCGGCAGCTGGTGCCAGTCGCGCGCGTCGGGCAGGGACAGCACGTTCATCAGGAGCGCAGAGTCGGCGACCGTGCGCGACATCGGCCCGACGTGCGCCACCGTCCCGAAAGGCGAGAGCGGCCACGCCGGCACGCGCCCGAACGTGGGCTTGAGCCCGAACAGGCCGGTAAACGCGCAGGGCATGCGGATCGAGCCGCCGCCGTCGGTGCCCACCGTCAACGGGCCCATGCCCGAGGCGAGGGCCGCGGCGCTGCCGCCCGAGGAACCGCCCGGGGTCTTCGCCGGGTTCCACGGGTTGCGCGTGATCCCGGTGAGCGGGTTGTCGGTCACGCCCTTCCATCCGAATTCGGGCGTGGTGGTCTTGCCGAAGAGCACCGCACCGTGTTCGCGCAGGCGCGCCACGGCGGGAGCGTCGTCGTTCCACGGCCCCTTGGGGTCGATGGTCTTCGAGCCGCGCAGCGTGGGCCAGCCTTTTGTGTACAGCAGGTCCTTGATCGAGGTCGGCACGCCGTCCACCAGCCCGCGCGGCTCACCCTTCATCCAGCGGGCCTCGGACTCGCGTGCATTCGCGAGCGCAGACTCCGGGTCGAGGAAGCAGAAGCAGTTGAGCACCGGGTTCAGCGCTTCGACGCGGGAGAGGACGGCCCGCGTGGCTTCCACGGGCGAGAGGCGTTTTGCGCGGTAGGCCGCGAGCAGTTCGGTTGCGGAGAGGTCTGCGGGATCGGTGGCCATTCGTGGTCCTCGTTTCGACATCCGCATTCTACGCGGAGGGCTGCGGGCTTAGACTGCGCGTTCGAACGATAAAAACAAGGAGACACCGATGCGCCTTGCCGCACAATTCCTGGGCCTTGCCCTGTTTGCCCTCCCGGCCCTGGTGGCTGCGCAGGCCGCTTTCCCGTCCAAGCCGATCAAGGTCGTCCTGCCGCTGCCGGCCGGCGGCATCGTGGACATCGTCGGGCGGGCCGTCACCGAGAAAATCTCCGCCACCTGGGGGCAGCCGATCATCATCGAGAACCGCCCCGGCGCCAACAGCAACATCGGCATCGAGGCGGTCGCCAAAAGCGCGCCGGACGGCTACACGTGGCTGATCGGCGGGCCGGCCATCCTTTCGAATCCGGGCATCTACCCCAGCCTGCCGTGGCATCCGCTGAAGGACTTCACCTGCGTGGGGCTGATCGTCTGGACGCAGAACATCGTCGTAGTGCCTGCTGCGCTGCCGGTATCGACCTTGAAGGAGTTCGTCGCGTACGTGAAGGCGCGCCCGGGACAGCTGAACTTCGTGAACCCCGGCTCGGGCACTTCGAACCACATGCAGACCGAGTTGCTCCGCCAGGTGGCGGGGCTCGACATGGTCGGCATCGGCTACAAGGGCCAGCCGCCAGCACTGCCGGACCTCATCAACGGGCAGGTGTCGTTCATGGCGCCTTCGGTGGGGCTGGTACAGGCACACATCCAGTCGGGCCGACTCAAGCCCCTCGCGACGTTCACCAGCGAGCGGCTCGCACAGTTTCCCCAGATGCCGACGATTGCAGAAGCGGGGTATCCGGATGCGCTGCTGGTCCCGTGGTTCGGCGCGTTCCTGTCGTCGAAGACGCCCAAGGACATCACGGACCGCGTGCATGGCGCATTTGCTGCCGCGCTGAAGTCGCCCGATGTGATCGACCGCCTCGAGAAATCCGGGAGCCAGCCGGGCAAGCCGTTCACGCTTGCGCAGCTGGACGCCATCGTGAGGGAAGACATGGAGCGCTACGCCAAGGTGGCGAAGTTCGCCAATATAAAGCCGGAGTAGCGCTCTCAGTCGCGCTCTCAGTCGATCAGCTGGCCGTTCCTGCGGAAGGGGTACGGCCCGGGGAAGTCGCCGACGAAAGCCATGTGGCTGATGAGCCCGGTGTCCGGCGTATAGGCATGCAGGGCGTAGGCTGGCGGTTCCATCACGAAATCGTCCGCGGCATCCGGCGCCAGGTCCAGTGCCACCTGGTGGGCCGGGCCGGGGACGGTCGCGGCGATCGTCCCGGCAAAGCGCGCCTGGATGGGGCGGTGCAGGTGGCCGCACATCAGGCGCTCCACCTGGGGATGCTTGCGGATGACCTGGGCGAGCGCGTCCGAGCCTTCCAGTCCCTGGATGTCCATGTGGCCGATCAGGGTCTTGAACGGCGGGTGGTGCATCAGGATTGCGGTGGCCTTGTCGGGTTGCGCGGCCAACGTGGCATCGAGCCAGGCAAGGCGTGCTTCGCAGGCGAGGCCCCCTGACTTGCCGGCCACCACCGTGTCGAAACCGATGATGCGCAGCGGATGACAGTCGATCGAATAGAGGATGAAGTCGTCGCGCTGGTGCAGGTAGTCGTGATCGGGGAAGGCCGCGCGCATCGCAGCGCGATCGTCATGGTTTCCGGGGATGAGGTACACCGGCATGTCGAGTTCCGACAGCAACTCGCGGAGCACTGCGTATTCGTCCGCCCGGCCGAAATCCACGAGGTCTCCCGTGAAAGCCACGGCGTCCGGCTTCTGCTTCAGGGACATCAGGTTCCGGATGCATGCGCGCAGCATCCCGGCGGTGTCCACGATCCGGTACGAGAGTTTCCCGGCCGCCTTGATGTGCATGTCGCTGACCTGCGCCAGCAGGAAGGGCTTTCCCATGCGGTGCTCAGTCGGCCTTGATGCCGGCCTGCTTGATCACCTTCGCCCAGCGGTTCATGTCCGACTCCAGGAATTTCGCGAAGGCCTGCGGGGTGCCGGGATCGAACTCGGCGCCCAGCGCGCCGAGCTTCTTCTCGACATCCGGGTGCTTGAGGGCCGCGTTGACCTCGGCGTTCAGCCGATTGACGATCTCGGGCGGCGTACCGGCGGGCACCAGGTAGCCGAACCACGTGCTGACCTCGTAGCCGGGGTAGCTGTCAGCTACCGTCGGCAGGTCGGGCAGGGCCGCCGAGCGCTTTGCAGTAGTTACCGCGAGCGGCCGGGCCTGGCCGGACTGGATGCGCGCCTTGGCGAGAGACATGGTGAGCGGCATCATCGAAACGTCGCCCGTGATCAGCGCCGTCACGGCCTCAGGCTGGCCCTTGTAGGGAATGTGGACCATCTTGATCTGTGCCACCTGCTCGAGCAGTTCGGCGGCGAGGTGGACCGAGGAGCCCGCGCCGGCCGAGCCGTAGTTGATCTGCCCGGGCCGGGCTTTGGCGTACGCAACGAATTCGGCCAGCGTTTTCACCGGTATCGACGGGTGGACGAGGATCACGTTGGGGATCACGCCGACCATCGCCACTGGGGCAAAGCTCGTCATGGGATGCCACGACAGCTTGGAATACAGGCTGATGTTGGCGGTATGCGACGGGCTGGCCACGAGCAGCGTGTAGCCGTCCGGCGCGGAACGCGCGACGGCCTCAGTGCCGATCGAGCCGGCTGCGCCGATGCGGTTCTCGATCACGCTGGGCTGCCCCAGGGTCTGCGTCATGCGATCGCCCACCGCGCGCGCGATCACGTCCACTACGCCGCCGGCGGAGTAGGGCACGATCACCTTGATGGGCTTGGAGGGGAACCCTTGCGCGTACGCATTGGCTGAGGTGGCGAGGAGCAGGCTGGCAAAAGCGTAACGCAGGTGGCGCATGGGTAGTCTCATTGCTGGGGTTTTCGATCGGGTGGTGCCGGAGGCACGTAGGGGAAGCGCGCCTTCGACTTTGCATTGGTGGGGCCGGCGCTTCCTGAGCCGCGAATATAGCGCTTCGAGGCGTCGGCAAAAGGCTGGTAGGCCCAGTTCGGGTACGCCTCGGAACTGTTGGCAACCCCGGCGAGAAACAGGCGGCGCTTCTGGCTGGCGAGGATTCTTGCGTGGATCTCCTCGGGATCCCACCCGGCGATGGCTTTCGCATGCAAGCGGGCTTCGGCGTCCGCATGCTCCGGACGACCGGCGAGGTCGTCGAGTTCGTCAGGGTCGGCGTCGAGGTTGAAGAGCATGGGTGGCAGGCCGCGGGTGTAGACGTATTTCCACGGTCCTTCGCGGACCATGCGTGAGGCGGCGCAGACGCCTTCGGAACTGTATTCGGAGATCGCCGTGCGGCCGCCGTCGGGTTCGGTGCCGTCCATCAATGGGACGAGGCTTCGGCCGTCAATAGGGTCGACCGGTTCGAACGGCCTGCCGCCGAGCGCGAAGTCCATGAACGTGGGCAGCAGGTCGACGAGCGAGACATGCGCGGCGACCCGGCGGGGCGCGAAGCGTTTCGGGTGCGAGACGATCAGCGGCACACGGGCGGACCATTCGTAGAAGGTCTGTTTGAACCACATGCCGCGCTCACCCATCATCTCGCCATGGTCCACCCCGAAGATGACAACTGTGTCATCGGCAAGGCCCGTCTCCTCGAGGACCTTCATGATCCGTCCAACCTTGTCGTCCACGTAGCTGGTCATCGCGTAATAGGCGTGGCGCACAGTCCGGAGGTGTTCCTCGGTGACGGTGTGCTGGTCCTGGGCGTGCGCGTGGTACAGCCATTGGCTGTGCGGGTCGAGATCCTCGTAGGCGATCTCGCCCACGCGAGGCAGGTCGATGTCTTCGCGGCGGTAGCGGTCCCAGTGCTCCTGGGGCGCCACGAAGGGCGGGTGCGGATGGGTGAAGGACATCGTCATGAAGAACGGGCGCTGTTCCTGGGCGCGCGCGAGGTCGTACAGCTTCTGCACGCCGTGGTATTCGACCTCGTCGTCGTAATCGATCTGCAGGCTGCGCACGCACGGTCCGGCTTCGACCACGGCACGCATGCTTACGCCGGTGGGCCGGTAGTCCGGGCCCTTGAGCCAGTCCGGGGTCCAGCCGAAGTCGGCCGGGTAAATGTCGGTGGTCAGGCGTTCCTCGAACCCGTGCAGCTGGTCGGGACCGATGAAGTGCATCTTGCCGCAGAGGATTGTGCGATACCCCGCGTGCCGCAGGTAATGCGCCATCGTCGGTGTAGCGGCGGGAAACTCGGAGGCGTTGTCGAACGAATCGATCGAATGCGGCAGGCGCCCGGCCAGCATCGACGCGCGGGACGGCGCGCAGATGGGAAAATTGCAATACGCGCTGTCGAAAACCACGCCGGACGCGGCGAGCTTCGACAAATGGGGCGCCTGCACGACCTTGTGGCCGTAGACAGGAAGGGCCGCTGCAGCCAGTTGGTCCGCCATCACGAACAGGATGTTGGGCTGCTTGCCCGGGACGGTCTCTTTCATCGGTGTAGGTGCCCTGTCTGGTTCAGTGTTTGACGGCGTAGCCACGCAGTGCGGCGAGGTCCATGGACAGGCCAAGCCCCGCGTCGCCGGTGAGCTTTGCAAATCCCTCATCTACACCGACCAGCGACCCACAGGTCAGCGAGCGCAGCGGGTTGGGATTGGCGTCGACCTCGAGCATGCCGTCGCCGCCGACGGCCGCGAGCAGGTGGGCCGAGGCAAGCAGGCCGATCCCCGCGCCCAGGTAGTGCGGGCAGTAGCGCGTGCGATGGGAAATGATCTTTCTTGCAACGGTCAGGCAGCCGGTAAAGCCGCCCCATTTGGCAATGTCCGGCTGGAGCACACCGAAGGCATGCGACTCCAGCGCGGCCTCGAAGGTGGCAAAGGAGGCCATGTTTTCGCCGCCGGCCAGTTTGATGGATGTCTTCGAGGCCAGGGACTCCCATTCGCTCCACGGGCGGTCCGCGCGAAGCGGCTCCTCGAGCCAGCCAAGCTGGAATTCCTCCAAGGCCTGGGCGTTTTCGGCGGCGGTCTCCAGGTCCCAGGCCTGGTTGGCATCGACCATCAGCGGAAGGTCGCCGATGACGCCGCGCAGGGCCTGGAGGTTGGCGCGGTCGCGATCGCGTCCGAAACCGATCTTGAGCTTGAAGGCCCGATAGCCCTCCGCGAGGCGTTCGGCCGCGAGCTTTTCCGGGGCCGTGGGATTGAGGCCGCTGGCATACACGCGAATGGCCGGCGATTTTCCGCCCAGGAGTTTCCACAAGGGCTGCCCGAGGCGCTTCGCGTGCAGGTCCCACAGGGCGATGTCGAGCCCGGCCACGCACTGGGCGATGGGCCCGGGTTCGGCGGCCTGGATCGCCAGCACCTCGGTCTGCGAGGACAGCGCGAGGTAAGCCATCTCGGGGGAGGCGAAAGTCTTGCCGACGAGGAGCGGGGCGAACACCGAGTCGACGAGCCGCGCGCGATGCTCGGCGCCCACCGTCGGGAAGTTGCACCAGACCTCGCCCCAGCCTTCGGCGCCTTCAGCGTCGGTGATGCGGACGAATACCGCGGGGCGGTCGCGCATGAGGCCGAAGGAGGTCTGCACGGGGGTGTCGATGGGGGCGCGAAAAACGAAGGTTTCGACGCGGGAGAGTTTCAGGGTCATGGTCCGGTGTAAAAGTGCCGCGATTGTGCTAAAGGTTCCATTCATAGTACCTTTGGCCGCTCGCCCCTACAACTACAAGAACGAGACTCTGGAGACTGCCACTTGCGTAGAGCCGTGTTGATCCTGTCCCCCTGGCTGATACTGGTGCTGGGCTGGTACGCGATCGCGCTCTCGGGCCTGGTCAACGCGTCCCTCATGCCGACACCGCACCAGGTGGCTGCACGGTTCTGGGAACTGCTGACCAGCGGACGGCTGCCCGTCGACATCTGGATGTCCACGCAGCGCGTGTTCCTTGGCGTCGCGCTGGGTACGATGCTGGCCGTGCCGGTCGGATTCGTGCTCGGCTGGTATCGGGAAGTGCGCAGCTTCGTCGACCCGCTGATCAATTTCTTCCGCGCGCTGCCGCCGATCGCGCTGATTCCGCTGGTGGTCGTGTATTTCGGCATCGGCGAGCCGGCCAAGGTGATCATCCTGTTCTATGCCGCCTTCTTTGCCGGCGTGATCGTCATGTACGAAGGCATAGCACAGATCAGCCCGATCTTCGTGCGCGTGGCGCGCACGCTGGGCGCGACCGACCTGGAGATCTTCCGCAAGGTGATCGTGCCCCTGGCCGTGCCGCACATCCTCACTGCGCTGCGCGTATCCCTGGGCGTGGCCTGGGCGACGCTGGTGGCCTCGGAGCTGGTCGCGGCGCAGCAGGGCCTGGGCGCGCTGATCCAGAACGCCGGCTCGTTCTTCCAGTTGGACATCATCTATGTCGGCATCATCTGCATCGGGTTCATTGCGCTCGCGATGGACCTCGGCCTGCGCGCGGCGAGCCGCCGGATGGTGGCCTGGCAGGACAGGATAGGCGCATGAGCACAAGCGCTGCACAGCGGATCGCTTTCGACCATGTCTCGGTGGCGTTCGAGACCGCCCACGGTCCGCTCAAGGTTGTCGAGGACGTGTCGTTCTCCATCGCCGACCAGGAGTTCGTCTCCATCATCGGCCCCTCGGGCTGCGGCAAGACCACCATGATGAATATCGTGGCCGGCTTCGTGCAGCCGACCGGGGGCAGCGTGACGCTGGACGGCAAGCCCATCGGCGGGCCGGGACCCGAGCGCGGGGTGATCTTCCAGGAGTACGGGGTGTTTCCGTGGCTCACGGTGGAGCAGAACATCGCCTTCGGGCTCAATCTTGCGGCCAACCGCCAGCCGGAGGCCGAAAAGAAGGACGTCGTGCGCCGCTACATGGGTCTGATGGGGCTCACCGATTTTGCCAAGGCGTTCCCGAAGACCCTGTCCGGCGGCATGCGCCAGCGGCTGGCGATCGCGCGCGCCTATGCCGTGAAGCCGCAGTTCCTGCTGATGGACGAGCCGTTCGGCGCGCTCGACGCGCAGACCCGCTCGAACATGCAGGACCTGCTGCTCGAGGTCCTCGCGGCCGAGGGGAAGACCGTGATGTTGATCACGCACTCGGTGGAAGAGGCGATCTACCTGTCCTCGAAGATCATCGTGGTGACCGCGCGGCCGTCACGCATCCGCACAGTGATCGACGTGCCGTTCGCCTACCCTCGTGATGAAGGCCTGCACGAGCGGCCCGAGTTCGGCGAGCTGCGCTCGCACATCCGTGACCTGGTCATGAAAGAATATGCAGCACAGCAACAGCAGGCCGCAGGAAACTCAGCACGCAATCTTGGTTAATCCGGAGGAGAAAAAATGAGCACAAAGCAGAACAGCATCGACCGCAGGAAGTTCCTGAAGACCGCTGGCGCAGCAGCGACGCTCTCGGCCGCCGGGTTCCCGGCCATCGCCCAGCAGCGCACCAAGCTGCGCGTGGGATACGTGAACACGCTGGCCGTGAACGGCCAGATCTGGACCGGCGTGCACCGCGGGCACTGGGCCAAGGAAAACCTCGAACTCGAGACCACCATGTTCAGCACCGGGCTGGAACTGTTCAACGCCATGATCGGCGGGAGCCTCGACATGCTCTCCACCGGCGCGGTGCTGTCTAACTTCCCGGCGCGCGGGCAGGGCAAGGTGTTCCTGTTGAACAACGTCGAGTTCGCCACTGCGCAGCTGTGGGTGCGCGAGGACATGGGGATCAAGTCCTGGGCCGACCTCAAGGGCAAGAAGATCTCGACCACGGCCGGCACAACGGCACACGTATTCCTGGATACGGCGCTGCGCGCCAACAACATCGATCCGGTCAAGGACATCGAGCTGGTGAACCAGGGCATGCCTACCGCGGTGGCGTCGTTCATTTCGGGCGCAGTGCCGGCAGTGGCCCTGTGGGTGCCGTTCAACATCACCGTGCGCGACAAGGTTCCCGGCGCGAAGATGCTGGTCGATGCATCGGCGTACTTCCCCAAGGCGGCCATCGTCGGCGGCTGGGCGGCGCGCAGCGACTACTACGAGAAGAACCGCGACATCTGCGCGCGCGTGGTGCGCGGCTGGGCGGCCTCCAATGACGACCTCATGAAGAACTCGGCCGAGATCCTGCCGATCATCCAGAAGAACAACTACCCGCAGGTTCCGCTGGGCGACATGCAGGAGCAGTTCAAGGCGTCGCGCTACTACTCTTCCGCGGAGTGGAGGAAACTCTACGCCGACGGCACCGCGACGCGCTGGCAGCAGCAGGTGACCGATTTCTTCGTGCGCTTCGGCAATATCGCCAATCCGGTGCCGGCTTCGACCTACTTTGATGCCAAGCTCTATATGGATACGATCAAGGGTTGACGCCAGCGTTCATCTTTTCGAGGATGTAGAGCAGCGCAGTCCAGTCCTCGTCGATGCGTCCCTGGGCCAGCTTGAGGTCTTTGAATCGCAGTCGCGCGCTTGCGACAGGTCGTAGACCGAGAGGCGGTTGCCGGCCGCGAGGAGGTTGGTTGCGATGGGCTTGCCCATCGCAACCAGGCCGAAGAAGGCGATATTTGCCATGGATGTTCGTCAGGCGCCGCGGTAGATGTCGTTCCGGCCGGAGCGGTCGACGCCGCGCACGAGGTGCAATTTCCGCTTGGTCAGGTCGAGTACGCCCATGTCGCGGACCTGCTGCGCCGCCAGCTCGCGGTCGAAATGCGAGGTGGCCGGCATGTACCTGAACACCATGCCGGCCCGGCGTTTTCCGGAGTTGTTCGGCTCGGCACCGTGGATCAGGTACACGTCGTGGATCGAGAAGTGCCCAGGCTCGAGCTCGATGTCCCGCGGGGGCGCACTTTGCAGGTGCTCCGGTTTCAGGACCTGGTTGAGGATGATCTTGTCGCTGTTGTCGATGTCGTGGGAGTAGCTGACCCGGTCGCGGTGGGTGCCCGGGATGACCCGCAGGCAGCTGTTTTCCGCGTTGACGTTGTCGATCGCGATCCAGGCGGTGACCGTTTCGAGCGGGCGGATCGGCCAGTAGTGCCCGTCCTGGTGCCAGGGCGTGGCCTTGCCGCCCTTGCCCGCCTTGCAGAAGAGCGCCGAGCCCCAGATGATGATGTCTTCGCCGATCAGCTGGGCTACCGCATCCAGGATCTCGGGCATCACCGCGTACTTCATCCAGGTCGGATCGCGTTCGATGATGTCGGGGACGTAATCTGCGTCCGTGATCTTCTGCTCCACGAGGAAGCTCTCCAGCTTCGCACGCAATTCGGCCACCGTTGCCGGGCTCAGGCCGGTTTTCGGCGCGACGATCCCGTCCTGCCGGTAGCGTTCTATTTCAGCGGCGTTGAGCGGCTGCATGGCATCCCCTTTTGGTTGCTAGGTGCGTAGGTCCATCTCGAAACGGATGTAGTCACCGCGATAGGTCACTTCCGCGAGATAGAGCACGGTTCCGTCCGTGCTGGTGAATACCCGCCGCACCAGGGCGACGGGGGAGTAGAGCGGAATGCCAAGGTGCTCTGCGGCTTCGACGTCTGCAGTGGAGATGGTCACTGCCTGCCGTGCGCTCGCAATCTTCACCTTGGGCAATTCCAGCAGGACCGGGATCGCGGTTTCCTTGCGGAACCGGGAAGGCGCCATCCTGAACACCCTGTCGTCGAGGTACAGCGAGATCAGGCAGTAGGCCGCATTGCCGGTGGAGTGGACGCGGCGCATGAATCGGTAGCGCGGCGCTGCGATGCCATCGGACTCCTGCAGCGGCGGTTTGGCCGATGCCTCTTCGATTAGGGTGAGTTTCGGCTTGTCGTTCCGATAGACGTCGGCCAGGGCGCGGAGGGATGTTTCCAGCCTGAGCCTGCGGTCCTGCTCGGGGACTGCGGTCACGAACGTGCCTCGGCCCGCCTGCGGGGAGAGCAGGCCGTCGCGTGCCAGCAACTCCACCGCCTGCCGTACTGTCACCCGCGCAACATCAAACTCCTGCACCAGTTCCTCGAGGGACGGCAGTTTCTGTCCCTTGGCCCAGACACCACGCGCAATCCTTTGGCGCAGCAGGTCGGCGAGCTGGGCATAGCGCGGAACGGGGCTCTTGGCGAACAGGGTGCTCACAAATATATCTCCGCCTGGAAAGCTACGGACGCGATGGAAGGGCAAACATCCTATGTATGGTACATTAGATTTGTTGCGGGCCTGCGTGGTCCGCAGGGCATCGTTTCCGGGAGGAGAGCATTTGAGCGCAAGTGCAGCCGCTTGGCCGGGCACCGCAAGGCGTTTCGCCTGGCAGGCGCTCCCGCCGTTGTCCGTGGTGGCGCTGGCACTCCTGGTCTGGGAGTACCTGATCCCGCTCGGCATCGTGCCCGGGGTGCGAGCGGAGTTCCTGGGGACGCCTTCCGGAATTGCCGCCGCTGCAATTGAACTGGGGCAGAAAGGGTATGGCGGCCATGGCCTGTTCGACCACGTGCGCGCAAGCCTCTTTCGCACGGCCACGGGGTTCGCCATCGCGGCCTGCATAGGCGTTCCCCTCGGGATCGTTCTCGGCTACAACAAACGCGCAGGCGCGTTCCTCCTGCCGATCTTCGGGTTCCTGCGGCCGATCCCTGCGCTGGCCTTCATCCCGATCGTGGTGATCTGGTTCGGCATAGGGGAGTTTGCCAAGGTGTTCGTGATCTTCATGACTGCTTTTCTGTATGTGCTGCTCGGCTCGGTGAGCGGGGTGCGCTCGGTGCCGAACGACTATTTCCGGCTGGGCCGCACCTACCACCTGTCTACCTTCTCCACCCTGTTCCGGATCGTGCTGCCTTCGGCGCTGCCCGAAATCTTCGTCAGCCTGCGCACTGCGATGGCGCTGAGCTGGGCGGTGGTTGTCGCTTCGGAGTTGATTGCCGCGCAGGTCGGGTTGGGATACCTGATCCAGAGCGCCTCGCAGGTCTATGCGATCAACAAGGTCTACGTCGGTGTGGCGTTGATCGGCCTCGTCGGGGTGAGCATCGACATTGTCTTCCTGATGATCGAGCGGCGAATGCTGCACTGGGTGGGGCGATGAGCGACGACAACGCAGCTGGCAGCGCGCAGATCACCCTCGATTCGGTGTCGAAGTCCTTCGACACGCGGGGCGGTGGCCGGCTGGCGCTCGACGCCGTCTCGTTCAGCGTGAAAGCCGGGGAGACGGCAACGGTGATCGGCCCCACGGGCTGCGGCAAGACGACGATCCTCAACATGGTCGCGGGCTTCACTATGCCGACCACGGGACGGGTGCTCGTGGCAGGCCGTCCGGTGACCGAGCCCGGGCCGGACCGTGGCTTCATGTTCCAGCGGCCCACGCTCCTGCCGTGGATGACAGTGTTCAACAACGTCGCCTTCCCATGCCGGTACGGGCATGGACTGGGTCGCGAGCGATCCTCGGCGGAACTCGCTGAGGCGGTCATGCACTACCTGGACAGCGTCGGCCTGCGGGATGCGCGCGATTTGCATCCGCATGAAATGTCAGGCGGCATGCAGTCCAGGGCGGCGCTTGCGCGCCTGCTGATCGCCGAGAGCCCGGTGCTGCTGATGGACGAGCCGTTCGCCGCGCTGGACGCGCAGACCCGGTTGTCGATGCAGCAACTCCTCAAGCACGTGGTGAAGTCCGAAGGCCTGCGCACGGTGCTGTTCATTACGCACGATGTGGAAGAGGCGCTGCTGATTTCCGACCACGTGTTCCTGATGTCCGCCTCCCCGGGGCGCATTCTCCGGCATGTCGAAGTGCCGTTTGGCGGACGGGAAGACTACCGGGATGTCGTATTGCGCCCGGAATTCACGCAACTGAAGCACGAATTGATCGACCAGCTGGAACGGCTCGTTCCTGCCTGAACAACAATGGAGGAGAACAACATCATGATGGTGAAGGCAAAAATATTGAAAGCCGCCCGGGTGCTGGCCACCGGAATGGCGACTGCGGGTTCGCTCGCGCTTGCGGGGGCCGCGTTCGCGGCCGATGGCGCCCTGGAGGTTGTGAAGCTCGCCTGGGGCCCGGGGGCCTCCTGGGATTTTGCGTACGCGCAGCAAGTCGGCCTCTGGCGCCGGTTCGGCCTGAAGATCGACATGATCGAAGGCGCAAACGGCGCGGCGCTGCTCCCGATGCTCGGCAGCGGCGAAGTCCAGACCGCCACGATGGCGCCCTCTGCAATGATCGTGGCCAACTCGATCGGCATCAACCTGCGCGTCATCTATGCCGATGCGAGCACGACCAAGCTCGGCCTGTATGCCAATCCCGCCTCCGGGATGACTGCCGACCCGAAGACCTGGAAGGGCAAGAACATCGGCATTGCCAAGAATTCGCAAGCCGATTACGCCTTGCGCTGGTCGCTGGCGAAGGCGGGCATGAAGCCGTCCGATGTGAACATGGTCGTGCTTGCGCCGCCGGTTGCGGTTCCGGCCTACCAGCGCAACCAGATCGACGGGTACTACGTCTGGGACGTATGGGGCGCCCGGCTTGAAGGCTCCGGAGCAAAGCTCGTCCAGCGCGCCGTGGACGTCGGGTTTCCTTCGAGCTCCATCTGGACCATGACAAAAGAGTTCCTCGCTTCCAAGCCCGAAGTGGCTGCGCGATACGTTGCCGCCCTGAACCAGGCGAACATCGAGATGCGTGACGCCCTGGCCAAAGGGGGTGCTGACGCGGAGGTGGTCTATGCGGCCATCGGCAAGGCGAATGGAATCGATCGTGCCGCAGCCGAACAGCTCTTAAAGGCACAGCCGCCCACAACGCTGCAGACACTGCTCTCGGCCGACTCGCCGCTTTCGTTCGTCAGCAAGACCGGACTGGTCGCGCAGGTCGAACAACAGGCGCGCATCGCGGTCGAAGCGGAGGCGATCAAGCAGATGCCGGCCAACCCCCAGGACCTGCTCGCCCCGAGGTCGCTGCTGGAAGCGGCGCTGAAGATCAAGGCAACCCGCTGAGCAACGACGTGACGTCCCCCGTCTTCGACTACATCGTCGTCGGCGCCGGTTCGGCGGGGTGCCTCCTCGCCAACCGGCTCACGGGCGCGGGCCATTCCGTGTTGCTGCTCGAGGCAGGAGGGCCGGATCGCAATTTCTGGATCCACCTGCCGGTCGGCTATTTCAAGACCATGGTCGACCCACGCTACACCTGGCAGTTCAATACCGAGCCCAACGAAGGGACCGCCGGCCGCAACGTGGTCTGGCCGCGCGGCCGGGTGCTGGGCGGCTCGTCATCGATCAACGGACTGATCTACATCCGCGGGCAGCGCGAGGACTATGCCGACTGGGTCAGGGCCGGCGCTCAGGGCTGGGACTATCCGTCGGTGCTCCCCTATTTCAAGCGCTCGGAGAACTATGCCGGGGGCGAGAGTGAATACCATGGCGCCTCGGGAGAGCTCGGGGTGTCCGACCTGCAGAACGACCATCCCTACTGCAATACCTGGCTCGAAGCGGCCCAGCAGTTCGGGTTGGCCTTCAACCCGGATTTCAATGGCGCCAGCGACTCCGGCGTCGGGGCATACCAGCTGTCGATGAAAGATGGATGGCGGCAGTCGACG
This sequence comes from Bordetella parapertussis, assembly GCA_945862265.1. Taxonomy (GTDB): domain Bacteria; phylum Pseudomonadota; class Gammaproteobacteria; order Burkholderiales; family SG8-39; genus SZAS-79. Next base: position 77,317 of record CAMAXP010000013.1, read on the forward strand.
GCACGCTGTTTCCTGCGTCCCGCGCAAGGTCGATCCAACCTCACGGTCAGGGTGCACGCGCACGCCACCCGGATATTGTTTGAAGGCTCGACCGCTACTGGCGTGGAGTGGACGGAACAGGGGACCACCAAAACGGCTCGCGCGGAGCGCGAGGTCATCCTCTCGGCCGGTGCACTGCAGTCCCCGCAATTGCTGCAGCTTTCGGGCATCGGTCCCGCGGACCTGCTGAAGGCGAACGGCATCCCCGTGGTCGCCGACGCGCCGGACGTGGGCGAAAACCTGCAGGACCATTACCAGGCGCGGGTGATCCTGCGCCTGAAGAAGAAAATGTCGCTGAACGATCAGGTGCGCAACCCGTACGAATTGGCAAAGATGGGGCTGCAGTGGCTGCTGCAGAATCGCGGGCCGTTGACTGTTGGCGCAGGACAGGTCGGCGGCTTCGGTCGCTCCCCTCAGGCGCGCGATGCGCGAGCGGATGTCCAATTCAACGTGATGCCGCTGTCGGTCGATAAGCCAGGCGACCCTTTGCACACCTATTCCGGCTTCAGCGCTTCGGCGGCGCAGTGCCGGCCGCTATCCCGCGGCCGGGTGTCGATCCGATCCACCGATCCCTTCCAGCCGCCGAAAATCGAGCCGCGCTACTTTTCCGATCCGCATGACCGGGAGGTCATCGTGTCCGGCCTGGAAATGCTGAGGGAGATCTACCGGCAACCGGCATTTCGCGACCTCTGGGACCTGGAGACGATGCCCGGCCCGGAAAAAGCCACGCGCGCCGACCTGTGGGAGTTCGCACGTTCGAAAGGCGGTACGGTCTTCCACGCAACCGGCACCTGCCGGATGGGCGGTGACGCGCAGTCGGTCGTCGATCCGCAACTGCGCGTGCGCAATGTCGAGCGCCTGCGGGTCATCGACGCCTCTGTCATGCCCACCGTCACTTCGGCCAATACCAATGCAGCGACAATCATGATCGCGGAAAAAGGGGCGGCGCTCCTGCTGGGCTAAGTGTCCGCGGATCCGGGCCGATAGAGGGTCTGTCCCCGAAACTGCCCGAAACTGCGGCCATGCGAGCGTCTAGCCGCACCCCGGCATCAGCCAGTCCTTGTAGGCACTCTCGGTGCCGAACAGCCAGGCCCCGCCGATCTGCGGCGGGAGGCTTGCCGCATACAAGTCAGGCGATGGCTCGCTCACCGAGCAGCCCAAGGCGACCAGCCTTGAGCACAGCCCTTTTGGATCCTTGCAGGCCAGCGCATACCCGGCCATCGCGGGCGCGGCGGGCGGTTCTCCCCCGAAGAGCGTGCGACATGCTGTGTCACTTCCAACGAGCACGTCGCCGCGCGAGGTGGAGAGGCGCACGAATCCCTGGATTCGCTGCGGCAGCAGGCCGGAGAATTCCGCATATCGGGCGGCCACTTTGGCCGGTTCCTCGGCCACTACAAACGTCGCGAGCAGGCCGGTCACCCCGTTGGGATGCCCGAGGTATTGGGGCTGCCACAGGCATTCCGGAGTGAGCTGCTGGACGAACTGGACGCGCCCTTCGGGCATCGTCTCCGGGGCAACGCGGACGACCGAAAAGCGCGCCATGCGCTGTTCACCCGCCACGTCCACTTCGCGTTGCAGGTTGACGAGGGGCAGGGGCGAGTAGCCGTGCCGCGCAAGGCGCGCATGGTCCTCTTCGGCGGCGGGGGTGCCGAACGCGATCAGGTGCTGGCCCGTGTACTTCGCGATGGCAGCGCTGATTTGCAGCCCGACGGGCGTGTCGCCGGTGGGTGTGAGGAACTCGAGGTAACCGCCTTCCAGCATCGCACAGCGATTACCGGCGCCGGCCGGGATCGACTCTCCGGCTTCGCTGCGCGTTGTCTGCATCGAGAACGGAGTCAGCAGGAAGCCCAGTTGCGCCAGCACCTCGGACGCCGACCCTATGTCGGGCACGAAGTGCGCTATGTGGTCGATGTTGAGCGTGCCGGGCGCCGGGTTTTGCCGCTCGGGGATGGAAAGTACGGGAGTCTGGTTCGCCATATTGCCTTGCCTCAGGAGCGCGTAATGTACACAATCTCAGCCTATGAACAAACGACTCGATACCAAAGTGACCAGCGACACGATGACCGGCGGTGAAGCCACCGTCGAAATGCTCAAGGCCCACGGCGTGGAATACATCTTCGGCCTGTGCGGCGATACCAGCTTGCCGTTCTACGACGCCCTTGCGCGTCTGCCGCACGGCATGAAGCATGTCCTGACCCGCGATGAGCGCTCGGCCGCTTACATGGCCGACGGGTATGCGCGTGTCTCCGGGAAAGTGGGCGTCTGCGAAGGGCCCTCGGGCGGCGGCGCAACCTACATCCTGCCGGGTCTTGTGGAGGCCAATGAGTCTTCGGTCCCGGTGCTGGCGATCACGAGCGACATCTCCGTTTCATCGCGCGGCAAGTACACCCTGACCGAGCTCGACCAGGGCGCGCTGATGAAGCCGCTGACAAAGTGGAACGCCGTGCTCAATCGCGCGGCCGACATCCCGCGCGTATTCCGTGCGGCGTTCAACAACATGACGACCGGGCGCCCCGGCGCCGCGCACATTGCGCTGCCCTATGACGTCCAGAGCGGCGCCGTGGAAGCGCAAGACGTCTGGGGCGACCCCAGCCTGGGCCAGTATCCTGCGCGGCGGACGGCGCCGGATCCCTTTTACATCGAGCTTGCAGCCAAGATGCTGCGCACCGCTACACGTCCTGTCTTCATCTGTGGCGGTGGTGTGGTGATTTCCGGCGGCGAGGCCGACCTCATCGAACTGGCCGAGTGCCTGTCGGCGCCGGTGGCCACGACCATCAGCGGCCAAGGCTCCATTGGCGAGGATCATCCGTTGGCGGTCGGGGTGGTGGGGTCGAACGGCGGCACGCCGGAGACTCGCTCGATCGTGAATTCCGCCGACCTGGTGATCTTCGTCGGGTGCCGCGCCGGCTCCGTGACCACCGAGCGTTGGCGCTATCCCGCCCCGGGCAAGGTCAAGGTGATCCACATCGACGTGGACCCGGCAGTCGTTGGGACGAACTACAGGGTGGATGTCCCGCTGGTTGGAGACGCCAGGCTTGCGCTCCAGGCGCTGGTGCAGGAATTATCCTCGGGACCGTCGCCGCTGAAGCGTCCTCTAGATGCGAAGGCGATCGACAAGGCGCGGCGCGAGAAGTTTGCCAAGTTCGACCAGCTCGCCGCGTCCAACGACCAACCCATCAAGCCTGAGCGAGTGGTGTCCGAGCTTGCCAAGGCGCTGGATCACGACGCAATCATTGTCGCGGATCCCGGAACGCCGTGCCCTTACCTGTCCGCGTACTTCCCGGTTCGAGGCACAGGGCGGCGCCTGTTCTCCAACCGCGCACACGGCGCGCTCGGCTATTCGATGGCCGCCTCGGTCGGCGCGCACTTTGGCCGCCCAGGCGTCAAGTGCGTTTCGGTCATGGGCGACGGCAGCTTCGGGTTCACTGTGGGCGAGCTCGAAACCATTGCGCGCCTGAAGCTGCCGATCACCTTCGTGGTGATCTCGAACAGCGTCTACGGCTGGATCAAGGCCGGTCAGAAGACCGGCTTCAACCAGCGTTATTTCGCGGTCGATTTCAGTACCACCAACCACGCCGCTGTTGCCGAGGCCTATGGCGTGAAGAGCTGGCGCGTGAGCGACCCGGCTGAGCTCGGCAAGGCGTTCAAGCAGGCACTGGCGCATCCTGGGCCGACGCTGGTCGACGTCCTGTGCCAGCCGTTGCACGAGGCCAAGGCGCCGGTGTCGGAGTGGGTGGCCTGATGGGACACGACCATGATCATGGGCACGATCATGGCCATGACCATGGGCACGATGCGCAGGATGCAATCAGCTTTCGCGTAAAGGCGCTGGAGAAGCTGATGGTGGACAAGGGACTCGTCGACCCGGCCACGCTTGACGCCGTGGTCGAGACCTACGAGCACCGGGTAGGCCCGCGGAACGGCGCGCAGGTCGTGGCGCGAGCGTGGACGGACCCGGAATACAGGGCCTGGCTGATGAAGGACGCCAGTTCTGCGATTGCCTCCCTGGGATACACCGGCCGTCAGGGCGAGCACATGATTGCGGTCGAGAATTCGCCGGCCGTGCATAACATGGTCGTGTGCACCTTGTGCTCCTGCTATCCGTGGAGCGTCCTCGGCCTGCCGCCCACCTGGTACAAGTCGGCGCCTTATCGCTCGCGTGCAGTGTCGGACCCGCGTGGCGTCCTCTCGGAATTCGGGGTTTCGCTCGATGAGAAGGTCGAAGTACGGGTATGGGATTCGACGGCGGAGCTGCGCTACCTCGTCATCCCCGAGCAACCGGCCGGCACCCAAGGATGGGATGCGGAGCAGTTGGCCGCATTGGTCACGCGCGATTCGATGATCGGTGTGGCCAAGGTTTCGGCGCCGGCATGAACGGCGGCCAGGACCTCGGCGGCGTGCAGGGGTTCGGGCCCGTGGTGCAGGAACCGGGCGAACCGCTGTTCCATGCAGAATGGGAGAAGGGGGCCTTCTCGCTCACACTGGCATTGGGGTTCCTCGGTCGCTGGAACATCGACATGTCCCGCTTTTACCGGGAGAACCGCTCTCCCGCCGAGTACTACACCTCGAGCTACTACACGCTGTGGTTCAAGGCGCTGGAGAAGCTGGTGGTAGACCGAGGGCTGGTGACGGAGGAGGAGAGGCGCACGGGCAAACCTGCTGGAGCCTGCGACACGTCACTGACTCCGCCTGGACCGCAGCGGGCGCGGGAACTGCTCGCCCTGGGAACGAGCGCCGCCGTGAATGAGACGATCCCGCCGAAATTTTCAGTCGGCCAGCGGGTCAAGGTGAAGAACCTCCATCCCGCCGGGCACACCCGCATGCCGCGCTATTGCCGCGGCCGTACCGGCACCGTGGAGATCGATCACGGCGTCTATGTCTTTCCCGATACCCACGCGATGGGCGAAGGCAAGCGTCCCCAGCACTGCTACAACGTGCGATTCACCGCCGGCGAGCTTTGGGGGCGCCCCGGGCCGGACACTGTGCGGATCGACCTCTGGGATGACTATCTTGAGCCTGCCTGAACTCGGTGCGGACCTTCGCCCGATCCCGCGCGACGCGGAGGGGCCCGTATTCAAGGCGCCCTGGGAGGCGCAGGTATTCGCACTAGTCATCGAACTGCATCGACGCGGCGTATTCACCTGGCCGCAATGGGCTGAGGCCTTGTCTGCGGCCATTGTGCGGGCACAGTCCTGCGGCGACCCCGATCTCGGCGACACCTACTACTTGCACTGGGTCTCGGCACTTGAGGCGATCACCCTCGAACGCGGGCTGGCTGATGCCGTGCAACTGGCCTCGCTGGCCGAAGCCATTGCCGACGACGCGCGCCATCACCGCGAGATCCAGCTCGCGGGCGGACACCCTCATCACCACCCACACTGAACCCATGAGCAAACTCTTCAGCCCGATCCAGCTCGGCGGCATCACGCTGCCCAATCGCATCGTTGTCGCACCGATGTGCCAGTACTCCGCGCACGACGGTTGCATGGGCGACTGGCACCTGGCGCACCTCGCCAGCATGGCGATCACGGGGGCGGGTTTGCTCGTGATCGAGGCCACGGCGGTCACGCGGGAGGGGCGCATCAGCCACCGCTGCGTCGGTCTATATGACGACGAGACCGAGGCTGCGATGAAGCGCGTCCTCGACTTCTGCAGGCGCCTGACCAAGAACCCGATAGGTATCCAGCTGGGACACGCCGGACGCAAGGGCTCCACCCAGGTCCCCTGGGAGGGACGCACGGCGCTCGGGCCGCTTGAGAATCCCTGGCAGACCGTCGCGCCGTCAGCGCTGCCCTGCGACACGCGCCCCGGGTGGCATACCCCGCGCGAGCTTTCCGTGCCGGAGATCAAGGCGGTCGTCGATGCCTTTGCAGCAGCGGCTGTGCGTTCGGCCCGGTTGGGACTGGACGCGGTGGAGTTGCATGCCGCGCATGGCTACCTGCTGCACCAGTTCTTTTCCCCGCTCTCCAACAAGCGCACCGACAGTTACGGCGGCTCCCCGGAGAATCGCATGCGCGCCTTGCTGGAAGTGGCAAGCGCCGTCCGCGACGTGTGGCCCAGGGAACGCTGCCTCGGTGCCCGCATCTCGGCGCACGACTGGGTGGACAACGGCACGCCCATCGAGGACACGATCGCGCTGACGAAAGCGCTGAAGAAGATCGGCTACGACTACGTGTGCGTTACCACCGGCGCGCTGCTGGGACAGACCCGCTACACCATCGGCCCGAATTACCAGGTGCCGCACGCCGAGGCGGTCAAGAAGGCCGTCCCCGAGATGCAGGTCCGCGCGGTGGGCATGATCGCCGACCCCGGCCAGGCGGAGGAGATCGTGGCCTCGGGCAAGGCCGATATGGTGGCTTTGGCGCGGGGATTCCTCGATAACCCGCGATGGGTCTGGCATGCCGCGGAGAAATTGGGCCTCGCGGTCAAGGTGCCCCCGCAGTACGAGCGCGGCGCTTATACCGCCTGGCAGGGTTCGAAGCTGGCCCGCCCCCGCTAGCTAGAGGAGGAAATTGCCGGCCTCGAACCGGACGTAGGCGGTGTCCTCGCTGAACCCGGTGCCGGCTGGATTGCCCCCTTTGGCCACGACTTCGAGTTGCTCGGAGAGGAAACGCCGCAGCAGCGCGATGCCCTTGTCCGTGCTCGTGAGGTGCTCCTCGGAGTGATGCGCGACCAGTCCCTGGCTGACCTGGGTCTCGAAATCCCCGGGAAACTGCTGGTGCTCGGCCTCGGTGAGGTCGACCCAGGCCTTGCCGTTGAAGCGGGAACGGAATTTCGTCATGCCCCCTTTTTCGGTCACGCGCCCGGCGGTGTAGATCCGGTAGGTCGTGTCGTCGATGGGCAGGACCCAGCCAATGGATTCCACCATGCCGTACCGGCCAACCCTCGGGTTCGGGACGACCCTCAGCGTAGGCACTGCAGCCTCTGTCACGCGATGGAAGATCCGCCCGTCCTCCATCGTGCGTCGCGAAGTGACCTTGACGCCGTGACCGGTGGCCTCGAACACGACCTCGGGCATGCTCGCCATCTGGCTGGTGAACTGCGCGCCGGAAAAGGAGCCATGCAGGATCGGTACATGGAAAGGGTCGACGACGTTCTCGTAATGCTGCAGCCAGTTGCAGGGCACGATTGCGGCGCCACCTGAACCGATGCTCGAGTCGTCGGCGTCGATGAATTCCCCATCGCCCAGCACCTCGAGGCATTCATAGCTGGGGAGGAGGGGCTTGCTGTCCGGCGGCCCCATGTAGGCGAACACCAAGCCATAGCGCTCCTCGACCGGGTACCAGGGTTGGCGGACCTTGTCGCGTCGCAGGCCGCCCTCCGGCTCGCACGGCTGTTCCACGCAGTGCCCCTGCACATCGAAGAGCCAGCCGTGATAGCAACAGCGAATACCCTTCGCTTCCGTCTTGCCGTAGTAGAGCGAAGCGCCACGATGCGCGCAATGCGGGTACACGAGCCCTGCGCGGCCCTCGCCATCGCGAAACAGGACAAGATCCTCGCCCAGCGCACGGATCTTTCGTGGCACGGCGCAGGCATCCGCGGCAAGGCCCACCGGATGCCAGTAGCGACGCAGCAACTCTCCCATCGGTGTGCCGGGACCGACGTCGGTGAGTTCCTTGCGCCAGCCCGGTGCTGGCAGGCCGTAGGCGGTTCCGGTATCCGCGCTCACGCTGCCTTCTCCGCAAACATCTGTGCGACCGCATCCGCATCGAAGCGGTACTCGTGGTTGCACATTTCGTTCTTGATCAGCACTTCGCCTTTCTCAGCCAGGATCGAGTCCACCTCCACGCGACCGAGGCTCCGCAGCATGTCCTTGACCTTTTCCACGTCATAGGGGCAGTGGTACTGCACCGCTTCCAGCTTGTAGACCCGCAGCAGTTCCTCGGGGAAGAGCCGCGTGAGCAGGTCATAGGGCGGGGTGTCCAGCGTCTCCGCCAGCGTCAGCGTCGCGGCGAACTGCGTCATGCGGTTCCAGCCGTCCGGGTCGCGCTCGTCGGCCTTGGGCAGCTTTTCCAGCAACAGGCCGCAGGCGCCGCGAGCGTCGGCCATCAGGAGCAGGAAGGCTTCCACCTGTTCGGATCGCGCGAGGTAGCTCGAGAAGGTATCGGAGAGCGTGTCGCCTTCGAGCGGTACGATGCTCTGGTAGAGCTGTTCGCTGCGGCCGTCATCGAGTGTCAGCGCAAACCTGCCGTCCCCCAGCAACTCGCGTGCAGTACCTGCTGCACCGGGAGCGTGGTGCGCCATGCCGCGGATTTTCAGGGGCGTCGCGCAGTCGGCGACCAGCAGGGAGACCGGGCCGTTGCCGCGCACCTGCAGCGTCACGCGGCCTCCGCCCTTCTGGTTGGCGCCAAGCAACACCGCGAGCGCAGTGGTCTGCCCGAGGATCTCGATGACCGGGGCCGGATAGTTGCGGCCTTCGAGCATCTCACCCCAACTGCCCGACAGGCACACCAGCCGTCCGCGGATATCGAGGTTCTCGAAGAGGAACGGCTGGAGGTAGTCGGTCTGCATTGATTATTCGGCTTTTGCGCCTGAAGCGCGGATCAGCGCCTCCCACTTCGGGAAGTCCACCTTGAAGCTGGCGATGAATTCGTCAGGCGTGTTGGCGATCGGCGCCTGTCCCTGGTCCAGCATGCGCCGCACGATGTCGGGCTCGGAGACGACGGCCTTGAGTTCGCGCTGGATGCGCTCGATCGCCGGTTTTGGAGTGCCGGCGGGCGCGTACACACCCACCCAGACCGGCAATTCGAAGCCCGGCACGCCTTGCTCGCTGAAGGTGGGCAAGTCGGGCAGGGCATCGGATCGCCTCGGGCCGGTCATCCCCAGCGCCTTGATCTGCCCGCCGGAAAGCTGGGGCTTCGCGCTGGTGGGACTGGCAAACGTGAGGTCAAGGTTGCCGTTCCGGACGTCCACGATGGCGGATACGTCCCCTTTGTACGGTACGTGGTTCAGGTTGACGCCGTAGTCGCGCTTGAGGATCTGCCCGTACAAGTGACCGGAAGTGCCGATGCCCCAGGAGCCGTAGCTGATCTGCCGGTTCTGTGCCTTGGCCCACTCGACGAATCCCTTCACGTCCTTGTAGGGCGCGTTGCCGGGCGCCACCAGCAATACGCTGCCGTAGGAAAGCTGAGTGATCGGGGCAAGGTCCTTGGACGGGTCGTACGGCAATTTCTGGTACATGACCGGGTTGTTGACCGCCGTGGACATGGTGGTGATCATGAAGGTATGGCCGTCGGCAGGCGCCTTCAGCAGGGCCTGGGTGCCGATGATCGTGCTGGCACCGGGAATGGCTTCGACCACGACCGGTTGGCCGAAGCGCACCGAGAGGCGTTCGCCAATGGTCCGGGTGAGTACGTCGATCGCACCGCCGGGGGCAAAGGGGGTGATGATCCTGACCTGGCGTAAGGGGAAATCGGATTGCCCCGCAGCTTGGGCACACCACAGCAGCGCGGACAGGAGTAACCAGCTACGGATTGCGCTGTGCATGCATTTCTCCATGGGGAAATGAGGGTTCATCGCGTTTCAGGAGTATTCCATAGCGTCTACATTCCCAGGTAAGCCTGCCGCACGCGGTCATCATGCAGCAGCGACTCCCCGCTGCCTGACATGACGATCTGGCCGTTTTCGAGCACGTAGGCGCTGGCGGAGATCTTCAGCGACACGGCCACGTTCTGCTCGACAAGGAGGATCGTCATGCCACGGGCGTTCAGCGTGCGGATGATCTGGAATACCTCCTGCACGATGGTCGGCGCCAGGCCGAGGGAGGGCTCGTCGAACATGATGAGTTCCGGCTGCCCCATCAGGCAGCGCCCGATGGCGAGCATCTGCTGCTCGCCCCCGGACATGGTGCCGGCCAGCTGCTCCCGGCGCTCGGCGAGGCGGGGAAACAGTGCAAAGACCTCTTCCATGGCCTCGCGAGCCTTGAACTTTGCACGCGGCAGCTGGGCGCCCATCTCGAGGTTTTCAAGCACCGATAGCGAAGGGAAGATCTGCCGGCCCTCGGCCACCTGCCCGATGCCGAGGTTGCAGGTGGCATACGACTCGAACCCGGTGATGTCCTGCCCCTTGAAGCGCACCTTCCCGCCGCGAGGCTTCTCGATTCCGGCGATCGTCCGGATCAGCGATGATTTTCCTGCGCCATTGGCCCCGACGATGGCGACGATTTTTCCCTCATCGACCGACAGCGATACCTCGGACAACGCCTGCGCGTCGCCGTAATAAAGGTCGAGGTTCTCGATCTCGAGGAAGGCGCTCATACCTCGGTCTCCTCCCCCAGGTAGCACTCGAGGACTGCTTTGTCGCGCACGACCTCCTGCGGAGTGCCGCGAGCAATGATTTCCCCGTGATGCAGTACTACGATGTGTTGTGCAAGCGCCATCACGGCACGCATGACATGTTCGATCAGCAGGATGGTCAGGCCGTCGCGGACGTTGAGCTCGCGAAACACCTCGACCATCTGGTCGCACTCGGTAGGACGCAGGCCAGCCATGACTTCATCGAGCAGCAGCAGCTTCGGTCCGGTGGCCAGTGCGCGTGCAACCTCGAGCCGTTTGCGGTCGGGCAGGGTGAGCGAGGAGGCGGGCAGGTCGCGCTTGGGGCCGAGGCCGAGCTTTTCGAGGATGTCGGAGGCGATCCTGCGCGCCTCGGAAAGATGCCTCGTGCGGTTGAAAGCGCCCACGATGACGTTGTCGAGGACGGAAAGGCCGGCAAAAGGCTTCACGATCTGGAACGTGCGGCCGATGCCTGCGACGCAGACCTGGTCCGGCCGCTGGCCGTCGATGCGCCGGCCGTCAAACAGGATCTCACCGGTGTCCGGCGCAAAGACCCCGGCAATCATGTTGAAACAGGTCGTCTTGCCGGCGCCATTGGGACCGATCAAGGCAACGATGCCGCCCTGCGGGACTTCCAGGCTCGCGTTCGATACCGCCTTAAGTCCGCGAAAGGACTTGGCGATCGAGTGGACTTCGAGCAGGGCGTTCACTTGGCCACGCCGAGTTTTTTCGCCAGCGAGGGCCAGATGCCGTTGGGCAGGAACATGACCACGCCAAGGAGGACGAAGCCGTAAAACACCTGTTTCACGCCCGGCACCTCGACCCCGAAATAGGCGAGCCCCTCGGTGATGCCGTCCGCCAGCACCGTGAGCACGAAAGCGCCGAGGATGGGCCCGAACAGGGTGCCAATGCCGCCGATGATCGGGCCCAGGATGATTTCGATCGAGCGGCTGATGTGGAAGATCTGCTCAGGGAAGAGGTTGTTGTAGTAGAAGGCGAAGAACACGCCGGATACCGCTGTCATCGCTGAGCTGATCAGCACGGCGATCATCTTGTAGCGGAAGGTATTGATGCCGAGGGCCTGTGCGGCCTCTTCGTTCTCACGAATCGCCTGCCAGTAATAGCCGGCGCGGCTGCGCAGCAGCCACGCGCAAACCGCCAGCGCGCCGACCGTGAGAAAAAGGATTGCGTAGTAATACATGGCCGGCGGGCCGCGAAAGTTGAGCAGGTCCATCTGCTCGCGCTGGGCCACTTTCAGGAACAGGCCTCCCGAGCCACCGGTCCACTGGATGTGGTCGAAGCCGATGCGCGTGAATTCCGCAAACGCGATGGTTAGGAGCGCGAAGTAGACGCCCGAGATGCCGAAGCGGAAGGCGAGGAACCCGATCGCCGCGCCAAGCGCCATGCAGACCAGGATTGCGACCCACAAGCCCATCCACGGGGCGATGCCGAGGTTCACGAACATGGCCGCCGCCACGTAGGCGCCGACGCCTACGTAGAGCGAATGCCCCAGCGAGAGTTGCCCTGCGAAGCCCATCATTACGTTCCACGCCTGGCCCGTGAACGCGAAATAGAGGATGAGCGTGGCTACCGAGAGCGCATAGTTGCTCGCGAAGGCCGGCAGGAGCAGAAGCACGGCCAGCAGTACGCCAAGGAGCAGGCGGGCGCGTGGATTCAAGGTTTTTTCCCCAAGAGCCCTTGCGGCCGGAACAGCAGGACCAGGATCAGCAGCGCAAATCCGAACATGCTCTTGGCCGAGGGGGCGAAGAACAGGCCGGCTAGCGCCTCGGACACGCCGATGAGGACTCCGCCAAAGAGGGCGCCGGGCATCGAACCCAGCCCGCCGATGATGACGATGACAAAGGCGAGCAGCGTATAACCGGGCCCCAGTGTGGGCGTCACATCCACCAGCAGGATCATCATGCATCCCGCGACAGCCACGCAGGCCGACCCCAGGCCGAAGGTCAGCGCGTAGAGGTGCTTTACGTTCAGTCCGACCACCTTTGCGCCCAGGTTGTTGTCCGCGCAGGCGCGGATGGCCTTGCCGGTGCTGGTGTGCTTGAAGAAGGCGAACAGCCCGGCGCTGGTCGCCAGCGCCATGCCGGCGGCGAACAGCCGGGCCTTGTCTAACAGGATGGGGCCGAGTTCGTAGGACTCGAGTTGGTAGTCCACCTGCACGTTAAGTGCGCTGGGCCCGAAAACCATCAGCAGCACGTTGACCATGATGATGGCCACAGCCACGAGGAGCATGAACTGCGAGTGCTCGGGGCGTGTGATGAACGGGTTGATGAGCCCCGCCTGCATCGCGTAGCCAACCCCGAAGAAGATGAGGGCGACAGGAATCACCGACAGGAAAGGATCCAGCTTCAAGGCGCCGAACAGCGCCACCGCGGCATACATCGCAATGGTCATCATCTCGCCATGCGCGAAATTGACCACCCGAACCACGCCAAATATCACCGAAAGCCCGAGCGCCATGAGGCCATAGACAAGCCCGGTCAGCAGGCCGGCGACGACGACGTTGGCGGTGAGTTCGATGGAGGGCATAAAAAAGGGGCCGGCATGGCCGGCCCCGCTTTCGTTGGGAAGCGGGCTATGCCTTGTAGCCGGGCATCGGGAACACCGGTTTCGCTTCCGCCGCACTCAGCGGCAGCACCACTGTCGGCCGGCCGTTCAGGTTCTGAGCGCAGGCCGACAGATTGCCTTCGACCTGGCCTTTTGCGTTGAACTTGATCGGGCCACCCAGCGCCACGCGGTCGACGATGTTCGTCTGGCGGATCGCATCGGCGAGGACCTTGGGGTCCGTGCTCTTCGAGCGCTTGTAGGCGTCTGCGGCGATGAGGATGGATTCGAACGTGTAGGCCACGTTGGTGCCGTGGAACACGAACTGCTCCTTCGGGTTCTGCTTGCGGAACGCCGTGTCGACGACCTTGGTCATGTTGTTCTTGGGGTTGAACCACGGGGCGTTGGAAATGCAGTAATCGGCGAGTTTGCCCAGCGCCTTGGAAAACTGCTCCTCGTACATGCCAGGGGAACCCGGGCTGATGATGCCCATCGGGTTCCAGCGCTGCTTGACCATTTCACGGCGCAGGATGATCGAGTCGTTGAGCCGGCAAACCAGGAGCAGGAAGTCGGCATTGGCCGCCTTGGCCTTGGACACCTCTACGGTCAGGTCCTTGGCGGCGGGATCATATGAGATGGTGTCGACAATCTTGAAGGGCAGGTTGGTGAGGCCCGGCAGCATGGCCGAAATGCCCTTGAACATCGCCTGCCCGAAGGTGTCGTTCACATGCATGAATACGGCGGTGCGCGGCGCGACTTTCGTTTCGCGGAAGAGATCACCGATCAGCGAAAGCCCGTTGCGGGTGAGGTCGATTGCGGTGGGGAAGTTCCGGAATACGTACTTGTAGCCCTGTTCCGTGATGGGCGGGGCGGCTGCGATGTTGATGACAAAGGGAACGCCGCGCTGCTCGGCAACCTGCGCGATTGCCGAGGCCGCACCGGAGTCGAACGGGCCGACCAGGACGTGGGCGCCTTCCTGGATCAGGCGCTCGGCGCGCGTGCGGGCGGTGTCGACGTTGCTTTCGGTGTCGGCATTCATGAGTTCGATGTCGGCGCCAAGCAATTCCTTGATGACACCGGGGGCGAGGTCCGCACCCTTCTGGCAGGACTGGCCGATGAAACCCTGGAAGCCGGAACGGGGCAGGAGCACACCCACTTTCAGCTTGCTGCTCTGGCCGCGCGCGATGCCGAAGGGTGAAAGCGCGGCAAGCGTGCCACTGGCTGCAAGGGCTGCATTGAACTGGCGGCGTGTGAAGCCGGGGCCTTGGGTCATGAACTCCTCCTTGGTCTGGGTTCGGCGCTATTGTCGCCGCTTTTTTTAGTGCGTAATGTTGCGCTGCCGCATGGCGGCCTTTGCTGCGAAACATGACCTCTCTGAATTGTTATACAAGATTACAATTAGCCGGTCAACGCTCAGAACCATGAAAACCAGACCCACATCAAGGGGCGCACGCCGGGACAGCACAGCCCGAGTCGAAGGCGTCGATTACGCCGACCTCGGTCAGCATTACGGCTACGCGCTCAAGCGCGCGCAGATGGCTTCGTTCGAGGCGTTTTCGCGCGCCACGGCCGGCGACCAGATCACCCCGCCGCGCTTCACCGCCCTGATCATCCTTTCAGGCAACCCGGGCATCAGCCAGAGCGCGCTCGGGGAAGTGCTGGGCACCGCGCGCTCAGGCGCGATGATGCTTGCGGACTGGCTGGAGCAGCGCGGATTGGCCGAGCGCCGGCACCGGGAGGACGACGCGCGCGCCTGGGGCCTGTATCTCACACCCAAAGGCGAGGCGCTGTTGCACGACCTCCGGCGCAAAGTGAAGCATCACGAAAAGCTTTTTTCGACGCGACTGAAACCGGCCGAACGCACCGAGTTGCTGCGGCTACTCGCAAAACTGGCGGGCTGAAGGAATTCTGTGACTACCGCACGTGTCCGCAAAGTTGCCCTTGGCCCATCCAGCGTCACGGTGATCGATGAAGGCGAGGGGCGTCTCCTGCTGAAATCCCCTGCGCCGCTCAGCCCCTATCCCACACGCCTGACCGAGCGCCTGCTTTACTGGGCAACCCAGGCGCCCGACCGCACGTTCGTCGCCATGCGTCTGCCGACGGGCGAGTGGCGCCGGATCACCTATGCCCATGCGCTCGAATACGCGCGCCGGATCGGGCAGGGCCTCATCGACCGGGGGCTGTCGGCCGAGCGGCCGCTGATGATCCTCTCGGAGAATGATCTTGAACACGCGATGCTTGCATTGGCGGCGTTGCACGCAGGCGTTCCATTCCTTGCGGTCTCGCCTGCGTATTCGATAGTCTCGCAGGACCACGGCAAGCTGAAGTTTGTCGCCGACCTCATGACGCCGGGACTGGTGTTCGCTTCCGACGGCATGCGCTATGAGCGTGCGATCGCCGCCGCCATTCCCGGGGCCACCGAGGTGGTGATCACGCACGGGCATATCCCGGGGCGCAGTCCGACCTTTTTCAGCGAACTCGCCGCGACGCCGCCCACGCGTGCCGTGGATGAAGCGCATGAACTGATCACGGGAGACACGATCTCCAAGTTCCTGCTGACTTCAGGCTCCACCGGCATGCCCAAGGCCGTGATCCACACGCAGCGGATGATCACCAGCAACCTGCAGATGATCAACGACAGCCTGCCGTTCCTCGCGGAGGAACCGCCGGTGCTCGTGGACTGGCTGCCTTGGAATCACACGTTCGGGGGCAACCACAACTACGGCATTGCGCTCTACAACGGCGGCACGCTGTACATCGACGAAGGCAAGCCCGTACCGCAGATGATCAAGGAGACCCTGCGCAACCTGCGCGAGATCGCTCCCACGGTCTACTTCAACGTGCCGCGCGGATTCGAGGAAATCGCCCAGGCCCTGCACGCAGATCCCGCCCTGGCAAAGGTCTTCTTCTCCCGGGTGAAGATGCTTTTTTACGCTGCGGCCAGCCTGGCCCAGCCCATCTGGGACAGCCTCCATGCCGCAGCGGAGAAGGCATGCGGCGAGCGCATCCTGATGATCACCGGCCTGGGCATGACCGAGACGGCGCCGTTTGCGTGCGTCGCAAACTGGGAGGCCGGGCAATCCGGGGGCATAGGCCATCCGGCCCCTGGCGTTGAACTGCGGCTCGCCCCGGTCGGCGACAAACTCGAGGTGCGCTATCGCGGTCCGAGCGTGACCCGGGGGTTCTGGCGGCGTGAA
This sequence comes from Bordetella parapertussis, assembly GCA_945862265.1. Taxonomy (GTDB): domain Bacteria; phylum Pseudomonadota; class Gammaproteobacteria; order Burkholderiales; family SG8-39; genus SZAS-79. The sequence goes on from CAMAXP010000013.1 coordinate 93,386, forward strand.
CAGCTCACGCGCGAGTCTTTCGACGAGGACGGGTTCTACCGGAGCGGCGATGCAGCGCGCTTCCTTGACCCAAGTGATCCCCAGAAAGGGCTCGTGTTCGACGGACGCATCGCCGAGGATTTCAAGCTCACTTCCGGCACCTTCGTGAGCGTGGGGCCGCTGCGCGCACGCATCATGGCGGCGGGCTCCCCCTGGGTGCAGGACGCCGTGATCGCCGGGCACAACTGCAGGGAAGTCACCGCGCTGATCATTCCGCGTTCCGGCACGCCGAATACGCCCGCCCTTGGCGGAGCGTGCCGGCGTATCCTTGACTCCCTGGCCATGGACAGCACAGGCAGCGCGACACGCGTCGCTCGCGCAGTGCTGCTCACGGCGCCGCTTTCAATCGACGCAGGTGAAATCACCGACAAGGGTTCCATCAACCAGCAGGCGGTCCTCAAGGCACGGACCGCGCTGGTCGAAGACCTCTATGCCGAGCCTTCGCCGCCCCACATCATCCATCCAACCCCAGGAGCACGCCCATGAAGACAATGAACGTTGACGAACTCGTCGCGATCGATATCCACACGCACGCGGAAAAATCCGTGCGCATCGTTCCCGACGAGGCGGCCAAGGAAGGGCTCGAAGCCCGCGGCCGATATTTCAGGTACGCGCCCAAGCACCAGACCATCGATGAAATGGCGGCTTACTACCGTGAGCGGAAGATGGGGTTCGTGGTGTTCACCGTGGACAGCGAGCGCGGCATGGGGATCAAGCGGATCACCAACGAGGAGATCGCGGAATCGGCGCACGAGAACGGCGACGTCTGCATCCCCTTCGCCAGCATCGACCCGGCACGGGGCCGCATGGGTGTGCGCATGGCGCGCACGCTGATCAAGGACTACGGGGTAAAAGGCTTCAAGTTCCATCCGACGACCCAGGCCTTCTTCCCGAACGACCGCGATGCCTATCCCCTCTATGAGGTGATCGCTGAACACAAGCTGCCTGCAATCTTCCACACCGGCCAGACCGGGATCGGCGCAGGCATGCCGGGCGGAGCGGGGCTGAAGTTGAAGTATTCCAATCCCATGTACATCGACGATGTGGCGGCCGACTTTCCCGACATGCCGATCATCCTCGCGCACCCGTCCATCCCTTGGCAGGACGAAGCGCTTTCGGTGGCAACGCACAAACCCAACGTCTATATCGACCTGTCGGGGTGGTCGCCGAAGTACTTCCCGGCCAATCTCGTGCAGTACGCAAACACGCTGCTGAAGCACAAGGTCCTGTTCGGGACCGACAACCCCGTGCTGTCGCCGGATCGCTGGATGGAGGATTTCGAAAAGCTGAACATCAAACCGGAGGTACGGCCGCTGATCATGAAGGAGAACGCCGTGAAGCTGCTTGGACTGAAAGCCGCAGCGTGAGCGTCGTATCCGTCGCGTACGAAGACGGCATTGCCGTCATCACGGTGAGCAACCCGCCGGTGAACACCATCGACGCGGCTGTGCGCACGGGTTTGTCGCAGGCCATCGGCGAAATCGAGGCAAGGCAGGGGCTGGAGGCGGTGGTGCTGCTGTGCGCAGGCAGCACGTTCTTTTCCGGCGCGGACATCGGCGAATTCGCCGGCCCGCCCAAGGAGGAGGAATACCGGCACCTCTTCAATCGCTTCGAAGCCCTCACGGTGCCGGTGGTCGCGGCCATGCACGGCACGGTCATGGGGGGCGGGCTGGAGATCGCTTTGGCCTGCCATTACCGGGCAGCGGCAGCGGGGGCGCGATTCGGCCTGCCTGAAGTGACGCTGGGGATCATTCCGGGCGCCGGTGGCACCCAGCGGCTGCCTCGCCTCATCGGCGTCGAAGCCACGCTGGAAATGATCATCGGTGCCCGGCCGGTCGATACGGCGAAGGCAATGGAGAGCGGGTTCATCGACCGGCAAATCGACGGCGAAATCAAGGCAGGTGCGCTTGCGTATGCAAAGGAGCTCGTCGCAGCCGGCCGGGGGCCGCGTCGCACCGGGGAAATGACGGTGGACCCCGCCACCGCCACGGATGCAATACTGGGCAGGTACATCGCGCAAGCTGGCAAGCAGTACAAGAATCGCAAGGCCCCGCTCAGGGCAATCGAGGCGGTACGTGCCTCGGTGACGATGCCGCTTGCCCAGGGGCTGGAGTACGAGACCGAACTCGTAAACGGTGCAAAGGCCACCGTCGAATCGAAGGCGCTGGTGCACGTTTTCTTTGCCGAGCGGGAAACCCGCAAGGTGCCGGGCCTGCCGGAGGGCACCCGCCCGCGTCCGGTCAAGCTGGCCGCCATCATTGGCGCCGGCACGATGGGAGGAGGGATTGCGATCTGCTTTGCCAACGCTGGCATCCCCGTGATCCTTCTCGATACGGACCAGGCAGCCCTTGACCGTGGCATCGGCGTGGTCGACAAGACCTATGAAGGGATGGTGAAGCGGGGGCGACTCACGGCTGAGGACAAGTCCGCTCGCATGGCGCTGATCCGCGGCGCCCTGGACTACGCCGAAGCAAAGGAGGCCGATGTCTGGATCGAGGCGGTGTTCGAAAATGTCGCCCTGAAAAAACAGATATTCGCTGCCATCGACAAGGTGGCAAAGCCTGGCGCCGTACTCGCCACCAACACCTCCACGCTGGATATCGAGGACATCGCCACCGCAGTCACGCGACCGCAGGACATCATCGGGATGCACTTCTTTTCGCCCGCCAACGTGATGCCGCTGCTCGAGGTGGTGCGCACTTCAAAAACTGCGCCCGACGCGATCCGCACGGTCATGGACCTCGCGCGGCCCCTTCGCAAGACCCCGGTGCTCTCGCGGGTCTGCTATGGCTTCATCGGGAACCGCATGATGGAGGGCTACGCACGCGAGGCCGAGTTCATGGTGCTCGAAGGCGCGACGCCGCGGCAAGTGGATACCGCGCTCGAAAACTGGGGCATGGCCATGGGGATCCTCGCGGTATTCGACATGGCGGGCATCGAGGTCGGGGTCAGCGTGCACAAGTCGAACGCTGACAAGTTTCCGCCGGACCCCAACTACTACCAGGCGGACTTCGCGATCTACGAGGCCGGACGGCTGGGCCAGAAGAATGGCAAGGGCTACTACCGGTACGAGAAAGGGGATCGCACCCGGCATGACGATCCGGAGGCCATCGAGATCCTGCGCGCTCGCGCCGCCCGGCTGGGAATTCAGCCCCGCGAGCATACCGAGGAGGAGATCCTCGAGCGCTGCCTGTATCCGCTGCTGAACGAAGGCATCCGCATCCTGGAGGAAGGCATCGCAGTGCGGGCGAGCGACATCGATGTGGTCTGGGCCGCGGGGTATGGATTCCCGCGTTACCGAGGCGGACCGCTCTTCCATGCCGATACCATCGGCCTGAAAACGCTGCTCGACGGGATCATGAAGTATCGCGCCCTGTTCGGCCCGATGCACTGGGAACCCGCGCCCCTCCTGGTCAAGCTGGTCAACGAGGGCCGGAGCCTCGCGCAGTGGGAGAAAGCCCGTACCTGATCGCTGTAAAATAGCGCCTTTCCAGAGATTCCTGCCGGAGCTGCAATGACCTACCTGGTGACTGAAGACTGCATCAAGTGCAAATACATGGACTGCGTGGAGGTATGCCCGGTCGACTGCTTCTATGAAGGCGAAAACATGCTCGTCATCAATCCTGACGAGTGCATAGACTGCGGCGTATGCGAGCCGGAGTGCCCGCCGGGGGCGATCGTCCCGGATTCCGACACCAAGGGCGAGAAGTGGCTCAAGCTGAACACCGATTTCTCGCTGAAGTGGCCGAACATCACCCGCATGGGCACCGCGCCCGCGGACGCCGAGGCCCACAAGGGTGAAGAGGGCAAGTACGAAAAGTATTTCAGCGCGGAGCCCGGCAAGGGCGCGTAGGCGAACGGCAAGCACGCCGTAAAAGGAGCCAAACTCATGCGAATCCTGCTCATGGTGGTCGCAGCAGCCTCGATTGCCGGCTGCGCGTCGTATGACGGTCGCGGCCTCGTGCCGGGTGCATCGACCGCCGCACAGGTCGAAGCGGTGATGGGCAAACCGGCTGAGCGCGTGTCCAGGCCCGACGGCGGTGCGGTGCTCTATTACCCGCGAAATCCCATTGGACGCCATACGTACGCCATAACGCTAGGGTCAGACGGGGTTATGCGGGGGATCGATCAGCGGTTGACTCTGGATAATATCAATCGCCTCGTCTCCGGGAAGACGACCTCGAAGGAGGTCCGGGAAATGTTCGGTCCGCCGTATCCGTATTCAGTCGCTTATTTTCCGCTGATGGAACGCGATGTCTGGGAGTACAAGTGGCTGGATTACGACGACAAACGGGTGCTCTGGGTCCATTTCTCCAGGGATGGCATCCTGCGCGAGGTGATCAACACCCACGACTTCGGCGCTGACGAGCCGACAGGCGGAGACGGACTCCCTTAGCCGGTGGCCCAGGCGGTCCTCGCGGCCAACCAGCAGCTCAGGACTCGAGGTTTTTCCGGAGCTCGGTCTTCAGGACCTTTCCATAGTTGTTCTTGGGTAAGCCGTCGACAAAGCGGTAGTCCTTCGGTCGCTTGAATCGCGCGATTTGTTCGAGGCACAGTGCGTCCAACGCTTGCGCGCTGACAGTTACACCGGGCCTTGCGACCACGAAAGCCACGACTTCCTCGCCCCATTCGGGATGTGCCCGACCGACCACCGAGCACTCGGCAACGTCCGGGTGGGTCAGAAGCACCTCCTCGATCTCACGGGGGTAGATGTTGGAGCCGCCCGAGATGATCATGTCCTTGGAACGGTCGCGGATCGTCAGGAAGCCCTCCGGGTCCATGCTCCCCAGGTCGCCCGTGTGCAGCCAGCCGCCCCGCAGTGTTTTCCCGGTGGCCTCCGGGTTCTGCCAGTAGCCGGACATTACGCAGTCACTGCGCGTCACAATTTCGCCGACGTCGCCCGGCGGGAGGTCCCGGCCATCGCCGTCGACTACCCGTACCTCGACTCCCGTTCGGGCAAAGCCGCATGAAGCAAGCCGTTCCATGAATTTCGGGTGGGCGCGGTCGGCGTGCCAGGACTGCGGCAGGCCGGTGATGGTCATCGGGCTCTCGCCCTGTCCGAAGAGCTGGTAGAGGCGCGGCCCGAATATTTCGATTGCGCGTACGGCGTCGGCGACATACATGGGTGCACCGCCGTAGGTGATGGTTTTCAGGTTCGGGAGAGAGCGGGCGGACGGGCTCTGGAGCAGCCGCACGATCATCGTGGGGGCGGCAAAGAACGAGGTGTTGCGATGCGCTTCGACCAGCCCGAATACCTCTTCGGCCTCGAACCCGCCACTTTCCGGAATCACGTTGAGCGCCCCTGCCGCGAAGTGGGGCAGGGCATAGAGGCCCGAGCCGTGGCTGAGTGGCGCGGCATGCAGTATGGCGTCGCCGGGGAACAGTCGGTCGATGTCCGCAAAGTAGGACTGCGATGCGAACAGGAGGTTGCGGTGCGTAAGGACCGCCCCTTTGGGACGTCCCGTGGTGCCGCTGGTGTAGAAGATCCACGCTGGATCGTCGGGCCGTACTTCGGCGTCGGGGGCGCCAGCCTCGAGGTGCAGCGCGTCGAAAGCTTTTGAGCGTACCTCGATCGCATCGATGTTTTCCACGTCGCCCAACGTAAAGCATGCCTTCGCGCCGGAGTCACCCAGGATCCACTGCAATTCCCGCGGGTGGAGCTTGGCGTTCACAGGCACGGCCACCAGACCCGCGTGCCAGATCGCAAACAGTACCTCGAAGTACTCCACGCAGTTCTGCATGAAGAGGGCTACGCGATCGCCTGCCTTGAGGCCCAGCCGGAAGCGCAGCCCGGCTGACAGGCGCGCAACGCGCAGCGCCAGTTCGCCGTAGGTCAGTACCGTTCGCGTTCCCAGCGCTATAGCCGGGGAGTGGGGCAACCGGCGGGCGCTTGCATCGAGGAAATTGGCGACGTTCACAGGCGGAAGAACCGGTGCGCGTTCTCAGTAGTGCACCGAGCCACAGCCTCCAGGGGCATGCCCAGGGCTTGCGCAATGGTCGCCAGGATGTGCGGGAGGAAGGCCGGTTCGTTCCTGCGCGCGTGCGGCTGCGGACGCAGGGTGCGGGGCGTGAGGTAAGGGGCGTCGGTTTCGATCATCAGGCGATCCAGCGGGATTTCGCGCACCAGCTCGAGGAGGTGCCTGCCGCGCCGCTCGTCACAAATCCAGCCTGTAATGCCGATGTACAGCCCGAGGTCCAGGTAGGCCCGCAGTTCGGCCTGCTCTCCGGTAAAGCAGTGCGCCACGGCCGGGGGCAGCCGATCTTTGCGGTCGTGCAGGATTTCTGCAAACCGGGGGTGCGCATCCCGGGAATGGAGGAACAAGGGCTTGCCCAGTTCGCAGGCGAGTTCGAGCTGCGCCACGAACCACTTCTCCTGGTCGGGATGGGGCGAGTAGTTGCGGTTGAAGTCCAGCCCGCATTCGCCAACGGCCACCACACGCGGATCCGCCAGGAGAGTGCGCAGGGCGGGCAGGGTATCGGCAGTGCAATGGGCTGCTTCATGCGGGTGCACCCCTGCCGTGGCGTAAACACCGGGGTGCGCCTCGGCAAGGGCCAACGCAGCCCGACTGCCCGCGATGCTGGTTCCCGTGACCACGATCGTTTCGACGCCGGCGTGCCTGGCGCGGGCCAGCACTTCGGGCAGGTCGGCGTGAAAGGAGGCGTGGGTGAGGTTGGCACCGATGTCGAAGACGGCTGGATGCGGCACGGCGGGTAGTTTGTGGGGGGTGGCCATCGGGGCGAGTATACCTAGTGTAGTGCTTCGTAATTAATAGAACCAAATGCGTTTCGTCGAGTCCAACGATTATCAGAAGCGTTTTGGAGACGACGATGCGAGTGGCAAGTACGATCGAACTGGACGACGCGCAACGGGAGAAGCTGGTGAAGCTTGCGCAT
>CAMAXP010000014.1 GCA_945862265.1 Bordetella parapertussis
TTCATCGATGCTCCCGGCGAGTAAACTCCTCGCAGGATCGCAAATCGATGCAACGCGTTTCAAATCGAGACCAAGAAAAAACATGACTTCTCTATTTAAGATCAGGCATTTGCCGCGGTTCGACCGTTCAACGTCCGGACAGTAGTGAACCACGATATTTCCTGACCCGGGTTTGTCGGTAGTGGCCGCTGCAGGCGTAGGCGCGGCGGCGACCGCAGCAGCCTGCTTCTCTGCCTCCCGCTTCTCTTCCCTGGCGGCCTCGCGTTCAGCCTGCGTCATGGTAATAGTGGTGGTGGTTCGCTTTGGCTCTGCTTGCGCTGGCGGCTTTGGCGGGATCACAGCCACCCTCCTATCTGCGTCGGCTTTCTCGGCCGCAGCGCGCTGGTCGGCGGCGGCCTTCTCGGCGACGGCGCGCTGGTCGGCGGCAGCCTTCTCGGCGACGGCGCGCTGGTCGGCAGCAGTCTTGTCCGCAGCAGCCTTGTCGGCGGCAATCTTGTCAGCGGCAGCTTTGTCGGCATCGGCCTTTTTCTGCGAGTCGGTTTTCTTCTTCGCTTCTTCAGCCTGGTTCTTCTTGTCTTCCGCGGCCTTCAGGGCTGCCTTCGAATCGGCGTCAGCCTTCTTAACCAGTTCGGCCTGCTTGGCGAGTTCAGCCTCCTTCTTGGCCGTCTCCTCAGCCAGTCGCTTCAACTCGGCCACGTCGCCGCGGGCCTTCGCGGCTGCTTCCGCCGCCTTGGCGTCGGCCAGGGCTTTCTGTGCGGCGACCTCGGCTTCGCGGGCCTGGTTCAACGCCTCGTTGGCCTTCTTGGCCTGGTCGAGCGCGGCCATCAGTTCCTTCATCTCGGGCGCAGGCGCAGGCTTGAAGATGTACCAACCGCCGAGGCCCAGAGCCACCACCAGCAGGCCTATGCCCGCAGGCACCAGCGGGGATCCCTTCTTCTTGCGGATCTCCTTGGTCAGGTAGTCGGTTTCAGCGGCCTTCTTGGCAAGTGCTTCCTCGTTCTTCTTGAGCTCCTCTTCCTGCTTCTTCAGCTGGACCTGGAGATCGGCCTCGCGCTTGGCAAGCTTGGCCTCGAACTCGGCCTTTTCCTTGGCCTCGGTCTCCGCGCGGGCCTTGGCTTCAGTCTGGCGCTGCGCCTCGAGTTCGGCCGTGCGCTTCTGGTAGTCCGCTTCGCGCTTGACGAGTTCGGCCTCCATCTTGGCCTTCTCTTCAGCCAGCTTGGCCTTGACCTCGGCCTCGCGGCGGGCGGCTTCCTCCAGCTCTCGCTTTTCCTGTTCGGCGGCGGCAATCCCCTTGGAGGTAGTTTCCTCGTTGGCAACACCGCGCAGCTTGGCGCTCTTCCTCTTGGCCAGCGCCGCATAGATGCCGTCAGGGAACTGCTTGACGTACAAGTCGAAGTCGTCGGCGTCGTTGCCGTCCTTGATGGAGCGCCAGAACTCGAGTTCGACCTCCTGGGTGCCTGTCGTCCCGGCCTGAGACCCTACGGCTGGCGCGGCCGCAATGGCCGCCGGGGGCAATGGCGCATCGAAGCGCAAAGAACCGACGATCGTCTTTTCGGAATCGTCGCCCGGCCTCTTGCCTTCCAGGGCATTCTTCAGGTCCGTGCCGAGGTCGCGCGCGGTCTGGTACCGCGTGGTCATGTTCTTCGCGAGCGCCTTGGCAATGACGGCGTCGAAGAGCGGTGAAATATTGGTGTTGAGCTTGGACGGCATCACCGGCTCGTCCTGGAGGATCTTCTTCGCGATCGTCCAGGTGCTCGTGCCGGTGAACGGCTTCTCACCGGTCAGGAACTGGTAAAGGATGATGCCGGCCGAGAAGATATCGGTCCGGCGGTCGATCTCACCGCCTTCGATTTGCTCGGGCGACATGTAAGCGGGCGTGCCGACGATCGCGCCAGCCTGGGTTTTCTCCGAGGCGGAGCGATCCGCGTCGGTAATGCGCGCGACGCCGAAGTCCGCGAGCTTCACGCGGCCCTTGTTGTCGATCATCACGTTCGCGGGCTTGATGTCCCGGTGGATGATCCCTGCCTCGTGGGCGAAGTGCAGTGCTTCGCACAGCTCGCCCATGATGTGGACGGCTTCCTTGATGTCGAAGCGTTCGTTCGCGTCGAAGAAGTCCTTGAGTTCCTTGCCCTGGATGAACTCCATCACGATGTACGCGACTTCGCCTTCGGCGCCAAAGTCGTACACCTGCACGATGTTGGGGTGGTTCAGCCGCGCGACCGCCTGGGCCTCGCGGTCGAATCGCATCGTGTATTCCCGGGCGGTGTCCTCGTCGAGGGCGCTCTTCAGGATGGTCTTGATGGCGACCTTGCGGTGCAGCCTGGGATCCATCCCCGCATAGACGACACCCATCGCGCCCTTGCCGAGCACGGCCACAATGTCGTAGCGCCCGAGGCGCTTGATTTCTGATCCGGCAGTCGCCATTAGCAGTTTTCCTGGTGCCCTCAAAGGCCCAAGGCTGGGTAGCGTGGAACCATTATGCCTTGAGCCTGAAAAAATGCGCAGCCTGCGCAATCCCCCCCGAAACGTAATCATTAACCAGATTGGGGATTTTCGCTACCCCACCCCGGATCGCCGGTCCTGACGGCTCCCGGACCGGTCCGGTCATTCCGCGGCCGCGATCCGGCCGGCGGCGCGCACCGTGATCGCCTCGTAGCGGGCCAGCAGGCGCTCGGCCCGCTCCACGACCGGGATGTCGATCATTTTCCCGTCCAGCGCAAAGGACGCCCGCCCCCCGGTTGCGGCGCGGGCATTTTCCTCGACGATGCGGCGGGCATAGGCCACCTCCTCGGACGAGGGCGTGTACTCCTCGTTGACGATCTGGACCTGCCCCGGATGGATGCACCCCGCCCCCATGAACCCGAACTGGCGCGACCGCCGGACCATCGCCCGGAAGGCCTCCCAGTCCCCAAAGCCGGCCACACTGGCGATGAACCCCAGCGGCATCAGCCCGGCAGAACGCGCGGCGAAAATCATCTGCTGCTTGGGCATCTGCAGCGTCTCTTCGGCCGGGGCCATGCCGTTTTCGAGGGCGAAGTCCTCGCCACCGATGTTCATGGCGGCCAACCTGCCAACGGCGCCGGCGATCTCGGCCATGCGGAAAAACGCCGCCGGCGTCTCGACCATGGCGATGAACCGGGTGTGGCCGACCTTCAGGCCCCGGGCGACCTCCAGCTCCGAGACCAGTTCGTCGAGCAATTTGAGGTGGTCGGCCCCCTGCACCTTGGTGACGGCTATGCCGTCCACGTCTGGACCCACCGAGGCCTCGAGATCGCGCACTGCCATGGGAAGCGGCCGGTTGATGCGCACCACCACGTCCGCGCCGCCCCGCCGCACCCGGGCAGCTACCGCGGGGACCAAGGTGCGCGCCCGGTCCTTTTCGGCCGGGGGCACGCTGTCCTCCAGGTCGATCTGGATGCAATCGGCGCCGCGCGTATGCGCCTTGTCGACGTACTTCTCGACGTTCGCCGGGACATAAAGCAGCGACCGCCAGACGGGCAAACCGGGTTTCACTCGTCGTCTCCCTTTCCTTGGTTCGTTCCTTCGCACACCGCGCCGGCGGCGAGGAGCGCAGCATACCGGGCGGCGTCCACGCCGATGCTCCCAAGGATTGTGCGATTGTGCTCGCCGAGTGCAGGGGCAGGCGTGCGCAGCGTGCCCGGCGTGGCGGACAACCTCGGCACCACGTGATGCATCGGCAAGGCCCCCATGTCCGGGTCCGGGTAGTCGGCGACCAGTTCGCGCTCGAGCACATGCGGGTCTTCGAGGATCTGCGCAATGTCGTAGATCGGCCCGATCGTCACCTCGGTCGCCTCAAAGAAAGCCACGTTCTCCGCCTGGGTCCGTTCGGCGATGAACGCGCCGATGATCGCATCGAGCTCATCGCGATGCTTCACCCGTTCGGCATTCGTGCGGTAGCGAGGGTCGTCGATGAGGTCTGCGCGGCCGATCGACCGGAACAGGCGCTCGGCCATCTTCTGTGTAGATGCGGACAAGCAGACCCACAGGCCGTCGCGCGTACGGTAGGCGTTGCGCGGGCCGGAGTTCGTGGAGCCGCTGCCGACGCGAGGCTTGACCTTGCCGGTCAGGCGGAAGTTGGCGGCCTGGGGACCCAGCACCGCAAAGAGGGGGTCGAGCAAAGGCAGGTCGATCACCTGCCCGGCCCCGCCGTTGGTTTCCACTTCGCGGAGCGCTACCATCACTGCGGCTGCGCCGTAGAGGCCCGCTACGCTGTCGGCAAGGTACATGGGAGGAAGCACCGGCTCCCGGTCGGGGAAGCCATTCATCGACGCGAACCCCGACATGCCTTCGATCAGGGTGCCGAATCCCGGGCGGCCCTTGTAGGGTCCGTCCTGCCCCCACCCGGAAATCCGCACAATCACCAGCTTCGGGTTCTTCGCGAGCAGGCGGTCGGGGCCGAGCCCCATCTTTTCGAGCGTGCCGGGGCGAAAACTCTCCACGAAGATCGCGGCGGTGGAGACAATTTCAAGGAGGAGCTCACGGGCCTCGGGCTTGCGCAGCTCAAGACCGAGGCTCTTCTTGTTGCGCGCGTAGATCTTCCAGTTCGTTGCCACGCCCTTGGTATTCCATGCCCGCAGGGTGTCCCCGGCCGGCGGCTCCACCTTCACGACCTCGGCGCCGAAATCCCCGAGGAGCTGGGTCAGCGTGTTGCCTGCGACGAGGCGCGAGAGGTCAAGCACACGCACGCCGGCCAGGGGCCCGCTTGCCTGCGGCGTGTAATCGCGCTTTTTCAGTGTGCCCGCCATCGTTGTCCCGCCGGTTGCCCGATCAGTGTCCCTTCCCGCATCTACTCAGATTGTATGTTGGCGTCCTTGGAAACCTTGCGCCAGCGGCCGATCTCGGTGCGGATCAATCCTGCAAAGGCTTCGGGCGAGGCCGCCGAGGACTCGCGCCCGCCTTCACCCGCGACATCACCGACGGGGCGCTGGCGACGATCAGGTCGACATGCCCGCCGACGAGGTCGTTCACGGCAGGCCCCATTCCCTTGTACGGGACATGCGTAAGGTTCACCCCGGCGGCCACCTTCAGGAACTCCGTCGCAAAGTGGTTGATGCTGCCCGCGCCCGAGGTTGCGTAGTTGAGGCTGCCTGGCCCGGCTCGGTTGTCGATGACCACCGGCTGGCCGAGCGCCTCCGCAAGGCGCTTTCCGACCGCTCGGGCAAAGAAATCGTTCGCCCCGCCGGGCGGGTAGGGAACGACAAACTGGATCGGTTTGGCCGGGTACCCGGCCTGTGCGCACACCCCCGCAGCATGGAGCGCCAATGCCGCCAGAATCACATTGACTAACTTTGAAATTTTCAGTTTAGGAAACACAATTGACATGTAGGCCGCCACAGTGCTGAAAATTAAAAATAAAAGTCAAACAATGTCAGATGGTCTCTGGTATGCCGCCGTGCGGCCTCACGCGTTGCCGGAACCACACGAAAGCCACGAGCAGGGCGGCTGGAAAGAACACCCAGTAAGGCGAGGGACGCGAGGGATTCAGCAGCTTGACCTCGACGATCTTGAACCCCTGCTCGACGCCGAGCTTCTTCGCGCGGCTGCCGAACTTCACGTTGGCCACCTCGAGGTCCTCGCCGAGGGCCGCCAGCGTGACGCCGCCGCTGCGCAACCGCTCTCGGCCGTTCGCACCCTCACCAAGCGGCAGCGCGACGGTCTTGCGGATCGCCTTGCCCTCGATCGACTCGCCGGCAATGCTGACCGCAAGCCAGTCGTCGCGCCCAAGCGTCTCTGCCACCTTGTAGATGTCCTTGGCCGGGACCGACACATACTTGGCATAGAACTGGTCTACCACCCAATCCGGGCGAAAGAAGAGGAACGTCGCGGCGAGTAACACGCCGATCTCCAACCAGGTGCAGCGGGCCCGGAACCAGCCCATCGTGGCCGCCGCGAACAGCAGCGAGGCGACGGTGGCGCTCACGCAGACCACGGCAATGTCCCACCAGGAGCCGACCCCGATCAGCAGGATCTGCGGATTGAAGATGAAGACAAAGGGCAGGATCGCCGTGCGGAAGCTGTACCAAGTGGCCTGCAGGCCCGTGGCATTCGGGTCGTCTCCGGAAATTGCCGCAGCAGCGTAGGACGCGAGGCCCACCGGCGGCGTCACGTCAGCCATGATCCCGAAATAGAAGACGAAGAGGTGGACCGCGATGAGCGGGATGACCAGGTCGCTTCGCGCGCCCAGCTCCACGATCACCGGCGCCATCAGCGTGGCCACGAGGATGTAATTGGCCGTGGTCGGCACGCCGGCCCCGATCAGCAGGCAGATCACGGCAGTCATGATGAGCATGACCAGCACGTTGCCCGCCGAGATCTGCTCGACGAAGTCGGTCATCATCAAACCCATGCCGGTCAGCGTGATCACGCCGACGATCAGGCCCGCGCTGGCGCAGGCCACCCCGATGCCGATCATGCTGCGCGAGCCCAGCACGAGGGCTGTCCACAGGTTCACGAACCCCGTCCTCAACCCGGCGGCCGCAGTCCCGGTGCGCCGGAACAGGCCGAGCATGGCTGGCTGGATCACAACGAGGACGATCGCGGTCGCCGTCGCCCAGAATGCCGAAGTGCCCGGGGACAACTCCTCGACCATCAGGCACCACAGCAGCACGATGATGGGAATGAAGAAGTGCATCCCGGCGCGTACCGTCGGCCATGGTTCGGGCAGGCGCAGCACCGGCGCGAGCGGGTCGTCCTGCGGCACGTCGGGGTAGCGGGCCGAATAGGCCAACAACCCTACGTAGGTGACTAGCGTGAGCACACCCAGCACCCAGCTGGACGACTCGCCGAACGCCCAGCGCACGGCGGTGATCCCGTAGTAAACGGCCGCGAGCGCCGCAAAAGTCCCGCTTACACCCAGGGCCCAGCCCAGGATGCGCTGGCGCGCGGTGCGCGTGTAGCCCCTGGGGATCACCTTCAAGTCGTACTTCAGCGCCTCGAGGTGCACCATGTAGAACAACGCAATGTAGGAAATGATCGCCGGCAGGGCAGCGTGCTTGCAGATCTCCGAATAGGGAATGCCGACGTACTCGACCATCAGGAAGGCCGCGGCGCCCATCACCGGCGGCATGAGCTGCCCGTTGATCGAGGAGGCCGCTTCGATGGCGCCAGCCTTCACACCGGAGTACCCGGTGCGCTTCATCAGCGGGATGGTGAAGATGCCTCCCGAGACCACGTTGGACACCGACGACCCGGACACGATGCCATTCAGGGCGGAGGAGACGACCGCCACCTTGGCCGGCCCGCCGCGCAGGTGGCCCAGCAGCGCGATCGACACCTGCATCATGTAATTGCCGGCGCCGGCGATGTCCAGCAGCGTGCCGAACAGCACAAACAGGAAGATGAACTGCACCGACACGCCGAGCGCGACGCCGTACACGCCCTCGGTCGTGAGCCACATGTGGGATACGAACCGCTGCACCGTGGCGCCCTTGTGCTGGATCACTTCGGGCATCAGCGGGCCGGCGAAGATGTAGATGAGGAACAGGCCCGTGGTGATCAGCATCCCCATGCCCATCGCCCGGCGGGTGGCCTCGAGCATGATGCCCACGCCGATCAGGCCCACGGTCATGTCCATGGCGGTCGGCTTGCCGGGTCGCCCGGCAAGTTCGTTGTAATAGAGGTAGAGATAGGCTGCGCAGAATGCGCCCACGGCGGCGAGGATCCAGTCCGTCCACGGCACCACCTTGCGCGACGAGGCGCGGAACGCCGGAAACGCGGCAAAGGCGAGGAACACGGAAAAAGCCAGGTGCACCGCGCGTGCTTCGGTATCGTTGAAGATGCCAAGCCCGATCACGAAGGGCAGGGGCGATGCGTACCAGACCTGGAAAAGCGACCAGGCAGCCGCGACGATTGCGAGGAAAATGCCGACCGCGCCTGCCGGCTCTCGCCCGCCGAAATCGCTTTCCTTGACGAGCTGCTCGAGGTCCGGGCTGACCTTCGCGGTCACTTCACTGGCCTGCTCTGTCACTTGCGCATCCCCTTAAACGAAAAGGGCGGAATTCTCATTCCGCCCTCCTTCACTACCGCTGGGTGCATACCTACTTCAGCCAGCCTTTTTCCTTGTAGTACCTGACCGCGCCTTCGTGCAGCGGGGCCGACAACCCGTCCTTGATCATGTGCTCGGGCGAAAGTATCGCCAGCGCGGGATGCAGCTTCTTGAATTCATCGAAGTTGTCGAACACCCCTTTAACTACTGCGTAGATGGTGTCGGCCGGCACCTTGCTGGACGAAACCATGGTCGCGAGTACACCGTAGGTCTTCGTATCCGTCGGGTTGTTCGGGTACAGGCCGCCAGGAATCGTGGCGTAAGCGTAATACGGCTTTTCCTTGACCAGCTTGTCCACGGCCGGGCCTGTGATCGAGACCAACTTTGCGCCGCACGAGGTGGTCGGGTCCTGGATGTTGGCCGAAGGGTGGCCAACGCCATAAAAGAAGCCGTCGATCTTGCCGTCGCAAACGGCAGCGCCGTGCTCGTCAGCCTTCAGTTCAGAGGCCAGCGAAAAATCGCTGAGCTTCCAGCCCATGGCGACGAGGAGTTCTTCCATCGACGCGCGGGTGCCGGACCCGGGATTGCCCACGTTGAACTTCTTGCCCTTGAAGTCGGCGAAGGTCTTGATGTTCGCTTCCTTGCGCGACAGCACCGTGAACGGCTCCGGATGGAGCGAGAACACCGCGCGAAGATCGGTATGCGCCCCGTCCTTGAACTGGGACAAGCCCTTCACGGCGTTGTACTGCACGTCCGACTGGGTCGCGCCCATATCGAGTTCGCCGGCCTTGATGGTGTTCACGTTGAACACCGATCCCCCGGTCGACTCCACGGAGCAGCGGATGTTGTGGACCTTGCGATCCTTGTTGACCAGCCGGCAGATCGCGCCGCCCGCCGCGTAATACACCCCGGTGACCCCACCGGTCCCGATCGTCACGTACTTCTGCTGTGCCTGCGCGGCCGGCGCGGCCAGGCCCAGGGTGCCGGCAGCGGCTAACGCGGCGGCCAATGCGGTGAACTTTTTCATGGATGACTCCGTCAGGGGTGCGTCAGGCCAGCATAACGAAGCTGGTATTAGGCGGCAAGCGCCGCGGGGAGGCCCAGTGTTACGGAAAGTGCCGCCGAAAATTTTTCAACCAGTTCGTCCAGTTGCGCCTCTTCCAGGATGAATGGCGGCGCAAACAGCACATGGTCGCCCCGCACCCCGTCCAGGGTGCCGCCCATCGGATAGCACATCAATCCGGCGTTCAGGGCTTCCTTCTTCAGGCGCGCGTTGACCTTCTTCGCGGGGTCGAAAGGCTTTTTGGTCGCCCGGTCCTCGACCAGTTCGATCGCGCGGAACAGCCCGCGGCCACGGATGTCGCCGACATGAGGATGACGGCCGAATGCGGCGCGGAGCCTGGCGTCGAGAGCGTCGCCCAAGGGGGTAACACGGGCCAGCAGCCCGTCCTCGTTCAGGCGCCTTTGCACGGCGAGCGCACCCGCGCAGGCCGCCGCATGCCCCAGATACGTGTGGCCATGCTGGAAGAACCCGGTGCCGGAAACGATCGCCTCATAGACTTTCTTCGTGGCGATGACCGCGCCGATCGGCTGGTATCCCGCACCGAGACCCTTGGCGATGCAGACCAGGTCGGGCACTACGCCCTCCTGCTCGAAAGTGAATAACGCGCCGCAACGCCCCATGCCGCACATCACCTCATCGAGGATCAGCAGCACGCCGTATTTGTCGCAGACCTCCCGCACGCGCTTGAAATACCCCGGCACTGCGGTCACCGCGCCCAGCGTTGCGCCAACAACGGTTTCAGCGACGAACGCGATCACCTTGTCCTCGCCCAGGCGCAGGATCTCAGCTTCGAGCTCTGCGGCCAGGCGCGCCGCATAGGCTTCATCGTCCTCGGCCGCCTGCTTCTCGCGATAGGCATAGCAGGGCGACACATGCGCCACGTCGATCAGCAGCGGCTCGAACTGCTGGCGGCGCCAGGCATTGCCGCCGACCGCCAGGGCACCGAGGGTATTGCCGTGGTAGCTGCCGCGCCGGGAGATGATGTGCTCACGCTGCGGTTCACCCTTTTCGACGTAGTACTGGCGCGCAAGCTTCAGCGCAGCCTCCACCGCCTCGGAGCCACCGGAAACGAAGTACACGCGATCGAAGGCCTTCGGCGAGCGGCGGATCAGCTCGTCGGCCAGCGCCTCCATCGGCTCATTCGAGAAGAACGAGGTGTGCGCGAAGGGCAGCTTGTCCAGCTGCGCCTTGATCGCCTCAATGACTGAGCGGTCGGAGTGCCCGAGGCACGAAACCGCCGCGCCCCCGGATGCGTCGAGATACCGCTTGCCGTCCCGGTCGAAAAGGTAGGCGCCGTCGCCACGGACGGCGACGGGATAGTCGTTCCTGGGGTTGCGATGAAAGACGTGGCTCATGCGACCCCCGTAAGTTATGCGGCGAGCTTTTCGTGCAGCAACGTGCGACGCACCTCGAGTTCGCGCGGCAAGTGGGTGCCCAGCGTGCCTAGCAGCTCATCGTGCGAACGCAGCTCCTCGGCCCAGGCGGCGTGCTCGACTTCGCTCAGTGCGGAAAACTGTTCGCGCGTGAATTTCTCCAGGCCCTTCCACGAAAGGTCTTCGTACGAAGGCATGATCCCCAGGGGCGTGGTCTTGCCCTTGGCGCTGCCCTCGCAGCGCTCCACGATCCACTGCAGCACGCGCATGTTCTCGCCGAAGCCGGGCCAGATGAACTTGCCCGCGGCATCGCGCCGGAACCAGTTCACTCGGAAGATCTTCGGCGCCTTGGAAGCGGCCTTGCCGACTTTCAGCCAGTGCGCGAAATAGTCGCCGACGTGATAGCCGCAGAATGCCAGCATCGCCATCGGGTCACGCCGCACCACGCCCACCTTGCCGGTGATCGCTGCCGTTGTTTCCGAGCCGAGGGTGGCGGCCATGTAGACGCCGTCTTCCCAGCTCGGGGCCTCGACCACGAGCGGCACGGTGGAGGAGCGCCGTCCGCCAAAGAGGAACGCCGAGATCGGCACGCCGGCCGGATCCTCCCAGGCGGCGTCCATGGACGGGCACTGGGAGGCGGGCACGGTGAAGCGCGAATTCGCATGCGCCGCCAGGCGTCCGCAGTCCGGGGTCCACTGCTGGCCCTGCCAGTCGATCAGCTCGGCAGGCGGCGTGTCGGTCATGCCTTCCCACCAGACGTCGCCTTCGGGCGTCAGCGCCACGTTCGTAAAGATCACGTTCTTGTGCAGCGTCTTCATCGCGTTCGGGTTGGTCTGGTCCGAGGTGCCGGGCGCGACGCCGAAGAAGCCATTCTCCGGGTTGATCGCATAGAAGCGGCCATCCTTGCCCGGCTTCAGCCAGGCGATGTCCTCGCCGATCGTGGTGATCTTCCAGCCGTTGAAGCTCGCAGGCGGGATCAGCATCGCGAAGTTGGTCTTGCCGCAGGCCGAGGGAAAGGCCGCGGAGACGTAGTGCTTGTCCCCCTTGGGAGATTCAACGCCGAGGATCAGCATGTGCTCTGCGAGCCAACCTTCGTCGCGCGCCATGACCGAGGCGATGCGCAGCGCCAGGCACTTCTTGCCGAGCAGCGCGTTGCCGCCGTAGCCTGAGCCATACGACCAGATCTCGCGCGTCTCGGGGAAATGGACGATCCACTTCTCCTTGTCGTTGCACGGCCAGGGCACATCCTTCTCGCTGGCCGCCAGCGGCGCGCCCACTGAATGCACGCAAGGCACGAAGGCACCGTCCGCACCGATGTGGTCGATCACGGCGCGCCCCATGCGGGTCATCATGCGCATGTTGACGACCACATAGGCGGAGTCGGAAACCTCGACGCCAACCTGGGCGATATGCGAGCCAATGGGGCCCATCGAGAACGGCACGACATACATCGTGCGTCCGCGCATGCAGCCGTCGTAGAGCCTGTCGAGCGTACCGCGCATCTCGGACGGTTCCACCCAGTTGTTGGTCGGGCCGGCATCGTCTTTCTTGGTGCTGCAGATGAAGGTGCGGTCTTCCATGCGCGCCACGTCCGTGGGGTGCGACCGCGCAAGGTAGCTTCCAGGACGCAGCTTTTCGTTCAGCTTGAGAAAGGTGCCCGCTGCAACGAGCTCGTTGCAGAGGCGTTCGTTTTCTTCTTCCGACCCGTCGCACCAGACGATGTTCGCCGGCTTGGTCAGCGTCGCGATCTTCGAAACCCATTCGCGCAGCGCCTGGTGGCGTACGTAGGCCGGTGCGTTGGAAATATCGGTGCGGGGGTCATTCATGCGATGGACTCCAAAATGAAAACGGCCCTGGGCTGGCCGGGCCGAAATGATTGATTCCTGATCCCCGGAATTGTATCAGCGCGGCCGCTGGCGGGGCTAGCCATCAGGCGCCCTACCAACGGGGTTTGCTGCGCAGCAAACTCCCTTGAAGGATGCACAAACTACTGTATCACTTCGACTTTCTAAGTTTCACAGCGATCGCGTGAGCCCACTTGAACAAGGTCCCGGTCCCGGTCACCAGCACCAGCACGCGGGTCACTTGTGCGGCCGTCACCAGGGGCACCCCAAGCTGCAGCACTTTCGCGGTGATGCACATCTCGGCAATCCCTCCCGGCGCGGTCGCAAGGATGACGCTGGGAATCGGCAGCCCGTACATCCAGGCCAGCCCCGCCCCCATGCTCGCGGCCAGGCCTATGGCGAGCAGGATGCTGGCCAGGACCGCCACAACGAAGCCCGGGATCCGGTCGAGGTAAGTGCGCTCGAACCGGCCTCCGAGCGCGCACCCGATCAGCAACTGGCCGACGTTCGACACCAGCGGCGGCATGGCCGACAGGTGTACTTCGTTCACGGTAAGGGCAATCACGCTGAAGAGCGCACCGAGCATGAACGCGTTCGACATCCCGGCCGCAGTCAGCAGGCCGCCGCCTGCCGCCGCTATCGCCAGCAGCACCACAAGAAGCCCCCAGTCCAGCGAGGCGGTCGCCTGCACGTAGACGTCGGCGCCGTGTACGCCCGAGTAGGTCATCACGAAAGGAATGATGATGACGACGGCGAGGATGCGCATCGATTGCGCAATCGTGACCCTGTCGACCCGCGCACCGAACCGCTCGGCCAGCACCGCCATTTCCGCCGCGCCCCCGGGTACGCTGGCGAAGAATGCCGTCGTGCGGTCGGTTCCCGTCACGCGGCTGATGAACCAGGCGCAGGCGCACGCGATCAGGATTGCCAGCAGCGCGGCCAACAGCAGGAAATGCCAGTACGAGACCACCTGCCTGGCCACGACAGGGGTGAAGTACAGGCCAAGCGCGGTGCCGATGATCACCTGCCCGACCTGCCGCCCGCCGGTCGGGGCCCGGAGCCGCGCCCCGCTGAAATTGAAGGCCGCCATCACCAGCAGCGGCCCGATCATCCATGGCAACGGCGTCTTCAGCCATGAGAAAAGGGCCCCGGCCACCGCGCACAGCGCGAGGCTCACCACGGGGTTCAGGAACGTGTCCCGCGCGGCCCTCACTTGCCGATGCAGAACCGCGAAAAGATTTCCCCGAGCAGGTCGTCCGCGCTGAACTCGCCGGTGATCCCGGCAAGCGCCTCCTGCGCCAGGCGCAACTCCTCGGCAAACAACTCCAGTTGCGCGGATTGGCCGACGGCCGCCTCGAGCCGCTCGCTCGCAAGCGCCAGAGCGCGCAGGTGGCGCTCGCGCGCAACAAACAAGGACTCCCCGGTGCGCTCCCAGCCGGCCGCCTGAAGCAACGCGGCCCGCAACAAGTCGATCCCCGCATCCGCCTTCGCCGACACGAGGATTTCCTGCACATCGCCCGCGCGTGCCCCGGGCTGCAAGCCTGCAAGGTCGATCTTGTTGAATACATGGATTCGGTGCGCCGCCCGCGGCAGGCGTGCGAGGAGTTCCCGGTCCTCGTCCGTGATCCCGGTAGACGCATCGAACATCATGAGGACGACATCCGCGCGGTCGAGTTCCCGCCACGTGCGCTCGATGCCCAGGCGCTCGACCTCGTCGGCCGCGTCCCGCAAGCCGGCGGTGTCGATGATGTTCAGCGGGACCCCTTCGATCGCGATGGCCTCGCGCAATGTGTCGCGGGTGGTCCCAGGTACCGGGGTCACAATGGCACGGTCATCGCCCGCAAGGCGGTTCAGCAGGCTGGACTTGCCGACATTGGGACGGCCCGCGAGCACGACATGGATCCCAGTACGAAGCAGGCTGCCTTTGCGACTGCGGGCGAGGACGTCCGCCAGCGCCTGCCGGACGGCAACGAGCCGGGCCTGGAGGTCGTCGCGATGCACCGGATCGATCTCTTCTTCGGGAAAATCGAGTCCCGCCTCCGTCAGGGCACGAAGGTCGGTCAGCTGCGACACCAGCGCGTGAACCGCCTCGGAAAACTCCCCCGACAAGGAACGCAACGCGGCGCGCGCAGCCTCGCCGGTGGCCGCTTCGATCAGGTCGGCCACCCCCTCGGCCTGCGCCAGATCGAGGCGGCCGTTGAGAAATGCGCGACGCGTGAACTCGCCGGGCTCCGCCAGCCGCGCGCCGGCATCGACACAGGCGGAAAGGATCGACCCGAGAACGACCGGCCCTCCGTGGCCCTGCAACTCGAGGATATGTTCACCGGTATAGGAGCCGGGCGCCGGGAAATACAGGGCAAGACCCTGGTCGAGCGGCGCGCCCTTTGCATCCCGGAAACCTGCCAGCGTCGCTACCCGCGGCGGCGGCAACGCGCCTGCGACCCTGGCAGCAATCACGGGCGCGGCAGGCCCCGAAACGCGGACGACTCCTATGCCACCCCGCCCAGGGGGCGTGGCGATTGCAGCGATCGTATCCGGCGAAGGATCAGCGTTTTCCATGGGCAGGTATTTGGCGCTCGAACATGCGCTGGATCTGCCATTGCTGTGCAATTGAAAGGATGTTGTTCACGAGCCAGTAGAGCACCAGGCCGGCCGGGAAGAAGAAGAAGAAGATGCTGAACACGAACGGCATGAACATCATCACCTTGGCCTGCACCGGATCCGGCGGCACCGGGTTGAGCTTGGTCTGGATCACCATGGTGACCGTCATCAGGATCGGGAGAACGTAAAAAGGATCCAGCGCGGACAGGTCGTGGATCCAGAGCATGAACGGCGCATGCCGCAGCTCGATCGCGGCAAGGAGCACCCAGTACAGCGCAATGAACACCGGGATCTGCACGAGGATCGGGAAACACCCGCCGAGCGGGTTGATCTTCTCCGTCTTGTACAACTCCATCATGGCCTGGTTCTGCCGCGCGCGGTCATTGGCGTACATCTCGCGGATCTTGGTGAGCCGTGGTGTGACGAGCTTCATCTTCGCCATCGACCTGTAGCTCGCCGCCGAAAGAGGGAAGAACACCAGCTTCAGCGTGACCGTCAGCAGGATGATGGCAACACCCCAGTTGGCGGCGAGGCTGAAGTATTTTTCCAGCAGCCAGAACAACGGCCACGCAATGATCGTAAGCCAGCCGTAATCCACCACCAGGTCAAAGCCGGGCGCCACATCCTTAAGCCGTCGCTGTTCCTGCGGGCCGGCGTAGAGGGGTGCGCTCACCTTCGCTGTGGCGCCGGGCGCAATCGCCGGGACAGCGATCACAACGCGCCCGCTGTAAACCCCGTCCGGGCGCATCTCGACCACATAGTCGCGTAACCCCGCGCCCTCGGTAACCCATGCAGCGACGAAATAGTGCTGCACGTAGGCGATCCAGCCGTCGCCCGATTGCTTCAGGTGATCGGGTTTGCCTTTGTCTATATCGGAGAACTGGACTTTCTCGAACTTCTTCTCGCTTGTGTACTGCGCAAACCCGTTGAAACTCTGCGCCCCGAACGACTGGGCGAGGGAGCTGCCCCCGGCGGGTTGCTTGCCGTCGTGGGTCAACTGGAAGTAGGCGTGCGGCGCGACCGGCGCGGTGCCGCCGTTACGGATCTCGATCGCTACGCCAATCTGGTAGCTGTCCCGCGCAAACGTGTAGACCTTTTCAACGACGAGGCCGTCCCTGCCTTCGGCCGCGAGGCGCAGCTCGAGTGAGTCCTTGCCGTCGGGCAACATGCGCTCGCCGGGCAGCACACGCCACAGCGTCCGGTGGTTAGGGCCGCCGTCCCCAGTCAACCCACTTTGCGCAAAGTACTGGTGCTCAGGCCCAAGCAGTACGAGGTTCTTGGTCTGGTCGTTCGTCTCCTTGTGCTTCAGGAGTTCGATCCGGGTCACGCCCCCGCCGAGCGTGTCGATATCGGCCACCAACAGGTCGGTCTTGACCTGGATAGTCTCGCCTTTGAGGGCGACCGGTCCCGCGACCGGCGCAGGCACGGCGGCGGGCGTCGCCGCCGTCGCCTGAGTCGCTGGGGTTGGAACTGCGCCCGGGACGCCCTTGGCCTCCTTGGATTGCTGGGCGGCGGCCGCCACGGCAGCAGGCTTGGGACGCTGCTCCTTCTCCCACTCGGTCCACAGGAGCAGGAGGGAAAAGCTGAAAACGAAGAAGAGGATGAGTCTCTGGGTATCCATGGATTTCACGTTTTGTAGCGTCCTGGAACAGGGTCATAGCCCCCCGCATGCCAGGGATGGCAGCAGGCAATGCGTTTGGCAGCCAGCCATGAGCCGCGCGCCGCGCCGTGGCACCGCAGGGCCTCGTCCGCGTACTCGGAACAGCTGGGATAGAAACGGCAGCTGGGCCCCGACATGGGGCTCAGGAAATAGCGATAAAAGCGGATCAGCGCGCGCAGGAGTGTCTTCACTTCGCCAGCCTTTCGAGGCAGGTCCGCAACTGCCCGACTGTTTCGGTCGAGGTTTTGAGGCCATAGGGAGGCCGGACCAATACATCCAGTGCGCCGAGATCCCCCTGCACCTGACGGAAAGCCTCCCGGATGCAGCGCTTGATCCGGTTGCGGTCTGACGCAAGCACCGCATGCTTCTTCGATATCAGGATGCCGAGCCGTGCGGTCCCCGCCGGTCGCGCCGAATAGAAGAAGGTAAAACCGTTCAGGTTGCGTTTGGTTCCGGCCCGCATCAGGGCTTCGAACTCCACGCTCGTACGAATGCGCTTGTCCTTGCCGAACCCGGCCGGTTTCGAGGTGCCGGTGCCGGGCACGCGCGCGAAGCGTGTCTTGCCGTGCTCAGACAGCCAGACGGGCGCGACCGCGGGCGCGGCGCGCGCTGATCACTGCGCGGCCACCTGGGGTTTTCATGCGCGCACGGAACCCGTGGGTCCGGGTACGCCGCGTTTTGGAAGGTTGATAAGTTCGCTTCATGACTGCCTCGGGCCGCAAAAAGGCGCGTATTACACGCTGTACCTAACCCATTGTCAACTTTCCGGGCTTTTTGCGCCAAGCCTGTGGATAAGTCGGTCCGAAAAGGGTAGAATTGCTGCCACGAAATGCGGCCGTTCCACGGCGGCGCCAGTGCCCCCGAAACCGCCCAGCGAAGCACCGAAAATCACTTCAATGCAGAACCTCTGGGACGCCTGTTTGCGCCGCCTCGAACGCGAGCTTCCAGCCCAACAATTCAACACCTGGATCCGGCCCCTGTCGATCGACGGCACGGCCAGCGACCCCGGCAGCCTGACTCTGGCAGCCCCGAACCGCTTCGTTCTTGAGTTGGTCCGGGAGAAGTTTTCCGGGCGCATCGAAAAGCTGTTTTCCGAAGAGAACGCCGGGCAGGTCTCGCTGAAGCTGGTTCTTGCGCGCGGTGCCGATGGGATGGCACGAGCCACCCCCACCGCAGCCAGTACCTCCACCCCCGCCGCCGCCGCCTCCTCTGCCCCCAGGATCCCACAGACGCTGGAGCGTGCGCGACTGAACCCCGCATTCACGTTCGACAGCCTGGTCACCGGCAAAGCCAACCAGCTCGGCCGGGCTGCGGCAATCCAGGTTTCCGAAAACCCCGGCATCTCCTACAACCCCCTCTTTGTATATGGGGGCGTCGGCCTGGGTAAGACCCACCTCGTGCAGGCGATCGGCAATTTTGTCGCAGCGAAGCGCCCGGACGCGAAGATCCGTTATATCCATGCCGAACAGTACGTGACCGACGTGGTGCGCGCATACCAACAGAAATCCTTCGAGGAGTTCAAACGCTATTACCACTCGCTCGACCTCCTGCTGATCGACGACATCCAGTTCTTCTCCAACAAGGGGCGCACGCAGGAGGAGTTCTTCTACGCCTTCAATGCGCTGGTCGAGGCCCACAAGCAGATCGTCATTACCTGCGACACCTACCCGAAAGAGATCTCGGGCATGGAGGAAAGGCTGATCTCCCGCTTCGGCTGGGGGCTCACGGTTGCCATCGAGCCCCCCGAACTGGAAATGCGGGTGGCGATCGTGCTCAAGAAAGCTGAGGCTGAAGCGGTTGTCCTGTCGGAAGACATCGCCTTCTTCATTGCAAAGCACATCCGCTCCAACGTTCGCGAGCTCGAGGGTGCCTTGAAGAAAGTGCTCGCCTACTCGCGGTTCAACGCAAGGGAACTCTCCCTGGACCTGGCAAAAGATGCGCTGCGTGACATCCTCAACGTGGCCAACCGCCAGATCACGGTAGAGAACATCCAGAAAACCGTCGCCGAGTTCTTCAAGCTGAAGATCTCCGACATGCACTCGAAGAAAAGGAACCGCAACGTCGCGCGTCCCCGCCAGGTTGCGATGGC
This sequence comes from Bordetella parapertussis, assembly GCA_945862265.1. GTDB lineage: Bacteria > Pseudomonadota > Gammaproteobacteria > Burkholderiales > SG8-39 > SZAS-79. Next base: position 18,636 of record CAMAXP010000014.1, read on the forward strand.
ACTGGCCAAAGACCTCACTCATATGAGCCTCCCTGAAATCGGCGAGGCCTTCGGCAACCGGGACCACACCACGGTCCTGCACGCTTGCCGGACCATCGCAAGCCTGCGCAAGCAGGATTCGGTCATAAACCGCGACTACCTCGTCCTCGAACAGGTGCTAAAGGGATGAGCGCCTGCTTGAAAACGTGTGTACGGGATGCGTACAGATTGTGGGTAACTCTGCATTCCTGCCTCCCGGAATTAGTTACCCCATTCCATGCACAGGCAGTACACAGGCGGTCAGAAGCGCTTTTTGCCGCGCAAGCTGCTGTAGCAAGAGGGTTTTCAAAGTTATCCACACAAGTGATGCCCTCTATTAACTATTACCAAGGATATATAAGATGATTCTGGTAAAAGCAAAGCGAGACGAACTGCTCGCACCTCTGTCCGCAGTCAGCGGAATCATCGAGCGCCGTCATACCCTGCCAATCCTGTCGAACGTCCTGATCGAGAAATCAGGCGACGCGTTGTCGTTCCTTGCGACCGACATTGAAATCCAGATCGTTTCGCGTACTGCGCTCGAGCAGGGCGGTGAAGCACGCGGCGTCACCGTCGGGGCAAGGAAGCTGGTCGACATCCTGCGCGCCCTCCCGGATGGAGAGGTGACCCTTTCAACCCAGGACAAACGCCTGCAGGTCAAGTCCGGACGCAGCCGCTTTACGCTCCAGGCGCTCCCTGCCGAGGATTTTCCAAAGCTGTCCCGGCCCGCAGGCGACGTGTCCAAGTTCTCGCTCCCGCAGAAGGCGCTGAGGAAACTGCTCTCGCTGGTGCAGTACGCGATGGCGCAGCAGGACATCCGCTACTACCTCAACGGCCTCCTCCTCGTGGTCGAGGAAAAGCAGCTGAAGCTCGTGGCCACCGATGGCCACCGGCTGGCGTATTGCTCGACGCCGCTCGACGCCGACCTGCCGAGGCAGGAAGTGATCGTTCCTCGCAAGACCATCCTGGAATTGTCCAAGCTGATGGCCGATTCGGACGAGCCGGTGAACATCGAGATCAGCGCCACCCAGGCCGCCTTTTCGTTCGGCAATATCGAACTGGTGTCCAAGCTCGTAGACGGGAAGTTCCCCGACTACACCCGGGTCATCCCGAAGGACCACAAGAACACGACCAAGATAGATCGGGAATTGCTCCGTCAGGCCCTGTCGCGTGCGGCGATCCTTTCAAACGAGAAGTTCCGCGGCGTGCGCTGGGTACTCGCAGACGGCGTCCTGAAGATCGTGTCTTCAAACGCCGAGCAGGAGGAGGCGAACGAGGAACTGGAAGTGAACTATTCGGGTGTGCCCCTCGACATCGGCTTCAATGTGACCTACCTGCTCGATGTGCTCAACAACGTCTCCGGCAGCGAAATCGAAGTGAGCTTCGGTGACGCGGCCTCGAGCGCGCTGATCCACTTCCCGGCAGAGAAGGATTTCAAGTACGTCGTCATGCCGATGCGAATTTAGAAAAGGAACGCCCAGAGTGTCAGAAGAAGCAGCAATGCAGCAGCGGCCTGAAGCGAGCGACTACGACTCGGACAGCATCCGGATCCTGAAAGGCCTCGATGCGGTACGCAAGCGCCCGGGCATGTACATCGGCGATACCTCGGACGGCACCGGCCTGCATCACATGATGTTCGAGGTGGTCGACAACGCGGTCGACGAGGCGCTCGGCGGGTGGTGCGACGAGATCCTCGTCACCATCCACACTGACAATTCTGTCTCGGTCATCGACAACGGACGTGGCATCCCGACCGGCATCAAGGAGGACGATGAATTCAAGCGGTCCGCCGCCGAGATCGTGATGACGGAGCTGCATGCAGGCGGAAAGTTCGACAACAACACGTACAAGGTTTCAGGCGGGCTGCACGGGGTCGGCGTATCCGTGGTGAACGCCCTGTCGGAGTGGCTTCGGCTGACGGTCTGGCGCGACGGCAAGGTGCACCAGATGGAATTCCGCGACGGCGTGGCCGTCGCCCCCCTGGCCGTCACCGGGTCTTCGGAGCGGCGCGGCACCGAGGTGCACTTCCTCGCCAGCAAGGCGATCTTCGGCAACATCGACTACCACTACGACATCTTCGCGCGCCGCCTGCGGGAACTGTCCTTCCTCAACAACGGCGTGAGGATCCTGCTCGTCGACCAGCGCACGGGCAAGGAGGAAAATTTCGCTTTTTCAGGCGGGGTCAAGGGTTTCGTCGAGTACATCAACCGGGCAAAGACAGTCCTGCACCCCAACGTCTTTTACGCCACGGGCGAGAAGGACGGCATTTCGGTGGAGGTGGCCATGCAGTGGAACGACTCCTACCAGGAGTCGACACTGCTCTTCACCAACAACATCCCTCAAAAAGACGGCGGGGCCCACCTGACCGGGTTGCGAGCGGCGATGACCCGAGTGCTGAACAAATACATAGAGGAACTCGAACTCGCCAAGAAAGCCAGGGTCGAGACCATGGGCGATGACATGCGTGAAGGGTTGTCGTGCGTGTTGTCGGTGAAGGTGCCCGAGCCGAAATTCTCATCGCAGACCAAGGAAAAGCTCGTCTCCTCCGAGGTCCGGCCCGTGGTGGAGGAAATCGTCGCCGAGAAACTCAAGGAGTACCTCGAGGAACGCCCTGCGGACGCCCGCGTGATCACGGCCAAGATCGTAGACGCTGCGCGTGCCCGTGAAGCGGCACGCAAGGCGCGCGAGATGACCCGTCGCAAAGGGGTGCTCGATGGAATGGGACTGCCCGGAAAACTGGCGGATTGCCAGGAGAAGGACCCTGCCCTGTGCGAACTCTACCTGGTGGAGGGCGATTCGGCCGGCGGCTCGGCCAAGCAAGGTCGCGACCGCAAGTTCCAGGCGATCCTGCCGCTCAAGGGCAAGATCCTCAACGTCGAGAAAGCACGCTTCGACAGGCTCATCTCTTCGCAGGAAATCGCCACGCTGATCACGGCCCTCGGCACGGGCATCAAGGAGGATTACGACATTGCGAAGCTTCGCTACCACCGGATCATCCTGATGACGGATGCCGACGTGGACGGCTCGCACATCCGCACGCTGCTGCTTACTTTCTTCTTCCGCCAGATGCCCGAACTCGTCGAGCGCGGACACATCTATATCGCCCAGCCGCCCCTCTACAAAGCCAAGCAGGGCAAGGAAGAGCGGTACCTAAAGGACGAGCACGAACTGAACGAGTTCATGCTGCGCCAGGCGCTTGTCGATGCCTCACTCAACGTCGCAACCGTCGGTGAACCGATCCGCGGCGAGGCGCTGGGGCTGCTTGCCAAGTCCTACCTGCTTGCAGAGGCGGTGATCGAGCGGGCCTCCCGCTGGATCGACCGGGATGTGCTGCAAGCCATGCTGCGAGGCGCCAAGGTCGACCTGTCCAGCCGCGAGTCGGCTGAAAAATCCGTCGAGGAACTGCTCGCCCACATCCCAGAGAAGGGCATTCGCATATCCGCCCACCTCGACGCCAATACAGAGCGCCACAAGATCCGCGTGGAGCGGGTCCGGCACGGGAACCTGCGCTTCACCAACATCGACCACGAGTTCGTCGTCTCCGGCGACTACACCCAGATCCGCAGCACGGCCGAGATGCTCCGCGACCTCATCGGCGCCGGGGCCACAGTACAGCGCGGGGAGAAGAAATACGCCGTCAAGGATTTCCCCGAGGCAATGCAGTGGATGTTCTCCGAGGTGCAGAAATCCATGAGCATGCAGCGCTACAAGGGACTGGGCGAGATGAACCCGGGGCAGTTGTGGGAAACGACCATGGATCCCACCAAACGCCGCCTGCTCAAGGTCCAGATCGAGGACGGGATTGCCGCCAACGAGATCTTCACCACCCTGATGGGTGACGAGGTCGAACCCCGCAGGGCCTTCATCGAGTCGAACGCCCTCGGCGTGCGCAACCTGGACGTCTAGGCAGCGCGCTTCTTCTTTGCCTTGGCCGGGGCCTTCGCGGGGGTCTTGGCCTTGGCCTTGACCGTCTTGGTGGCTGCGCTGGCCGGCTTGGCTTTTGCCGCGGCTTTCTTGAGGGGAGGCGCCTCGGCCTTTTCTTCGTTGGCCGCAGCGGCTTTCTTGGCGACGGCGCCTGGCTTTGCAACACGCTCCTGGAACTCAAAGCCGATCTTACCGCCCGGGGTCTTCACCAGGAACGCCTTGAACGGGCGGCCCTTCTTCGAGATGAACCGGTTCAGGAGGTCCGTCTTGCCCGTGGCGAGCAGCTTTTCCATCTGTTCGCGCTCGATCTGCTGCTGCAGGATGATCTTGCCCGAGCGGAAATCGCAGGTACGCGGAGTCCCGACTGCTTTTTCGCAGACGTAAGCCATCCCTGAATCGTAGACCCGTGATGCGCATTTCGGGCAAGCGCCGAGGGGCTGCTGCGCGCTGAAGTCCGGCGCTTCGCCGCCCTCGTCTTCCGGGCGGGCCTGGCCGAAGTCGAATTCGATGCGTTGTTCGTCGTTCAGCTTCAGCACGGCCGCAAACGGGCGACCCATGCGGCTGCGAAACCCGGTGAGCGGCCCGATCGTACGTTTGGCGATCAACTCAGCCACTTCCTCGGGCGCCCACTCGCGACCAGCGGTCACTTTCCAGATGTTGAAATCGCAGGCCTGGCACTGGAACTTGCGGTAGTTTTCCTGGATTACACCGCCGCATTTTGGGCAGGGCGCGGCCACTGTCGAAAACGCAGTGTCGGGGATGTCGCCGTTCTTGATCCGCGAGACAAGGTCGCGCGTCACGGACTCGATGTGCTCCATGAACTCTTCGCGCTTGAGCTTGCCCTGCTCCATCTGCTTGAGCTTGAACTCCCAGTCGCCCGTGAGTTCGGGCGAGGTGATCTCGGACACCTCGAAATGCTTCAGCGCAAAAAGCAGTGAGAATGCCTTCGGCGTGGGGACGAGCTCCCGGCCGTTGCGGTGAAGGTATTCCTCGCGGATCAGGCCCTCGATTACCGCGGCGCGGGTGGCCGGCGTGCCCAGGCCCTTCTGGCTCATGGCCTCGCGCAGTTCGTCGTCCTCCAGCAGCTTGCCCGCGCCTTCCATCGCCGACAGCAGCGTGGCTTCGCTGTAGCGGGCGGGAGGCTTGGTCTGGATGGCCACGGACTGGATGTCCAGCGTCCCCACCTTCTCGTCGGGCCCGACCGCAGGCAGGTTCTCGTTCTCTTCCTGGGTGGCCTTGCCATAAACCGCAAGCCAGCCGGGGTTCTTGAGGATGCGGCCCTCGGTCTTGAACTTGTGGCCGGAGACTTCCGTGATGCGCGTGGTCTGCAGGTGTTCCGCTGCGGGGTAGAACACCGCGAGGAAGCGCCGCACGACGAGGTCGTAGAGTTTCTGCTCCGGCTCCGACAGGCTCTTGGGCGCCTGCAGCGTCGGGATGATCGCGAAGTGGTCGGAGATCTTGCTGTTGTCGAAGATCCGTTTGTTCGGCTTGACCCAGCCTTTCTTGAGGATCTCGGCGGCGTACATGACGTAAGACCCTTCCTTGAGCATCTCCAGTGTCTGCTTCACCGTCGGCACGTAGTCTTCCGGCAGCGCGCGCGCATCGGTACGCGGGTAGGTCAGGACCTTGTGCTTTTCATAGAGGGCCTGCGCGAGTCCCAGCGTGTTCTTGGCGGAAAACCCGAAACGGCCGTTGGCTTCACGCTGCAGGCTGGTAAGGTCGAAGAGCAGCGGCGACATCTGCGTCGCGGGCTTGGTCTCTTCCGTGACGGTGCCGGGCTTGCCCTCGCAAGCCGCGCGAATCGCCTCGGCCCGTGCTGCCTCCCACAGGCGTTCGGCCTTTTTCTCGCCGTCTTCCTGCTTCTTCCACCCTGCGTCGAACCACCGGCCGGGATACTCGCCGGCTTTTGCACCGAATCGCGCGTGGACTTCCCAGTAATCGCGTGGCTTGAATCCGCGGATCTTCTCTTCGCGCTCTACAAGGATCGCGAGGGTCGGGGTCTGCACCCGGCCCACGGTCGTGAGGTAGAAGCCGCCCTCCTTGGAGTTGAATGCGGTCATTGCCCGCGTGCCGTTGATGCCGACCAGCCAGTCGGCTTCGGACCGAGACTTGGCCGCGTCGGCCAGCGCCAGCATATCGCTGTCCGCGCGCAGTTTCGCGAATCCATCGCGGATCGCTGTCTGGGTCATCGATTGAAGCCAGAGGCGCTCGATCGGCTTCTTCGTCTTGGCGTGCTGGACGATGTAGCGGAAGATCAGTTCACCTTCGCGCCCCGCGTCACAGGCGTTCACCAGCGTATCGACGTCCTTCCTCTTGATGAGGCGCAGCAGCACGTTGAGGCGCGGTTCACTACGCTCGATCGGACGCAGGTCGAAATGCGGCGGGATGACGGGCAGGTTGGCAAAGGACCACTTGCCCTTCTTTACGTCGTGCGATTCGGGCAGGACCAGCTCAAGCAGGTGGCCGACCGCTGAAGACACGACGCAGTCGTCGCTCTCGAACCAGTCGCCCTGCTTGGTGAAGCCACCGAGCGCTTTCGCAATGTCGGAAGCAACCGAGGGTTTCTCGGCAATGATGAGCTTTTTGCCCACGATGATCTTCAGGAGCCTGCCTTGGGAAGGGGGCAGATGATAAGCGCAACGGCGGCCTGATGACAACCAACCATGTCACACCCACCGCCCGAACACCTGAATTCAGTTGGGCAGGCTGTTCTCGCGGGACGAGAGTAATTCTTCCGCAATCAAGCGGCTGGCGGGGGTTTCGAGGTTCCAGAGGACCATCAGCACGATCAGCTTGAGTTGGTCGAGGGAAAGTGTTCGTCCCGCTGCCGCCATCGCACGATCCATCACCAGTTCGCGCAACACCGGGTCGAGCACGCCGATGTTTTCAAGGTGCATGACGAGGCCACGGCAGCCGGCATCGAGCTTGGCGCACTCCTTGGCCGCGAAGGTGCGCAGCGCGCGAGAGGGCGCAGGCAGCGAAGCGACGCTGCGATGCGGCGCATGCAACATGCCGGCCAGCCAGGACAACGCCTCGCTGATGTCCGACTCTTCGAACCCCGCAGCGGAAAGTCGTTTGGCAACCAGCTCGTTGTTCTGCGAAAGATCCGCCCGGCGGCAGTTTTCAAACAGGTAAACAAAAATGTCGTACATGGCGTGTTTTTCTTCTCAGGACAACCGTTGAAAACGTCCGCCGGGCAGCGTGGCTACCAACCCGTCGAACTCCAGGCGAAGCAATTCCGAGGCGACCGCCTCCGCGGGCAGGCTTGCTCGCGTGCACAGCGCGTCGATGTCGACCGGATCGAAGCCCATGTGGCCGAGCAGGCCCGTGCCGGGATGCGCAACCTGTGGTGTCGACGTCGAGGCGTGGGACCAACTACCGAACTCCACCAGGACATCTTCCGCCGCCTCGACAAGCTTCGCTCCTTGCTTGATCAGGGAATGACACCCGCGGGACAGGGGTGAATGGATGGAGCCAGGGATCGCGAACACTTCGCGTCCTTGTTCTGCGGCCAGACGGGCGGTGATCAGGGAGCCGCTGCCGAGGGCCGCTTCGATAACGAGGCAGCCGCGCGAAAGCCCGCTGATCAGGCGATTGCGGCGCGGGAAATTGTGCGCGACGGGAGGCGTACCGAGCGGGTATTCGCTGAGAAGCAGACCAAGGCGGGCAATTTCAGCGAAAAGCGGCGCATTGCGCTTCGGGTAGGCGACGTCGATTCCGGTCCCAAGCACCGCGATGGTCGATCCGCTGCCGGCGAGGCCGCCGCGATGGGCCGCCTCATCGATCCCCAGCGCGAGGCCGCTGACGATCGTCAGGCCGCCAACGCTGAAAGTGCGGGAAAAGGTTTCGGCGTTGCGCAGCCCTTGTGCGGTCGCGTTACGGCTGCCCACGACCGCGAGAGCCGGTCGGCTGAGCAGCTCGATATTGCCGCGCGCATAGAAAAGCGGGGGCGGATCCGGAATCTCGAGAAGCAACCGCGGATAGCGGGCATCCGCCAGGGTGACGATGTGGCAGCCGGGCTGGGACGACCACTCGAGGGCACGCATTACCTGCGCTTGCACGGCCCCGGAATGCAGGGGCACGGCGCAGTCGCCGGCGATCTTCGCCACTTCTGCTGGATCAGCAGACAGGATGCTTTCGGGGGGGCCGAACGCCCGGAGAAGCCGGCGAGCGGTTAAGGCCCCGAGACCTGGCGTGAGGCAAAGCGACAACCACGCAGCGAGTCCAGAGTCGCCGGTCATGGGGGCCGGCGGTGCAGGCACACCGGACCGCATGGCGGCCGGCACAAAGGAAGGGCTGGACTAGGGCGTCTGGACGACATCCAGTGGTCTGACCGGTCTCGATACATTCATGACTAACGCATACGATACCCGATCGAATACACGGAAGACGAAAACAAGGCCATAGCGCTCGTCAGGCACCCGTACGCTGTCAGCTGATACGGGACTGCCGTAGCCGATCGTCATGCCGCGCTTTTCGTCGATAGCAGCACCCAGGCGCATGAGCGCGAGGACGTGCCCTACCTCCACGCCGTCCGCCTTGCCGCGGTTCAGCGTGATGACCGAACTGCGGCTGCCTTCGCCGACCGTGCCGACGCCGCCATAAATGGACATGACGCGACCGCGGATCTGGCCTGCTGGAGCGTGCGGTGCGTAGTTGGGGACCTGCGGTCGCCCGGCGGCGACCAGCTTGTCGCCCTTGGTGATTTCCTGGTTCGCCGCAATGATTTCCACGGTTGCCGGGTCGCCCGCCTTGCGAATGCGCGCCGTCCCGAGGAAGGTGGCCTCGTAGCCAACGGTTGCCTGGCTGTCGGGGTCGACCAGGACCTTGCCGCGACGATAGATGTGCCAGGTGTCCTCTTGCGACCCCGCCAGTCCGCGGGCATAGGCGACGTTGCCTGCGCCGAGGATGACGCGATTTTCCTCGGTGGCGACAATGGTCGGTGCGTTGTCGAGGCCATCGGGCTCGACGACCAGGGGCCGCGTGAGGAACGGCTCGATCAGGTTGGGGGGGATGCTGGGAATGGCTGTCGACGTCGTACGCTCGGAGCGGATCTGTGGCGAAAGCTTCACTGTATCGGAAGCAACGGACAACTTGCCCTTGGACCGGTCCAGGCTCAGGACGTTGCCCGGATAGATCCTGTGCGGATTCTTGAGCGTGTCCTTGTTCATGTCCCACAACTGCGGCCAACGCTGCGGCGCGGTCAGGTAGCGCTCCGCAATCGACCACAGGGTATCCCCCGGGACGACGGTGTAGCGGTCCGGCGCGTCTGCCTTCAGTTCGGCCGGCCCGACCTGCGCCAAGGCGCCGGTCCCGAGTCCGGAACAGAGGACAAAAACGAGCGTTGTGATAGACTTACGCAACCGATAGTGCATGGAGCCCCCGATGTCCGGTCGGCTTGTAAAACCCGCTTGATAAACGTTTTTGCCACCCAAATGTAGCATAAAGCCCAGACAATTTACATACTGCATGAGATTGTGAATGTAAATTCCTAAGTCAGCAAGCTTATTACTACTTCCAATGTCGATCCTGAACATCCTCCGATATCCCGACGCCCGGCTCCACAAGATGGCCGCGCCGGTGACTGTTTTTGACCCGGCCCTCAAGAAACTGGCTGACGACCTCGCGGAGACCATGTACGCCGCCCCCGGGGTCGGCTTGGCTGCATCGCAGGTGGATGTTCACAAGCAGGTTATCGTGGTCGATGTCTCTGAGCGACGGGACTCTTTGATTACACTGGTAAATCCTGAAATCATCGAGCGCCATGGCGAGTCCGATATCGAGGAAGGCTGCCTTTCGGTTCCGGGCATTTACGATACGGTTCCCCGCGCGGAACGGGTCAAGGTCCGGGCCTGGGACGCCTTCGGCAAGTCATTCCTCCTGGAGGCCCAGGGACTGCTCTCGGTGTGTATCCAGCATGAGATGGATCACCTCAAGGGCAAGGTGTTTGTCGAATACCTGTCCCAGCTGAAGCAGACCCGCGTTCGCGCCAGGCTCGCCAAGCAGCTCCGGAAAAGCGCCTGAAGCACCGGGGGCACAGGCTCCCGGCTTGCAGTCACACCCATCCGTACGCGCTTGAGTCGCGTTGCTCCGGGATCGCCTAGATGCGCATCGTTTTCGCAGGCACACCGCATTTTGCAGAGCAGGCGCTGGGCGCCCTGGTGGCTGCCGGACATCAACTAATGTTAGTGCTTACTCAGCCGGACAGGCCTGCCGGCAGGGGCATGAAGGTCAGCATGAGCCCAGTGAAAACCCTGGCACTGCGGCAAGGCCTGGAGGTATTCCAGCCGCAGTCCCTGCGCGATCCGGGGGCGTTCGAGCGCCTGCAGTCGGCTTCCCCTGAGGTGCTCGTTGTGGCGGCCTATGGACTGATCCTGCCGCAGCGCGTCCTCGACGTTGCACCGCTTGGGGCGCTGAACATCCACGCCTCCCTTTTGCCGCGCTGGCGCGGGGCCGCGCCCATCCAGCGGGCCATCCTTGCCGGCGACGAAGAAACCGGCATCACCATCATGCAGATGGATGCGGGCCTCGACACCGGCGCAATGGTGTCGAAGCGGGCGATCCCGATCCAGCACGACGATTCCGCGTCTTCGCTGCATGATCGCCTGAGCGCGCTTGGCGCGGAAATGATCGTGGAAGTGCTCGGCTCACTCAAGACCGCGCGTCCGCAATCGACCCCACAACCGGAGGAAGGGATCACTTACGCGCACAAGATTGAAAAGCTTGAGGCTGCGCTGGACTGGCGAAGGAGCAGCGCCGAACTCGACCTGCAGGTGCGTGCGTTCAACCCGTTCCCGGGCGCATTCGCCCCGTTGGGCGAATCCACGGTGAAGGTGTGGCGTGCGCATCCAGCCGGCGGGCAGGGTGTCCCCGGGACGATCCTTTCGGCGGACGAGAACGGCGTGGCCGTAGCCTGCGGCGACGGGGCCCTGGTTCTCACCGAACTCCAGCGTGCCGGCGCAAAGCGCCTCGGGGCACGAGACTTCCTGCGTGGTCACCCGCTCGTAGCCGGTGACCGTTTTGCGGTCCAGGGCTGAGTGAGCGCCGCCCCGGAACTGTCCGCCGTATTTGCGGGTGCGAGCCGGATCGTGGCGCGTGTCGCCGCAGGCGACAGCCTGGCTGCGAATCCCTCCTGGTCGGGGGCGGAGGGCCCGATGCGCGGGGCGCTCATGGACATGGTCTTTGGCACCCTGCGGCGCTACGGCCGCGGTGACGCGCTCGTGGATCAGCTTGCGCATCGGGGGACGCCGGATTCGCAGGTCCGCGCCCTGCTCCTCTGCGCGCTGTACGCGATCGAGTCTTCCTCTTACGCCGGGCATGTCGCGGTGGACCAGGCGGTCAAGGCATGCGCCACGCTCGGGAAAACCGCGGCCAAAGGGTTCGTCAATGCGCTCTTGCGCAGGTTCCTGCGTGAACGCGATGCGCTGGATTTGCTAATTCAGGAAAACGTCGTCGCGGGGAAAATGCATCCGCAATGGTGGGTCGACGCTCTCCGCCACGCCTATCCCCAGGCTTGGGAGTCCGTCCTTGAAGCTGGCAACTGCCATCCGCCTATGGGCTTGCGAGTGAACAGCAGGCGGACCACTTTGGACGACTACTCTGCGCGCCTCCAGGGCGAGGGCATGCAGGTGCGCAGAGTAGGGGCTTGCGGGCTTGCGCTCGAGCGCCCTGTGCGCGTCGAGCGCCTGCCCGGTTTTTCGGCGGGTGATGTGTCGGTGCAGGACCCGGGCGCGCAACTTGCCGCCGGGTACCTTGACCTCGCCGGCGGGCAGCGCGTGCTGGACGCATGTGCGGCCCCGGGCGGCAAGGCCGGCCACATCCTCGAGATGGCCGATGTCGACCTGCTGGCGCTTGACGCCGACCCGGGTCGCTGCGAACGGGTGCGTGAGAACCTGGCACGCCTTGGGCTGCGCGCCGAAGTAAAGGCTGCGGATTGCATACAGCCGGAAAGCTGGTGGGACGGCCGGCCTTTCGACCGGATCCTCGCCGATGTGCCCTGCACGGCTTCCGGCATCGTGCGGCGCCACCCGGATATCAAGTGGCTCCGCCAGCCGGGGGACCCAGGGCGGTTTGCGCGGACCCAGGCGCAGATCCTCGAGGCGCTGTGGCGGGTGCTCGCGCCGGATGGTAAATTGCTCTACGTGACGTGTTCTGTGTTTCCCGAAGAGAACGCGGAAGTCGTGGATGCGTTTTGCGCTGGGCATTCCGAGGCCCGCAGGCTCAGCTTGCCCGGGGATGCGCCTGCGCAGTTGCTCCCCGACGCGGACCACGACGGCTTTTTCTTCGCTCTCCTACACAAAAAGTAACCCGACCAGCGCCATGCGCGGCACTCTCTCGAAGCTGGCAGTCGTGCTTGCGATCCTGGTCGGTGCGCCCCCTGTCCATGCCGACGATATCGAGGTGCGCGAAGCGCGCCTCGAGCAGACCGACGAAGGGCTGGCCCTCAGCGCCGATTTCGCCTTCGACTTCAACGCGCTCCTGGAAAATGCCGTCACCAACGGCGTCCCGCTGTACTTCGTGGTGGAGTTCGAGCTCACGCAGCCGCGCTGGTACTGGTTCGACGAGAAGACCGCCACTAAGCGGCTGCAGACCCGCCTCTCTTATCACGCCCTGTCGCGCCACTACCGCTTGTCTACGGGTTTGCTGCAGCAGAACTACGCGTCGCTTGGCGAGGCGCTGGCCGTGCTCCGCCGGATCCGCGGCTGGCAGGTGCTGGAAAAGTCCTCGCCCCTGGCAGAGGCGAACTACCAGGCGGCGGTGCGCATGCGCCTGGACCTGACGCTGCTGCCCAAGCCCTTCCAGGTCAACGCCCTCACCAGCCGCGAGTGGCGCCTCGATTCTGACTGGAGGCGTTTTACATGGCGCCCCCTGTCTTCTGCGCAGCAGCCCTCACCAACCGTGCCCGAAAAGCGTGAGGAGGGGGCGCGATGAAGACCCTGCTGATCCTGGGTATGTCCCTCGCAGGCGTGCTGCTTTTCCTGCTCGCTACGGCAAGCGCCAATACGTCGCTCTTCGCCGAACACTACTCGGTGCTTCTCGGGCTCAATGCGATCCTTGCCGCCGCGCTGCTTGCCCTGGTCGGCTACCAGCTTGCTTCGTTGCGCCGTCGCCTGAAGCAAAAGGTTTTCGGTTCGCGCCTCACGCTCCGCTTCCTTGTCCTGTTCGCTGCCATCGCAGTGGTGCCCGGTGTGCTCGTATACACGGTATCGGTGCAGTTCCTCTCGAAGAGCATCGAATCCTGGTTCGATGTCAGCGTGGATAGCGCACTCGAGGGCGGCATCAAGCTCGGGCAGGCGGCGGTGGACCAGATGCTGGCGGAACTGAACGTCAAGGCAAAGGCCATGGCGCTCGAGCTCGCCGACCGCTCCGACAGCCAGCAGATCGTTGCGCTCAACCGCCTGCGCCAGCAGGCCGGGGTCGAGGACGCGGTCGTTGTCGCTGCCAGCGGGCGCCTCGTTGCCAGCGGGAGTGACAACCTCTCGCAGCTGGTGCCCGAGTTGCCCAGCGCGCTGCAGTTGCGCAAGGCGCGCAACAATCGAGGCCTCACGTCGATCGACGCGCTGCCAGGAAAACCGCTCGGCTTGCGCGCCATCGTTCCGATCGCGGGTTCGATGATTTCCGACGAGACACGCTACCTGCAGTTGCGCCACCCGGTACCCGAGGCGCTCGCGAGGAGCGCGGAGTCGGTCGAGGCGGTCTACGGGGATTACAAGAAGCTCGCGTTGTCCCGCCAGGGATTGAAGCGCAGCTACATCGTTACCCTCACGCTGGCACTGCTGATGGCGCTGTTTTCTGCCGTGGCGCTCGCTTTCATCCTGTCCGACCGCATGTCGGCGCCGTTGTCCGAACTCGCGCAGGCGACGCAGGCGGTGGCACGCGGGGATTTCTCGCGGCGCATGCCGGTCACCAGCCGCGACGAGCTCGGCGTGCTGCTCGAGTCGTTCAACAGCATGACGCGCCAGCTCGACGAAGCCCGCCAGGTGGTCGAGTCCAACCGACTCCAGCTGGAGACCGCGAAGGCCCGCCTCGAGAACATCCTGTCCAACCTCTCCGCCGGCGTGCTGGTCTTCGACCCGGAGCTCAGGCTGTCGATCTTCAACCATGGCGCCGCGGCCATCCTCGGTGGCGAACTCGGCGCGCTGAACGGCAAGGCGCTCGGCGAATGGGCTGGGTTCGAATCCTTTGCCCGGCCGGTGGGGCAAGCATTTGCCGCCCACGGCGAAAAAGGCTGGCAGCTCGAACTGGTGCTGTCGGGAACCGGCAAGACGCTCCTTGCCCGCGGCACGCCGCTGCCGTCCGGGTACGTGCTCGTCTTCGACGACGTTACCCAGCTGATCCAGGCGCAGCGGGCGACCGCCTGGGCCGAGGTGGCACGCCGCCTTGCGCACGAGATCAAGAACCCGCTGACGCCGATCCAGCTGTCCGCCGAGCGGCTTGAGATGAAGCTGGCGGACAAGCTCGGCCCGGTGGATGCCGAAACGCTGAAGCGCGGGACGCAGACCATCGTCAACCAGGTGGCCGCCCTGAAATCGATGGTGGACGACTTCCGCGATTACGCCCGCCTGCCGGCGCCTGTGCCGGCAAGGCTCGACCTCAATGCCCTGGTCAGCGAGGTGCTGTCGATGTACGAGACCTCCAGCATCCCGATCCGCGGCGAGCTCGCCGGCGGGGTGCCGCAGGTCTTCGCGGATTCCGCACAGATCCGCCAGGTGCTCCACAACCTCGTGCAGAACGCGCAGGACGCGTTGGGCGCGACGAAGTCCCCGGATGCCGCCATCGAAGTGCGCACCGAGCTGGCCGGCGCCTGGGTGCGCCTGGTGGTGAGCGACAACGGAAGCGGATTTCCAGAGGAACTCATGGCGCGGATCTTCGAGCCTTACGTCACGACCAAGCCGCGTGGCACGGGCCTCGGCCTCGCGATCGTGAAGAAGATCGTCGACGAGCACCACGGCGAGATTGCCATCGAGAACCGTCCGCACAACGGCGCTTCCGTCACCATCCGGCTGCCCGTCCCCGACGGCGACAGCGCATCGGCCAGGGCGGCCTGAGGACACCATGGCACAGATCCTAGTGGTCGACGATGAAGTCGGCATCCGCGAACTCCTCTCGGAGATCCTGGCCGACGAGGGCCACCAGGTGCTGCTGGCCGAAAACGCCGGTGCGGCGCGGCGGCTGCGCGCGGCCCAGCGGCCCGACCTCGTGCTGCTCGACATCTGGATGCCCGATACCGACGGCATCACGCTGCTGAAGGAATGGGCCGCGAACGGCCAGTTGACCATGCCCGTGGTCATGATGTCCGGCCACGGCACGATCGAGACTGCCGTCGAGGCAACGCGCATCGGCGCGCTCGACTACCTCGAGAAGCCGATCGCGCTGCAGCGCCTGCTCTCCACGGTCAAGCGCGCGTTGCGCAACCAGGAAGCACCGGTGGCCCGCAGGCTCTCGCTTGCGGCCCTCGGTCGCTCGGCGGCGCTTGCCGACCTGAAGAAGCGCCTCGCCCAGCTTGCCCAGGTAGGCGCGCCGCTGCTCGTGCGCGGAGAACGTGGCATGAACGCAGAAATGTTCGTCCGCCACCTGCTTTCGGCGGGCGCGCCCTTCGTGACCGGCGCGGAGGCGCTGAACGATTCGCCCTCCGATGTGCTGGCCCGTGCGGCGGGGGGAATCCTGTTCGTTCCCGACCTTGCGCGGCTGTCGCGCAACGAGCAGAAGAACCTGGAGTTCCTGCTGGCGCGGGCCGAAAAACACAAGGCGCGCGTGGTGTCCTTTTCGCTGCTCGAGCCGCAGCGCCTGGTTGCCGAGCACGATTTCGACGCGGATCTCGCGACGCGACTGTCGGAACTCGTCATCTCCCTGCCCCCGCTGCGCGAGTTCGCGGAGGAAGTGCCGGACATTGCCGCGCTCGAGCTCGCGCAACTCGTCGAAGGCCGCGTCTGCCCGCCGCGCAGGTTTTCGACGGCGGCGCTCAACGCGCTGCGCCACCATCCCTGGCCGGGCAACCTTGCCCAGCTCGGCGCGGTGGTCAAGAACCTCGCCCTGACTGCGCTCGAAGAGGAAGTCCAGCTGGCCGACGTCGAGCGGATCCTAGCGGCGCATTCGGCCCCGGCCTCCGCGGGCGCGTTGCCACTCGACCAGCCCTATCGCGAAGCGCGCGATGCTTTTGAAAAGCTGTACTTCGAGTACCAGCTCGCGCGCGAAAACGGCAGCATGTCCAAGGTTGCGGAAAGGACCGGCCTCGAGCGTACGCACCTCTACCGCAAGCTGAAGGCCCTCGGCCTGCCCGTCGGCCGCCGCGAGGAAGGCTGAGGCGCCGGTGGAACGCATCCCGGTGCACGTCGTCTCAGGCGGGCCCGGATCGGGCAAGACCGCGCTGATCGCAAGGCTTTGCTCGCAAAGGGCCGGCTGGCTGGGTCTCGTGAACGCAGTCCCTGCGGGCGCGGGCAGCAACCTGAAGCCGCTGGCCCCGGGGTGCCCGTGCTGTACCGGCAAGGTCGTGCTGCAGGTGTCGCTCGCGCGGGCGCTGCGGGAGACGCGCGCGACTCGCGCGCTGGTCGAGCTGGCCGACCCGGCGCATGCCCGGGCGCTTGAAAAGCTGCTGGGCGAGTTGCCTTTCAGTTTGTCGGTGGCCCCCGCCCGGCCGATTCTCCTACCCGATGACACGGGGCTCGTCGCGGCCTACCTCCAGCCCTGATTGCGCCTGCCGTTGGCAGGGACGACAGCGCTCGTTATGATGGCGACGTCTGCTTTCATCCAGCGCCATGCTGCTCCAGTTCGTCATCCTTTACCTGATCGTGTCCGTCGGCATCGGCCTGTATGCCGCGACCAAGGTCAAGAACTCCGCCGACTTCGTGGTCGCCGGCCGCCATTTGCCGCTGCCGTTCATTGTCGCCACAGTGTTTGCCACGTGGTTCGGCTCGGAAACTGTTCTTGGCATCCCCGCCAAGTTCCTCAACGACGGGCTCAAAGGCGTGGTCGCCGACCCCTTCGGCTCATCCATGTGCCTGATCTTCGTCGGCCTGTTCTTTGCCCGTCCGCTGTACCGCATGGGACTGCTGACGATAGGCGACTACTACCGCGTGCGCTACAACCGCGGGGTAGAACTCGCCGCGGCGATCTGCATCGTGATCTCCTACTTAGGCTGGGTTTCGGCGCAGGTGACGGCGCTGGGCCTGGTGTTCAACGTGCTGACCGACGGTGCGCTTGCGCCTTGGCAGGGGATGATGATCGGCGTGGCGATCGTGCTCGTGTATACCCTTGCCGGCGGCATGTTCTCGGTCGCCTTCACCGACCTCTTCCAGATGCTGATCATCGGCGTGGGGATGGTCTACATCGCGGTGGTCGTGTCGGGCATGGCCGGCGGCGCCGGCGTGGTGGTCGAGCACGCGAGGGCGGCGGGAAAACTGGAATTCTGGCCGGGGCTGGAGCCGCGCGACGTGATCGCGTTCGTCGCCGCATGGATGACGATGGCGCTCGGCTCGATTCCGCAGCAGGACGTCTTCCAGCGTGTCAGCGCGGCGAAGAACGAGAAGACGGCGGCGCTGGGTTCCGTGATGGGCGGCAGCCTCTATTTCTTCTTCGCCTTCGTGCCGATGTTCCTTGCCTACTCCGCGAGCCTCATCGACCCGAAGATGGTGGCCGACTTGCTCGCCAAGGACTCGCAGTACATCCTGCCGCGGCTGATCCTCGACCACGCCCCCTTCGCCGTGCAGGTGATGTTCTTCGGCGCATTGCTGGCGGCGATTCTGTCGTGTTCCTCGGCGACGCTGCTCGCACCCTCGGTGACATTCGCCGAGAACGTGCTGCGCAACTTCTTCCCGAACATCACCGACGATCAGTTCCTGCGCATGCTTAGGATCGTGGTGCTGGTGTTCGCGATGGGGGTGCTGGCGTTTGCGATGGGCTCGAACTCGACGATCTACGGCATGGTCGAGAACGCCTACAAGATCACCCTGGTGGCGGCATTCACGCCCCTCGCGTTCGGCCTGTACTGGAAGCGTGCGACCACGCAGGGTGCGGCTGCCGCGATGGCGCTGGGACTGGTGACCTGGATCTCGCTGGAACTCGTGGCGCCCGAGGGCTTCTTCCCACCCCAGTTTGCCGGCCTGTTCGCGGCCATCTTCGGGATGCTCGCCGGATCCCTGCTGCCGCAGTGGTACGGCGCGGCCCCTGCCCATGGCGAGCATCGCAGCACGGCTCGCCACGAAAAATCCTGAACTTTATTTCTTAAACACCGCGCCAGCAGCCGTGTTCAAGGCAATCTTGTTCTGGTACAGGTACATTACGGGGTGCGTAGCACTGCCCACGCAAACGCACCCCAGGCGAGGATGAAGGCGGACCCGCCGAGCGGGGCCACGGCGCCGAGCCATCGTTCCCCCGTCAGCGCCAGCGCGTAGAGGCTGCCCGAAAAGAGCAGCACCCCGGTGGCCATGAGCCATCCCGAGGCGCGCAATGCCACACTCCCCGGCAGGTGGAAGCACGCGAGCCCCACCAGCATCAAGCCGAGCGCGTGATAGAAGTGGTACTGCACACCGGTCTGGTAGATGCCGAGCATCTCCGGCGACAACCGCGCCTTGAGCCCGTGTGCGCCGAAGGCCCCGATCGCCACGGCCGCCAGCGCGAGCAGGCTGCCCATCGACAGGAACAGCTTCGCGCCGGCCGGCATCCTAGGCGGGGACTTTGAGTTCGCCCGGCTCGTAGGCGAGGTAGGGCGCGAGCCAGCGCTCGGCCTCCTCCAGCGTCATGCCTTTGCGCCGCGCATAGTCCTCGACCTGGTCGCGGCCGAGCTTGCCGACGGCGAAGTAGGCCGAGTCCGGGTGCGAGAAGAAGAATCCCGATACGGCCGAGGCAGGCAGCATTGCATAGGACTCGGTCAGGGTCATGCCGGCGTTTTTCGGCGCGTCGAGAAGCCGGAAGAGGTCGCCTTTTTCCGTGTGGTCCGGGCAGGCCGGGTAGCCCGGCGCGGGGCGGATGCCGAGGTACTTCTCTGCGATCAGGTCCTCGGTGGACAGGTCCTCGTCCGCGGCGTAGCCCCAGAACTCGCGCCGCACCCGCTGGTGCAGGTGCTCGGCAAAGGCTTCCGCCAGCCGGTCGGCGAGCACCTTCAGCATGATCGAGTTGAAGTCGTCGTTCTTCTTCTCGTAGTCCGCCAGCCGGGCCTCGAACCCGCCGGTGGACACCGCAAACGCGCCGATGTGGTCGGCCACGCCTGACCCCTTCGGGGCGATGAAGTCGGCGAGGCACTGGTTGTCGCGCCCGGTCGGTTTGTGGTTCTGCTGGCGCAGGTTGTGCCAGGTCATCAGGACTTCGCGCGAGCGCGCATCCTTGTAGATCTCGATGTCGTCGCCGTTCACCTGCGCGGCCGGGAAGAGGCCGAACACGCCGTTGGCGGACACCCACTTCTCGCTGACGATGTGCTTGAGCATCTCCTGCGCCTCGGCAAACACCTTGCGCGCGGCCTCGCCCACCACCTCGTCCTGCAGGATGCGCGGATAGGGGCCTGACAACTCCCACGCCTGGAAGAACGGCGTCCAGTCGATGTGCGGGACGAGTTTCTCGATCGGGTAGTCGCGCAGCACCTGGAGGCCCGGTTGCGCGGGCACCGGCGGCGTGTAGGTGTTCCAGTCGGTCTTCATGCCGAGCCGGCGCGCCTCGGCGATCGGGTGCAGCGGGCCGGGACCCTTCTTGTCGCGATGCTGTGCACGGATCTTCTCGTAGTCGGCGACCACGCCGGCGAGATAGTTGTCGCGCAGGTCGGCCGACAGCAGGTTGGACACGACCGAAACGCTGCGCGATGCGTCGGGCACATAGACCACCGGCCCGTGGTAATTGGGGGCGATCTTCACCGCCGTGTGGGCGCGCGAGGTCGTCGCACCGCCGATCAACAGCGGCACCGTGAACCCGTCGCGCTCCATTTCCTTGGCGACGTGCGCCATTTCCTCAAGCGAGGGCGTGATGAGTCCCGACAGGCCGATGACGTCCGCCTTCTCGGCTTTCGCGACCTCGAGGATCTTCTGCGCGGACACCATCACGCCGAGGTTCACGACGTCGTAGTTGTTGCACTGGAGCACTACGGCCACGATGTTCTTGCCGATGTCGTGCACGTCGCCCTTGACCGTGGCGATCACGATCTTGCCCTTGGCCTTGCCCGCATTGCCGCTGCGGATTTTCTCCGCTTCGATGTAGGGGATCAGGTGCGCGACCGCCTGCTTCATCACGCGCGCTGACTTGACCACCTGCGGCAGGAACATCTTGCCCGCGCCGAAAAGGTCGCCGACGATGTTCATGCCGTCCATCAGCGGGCCTTCGATGACTTCGATGGGCTTGCCGCCGGCCGCCTCGATCTTCTGCCGGATCTCCTCGGTGTCCTCGACCACGAACTCGGTGATGCCGTTGACCAGCGCGTGCGCGATGCGTCCCTCGACCGGGCCGCGGCGCCAGGTGTCGTCCTTGATGTTTTCCTTCGCGCCGCCCTTCACGGTGTTGGCGATCTCGATCAGGCGGTCAGTGGAATCCGGGCGGCGGTTGAAGATCACGTCCTCGACTCGCTCCCTCAGATCCGGCGCGATCTCCGCATAAATGCCCAGTTGCCCTGCGTTGACGATGCCCATCGACATGCCGGCGCCGACCGCGTGGTACAGGAAGGCGGTGTGCATCGCCTCGCGCACCGCGTCGTTGCCGCGGAACGAGAACGAGAAGTTCGACACTCCGCCGGAAATCTTCGCGTGCGGCAGGTTGGCGCGGATCCACTTGGTTGCTGCGATGTAATCGATGCCGTAGTTGGCGTGCTCTTCCAGTCCCGTGGCGACCGCGAAGATATTCGGGTCGAAGATGATGTCCTCGGGCGGGAAGCCGACCGTTTCGGTGAGCAGCGCGTAAGCCCGGCTGCAGATCTCGATGCGGCGCTCGTAGGTGTCGGCCTGGCCTTTCTCGTCGAAGGCCATGACCACGGCGGCCGCGCCGTAGCGGCGCACGAGGCGCGCCTGGCGCAGGAACTCCGCCTCGCCCTCCTTCATGCTGATGGAGTTGACGATGCCCTTGCCCTGCAGGCACTTGAGGCCGGCCTCGATCACGCTCCACTTGGACGAGTCGATCATGACCGGCACGCGCGAGATGTCCGGCTCGGAGGACACGAGGTTCAGGAACGTGACCATGGCCTTTTCCGAGTCGAGCATCGCCTCGTCCATGTTCACGTCGATCACCTGCGCGCCGTTCTCCACCTGCTGCCGCGCGACGGCAAGCGCGCCGGCATAGTCGCCGGCAAGGATCAGCCGCGAGAACGCCTTGGAGCCGGTGACGTTGGTGCGTTCACCCACGTTGACGAACAGCGATTTCTCGCCGACGTTGAACGGCTCGAGGCCCGACAGGCGCATGTCATGCGGCAACTCGGGGATCTCCCGCGGGGCCACGCCCTGGACCTGCGCCGCGATTGCACGGATGAACTCCGGGGTTGTGCCACAGCAGCCGCCTGCGATGTTGAGCCATCCGGAGCGGGCCCACTCGCCCATCTGGCGCGCCATGTTGTCCGGCGTATCGTCGTACTCGCCAAAGGCGTTCGGCAGGCCGGCATTCGGATGCACCGAGGTGTACGCCTGGGCGATGTTCGAAAGCTCCTCGACGTAAGGGCGCAGTTCCTTCGCGCCCAGCGCGCAGTTCAGTCCGATCGAGATCGGCTGCGCGTGGCGCACCGAGTTGTAGAACGCCTCGGTGGTCTGGCCCGAAAGCGTGCGCCCCGAAGCGTCGGTGATCGTGCCGGAAATCATCACCGGCAGGCGGATCCGCTTCGCCTCGAAGTACGACTCGATCGCGAACAGCGCCGCCTTGCAGTTGAGGGTGTCGAATACCGTTTCGACCAGGATCAGGTCCGAGCCGCCGTCGACCAGCCCGCGCAGGGCCTCTGTGTACGCCGTCACGAGTTCGTCGAACGAGACGCCGCGGTATCCTGGGTCGTTGACGTCCGGGGAGATCGAGGTGGTCTTGGTGGTTGGCCCGAGCACGCCGGCCACGAACCTTGGCCGGTCCGGCGTGCGCGCTTCCCACTCCGCAGCCGCGCTCCTGGCCAGCTTCGCGGCTTCCACGTTCAGCTCGTAGACCAGCGACTCCATCCCGTAGTCGGCCATCGAGACCGAGGTCGAGTTGAAGGTGTTGGTCTCGATGATGTCCGCGCCGGCCTCGAGGTATTCGCAGTGGATCCGCCGGATCAGGTCGGGCTGGGTGAGGACGAGCAGGTCGTTGTTGCCGCGCAACTCGTGCGCGAAATCCTTGAAGCGTTCCCCGCGGTACTGGGCTTCGGTCAGCTTCTCACGCTGGATCATCGTACCCATGGCGCCGTCCAGCACGAGGATGCGTTCGGCGAGCAGGGGTTCGATCCGGGCGGAATGCGGCGGGACGTGCACGAGAGGGACTCCAGAAAACAAAAAACCCGTTCAGCTTGCGCCAGAAACGGGTTGCGATCCTCGTCTCTTTAGCTGGATTTGTTTTTCCGGCAGGTGTGTCTTGCCGGGCGCCCGCAAGCTGAACCTCAAATCGGCGCTAACGCTTTGATGAAACAGCGTTACTACAGGCGTTATTGTCTCCGCCGCCGCAGGGGCGTGTCAACCGCGCACGTATAATTGGCATGCTCGCCGAAGGCCGCATTCCCATGCGGACATGTCCAATGGCCCGACCCGATCCTGCCGAGTACCCGCCAATGCGCCTGGCCCTGGCCATCTGGGGCCTGGGGGCTGGCCTGTACCTGATCGGCTTCTTCCAGCGCGTGGCGCCTGCCGTTATTACCCGTGAGCTGATGGCTGAATTCACGCTCACTGCCATGGCGCTCGGCAACCTTTCGGCCCTTTACTTCTATACCTATGTGGCCATCCAGATCCCTACGGGCGTGCTGGTCGACCACTGGGGTCCGCGACGCGTGCTGGCCGCCGGGGGGCTGCTGGCCGCGGTTGGCACCTTCGTGTTTTCCCAGGCGCCCGGGTATGGCCTGGTCGGCGTCGGACGATTGTGCGTGGGCGCGGGCGTAGGCGTCGCCTTCGTGGCGATGCTCAAGCTCGCCACGCACTGGATCCAGCCTTCGCGTTTTGCTTTGGTGTCGGGCCTTGCGCTCGCATGCGGAAGCCTCGGGGGCATTTCTGCCGGGGTACCGCTGCGCATCGCCGTAGATGCGATCGGCTGGCGAGGCGTGATGCTTGCGGCGGCGGTCGTTACGGCGGTTCTTGCCGCAGTGACCTGGGCCTTCGTGCGCGACGATCCGCGCGAGCGCGGCTACCGCAGCTACTCGAGCATCGCCGCTGGCGCGCGTCCGCAGCATTCGATGCTCGGTGGCATCCGCGAAGTGTTCCGCTATCGCAATGTTTGGCTCAACTTCATCGGGTGCGGCGCGATCACCGGGCCGATGCTTGCGTTCGGCGGCCTGTGGGGTGTGCCGTTCCTCGTGTCCCAGTACGGTTACTCGACCAGCCGGGCGGCGTTTGTGACCTCGGTGATGCTCGTCGCGTGGGCCGTGGGGAGCCCCATTGCGGGCGCGCTGTCCGACAGGATGCGCCGCCGGAAACTGCCGATCGTCACAGGCGGACTTCTCGCCGCGGTGATGTGGACGATTCTCATCTACGTGCCGGGGCTGCCTTACTGGCTCGTGCTCGCGCTGATGATCGGCCTCGGACTTGCGTCCGGCGTGGTCGTGATCGGGTTCGCGTTCTGCAAAGAGTCGGCGCCCGCTGCGCTGGCAGGTACCGCATCCGGTGCGGTGAACATGGGCAATATGCTGGGCGGGATGGCGATGCAGCCGCTGATCGGGTGGCTGCTCGACCTCGGCTGGGACGGGGCCATGGCGGGAGAGGTGCGCGCTTACAGCTTTGCAGCCTACTCGGGCGGCTTCACGCTGATGCTGGTGTGGCTGGTCGCGGGGCTCGCGGCGTTTGCCTTCGCGCGCGAAACACATGCGAAACAGGCGGCTTGACGCGTGCGGAACCGGCGCATCATCATGGCCCCATGCCAACCGACGAATCCGCACTCCCTTCCATCACGGGTCGTTTTCCCTGCGAAGTGCAGTGGGGCGATTGCGATCCCGCCGGGATCATCTTCTACCCCACTTACTTCCGCTGGTTCGATGCCGCGAGCTGGGCGTTGTTTGCTTGCGTCGGCTATACGGCCCGGCGCATGCGCGCCGAGGGGCGAGCCCTGCCGCTGGTGGCCGCCGAGAGCCAGTTCATCCATCCCGCGCAGCAGGCCGATCGCTGTGAGGTGCGCTCGACAATCGTCCGCTTCGGCGGCAAGTCGCTGGTCGTGGCCCATGAAGTCGTGCGTTCCGACGGCACGGTGATGGCCAAGGGGACGGAGACCCGTGTGTGGAGCCGCCATGTGGACGGCCCCGGCTCGCCGATGAAAGGCGAAGCCATCGGGGACGACCTGAAGGCGCTGTTCCGCGCCCATTGATTCGTTTTAGCTGAGAGGAGAAACCCAATGTCCGCAAGGGACGCCATGCAAATCGATCCACCGTACGACTCCCCCACGTACAAGAGCACGGCATTGCGCGCGCCGAAGCAATCCCTGATCCGCGTCGCACCTCACCCGCTCGAGCTCGCCGGGCCCACCTTCAGCCGGAGCTTCGCGAAGGAGTCAGAATCCGACCTGACCACCTGGGGCAAGAGCGCCCCGCAGGGCGAGAAAATGATCCTGGTCGGGCGTGTGCTCGACGAGGACGGCAAGCCCGTGCGCAACTCGCTGCTTGAACTCTGGCAGTGCAATTCCTCGGGCCGCTATGCCCATCCGGTGGACCAGCACAACGCGCCGCTCGACCCGAATTTCCTCGGCCAGGGCAAGGTGCTTACCGGCGACAACGGGGAGTACCGCTTCGTCACGATCAAGCCCGGCGCCTATCCGTGGCGCAACCACCGCTGGGCCTGGCGCCCGGCGCACATCCATCTTTCGCTCTTCGGCAACGCCTACGCGCAGCGCGTGATCACCCAGATGTACTTCCCGGCCGATCCGCTGCTCGCCATCGACCCGATCTACAACACCGTGCCCGATCCCGCCGCACGGGAGCGCATGATCTGCGCGCTCGACCTCGAGCAGGGCATCGAAGAGGAAGCGCTCGGCTATCGTTTCGACATTGTGCTGGGTGGCGCGCGCGCCACCCCGATGGGGATCTGATCATGGGAAACAGGACACCATCGCAGACCATCGGGCCGTTCTTCCATGTCGGGCTCAAGTGGGAAGACGGGGACAAGGTGCAGTTCGCCGCAGCAGGCGAGAAGATCGTGCTGACCGGCTGCGTGTACGACGGCGCAGGCACGCTCATCGCGGATGCGATGGTCGAGACCTGGCAGGCCGATCCGGCCGGCAAGGTTCCGGGGGCCGGTGCTGCGGCGAGGGCCTACGGCTACAGCCGTGCCATGACCGCCACGGATGGCCGCTATACGATCGAGACGCAGATGCCCGGTGCTTGCCCCGGCCCCGGCGGCGAGAAGTACGCACCGCAGGTCAACGTGACGATCTTCGCGCGCGGGCTCCTCAAGGCGGTACGCACGCGCGTATTCGTTGCGGCGGCGGACGCAGTCAAGGACGACCCTCTCGCGCGTGCAGCCGGCGCGCGGGTGGGCACGCTCATTGCCGCCCGCGACGCGAAAGATCCGAAAGTGTGGCACTGGGACGTGCGGTTGCAGGGCAAGGACGAAACCGCGTTCATCGAGTTCTAGGCGCGGATGTCCGGCAACCTCCTCGCGCGTACGCTGTCCCGGGCCTCCTTCACCGAGGCTCTCGGTGAGGAGGCTCTGGTGCGGGCCATGCTCGACTTCGAGCGGGCCCTCGCCCAGAGCCAGGCCGAGGCGGGGGTCATTCCCGCCGAAGCGGCCAAGGTTATCGAGGCTGCCTGCGGCACCACGAAGTTTTCGTTTGAGAAACTCGCTGCGGACGGGAAATCGGCCGGCGCCCTGGCGATCCCGGTGGTCAAGGGACTGACCGAGCAGGTGCGTGCCAGCGACGCAAAGGCTGCGTCGTTCGTCCACTACGGCTCGACGAGCCAGGATGTGCTCGATACCGCGCTGGTCCTGTGCATGCGCCCGTGCGTCGCCGAGATCGATCGTGTCCTTGGCATTGCAGTGGCACAGCTCGCCGACCACGCTCGCAGCAATGCTTCTGCAGTCATGCTTGGGCGCACGATGATGCAGCCCGCGACGCCGATCACCGCCGGGATCAAGATCGCCCGCTGGGCGGCCTCTTTGGGCCGGTGTCGCGCGAGGGTGGCCGAAGCTGCAAGGCAGGCGCTGTGCGTCCAGCTCGGCGGCCCGGTCGGGACGCTGGATGCGCTGGGCCCGGCGCGCACCAAGGTCCGCGCCGGCGTCGCGCAGCGGCTCGGCCTCGCCGATGCGCGCTCCTGGCACAGTCATCGCGACGCAATGCTGTCCTTCGCGTCGGCGCTCGCCATCCTGGTCGGCGCGGTCGGCAAGGTCGCTCGCGACGTGGCGCTCATGGCGCAACCGGAAGTCGGCGAAATGCTCGAATCGGCGCCGAAAAAGGGCGTAGGCGGCTCAAGCGCGATGCCGCACAAGCGCAATCCCGTGGCCTGCATGCAGGCGATCGCCGCGGCGACCCGTGCGCCGGGGCTCATGGCCACCCTGCTCCATGCCGCCGGCCAGGAGCACGAGCGTGCGATCGGCGGATGGCAAGCCGAGCTGGCGACGCTGCCCGAGCTGGTGGAAACGGTGGGGGCGTCGCTGGATGCGATCGAGCGCATCGCCGGGGGGCTGGTGGTCAATGCGGCGCGGATGCGGCACAACCTTGACGCATTGCAGGGGCTCGTCTACTCGGAGCGCCTGTCGCGCCTGCTGATGCAAGACATGGACCGGGCCGCCGCAATGTCCCTGGTCGACGACTGGTGCACTGTGGCGGTTGCTGAAAACCGCAACCTCATGGAGGTCGCGGCTGCGGCCCGGCCGGACCTGCGATTGGAGGAGGTCTTTTCCGCCGAAGCGGTGGTCAGCGAACTGGCGCGGGTCCTCGAAGAGGAACTCGCGGCGCTCTGAGCGGCAACCCTATTTGACGCGCTATTCGGCGTCCGGTTGCTTCATCGGTTGTGCCCGGTCGAACGCGTCGAGATTCATGCATGCATCGAACACCCGCATGGTCGCCGGATAGGGCGTGAGGTCGCATTCGTAGCGCTTGGCATTGAAGATCTGCGGCACGAGGCAGCAGTCGGCCATCGTGGGCGTGTCGCCGTGGCAGTACGTCCCGGTGCCCGCGGTATTCGTCAGGTCCGCCTCGAACTTGGCGAGGCCCTCGGCCACCCAGTGGCGGTACCAGGTGTTGATCGCCGCCTCGTCCTGCCCGAGCCCGCGCTTGAGGTGCTGAAGGACGCGCAGGTTGTTGAGGGGATGGATCTCGCAGGCGATGAGCAGCGACAGCGAGCGCACCCGCGCCCGCCCGAGCAGGTCCTTGGGTAGCAGCGGAGGAAGTGGCTGCTTTTCCTCGAGGTATTCCATGATCGCAAGCGACTGCGTCAGCAAGTGCCCGTCCTCGATGAGGGCGGGCACGAGCTTCTGCGGGTTGATCGCCCCGAAGTCGTCCTTCCGGTGTGCGCCTTTGGGCAATGAGATCGCGCTCGACTCGTAGGCCTGGCCCTTGAGGTTGAGCGCGATCCGGACGCGGAACGCCGCCGAGCTGCGGAAGTACGTGTACAGGAGCATCGGTTACCCGCTCAGAGCGCCGGGACGATCTTGACGCGCAGGTCGGCGAGGCCGTCGATGTGCGCCACCAGTTCGTCGCCAGGCTGCACCGGACCGACGCCCGCGGGCGTGCCCGACATGATGATGTCGCCCGGCTCGAGCGTGTAGTACTGCGTGAGGTACTCGATCTGCTCGGGCACCGACCAGATCATGTCGGAGAGGTCCGCCTTCTGGCGTTCCTTGCCGTTCACCAGGAGCGAAAGCGTGCCCTTGGCGGGATGCCCGATGGTCGAGGCAGGAGTGATGGCAGCGCAGGGGGCGGCTTCGTCGAAGTTTTTGCCGAAGTCCCAGGGCCGGCCCTTGTCCTTGCCGAGCTGCTGCAGGTCACGGCGGGTCATGTCCAGGCCCACGCCGTAGCCGAAGATGTGGCCGGTCGCGTCCTTGGCCTGGATGCGGCGCCCGCCCTTGCCGATCGCGACAACCATCTCGGTCTCGTAGTGGTAGTTCGTGGTCTTGGCCGGGTAGTGCACGTCCCCGCCGTTCGGGATCAGCGAGAACTCCGACTTGATGAAGAAGAACGGCTGCTCGCGGCCGTCACCGCCCATTTCCTTCTGGTGCTCGACGTAGTTGCGTCCGACGCAGAAGATGCGCCGCACGGGGAAGGTGTCGCCCGAGCCGGTGATGGGAAGGGCGGGGGGCGTCCAGAGGGGGATTGCGTAGGCCATGGGAGTCTCGTCGTGAATGGAGCCGGAAGGGGGGAAATTCTAGTCTTTTCCGGCCCGTTCCGGGGGCCGCCGGGGACCGGAGTCGGGTATCCTGATCGATCTTTGATAGACTCAAGAATCAACCGTAGCCGGTCACAAAACCGGCCGGTTTTTCCATCGGAGGAGAACCCATGACAACCAATAAGATCCTTTGCGCGAGCCTGGCCGCAGCGGCCCTCGCCTGCGCATTCCCGGCGGCCGCCCAGACTGTCAAGATCGGCCTCATCAGTTCCTACAGCGGCCCCGGCGCAGCCCAAGGCGACCAGATCGACAAGGGCGTGAAGCTCTACATGAAGCTCAACGCCGACAAGCTGCCGCCCGGCGTCAAGGTCGAGCTCATCTCGCGCGACGATACCGGCGCCAACGGCGACGTGGCCAAGCGCATCGCCCAGGAGCTGATCGTGCGCGACAAGGTGCAGATCCTGACCGGCGTTGTGTGGACGCCGAACATGGCGGCGATCGCCCCGCTCACGGCCGAAGCCAAGATCCCGTTCGTCAGTGCGAACGCGTCGGGCGCCAAGGTGGTCGGCATGTCGCCCTACATGGCGCGCGTGTCGTTCACGCTGTGCCAGTCGGCCTACCCGCTGGGCCAGTGGGCGGCCAAGAAATACAAGAAAGCCTACTCGGCGGTCAGCGATTTCGCCCCAGGCCATGAGGCCGAAGGCTGCTTCATCCGCGGGTTCAAGGAGGGTGGCGGCGACGTGATCGGTTCGGTGCGTATCCCGCTGGCCAACCCGGACTTCGTGCCGTTCATGCAGCGCATCAAGGACGCCAAGCCGGACGTGCTGTTCGCGTTCAACCCGGCCGGCAAGCAGGCCACGGCGATGATGAAAGCCTACGGCGACCTCGGCATGGACAAGGCCAACATCAAGTACCTCGGCACGGGCGACATCACCACCGACGAGGAACTGCAGGGCATGGGTGATGCCGCGCTGGGCGTCATCACCGTGCACCACTACTCGGCTGCGGCCGAGCGGCCCGCGAACAAGGCTTTCGTCGCCGCTTACAAGAAGGAATACGGCGCTGACCTGAATCCAGGGTTCATGGTGGTGGGCGCGTGGGATGCGATGGATGCGATCTACGGCGCCATCCGCGCCCAGGGCGGCAAGATCGATCCGGACAAGACCATGGAATTTCTGAAGCAGTACAAGTCCACGACCAGCCCGCGCGGCCCGATGTCGATCGACCCGGAGACCCGTGACGTGATCAACCCGGAGTACCTGCGTGAAGTGCGCAAGGTCAACGGCAAGCTCGCCAACGTCGAGATCGAGACCATCACGACGGCAATCAAGGACCCGCTGAAGGAGTTCGAAAAGAAGAAGTAACCCGCAAGGGCCCCCGCGCACCCACAGGGCGCGGGGGCTTTTTTTTGCCCGGTCACCGCCCAGCCGCCGCCCGTCCCAATGGAAGCATTCCTCTCCTCGCTGGTCAGCGTCGCCTTCCATGGCGTGGCCTATGGGATGATCCTGTACGTGATTTCGGTGGGCCTGTCCGTGACGATGGGCCTGATGGGGTTCACCAACCTCGCGCATGGCGTGTTTGCGATGGCGGGCGGCTACATCCTCGTGACCTCGCTCAGCCGGTTCAACCTCCCGTTTCCCCTCGCCCTCGCCCTGTCCTTCCTGGTGGTAGCCGCCGCGAGCGTGATCCTCGAGCGGTTGCTGTATTCGCGGCTCTATGGCGCCTCGGAACTCGAGCAGGTGCTGTTCACGATCGGCCTGATCTTCATGTCGGTGGCGGTGGCGCGGCTGATCTACGGCACGCTGCAGGCCCCGGTCGTCCTGCCCGACTACCTCAAGGGGCAGTTCGCGCTGCTGGGACGCGACTTCCCGGCGTATCGCGTGTTCCTGATCCTGTTCAGCGCGGGCATGATCGGAGTCCTCTGGTTCGGGGTTGAACGCACGCTGTGGGGCGCCATGGTGCGCGCCGCCGTGGACAATCGGGCGATGGCGCAAGCCATCGGCATCAATACCAAGCGGCTGTTCACGATCACTTTCGCGGTCGGCAGCGGGCTGGCGGGTCTTGGAGGCGCGCTGGGCGCCGACATCATCGCCATCCAGCCCACCTACCCGTTCGAGCAGCTCGTGTATTTCCTGATCGTCGTGTCGGTCGGGGGACTTGGCAGCCTGCGCGGGCCGTTCATCGCGGCACTGCTGATCGGCATCACCGATACCGCGTGCAAGTACTGGGTGCCGCAGTTCGGCGCGTTCTTCATTTATGCCGCCACGATCGGCCTCCTGTTGTGGCGTCCGATGGGCCTCTTCGGGAAGCGCGCATGAACCACCCGGTCGGATACAACGCGAGCAATCGCCTGCGCTGGACCGAATGGTTGCCTTGGGCGGCGGCGCTCGCGGTCTTCTTCCTGTTGCCCGATTACCTTTCGCTGGGCGCGCGCGTCCTCACCTACATCCTGTTCGCTCTGTCGCTCGACCTGATCCTCGGCTACGCGGGGATCATCACGTTGGGCCATGCCGCGTTTTTTGGTCTGGGAGCGTATGTCACCGGCATCCTGTCGGCCAAGCTCGGCGTGACGGACCCGCTCCTGCAGATGCTGGCGAGCGCGTTCGCAGCGGGTCTCCTTGGTCTCGCCACGGGCGCCCTGGTATTGCGGACCCATGGCCTTACCCAACTCATGCTGACCCTCGCGGTGGCCGCGGTGTGCCTGGAAATCGCGAACAAGGCCACCCCGCTGACGGGGGGGGCGGATGGCCTTTCGGGCGTCACCATTGCGCCGATCCTCGGCTACTTCAAGTTCGACATGTACGGGCGCACCGCCTACCTGTGGTGTCTCGCGCTGGTCTTCGCGGGCTGGTACGTCATACGCCGGCTGATCTATTCGCCGTTCGGCGCCGCCCTCACCGGGATCCGCGAGAACAGCGTTCGCATGCATGCCGTAGGTGCACCGGTGTTCGGCAGGTTGCTCGCGGTCTATACCTTTTCCGCGATGGTGGCGGGTATAGCGGGTGCACTCCTGACCCAGACCAACCAGTTCGTTGGATTGAACGTGCTCGGGTTCGAGCCTTCCGGCGAGTTGCTGGTCATGCTGATCCTGGGGGGCGTCGGGAGGCTCTATGGCGCTTTCGTCGGTCCGCTGGTGTTCCTCATTGCACAGGACTACCTCGCCCGGCAGTTTCCCGAGTACTGGTACTTCGGGATCGGACTGATGCTGGTGATCGTGGTGCTGTTTGCGCGTGGCGGCCTCCTCGGTATTTCGGATGCGCTGGTTGCGCGGCTGCGGGGCAAGGCGTGAGCGCGGCCCTCGAAACACGGAACCTGTGCAAGAGCTTCGGCGGCCTGACGGTGGCCGACAAGATTGACTTCACGCTTGAGGCGGGCGCACGGCATGCACTGATCGGCCCGAACGGGGCGGGAAAAACGACCTTCGTGAACCTGCTCACCGGCAGGCTTGCGCCCTCTTCCGGCAAGGTGTTCCTTGGCGGCGAAGACGTCACCGGGCTCGCGCAGTCGGGCCGGGTGAAGCGCGGCCTGGGGCGCACATTCCAGATCAATACGCTGTTTCGCGACATGAGCGTCCTCGACAACGTGGCATTGGGCGTGGCTGAGCGACATGGCGTGGCCGGCGGGTTCTGGCGCCCGGCGAGCGCGCAGCGCGCCGTGCGCGACGAAGCGATGGAGTTGCTCGCCAAGCTTGGGGTCTCCGATGAGGCCGGTCGCCGCGTCCTCGACCTGCCTTACGGCAAGCAGCGGCTCGTGGAAATCGCCATCGCCCTGGGACTCAAGCCCAAGGTGCTGCTCCTCGACGAACCGGCGGCGGGCGTGCCTTCGCTCGAATCGGAACGCATCCTTGACGCGCTCGACAGCCTGCCGAAGGAGATCGCGATCCTGATCATCGAGCATGACATGGACTTGGTTTTCCGGTTTGCGCAACGGATCACGGTGCTGGTCCAGGGCGAGGTGCTATGCGAAGGCACGCCGAAAGAGATCGCGGACGACGTGCGCGTGCACCAGGTTTATCTCGGAGAGCGGCATGCCTGAGGCGCTCAAGCTCGATTCGATCCGCGCCGGGTACGGTGCGACGGTCGTGCTGGAGGACGTCGGGTTCTCGCTCGATGAGCGCCAGGCCCTCGCCGTGCTCGGGCGGAACGGGGTGGGCAAGACCACCATGCTCGCGACCATCATGGGGCTCACAACGTTCCATTCCGGAAGCATCGAATTCCGCGGGCGCAAGATCGAGAAACTGCAGGTGCATGAGCGCGCCAGGCTCGGCATCGGCTACGTTCCGCAGACCCGGGACGTCTTTCCCTCCCTGTCCATCGAAGAGAACCTGGCCGTGGCCGCGCGGCCGGGCCGCTGGTCGCAGGAACGGGTCTATGACTTGTTTCCCCGCCTTGCCGAACGTCGTTCGCATATGGGCAACCAGATCTCGGGTGGCGAACAGCAGATGCTTGCAATTGGGCGGGCGCTGATGGGCGATCCATCCCTGTTGCTGCTGGACGAACCACTGGAAGGCCTGGCACCGATCATTGTTGATACCCTGCTGGCCGCGATTCAGCGCCTGGCCAGGGACGAAGCGTTGACGGTGGTCCTCGTCGAGCAGTCCGCGAAGCTTGCCCTCGAGGTCACGGACCAGGCCCTGGTGCTGAACCGCGGCCGCATCGTCTATCGCGGCGCCAGCGCAGAACTGGCGTCGGATCCCGAGCGCCTCGCCAGCCTGGTTGTTGCCGGCTAGTACCGGCTGCAATCGGCTGCACCAAAAAGAAAGGGCGCCCGGAGGCGCCCAAAGACTAGGAGGAGGACCTAGGTAAGCCTCGCGGGCGCGCTTCCTGAGGAGGCAGCGCGCCCTGTTCTTTACATCCGGTACGCGCCCTCGCCGTGGCTGGACACGTCCAGGCCTTCGCGCTCTTCTTCTTCCGTTACGCGCAGCCCGATGGTCAGGTCGACCAGTTTGAAGGCGATGAATGCGACCACGCCCGACCAGATGACGGTCGTGAGGCAACCGGTGGCCTGGATTACGACTTGGTCCCAGATGGAGTAGGTATCGCTGGCCTTGTTCGCCACATAGTCGAAGATCCCCGAGCCGCCGAGCGACGGCGCCGCAAACACGCCCGTGAGGATCGCGCCCGTCGCGCCGCCGAGGCCGTGGACCCCGAACACGTCGAGCGAGTCATCCGCACCGAGCATCCGCTTCAGGCCGTTCACGCCCCAGTAGCAGACCAGGCCGGCCACTGCGCCGATCACCAGCGCGCCCATCGTGCCGACGTATCCGCAGGCCGGGGTGATCGCGACCAGGCCGGCCACTGCACCGGACACCGCGCCAAGCATCGAGGCCTTGCCCTTGCCGATCGATTCGATCAGCGACCAGGCGAGCGTCGCGGAGGCCGTGGCCACGAGGGTGTTCAGGAAGGCCACCGCGGTCGTGCCGTTGGCTTCCAGGTTGGAGCCGGCGTTGAAGCCGAACCAGCCCACCCACAGGAGGCATGCGCCGACCATCGTGAGCGGCAGGTTGTGCGGGGCCATGGACTCCTTGCCGTAACCGACGCGCTTGCCGATGACGTAGGCACCGACGAGGCCGGCGATACCGGCATTCAGGTGCACGACCGTGCCGCCGGCGAAGTCCAGGGCGCCCTTCGCCCACAGCCAGCCTGCGGCTGCGGTGACGGTCTCAAGCGTCTTCGCGTCGGTGATCGCGTCAGGGCCGTCCCAGTACCAGACCATGTGCGCGATCGGCAGGTAGGCGAACGTGAACCACAGGACCACGAACACCAGCACGGCGGAGAATTTCACCCGCTCGGCGAACGCGCCGACGATGAGCGCGGGAGTGATTGCCGCGAAGGTGAGCTGGAACGCAACGAAGGCGAGCTCCGGGATCACGACGCCCTTGGAGAAGGTCGCCGCTACCGCATCCGCGTTCACGCCCGACAGGAACATCTTCGAGAACCCGCCGAAGAAGGCGTTGCCGCTGCTGAACGCGACCGAGTATCCGTAGATCACCCAGAGAACGGCGATCATGCAGAAGCACACGAACACCTGCATCAGTACTGAGAGCACGTTCTTCGAGCGCACCATGCCCGCGTAGAAGAGCGCGAGACCTGGAATCGTCATCAGGATGACGAGCACCGTGGCCATGAGCATCCATGCGGTGTCACCCTTGTCGACCTTGGGTTTGGGCGCTTCGGCCGGCTTCGCGTCCGCAGCAGGAGCGGGGGCGGCAGCGGCGGCTGCAGGCTTGGCGGTTTCAGCAGGCGCAGCAGCGGCCGGTTTTGCGTCGGCCGCTGGCGTGGCCGGCTTGTCCTGCGCAAGGGCGTTGCCGCCGAACGCAAGCGCTGCGGTCAACGCGATGTACGTAAACAGTCTTTTCATGTCCATCTCCCTATAGCGCGTCCGCATCGGTCTCGCCGGTGCGGATGCGGATGACTTTCTCGAGATCGAAGACGAAGATCTTGCCGTCACCGATCTTGCCGGTGTTGGCCGACTTCTCGATGGCTTCGATCACCTGGTCGAGCATCTCGGACTTGATTGCCACCTCGATCTTCACTTTCGGCAGGAAGTCGACCACGTACTCCGCGCCGCGATACAACTCGGTGTGGCCCTTCTGCCGGCCGAAGCCCTTGACCTCGGTTACGGTGACTCCCTGGACGCCAATCGCCGACAGTGCTTCGCGCACTTCGTCGAGCTTGAACGGCTTGATGATTGCAGTTACCTGTTTCATGGTTTCCCCTTGTTTACGGCCGGCCGTTGAGTGCCGGGATCAGAATGTTTTGCTGACCGAGAGAAGGAGGGTGCCCTTGGAGGCGTCCTTGAACTTGGTGCCCGCAGGGGCGCCGACTGTGCCGCCCGGGATCGAGTTGCCGAAGCAGTAGTAGCCGGGGTTGGCCGCGTTGCAGCTGCCTTTGCCCGTGGTATCGAGGTATGCAGCGCCGAACACCCAGCCGCTGAGGTCCTTCGTCACGCCGATCTTGTAGTCGGTGTAGTTGGCTTTCGTTACATCGGTGCCCACACTCCAGCCCTTCAGGCGGAACGAGCCCAGGTGTCCGACCAGGTTCCAACCGCCGCCCAGGTCATAGGTCGCGGAAAGGTCGAGGTAGTTGGAGCCTTTGGTGCCAGGCTGGGAGAAATAGTCGCCGATCGAGTAGTAATACTTGGCCGAAAGCCACTTCCATGACCCGCCGATGTAGATTTCCTTGTTGTCGATCGAGCCGTTGTGTGTCTTCGTGGCGGTCCGCGGGTTGATGAGTGTCGTACCCGCTGCAGCGTTCGCATTCGTCCCGGGGTAGTAGTAATAGATATAGCCGACGTCCAGGCTCCAGTCGTCCCACGACTTTTTCCAGCCGCCGTAAAAGTCCATCTCCAGGTTGCCGGCCGGGTATCCTGCGCCGGAACTCACGTTCGAGTTCCAGTTGCCCAGATACAGGCCGCTCGAATGGGAGTAATCGATCCCGCCTTGGATCGCGGCCTTGCCGAAGGTCTGCGAAATACCGCGGAACCGGTAATCGCTGAACAGGCCGACGTTTCCGGCGATGGTGTGGTCTGAGGGCGGGGTGGTTGCCGAAGGAGCGGCGGTTTGCGCCGAAACGATGGCCGGAGTCCCGAAGACGGTGGCCAGGGACAGTGCGAGCAGGGTCTTACGCATGGCAGTGGACTCCTAATTGGAAAGGATGCGAGACCTATTTAGCACCTCCCGTGCCAGAATAAAAACATATTTGATTCAATACGTTAAATTTTTCCGGCGAGGGATGTCAGTCTGAAGCGCCCCTTTTTGGGGCGATGCTGGCAAGGGGGTGTGCTCCAATGGTGCGATGGGCTGTGGATCGGGTGCCGTGGCATAAGCCTAAGAGGGCGCGTGCTAAACTCGTTTGGTGGTCATTCGGCCACCACTGAGCCCGACTGCGAGCCCGACTGCGACATCCATGACCGATCCCCGCCTGCTTGACGAGATTGGCGCCAAGCTCTCCGAAGTCATTTCCGCGTCCCCGGCAAAGGACGTTGAAAAAAACGTCCGCGCGTTGCTGGCGGCGTTTTTTGATCGCTTTGACCTCGTGACCCGCGACGATTTCGAAGTCCAGAAGCGCGTCCTGGAACGTGCCCAGGGGCGAATCGCCGAACTGGAGCGCCGCCTCGCGACCTCGGGCGCGGACGCGTCGTCCGGCCAGACAGGCCCCTCCTAGCCCGCAATCCCTTCGGTCGTGTAAACGCCCCGGCCTGCCCGCCGTTCATTGGGGATGCCAAGGCGCCCGCGCGTCAGGAGGGCATATGTCGCTTGCCGTGGTAAGGAGCCGGGCCCTGGTGGGAATCCGCGCGCCCGAAGTCACCGTTGAAGTTCACCTGGGTCCGGGATTGCCCACCTTCGCCATTGTCGGGCTTCCCGATGCGGAGGTGCGCGAGGCGAAGGATCGCGTGCGTGCGGCCCTCAACCATGCGGGTTTCGAATTCCCCGCGCGTCGCATTACGGCGAACCTCGCGCCGGCCGACCTGCCGAAGGATTCGAGCCGTCTCGACCTGCCCATTGCCCTTGGCATCCTTGCCGCGAGTGGCCAGATCCCGGCCGGCATGCTCGCGAACCATGAGTTTGCAGGCGAACTTTCGCTGACTGGGGATCTGCGCCCGGTACGCGGCGCGCTTGCCATGGCACTTGCTTCGCGCGGGCGTTCGTTCGTGCTGCCTGCCCAGAACGCTCCCGAGGCTTCCCTGTCAGGTGCCGGGGCGATATTGCCGGCACGGTCGCTGATCGAGGTGTGCCTCTATCTGCGCGGCGAAGGCCCGCTGCCTCGCTATTCGGGAGAGGCTCCAGGCGAAACGGTCCATTACCCAGACCTCTCGGAAGTAAAAGGTCAGGCACATGCGAAACGCGCCCTCGAAGTCGCCGCTGCCGGCGGGCACAGCTTCCTGATGATCGGCCCGCCCGGGGCGGGCAAATCAATGCTCGCGGCGCGCTTCCCCGGCCTGCTGCCGCGCCTCGACGAATCCGAGTCGCTCGAGGTTGCCGAAATCCATTCCGCGGCCGGCGGGTTCGATCCCGCGCGGTGGGGACAGCGACCCTACCGGGCACCCCACCATACGGCGTCGGCCATAGCGCTGGTCGGCGGCGGAGCGAACC
Source organism: Bordetella parapertussis (assembly GCA_945862265.1). Taxonomy (GTDB): domain Bacteria; phylum Pseudomonadota; class Gammaproteobacteria; order Burkholderiales; family SG8-39; genus SZAS-79. Next base: position 56,042 of record CAMAXP010000014.1, read on the forward strand.
CCCGTCCCGGGGAGATATCGCTGGCGCACAACGGCGTCCTGTTCCTCGACGAATTGCCCGAATACCCGCGCAGCGTGCTGGAGACATTGCGCGAGCCCCTCGAAACCGGGACGGTATCGATCAGCCGCGCCGCACGCCAGGCGCAGTTTCCCGCGCGGTTCCAGCTGGTTGCGGCGATGAATCCCTGCCCTTGCGGATATCTCGGCCATCCTTCTGGCAAGTGCCGCTGCGCACCTGATGTGGTTGCACGCTACCGGGGCCGTTTGTCCGGGCCATTGGCCGATCGCATCGACCTCAAGATCGAAGTGCCCGCGCTGCCCGTCGACGAGTTCACCGCATCGGCTGGAGGCGAGCCCAGTTCGTATCTGCGCGCGCGGGTCGAGCGCGCGCGCGATGGACAGAAAAGCCGCCAGGGATGCGCAAACGCCCTGCTCGGCGTCCGGGCCACCGAAGCACACTGCACGCCTTGCGCCCAGGGCGAAGCCCTGCTTCGCCAGGCGATCGCCCGGCTGTCGCTTTCGGCCCGTGCCTATCACCGGATCCTGCGGGTGGCCCGAACGATCGCGGACCTTGCTTGCAGCGAAGGGATTGCTGTGGCTCACGTTGCTGAAGCCATCCAGTATCGAAGGCTGGACGCGGCGTTCTGACGCCGTCTTGTTATAGTCGGGCGCAGGAATGGCTACCTATGCGATCGGGGATGTGCAGGGCTGCATGCGCGAGCTGGACGCGCTGCTGGCGCAGTGCGCCTTCGATGCGGCCCGGGATCGCTTGTGGTTTGTCGGCGACCTTGTGAACCGGGGACCTGCGTCGCTGGAGGTGCTGCGCTTTGTGCGCGACTTGGGCGAGCGCGCAATCACGGTCCTGGGCAATCACGACCTCCACCTCCTGTGCCTTGCCCATGGCGCGGCGCGTCCGCGACCCGACGATACCCTTGAGGCCGTCCTGGCGGCCCCGGATCGAGATGAACTTCTAGGCTGGCTGCGCACCCGTCGGATGCTGCATTCCGAAGACGGGCATGTTCTTGTGCATGCGGGGCTGCTGCCCCAGTGGGACCTGCCCAAAGCCGTCGCGCTTGCGGGCGAAGTGCAGGAGGCGTTGCGCGGACCGGGATACGCAGCATTCCTCGCCCGGCTCTATGGGAGCGAACCCAGCGCATGGAATGATGCGCTCGCCGGCGCGGACCGCACTCGCGTTGTCGTCAATGCCATGACGCGGATGCGGTTCTGTTCCGATGCCGGAGTCATGGAATTCCGCGCCAAGGGGGGCGTTGACGCGACGCCCGCAGGGTACCGACCGTGGTTCGAAGTGCCTAGTCGCAGGACCGCTACAACCACCGTCGTTTGCGGGCACTGGTCGGCGCTTGGATTGCGGATCGCCCCGAACCTGCTGGCGCTGGACACAGGCTGCGTGTGGGGCGGGGCCCTCAGCGCGGTGAGGCTCGAAGACCGGCAACTGTTCCAGGTGCCCTGCGCGGGTTACCAGGACCCGATCGGCGAATGACGACCCGCGCCCGGCGGGCCCTTACCAAGGCGAGTAACCGAACTCGCGTTTGAAGCGATCCTTGATTTCCTGTGCCGTGAACGCATGGTTCTGCGCGCCGCGATGCTCGATCTTGATCGATCCCATCAGCGCACCCAGCCTGCCGGTGCTCGGCCAGTCCCAGCCGTTGGCAATGCCGTACAGCAGGCCGGCGCGGTAAGCATCCCCGCAGCCTGTCGGGTCGAGGATCTCCGCGGCTTGGACGATCGGGACTTCGTGCCGCTCGCCGCCGGAATAGATGATCGACCCCTTCGAGCCGAGGGTCAGCACGAGCGCTTTCACGCCCTTGGCAATGTCTTCCATGCTGCGGCCGGTCTTGTCCTCCAGCAGCTTGCCCTCGTAGTCGTTGACCGCAACATAATCGGCGAGATCCACGAACGCAGACAACTCCTCGGCCGAAAACATCGGCAGCCCCTGGCCGGGATCGAATACGAAGGGGATTCCCGCCGAAGCGCATTCGCGGGCGTGCTGGAGCATGCCGTCCTTGCCGTCCGGCGCGATGATCGCCAGCTTTGCGCCGAGGCTCGCATCGATGCGGTTCTCGTGCGAAAAGTTCATTGCGCCCGGATGGAAGGCGATGATCTGGTTGTTGTCGAGGTCCGTGGTGATGAATGCCTGCGCGGTGAACTGGCCCGGGATCTTCCTGAGGTGCGAGGCGGAGATGCCCTGCGTGTGCAGCCGGGAAAGATAAGGCTCGATGTCCTCGCCGACCGTCGCCATCACCATGGGCTCCCCGCCGAGGAGCTTCAGGTTGTATCCGATGTTGGCCGCGCATCCGCCGTATTCGCGGCGCATTTCCGGCGTGAGGAAGCAGACGTTGAGGATATGCAGCTGGTCGGGGAGGACGTGGTTCTTGAACTGGTCCGGGAACACCATGATGGTGTCGTAGGCGATCGATCCTGTAATCAGTGTGCTCAATTTTGGCTTTCGGTTAGTTTGTTGCGAGGGGTCTAGGTCTGGCAGCGCGCAGGATAGCCCAATTGCCAGAAGGCCGAGGTTGGTGGCGGAGGGCACGGATAGAACAGGAACAGCTGGTACCCGGTCGCAAGGAGCCCGCCGGCCTCGATGCGCACGCGCACGGACTCCTCGGACCCGCCCCCGAGCCCGATTGCGGCCCGCTTGTCCTGCAGGTAGTCGTCCGGCCTCAGCACGCGGCGCACCAGGGGTTGGTCGCCCTGGTCAGTGAGGGTGAGTTCGAGATCGGGATACTCCTGGGCAAAGGGCGCGCGGTTCCGCAGGAGGGCGTTGAGTACGATCACTCCCTGGCGTTGCTTATCCGCCTGCAGGTCGGATGACTCGATGCTCATCAGGTCGGCGCGCCGGGGCAGCCGGACATCGCATCCGAGCAAGCCACAGGCCGCTTCGATCTGCGGGCGTGCTGCCGGCAACAGCACGGCGACCTCGCTGCGAAAGGCGAGCGCGGCCTGCAAAGCCAATCCGCATGCCGCCAGCGTAGCGAATATCGCCCAGGCGGCCCGACGGGCAGGTTGCGTTTGGACGGGTGCGAGAAACGCAGGTGCCGTCTCTGGCGACGACTCTGGCGCCGGCTCCGCCGCATCGATCATGGGGGGCGCAGGCGGGCCCTCGACCGGCGTGCCGGGTTCGGTCTCCGTGCGTGACTCGAGCAGGCTCGTCTGGGGCGAAGGCGCGACGGGAAGCGCCGCGATGTCGTCGTCGTCGAGCATGTTGCTCACGCCATCGAACACAACCGAGCATTGCCCGCAGCGGACCCGCCCTCCCCGCGCTGCAAGTTGTGCCGGCAGCACGCGAAAAGTTGTCGCACAAGCGGGGCACCGGGTGACCAGGCTCATTGGCGGACTCCGGTGATCAGGACCCAGCCGTCCTCGCGGTCTGTGACGGCCAGGCGAAAGTGGGGAGCATAGGCTGCGATGACCTCTTCCGCCTGCGCCTCAAGAATCCCGGACAGCGCGACCGTATGGCTGCAACGGCCCGTGATCAGCGGGGCGAGCACGACGAGCGGATTGGCGAGGATATTGGCCACGACGATCTCGGCGGTCTGGTCCGGGGTGGCGTCCGGCGTAAAGAACCGCGCCGCGATGCCATTCTTGGCTGCGTTGTCGTGGGCCGCGAGGACCGCCTGTGGATCGATGTCGATGCCGACCACGTCTCGCGCGCCCAGGCGCGCCGCGACGATGGCCAATATACCGGAACCGCATCCGTAATCCAGAACGGTCTCCCCGCCCTTCAGCGTGCGCGCCAGCCAGCGCAGCATCAGGCTTGTCGTCGGATGGCTGCCCGTACCGAACGCGAGGCCGGGATCGATGGAGATGTTGAGTGCTGTGGGATCCGGGGGGGCGCACCAGCTCGGCACGATCCATAGCGCTTCGGTTACCCGGATCGGCTCGAACTGGGCCTGGGTGGTGCGCACCCAATCCTCATCCTCGACCAGCGCCGTCGTATACGTGGGCTGCGGCAGTCCGCAGATGCCTGCTGCAGTGGCAACGATGGATTCCGCATCGGCATCCGTCGGCAGCAGCGCTGTCAGCACGTTGCGCGGCCATACGCCCGGCGCGTCGATGCCGGGTTCGCCGAACTGCGGTGCCTCGACCGGCGTGCCCGCATCCGCGTCATCACAAGTCACCGAAAGGGCGCCCGCCTCGATCAGCGCGTCCGACAGCTCCTCTGCGTGGTCGGCTGCGGCAAGCAGCCTGATAGCAACCCATGCCATGCGGGAAGCCCTACTTCACGACCTTCTTCTTTTCCTGCGCGAGCTTCTGCTCGAGGTAGTGGATCGAAGCGCCGCCCTTGATGAAGCCCTTGTCGTTCAGCAGGTCCTGATGGAGCGGGATATTGGTCAGGATCCCTTCCACCACCATCTCGGAGAGGGCGATCCGCATGCGGCGGATCGCCTGTTCGCGCGTGGCCCCGTAGGCAATCACCTTTCCGACCATCGAATCGTAATTGGGCGGGACGGTGTAGCCCTGGTAGACGTGGGAGTCGACCCGAATCCCGGGGCCACCCGGCGGATGGTAGGAAGTGATCTTCCCGGGCGAAGGCGTGAACTTGTACGGGTCCTCGGCGTTGATCCGGCATTCCAGGGCATGGCCGCGGAATTCGATGTCGCGCTGGCGGAACGGGAGTTTCTCCCCGGCGGCAATGCGGATCTGCGCCTGTACGATGTCGATCCCCGTGATCATTTCGGTCACCGGGTGCTCCACCTGGACGCGGGTATTCATTTCGATGAAGAAGAATTCCCCGTTTTCGTACAGGAACTCAAACGTCCCGGCACCGCGGTAGCCGATCCTTTTGCACGCGTCCACGCATCGCTCGCCGATGCGGTCGCGGATCCGGGTTGAAAGTTCGGGCGCAGGCGCTTCTTCAATGACCTTCTGGTGGCGGCGCTGCATCGAGCAGTCGCGCTCGCCCAGGAAGACGGCATTCTTGTGCTCGTCGGCCAGGATCTGGATTTCGATGTGACGCGGGTTCTCGAGGAATTTTTCCAAGTAGACCGTGGGATTCGAGAACGCTGCCTGGGCCTCCTGGCGCGTAAGGCTCACGGCATTGATCAGCGCCGCTTCAGTGTGCACCACCCGCATCCCGCGCCCGCCGCCGCCGCCGGAGGCCTTGATGATGACCGGGTAGCCGATCTTGCGCGCGATCTTCACGATATCCGCCGGCGAGTCCGGGAGCGCGCCCTCCGAGCCTGGCACGCAGGGCACCCCGGCCTTGATCATCGCCGCCTTGGCGCTGACCTTGTCCCCCATCAGCCGGATGTTGTCCGGGTAGGGTCCGATGAACACGAATCCCGACTTTTCGACCTTGTCCGCGAAGTCCGCATTTTCGGACAGGAATCCGTAACCCGGGTGGATCGCCTCTGCGTCGGTGACTTCGGCAGCACTGATGATGGCGGGGATGTTGAGGTAGCTCTGGCTCGCGGGTGCCGGCCCAATGCAGACCGATTCGTCCGCAAGCTTTACGTATTTCGCTTCGGTGTCGGCCTCCGAGTGGACGACAACGGTGCGGATGCCGAGCTCGCGGCAGGCCCGTTGGATCCGCAGCGCGATCTCGCCACGGTTGGCGATGAGTATTTTCCCGAACATGGGCATCAGGCGATGATGAAGAGAGGCTGCCCGTATTCCACCGGCTGTCCGTTCTCAACCAGGATGGCCTTCACCGTTCCGGACTTGTCGCACTCGATTTCGTTCATCAGCTTCATCGCCTCGATGATGCAGATGATCTGGCCTTCCTTCACCGCCTGGCCGACCTCGACGAAGGCCTTGGCGTCGGGCGACGGGGTGCGGTAGAACGTACCCACCATCGGCGATTTGACCGGATGGCCTTCCGGCGCAGCCTCGGGGGTCTCAGCCGGGGGGGCGGACACGACAGGTGCGGGCGGCGCAACGGGCACCGGCGCGGCGGGCCCCGGTACCGGGGCCGCAACTACGGCAGGGGCCCCACCGCCCTTGACGATCTTGACCTTCTCCTCGCCCTCGGTGATCTCCAGTTCGGAAATGCCCGACGCCTCGACGAGGTCGATCAGTTTCTTCAGCTTTCTCAGATCCATGGCTTTACTCCTGGCCGCGCAGCAGCACGTAGGCGAGCGCGAGGTCATAGCCCCGGCTGCCCAGGCCGCAGATGGTTCCGACGGCGATGTCGGATACGAAAGAGCGATGCCTGAACGATTCCCGGGCATGCACATTGGAAAGGTGAACTTCTATGAACGGGATGCTTACCCCGGCCAACGCGTCGCGAATGGCCACACTTGTATGCGTATACGCTGCAGGATTGATGACGATGAAGTCCACGCCTTCGCGACCCGCTTGCTGGATGCGGTCGACAAGCCCGCCTTCGTGGTTGGATTGGAAGCACTGCAGTTCGGCCCCGGCACTTCGGGCCGCATCCACCAGTCGACGGTTGATGTCCTCGAGGGACTCGCGGCCATAGATCTGCGGCTCGCGCGTACCCAGAAGGTTCAGGTTCGGTCCATGCAGGACCAGAATGGACTCAACCTTGTTGGATGCCGACTTTTTCAATCATTTCCCCGAAATTGAGCGCATTTTAACGCACATAGCCGCCGATCGCCCTTGCGGAGCCACATCGGATGCCTCAGGCGGCGAGCATTGGCGCAACCTGATCCTCGATTTTCTGCTGGGTAATGGATCCCAGGTTGCGATGGGCGACCATGCCTTTGCGGTCGAGTACGACTGTAAAGGGGAGTCCGCCACTTGGGTTACCGAGAGTGCGAACCAGGTCGAGCCCGGTCGCATCGGCCATCAGTAGTGGGTAGCTTACATGGACGTTGCGTGCAAAATCGACGACTTTAGACGCCTGATCGATGGCAATACCGACAAATTCGACATTGGAAGACAGGAGTTTGTCACGCGCGCGAACCAGTCCGGGGATCTCTTCCCGGCAGGGCGGGCACCAGGTTGCCCAGAAATTCACGACCAGGACGTGCCCGCGCCATTCATTGAGGGTACGGGGACTACCGGCAAGGTCTGTCAGGCGGGCCGAAAACAGGGCTTCAGCAGAGGTCGTTCCGCCGGTGAGCCAAGGTCCGGCGGCCACGCCAGCCACAGCGGCCACCACCCCCACCCCGAGCATGGCAAGGGTTTCGCGCCGGTCAACCACCCGCCGACCTCACCATTGCATCGACCTCGGGAATGCCCGCCCGGTCCATGACTTTGCCCACCTGCGTCGTCTTGAGCGTGATCCTCTCGTCCCGGGAGTCGAAGAGGGAGAGCTTCACCGGAGCCTCCTCCCAATCGAGTTCCAGGATCGTGACCGATCGCGCCCGGTCGCCGGAATAGCGCCTCGCCTCGGTGGAGCTGAACGGGATGTTCCTGTTGAGGAGGAAGATCTCGACTTCCTTGCTGCTGTCCGGGAAGAGTTGGAGTTCAATGTCCGAATAGGGGCCTGCAGTCCCCTTGAGCACGGGGCCCGTTAGATAGGGCGTGAATTCCTCCAGCGTGAGCATCATCGACAGCGCAATCCTGCGAAGTTCGCGTATCCGGTCCGGGTGCTCGTCGGCCTGGTAGAGATCAAGGTATGTCCGCAACTCGAGCTCGACCTCCTCGTTTCCAGGGAGCGCCTGCTTGTCCGTGGCACCGAGCTGGCGTGCGGCTTTTCGTTTGGCCAGCGCAAAGTTGTCGATGCCACCCTCCGCCATGATGCGTGCTGCGGCTGCCGCGATGGCGGCGCGCATCCCATTTTGCCTGGGCCGATTGCGAGTCATGGGGTGGGATGATCCTCTCGAACGCGCAAATGATACCCCGGGAATCCGCGGTCCGGATTGGCGCTGAAATCGACTACAATCGGCGCTCTTTAGCAGCACGTTTTCTGCGGATGACGGCGAAACACCTGCATATTCTTGGCATTTGCGGCACTTTCATGGGGGGGGTTGCCGCCCTCGCCAAGGCGGCCGGCTACCGGGTGACCGGGTGCGACGCCAACGTGTATCCGCCCATGAGCGACCAGCTGCAGGCGCTGGGCATCGAACTGATCGAAGGCTACTCGGCCGACCAACGTTCGCTTCGCCCGGATATCTGGGTCGTCGGCAACGTGGTTTCCCGCGGCAACCCCCTGATGGAGGCGATCCTCGATCAGGGAGATCCCTACACTTCTGGTCCGCAATGGCTTTCCGAGCATATTCTTTCAGGTAAGTGGGTGCTCGCTGTAGCGGGAACGCATGGCAAGACGACTACCTCTGCGATGCTGGCCTGGGTGCTGGAAAGGGCCGGGCTCGAACCGGGGTTCCTGATCGGTGGCGTGCCCCGCAATTTTCCCGTATCTGCGCGGCTCACGGATGCCCCTTTTTTCGTGATCGAGGCCGACGAATACGACACGGCATTTTTCGACAAGCGCTCCAAGTTTGTCCACTATCGCCCCAAAACCGCGATCCTGAATAATCTTGAGTTCGATCATGCTGACATCTTCCCTGATATTGCGGCTATCGAGCGGCAATTCCATCATTTGGTGCGCATTGTGCCGAGTTCGGGCCGGCTGGTTGTCAACAGCACCGAACCGGCCCTTGGGCGAGTGCTGGACATGGGCAAGTGGAGTCCTGTCGAAGTATTTGGCGTCGAGGCCGGCTGGTTCGCGGGGCCCGTCGACACCGATGGCAGCTTCGAGGTGTCCAACGGCGGGCAGTCCTTTGGCCGCCTGCACTGGGCGCTGCAGGGCGAGCACAATCGATTGAACGCACTCGCCGCGATAGCCGCAGCGGCCCATGCTGGCGTGGAGCCCGCAAGGGCAATCGCAGCGCTTGGCGACTTCTTGAGCGTAAAGCGGAGAATGGAGTTGCGAGGTGTGGCCGGTGGGGTCTGCGTCTATGACGACTTTGCGCATCACCCGACGGCGATCCGCACCACCCTCGAAGGGCTGCGCCGCAAGGCCGGCGACGGCCGGATCCTCGCCGTCCTTGAACCCCGCTCCAACACCATGAAGCTGGGCGTGATGAAGGCGGCGCTGCCGGGCAGTGTTTCTGCCGCGGACAAAGTGTTTGTCTTCGGCGCCAACCTGGGCTGGGATGCAGAGGATGTGTTCGCGTCCCTGGGGGAGAAAGTGCATTGCGCCTCAGACCTAGGCGCGCTGGTGGAAGCCATCGCCATGGAAGCGCGCCCGGGCGACCAGGTGCTGGTGATGTCCAACGGCGGGTTCGGCGGCATTCACGAAAAGCTGCTTGCCAGGCTTGCCCGCTGAGCGCGTCGTGATCGTCTACCTGCACGGGTTCAACAGTTCGCCGGCCTCGCACAAGGCGCGGACGATGGCCCGATACCTTGAGGAACGCGGCCTCGGGGATCGATTCATATGCCCGGCGCTGCCCCACCGCCCGGAAGAGGCGATGGATCTTGTCGAAGGCCTGGTGGCGGGACTCGGCAACCGCGAGGTCACGTTCGTCGGCAGTTCGCTGGGTGGGTTCTACGCAACCTGGCTGGCCGAGAAGCACGCCTGTCGGGCGATTCTGATCCAGCCGGCCGTCTTTCCGCACGTCGGCCTGGAAGCGTACCTGGGCCCGCAGAAGAACCTCTACACCGGCGTCGAATATGAGTTGACTCGCGCGCACCTCGACGGCTGGCGCGCCCGGTGCGTGGACGCAATCGATCCCGAGCGATACCTGCTGCTGCTCGAGACGGGTGACGAGGTGCTCGACTACCGCGAAGCGGTAAGCAAGTACGAAGGCGCGCGCATGGTGATCAGGCAGGGCGGGGACCACATGCTGCAGAGTTTCCCGCAGCACCTGCCCCGCATGCTCGCGTTCGCCGGGCTTACTTCCTGATTTCCTTCCACGGCCGGGCCTTCCCGCTGACGGCATAGCGGGCGATGGCTTTCTCGTCAAAATCGAATCCCAGCCCCGGGCGGGTGGGAAGCTTGAGCATGCCGTCCTTGAATTCCAGCTGCCGGTCCACCAGGCGGCGGAAATTCAGGACCTGGTCATCGGTAAAGAACTCCACCATGCGGGCATTCGGCGTCGAGGCGACCAGGTGGACGTGCAGGTCATGGAACCAATGGGGGCAGACCGTGACGCCGTAACTCGCCGCGGTTGCCGCGATGCGCCGCCACTCGGTGATGCCACCGCAGACGGCCGCATCGTGCTGCAGGATCGCGGCGCCGCCCTTTTCCATGAGTTCCTTGAAGTACCAGCGACCGACGCCGATTTCCCCCGTGGCAACCGTAATCTTGGTCGCGCGGGCGAGGCGCGCGTGGCTGTCGATATCATCGGGCCCGAAAGGCTCCTCGATCCAGTACGGATCGTACTTTTCGTAGCGCTTAATGTGCTCGAGCGCAGTGGGCAGGTCCTGCCAGGCGTTGTTCGCGTCCAGCGTCAGCAAGACGTCCGGGCCGATGGCCTCGCGCGCGGCGCGCACGCGCGCCTCTTCCTCGGCCGGCGACAGCCGGCCCACCTTCATCTTCACCGCCTTGAACCCCAGCTTTACGTACCCCGCCATTTCCGCGCCCAGCTTCTTCGGCGTTTTGCCGGCGAGGTAGTAGCCCCCCGACGCATACGCAGGCACGGCCGAGTCGGCATACCCGCCTAGATACCGGTGCAGCGGCAGCTTCACGCTGCGCGCATTCAGGTCCCACAATGCCGTATCGAGGATGCTGATCGCGCGCATGACCGCGCCCGAGCGGCCCTGCAGCAGCGATTCCTGGAACATGTCCTGCCAGAGTCCTTCGGTTCGCGTCGATTCCTGCCCGATCAGCTTGGGCGCCAGCAATTCCTCCACGGCATGCGCAACGAGCGTGCCGGCGGACGACCCTGCATAGCAGAACCCGACGCCTTCGACCCCGTCGGTGGAGCGAACCTTGACGAGTCCGTAGTCGCGCGCGCTCACGGTGCGGGTTGCGAAGGCGGTCACATGGTCCAGCGGAATGCGCGCGGTGCACACGGAAATGGAGGCAATCTTGGGCATGGGCGGGCTTCTCCGGGGAAACGCTCGAGACGAGGGGAGAAAAGGATAACGCAAGCGGGCGTGCTCCCGCGTATCATTCCGCCTTTTAGAATACTCGCGATGCATCTCCTATACGAGGAAGAGGGCGCCATCAAAGCCGGCACGGTGCTTGCGCCGGGCACGGCCTCGTATCAGGTCGAAACGCCGCACGGTCGGCGCACCAAGGTGAAGGCCTCGCACGTCGTGATGTCCTTCGATGCACCCGGCGCGGCTGAACTTCTTGCCAGCGCGGGCGCGTATGCCGACAAGCTGGATGCGGATTTTCTTTGGCAGTGCGCGGGACCGGAGGAATTCGGTTTCAAGGACCTCGCGCGCGAGTATGTCGGTCGTGAGCCGGATGCAGTGGAATCGGCCGGGGTGCTGCTGAAACTCCACTCTGTGCCCATGTACTTCTATCGGCGCGGCCGGGGCCGCTTCCAGGCCGCGCCCGAAGCCACCCTCAAGGCAGCCCTGGCGGGGCTGGAGAAGAAACGCCAGCAAGCCGAGAAGGCTGCCGAATTCACGGCGCTCCTTGTCGAAGGAACATTTCCCGAGGAATTACGGCCTTTGCGTAACGAACTGCTCTACAAGCCCGATCGCAACAAGATCGAGACCAAGGCCGTCGAGGCCGCCTGCCGGGAAACCGGGCTGTCGGTAGCCCGGCTCTTCGAGCATGTGGGTGCGCTGCCCTCCAGCCACGATTTCCACATCAACCGGTTCTTGTTCGAATGCTTCCCGGCCGGGACGGGCTTCCCGAAGCACGAGCCGCCTGCGCTGCCCGAAGACCTGCCCCCGGGCGAAGCGCCGGTCTATTCGCTCGACGATGTCGGCACGTCCGAGATCGACGACGCCTTTTCCGTGCGCCGGGTCTCGGAAGACGAGTTCCGCATCGGCGTGCACATCGCCGCGCCCGCACTCGGCTTCCTGCCCGGCTCGGCCCTCGATGCAATGGCGCGGGAAAGGCTGTCGACGGTATATATGCCGGGACAGAAGATCACGATGTTTCCTGCCGACGTGATCGAGAGGTTTTCGCTCGATGCCGGCAGCGAGCGGCCCGCGGTATCGATCTATTTCAACGTGTCCGCGAGCGACTTCTCGATCCGGGGCCATCACTCGCGGCTGGAGCGCGTGAAGGTCGCCGGGAACCTGCGCCACGTCGATTACGCCGCGCTGAACGACCTCCTCCCGGTGGCCGGCAAGGCCGGCCTGGAATACGAGGACGAGCTTGCCATCCTGTGGAAATTCGCCAACGCCCTCGAGGCGCGGCGCGGCAAGCCGAGCGTCAACGCCGGCATGGTGGATTACAACTTCAACGTCGATGGCGAGCACATCAGCATCGTGCCGCGCAAGCGCGGCGCGCCGCTGGACAAGCTGGTGGCCGAACTGATGATCCTCGCCAACTCGACCTGGGGCGGCTTTCTCGCCGAGCGCGATGTCGCGGCGCTGTACCGCGTACAGTCGGGAGGCAAGGTGCGCATGAGCGTGCACGGCGAACCCCATGACGGGCTGGGCGTCTCCTGCTACGCATGGATGAGCTCCCCGCTGCGGCGCTACATCGACCTCGTCAACCAATGGCAGCTCGCCGCCAGCCTGACCGGCAAGCGGGCGCCCTTTGCGCGGAACTCGGACACGCTGTTGTCCACGCTGCGGGCGTTCGAGGTCGTCTACGCCCGCTACGACGAACACCAGCGCGACATGGAGCGCTACTGGTGCCTGCGGTGGCTGCTCCAGGAGGGTGTTTCGGTCTGCGACGCCGTCGTGACCCGCGAGTCGACCGTCCGGCTCGAGGGCCTGCCCCTGGTCGTGCGGGTGCCCTCGCTGCCCGACCTGTTCCCGGGAGTGCGGGTCAGCGTGCAGGTCAGCGACATCGACCTCCTCGACAAGACCCTGGTGTGCACTTGGCGCGAAACGATAGCCGACCCTGCGGCCGGGGAGTCGGTGGAGGATGCGCAGGAGGCCCTCTAATGGGCCTACAATATCCCGTCCAAACTCCTCGAGGCATCTTTGTCGGCCGCTAGCGCGACAACCCTCACGCGACTGCCTGCGCGAATGTCCGCGTTTCTGCATGAAACGTGGGGTGGCATGGACCGGCAGTCCCGCCTGTTGTCCTGGAGTGTGGGCGTATCCCTCGTCCTGCACGGGCTGTTGCTCTCGCTGCACTTCAAGTTTCCCGACGTGCTGAAGTTTTCCTCGACCCAGCCGCTCGAAGTCATCCTCGTCAATACCAAGACCCGGGAACGGCCCTCGAAGGCCCAGGCCCTCGCGCAGGCCAACCTGGACGGCGGTGGGAATACGGACCAGGACAGGAGGGCGAAGACGCCGCTGCCGGTGACCAAGGCGACGGACGGCAAGGACCTTGCCGAGGCCAAACGCCGGGTGGCGGAGCTGGAAGCGCAGCAGCAGCGCTTGCTTGCGCTGGCCAAGGCGTCGCCACCGGTCGCCGCAAGTGATGCCGCGCGACCGACCCCGGCGGACGAGACAACCCCGCAACAGACGGGGCGCGATCTTCGCGAGCTCGCCCTGGCGTCGATGAAACTGCAGGCGCAGATCGACAAGCGCCACGAGGAATACCAGAAGCGTCCGCGCAAGCAGTTCATCGGGGCCAATGCCTCGGAATACCGCTTCGCGCAGTATGAGGAGGAGTGGCGCAACAAGGTCGAGCGGGTCGGCACCCTCAACTATCCGGCCGAAGCGCGCGGCAAGCTCTACGGTTCCCTGCGGCTGGAGGTCGCGCTGCGACCCGACGGGAACATCGAATCGATCCGGCTGGAGCGATCTTCCGGCCTCAAGGTGCTCGACGAAGCGGCGTTCCGGATCGTTCGCATGGCGGCGCCGTACGGCGAGTTCCCAGCGGACATCCGCAAGGACACGGACCTCCTGATCATTACCCGCACCTGGTTCTTCGGCCGGGGCGATGCAGTGTTGACCAAGCGGGACTGAGCGCGTGCCTGACCGCTACGCGGTGATCGGACACCCGGTCGCCCACTCCCGCTCCCCCTGGATCCACGCCCAGTTTGCGCTCCAGACGGGCGAAGCCATCGCCTACGAGCCGTTGTTCGCGCCGCTGGACGGTTTTGCCGCGACTGTTGCGGCGTTTCGCGCAGCCGGCGGCCGCGGCGCAAACGTCACGCTTCCGTTCAAGGAGCAGGCCTGCGCCCTGTCCACGCAGCTTTCCGAGCGCGCCCGTGCCGCGCAGGCGGTCAACACATTGGTCTTCTCGGCCGATGGTGTGCACGGGGACAACACCGACGGCTACGGACTGGTGAGCGACCTCACCGTTAATCTCGGGTTTGCGATCGGGGGGCGCCGGATCCTGCTTGCCGGTGCGGGGGGCGCCGCGCGCGGCGTCCTGCTTCCGCTTCTGGGCGAGCGACCGTCGGCGCTCGTGATCGCGAACCGCGATGTGGCAAAGGCGCGTGCGCTTGCGGGCGGGTTCGCCGGAGTCACGGCATGCGGGTACGCGGACCTCGCAGGCGAGCGCTACGACCTCGTTATCAACGCAACCTCAGCCAGCCTGGCCGATGCCGCCCTGCCGCTCCCTGCGCAGATTTACGGCGCCGGCAGCCTGGCCTACGACATGGTGTATGGGCGCGACACGGCGTTCATGCGTCAGGCCCGGGCGGAAGGCGCTGCGCGGACCTCGGACGGCGCTGGCATGCTGGTCGAACAGGCGGCGGAATCCTTCTTCCTCTGGCGGGGCGTGCGGCCCGCAACCGCACCGGTGCTCGCTGCCCTGCGCGGCGCCTGAGGTCGCGCATGCGGCTTGCGCGCGCGGCCTGGAAGTCCCTCTGCTACGGGTTGGCTGCCGTAGTCCTGGCGGTGGCGCTGGTGCAGGGCTGGTTCTATGCCCACGTCTGGTGGTGGGCGGACCACAACCCGTCCTCGACGGCATTCATGGACGCACGGCTCGCCTCGATGCAGCAGAAAGATCCCAAGGCTGCACTCAAGTATCAGTGGGCGCGGTATGACCGCATCTCGGCCAACCTGAAACGTGCCGTCGTCGCGGCAGAGGACGCAAAGTTCGTCGATCACGAAGGGTTCGACTGGGTGGGCATCCAGAAGGCGCTCGAGAAGAACGAGAAGAAGGGAAAGGTGGTCGCCGGCGGATCGACCATCAGCCAGCAGCTGGCCAAGAACCTGCTCCTGTCGGGCAGCCGGTCCTGGCTCCGCAAGGGCCAGGAGGCGGTCATCACCTGGATGCTCGAGGCGACGATGGACAAGCGCCGTATCCTCGAGCTGTACCTGAACGTGGCCGAGTGGGGCAATGGCGTGTTCGGTGCGGAAGCTGCGGCGCGCCACTATTTCGGCATTTCCGCTGCGCAGCTCTCGCCCCAGCAGGCGGCGTGGCTTGCGGCCATCCTTCCGGCGCCACAGCGCTACGACCGTAATCGCGTGGCGCCGTGGATCGCAAGAAAAGCCGAGATCATCTACTCGCGCATGCCAGGGGCACAGATCCCTTAGCGGCTGGTGCGGGAGTTTTCGGGTTTCGCGCAAGGCGGCCTTTCTCTACAATGCAGGCACGTCCTCAACCGGCCGCAACGGCCCAGGCATCCCCGCCATGGCCGACCTTGCCAACCGGCTTGAAATCGAAGACCTGAAGGAGAACCTGCGCGAGGTGCAGGAGCTCCTGCATCGTCACGCGGTCATCGAGGGCCTGGTCGCCCGGCAGGACATGCCGAAGCACGAACTCGTCGAGCAGATGGTGCAGAAGCAGCACCTTGCCGAATTGCGCGGCAAGATCGAGAGCCTGCACCCTGCCGACATCGCATTCATCCTGGAGTCGCTCCCGTTGGAGGAGCGGCTTGTGGTCTGGGACCTCGTCAAGGCCGATCGGGACGGGGAGATCCTGCTTGAGGTTTCCGACGCGGTGCGCGAGTCGCTCATCGCGAGCATGGACTCCGAGGAACTCGTGGCCGCGGCCGAGACGCTGGAGGCCGACGAGTTCGCCGACCTGGCGCCCGACCTGCCCGAGGACGTCATCCAGGACGTCATCCAGTCGCTCCCGTTCGAAGAGCGCGAGCAGCTCCGCGCGGCAATGTCCTATGCCGAGGACTCCGTGGGCGCGCTCATGGACTTCGACATGGTGACGGTGCGCGAGGACGTGACGCTCGAAGCCGTCACACGCTACCTGCGACGGCTGGACGAACTGCCGGGGCATACCGACCAGCTTTTCGTCGTCGACCGTGACCAGAAGCTCAAGGGCTCGCTTTCGCTCGCGCGCCTGATCGTGTCGGACCTCGAGGCCGAGGTCGGGACGGTCATGATCCCGGAGCTGATTTCGTTCAACCCGGAAGACAACGCAGGTGACGCCGCACAGGCCTTCGAGCGATATGACCTCGTGTCCGCGCCCGTCGTCGACCAGGGCGGAAGGCTGGTCGGTCGCCTCACCGTCGACGCTGTCGTGGACTACATCCGCGAGTCGAGCGCCGAGCAGGTCCTCGCCGAGGCCGGCCTGAGCGAGGAGGAGGATATCTTCGCGCCGGTGTGGGACAGCTTCAAGAACCGCTGGGCCTGGCTGGCGGTGAACCTGGTGACCGCCTTCATCGCGTCACGTGTCATCGGGGCGTTCGAGGGATCCATCGAGAAGCTGGTTGCGCTCGCGGCATTGATGCCGATCGTGGCCGGCATCGGCGGCAATTCGGGCAACCAGACGACGACGATGATCGTGCGGGCGCTGGCGCTGGGCCAGCTGCAGCCGCACTACTGGCGCAAGCTCCTCAAGAAGGAACTCGGCGTGGCGCTCCTCAATGGGATGGTGTGGGGTGGGCTGCTCGGGCTGCTGGCGTGGATGCTCTACGACAGCAAGGCGCTGGGCGCAGTGATGACGCTCGCGATGGCGCTGAATCTCGCGCTGGCTGCTTTCATGGGGGTGGCCATTCCATACGCACGCGAGAAGCTGGGCAGGGATCCCGCGGTCGGATCCAGCGTGCTGATCACGGCCTGCACAGACTCCGGCGGGTTCTTTATCTTCCTGGGCCTTGCGACCCTAATCCTGCTTTAGGCCGGACCACGCGGCGGCGAGGCGCCGTGCGGCATGCGCCTGGGACTTCAGCGCGTAGTCGAACAGCGCTACCCGGTCGGCGAAAAGCTCGGTTGCGATGGAGGCTGCGTCGCCCGGCGGCAGTTCCAGGTAGGCGTCAGCCTCGCCGCGTTCGGCCGCAATGCGCATTCCCTGCTTGCGGGCGAGGTGCATCATTGCGCCGTTCTCGGCCAGGCAATGCATGAACAGTGTCGGCACTCCCCAGTTACGCGCATGCAGGTGCGTGCGCGCAAGCAGGGCGCCGCCCAGTCCTTTGCCGCGATGGGCCGGAAGCACCGATACACCTAGTTCCGCAAACCCTTCGCTGCGTGCAAGGTGCCCGACGCCGGCAAGGCTCATATCGTCGTCAAACACGCCATAGACCGCGTCGCGTTCGAAATCGATGCGCGTGACGTAGTCGCATACGCCGTGGTCTGAAAGCGCGACGCCGAACCGCAGGCGGCGGTCTTCCGCGTTCAGTGCGAGAAAGTGCTTCTGTAGCGCATCGCGCTGCAGTCGGGAAAGCTCGTTTGTGACAATGTTCACGTTGAATGGTCCAGGGTTTCGGATAGGACCACCATGAGCATGGTTTGTTCCAGCTATCGTGACAGGGATTGCAAGGATTCGCGCGCCGCTGCAAGGGTCGCGTCGATTTCCGCCTGCCCGTGGGCCGCGGATACGAACCCGGCCTCGAACGCCGAGGGCGCGAGGTAAACGCCGCGGTCGAGCATCGCGTGGAAGAAGGCATTGAACCGGTCCTTGTCCGAGGTCATGACCTCGGCAAAACTCGTGGGCGCCTGCTTGCGGAAATAGATCCCGAACATGCTGCCCACCGACTGGGCCGAGAAATCCACGCCCGCCCGCTTCGCTTCGTCCGCAAGCCCCGCGACGAGCGCCTGGGTGGTCTTCTCGATCTTTGCGGCGAATCCCGGGTCGGAAACGAGTTTCAGCGTGGTGAAACCCGCCGCAACCGCGACCGGATTGCCTGACAGCGTGCCCGCCTGGTAGACCGGGCCGAGCGGGGCGATCTTCTCCATGATCTCGCGCCGTCCGCCAAACGCACCAACGGGCATGCCGCCGCCGATCACCTTGCCGAGCGTGGTGAGGTCGGGGCGGATGCCGTAGCGCGCCTGTGCGCCGCCAAGCGCCACGCGAAAGCCCGTCATCACCTCGTCGAAAATGAGCACCGCGCCATGCTGCGTGCACAATTCGCGCAGGGTCTCGAGGAACCCGGGCTTGGGCAGGATCAGGTTCATGTTTCCCGCCACCGGCTCGACGATGACGCCGGCGATCTCTGCGCCCTGCGATGCAAACAGCGCCTTGACCTGGTCGCTGTCGTTGTAGTCCAGGACGAGCGTGTGCTTTGCGATGTCTTCGGGCACGCCGGCGGAACTGGGATTGCCGAACGTGAGCGCACCGGACCCAGCCTTGACCAGCAGGCTGTCGGCATGGCCGTGGTAGCAGCCTTCGAACTTCACGATCTTGGCGCGCCCGGTATAGCCGCGTGCGAGCCGGATCGCGGTCATCGTTGCCTCGGTCCCCGAAGACACCAGCCGCACCATTTCGATCGATGGCACGAGCGAGCAGAGCAGCTCCGCGAGCTCGATCTCCGACTCGGTCGGTGCGCCGAAGGACAGCGCGCGCGCTGCAGCGGCCTGCACCGCCTCGACGACTGCGGGGTGGGTATGCCCGAGGACCATCGGCCCCCACGAGCCGACATAGTCGACATAGCGCTTGCCGTTGGCGTCCCACAGGTGGGCGCCGGAGGCACGCTCGAAAAAGAGCGGGGTGCCGCCGACCGAACGGAATGCGCGCACCGGGGAGTTGACGCCCGCGGGAATGCGCTGCTGGGCGCGCAGAAAAAGTTCTTCGTTGCGGTTGCTCATGCTGGGCTCTTCTCAAAAAGGGATTGATACCGGGCGGCACGACCGGCAATGTCCGGCGCGCCGAAAAGGTCTGAAATGACCGCAAGGCAGTCCGCCCCGGCGGAAATCACCGCGGGGGCGTTTTCAAGGGTAATGCCGCCGATCGCGACCAGCGGCACGCCCAGCGCGCGGGCGCGCACGAACAGGTCGAGCGGTGCACGCGCTGCAGCGGGCTTGGTGCCCGAGGCGAAGACGCTGCCGAAAGCCACGTGGTCCGCCCCGTCCTCGATCGCGTGACGAGCGGCATCCAGGCTGGCGTAACACGAGACGCCCAGCAGTTTTCCCGGGAGCCTCCGGCGGGCAGCCGCGACTTCGCCATCGTCCCTGCCGACATGGGCGCCATCGGCGTCGATCGCCTCGGCCAGCGCGACATCGTCATTCACGATCAACCGTGCGCGCTTTGCGCGGGCCATTTTCAGAAGGGCCGAAGCCTGTTCCCGGCGCAACTCGGCGTCGGCCAGCTTGTTGCGGTACTGGAGAAGGGTGACGCCCCCATCGAGCGCCTGGGCTGCCAGCCGGAGCAGCGCGTCTGTCGACGAAACATCTGGCGTAATGGCGTACAGGCCCTTCACGAGTCCTCTCGGCCGCTTTCGGGGGGCGGCATGTTTTCGCCATCGACTTCACGCGCCCAGAAAAACCGGTCGGGCAGGTGCTGGCCCATTCCAGGGCGGAATCCATGGGCCAGTGCCTGCCAGGTGTACTCCTGGGCTTCGCGCACGGCTTCGGGCACGTCCAGCCCGTTGGCCATGGTCGCGGCAATGGCCGACGCGAGCGTGCAGCCCGAACCATGGTAGCTCCCCGGGAGGCGCTTCCAGCGGTCGCTGCGCACGATCCCTCCCTCGCCGTAGAGCGTATTGATCACTTCAGCGGTGTTCTCGTGCGTGCCGGTGATCAGCACGAACTCACAGCCCAGCGAAACCAGGCGCGTGGCGCATTCGTCCAGGCCCGGGTCGTCCTCGTCTTCATCCTCTTCGGCCAGGCGCCGCGCTTCCATGCTGTTCGGGGTGAGCACCGTGGTCTGCGGGATGATCAGTTCGCGCATCGCGATGATCATGTCTTCGCTGGACAGGGCATCGCCGCGGCCCGATGCCAGCACCGGGTCGAGGATCACCGGGATTTCCGGGTAATCCGAGATGATTTCCGCGATCGCGGTGATGTTCTCCACAGACCCCAGCACCCCGAGCTTGAATGCGGCGACCGGCATGTCCTCGAGGATCTTCCTTGCCTGGTCCACGACCCAGTCGCTGTCGATCGCCAGGAGGTCGTCGACGCCGCGGGTGTCCTGCACTGTCAGGGCGGTTACGACCGAAAGCGGATGGCAACCCATACTCGCCAGGGTCAGCAGGTCGGCCTGCAATCCCGCGCCTCCCGTGGGATCGGAGGCGGCGAAGCTGAGCACGATTGGCGGGACGGAGGACATGGCTGGGCTGGGAGCACGGCCCGTACCGTACCGGGCGCGTGCGATGCGTGGATAAGTTAAGATGCCGGGCCATTTTAACCTACCCACTTTGATCTCATGTCTGAAAACAAGGAGTTCCGCAGCTGGATGTGCCTCATTTGCGGCTGGATATACGACGAGGCCGCAGGTTTGCCAGAAGAGGGCATCACGCCCGGGACGCGCTGGGAAGACGTGCCAATCAACTGGACCTGCCCTGAGTGCGGCGCCCGCAAGGACGATTTCGAGATGGTCGAGATCTAGCCAAGCCGATTAAGCTTGCCGCAACGGGGCTTATCGGCCCTTGATTTGAATTCACTTTAGCGCCTAGTATTCAAACGGTCCGCGCACTGCCTCAGGCCGGGCGCGGCTTGCCCGCGCGGACGCATGCCGTGGGCGAATACACAGGGGGCAGGCATGACAGATTCCGCTGCCGAAGCGAAGGGCAGCCTCGCCGGCGTGAAGGTCATGGTGATCGACGATTCGAACACCATCCGGCGCAGCGCGGAGATTTTCCTGCTCCAGGCGGGCGCGACCGTCATCCTTGCGGAGGACGGCTTCGACGCCCTGGCCAAGATCGCTGACTACCAGCCGGAAGTCGTGTTTGTCGACATCATGATGCCGCGCCTTGACGGTTACCAGACCTGCGCGCTCATCAAGAAGAACCCGAAATTCGCCGCCACGCCGGTGGTCATGCTGTCCTCGAAGGACGGCCTCTTCGACCGCGCGCGCGGTCGCATGGTGGGGTCGAACGAATACCTCACCAAACCCTTCACGAAGGACAGCCTGCTCAGGACAGTCGGCGCGCACGTGCACGGTGCCGGGCGGCCCGCAGGCTGACCCAGGCGAGCACCCAGAGAAGCCCATGTCGATCAAGAAAATCCTAGTCGTGGATGATTCGCCGACTGAACGCCAGTGCATGCTCGAAGCGCTGTCCAAGCTCGGTTACCAGGTCGTGCTCGCCGAAAGCGGCGAGGAAGGTGTGGCAAAAGCGCGCGCCGAACTCCCCGACCTCGTGTTGATGGACGTGGTCATGCCCGGCTCCAACGGGTTCCAGGCCACGCGCCAGATCTCGAAGGACGAGGCTACGAAGCACATCCCCGTGATCATCTGCACCACCAAGTCGCAGGAAACCGATCGCATCTGGGGCCTGCGGCAGGGCGCGCGCGACTACATCGTGAAGCCCGTCGATGTGAACGACCTCGCGGCAAAGATCGCGGCGATCGGCTGAGACCATGTCCCGTCGCGTCAGCCTGAAGGAGTTCCAGGAGGGTCTCACGAAGCGGATCAAGGCCGCCGCGGGCGAGACTGCGCCGACGGCAAGGCTGGGATTCGAGGCCGGCGGCGAGCACTGGCTCGCGCGACTCGACCATTCCGGCGAGGTCTTCCAGGTGCCCGACGTGCAGCGGGTGCCGCTCACCAGGGACTGGTTCCTCGGCGTGGCCAACATCCGCGGGGCGCTTTTCGGCGTGACCGACTTCGGGGCCTTCCTGGGAAAGCCCCTCACGGCGCGCGGGCCGGACAACCGCCTGCTGCTCATCGGCCAGCCCTTCGGCGTGAACTGCGCTTTACACGTCAGCCGGCTGGCCGGCCTGCGCAATGTGGCCGATTTCGAGGCGGAGCCGCCTTCCGGGCCGTTTGCTGTCTGGTCGGCCTCCGCGTGGCGGGACAAGGAAGGGCGGGTCTGGCGCGAGCTGGACACCGAGCGACTGCTTGCGCATCGCGAATTCATGGACATCGCCGTGCACTAGCGGCGTACAAGGGATCAACGGAGGATTCATGGCTTTCAAACTGCCCTTCAAGCTGGGAACAAATCAGGCTGCACCGGCCGCGCCCACGGCCAGGCCTGCAGCGGGCGGCATGGCGTCGGCCCGGTCGGCCCTCGCCGGGAAGAACCTGCGCCTTGTGCTCGTGCCCATGCTTGTCGTGCTGCTCGTGGTTGCGGGCATCCTCGTATTCTTCAATGCGCGGGAGGCCAAATACGGCGCGCTGCATATCGCGGATGCCGGGCAGTTGCGCATGCTTTCGCAACGTCTGGCCAAGGCGGCCCAGCAAAGCCTGCTGGGCAACCCCGAGGCCTTCAAGCAGGTTGCCGCCAGCCGCGACGCATTTGCAACGATCCTCGATCGCCTGGTCAGGGGCGGCGAATCGGGCGGCGAAGCCCTCCCGCCCTCGCCGGACCGCATCCAGCCGGTCCTCGAGGTTCTCGCCAAGGAGTGGCAGAAGACCGAGAACAACGCCGCGACGCTGCTGAAGGAGCAGAAGAACCTCCTTGGCCTCGGTGCTGCGGTGGCCCAGGTCAACGGGTCCAACCCGCAGCTGCTCGATCTTGCCGAGCGTGTCCAGGCGCTGAAGCTGCAGAACGCCGCCTCGATCCGCGAGATCTCTACCGCCGGCCAGCTGGTCATGCTGACCCAGCGCCTCGCGAAGAACGCCAACGCGCTGCTGGCGGGTGACACGGTCGACACTGAAGTCGCGTTCCTCCTCGGCAAGGACACCAACGAGTTCCGGACCCTGCTGGCCGCGCTGCGCGAGGGCGACGCCCAGATGCGCGTCGCGCCGGCAAAGGACGCGGAGACCGCGGCGCGGCTGGAGGAACTGGCCACCGCTTTCAAGGTCTACCAGGACTCGGCCTCGGCCATCCTCGGCAACATGCAGCGCCTGATTGCCGCGAAGAACGCGGCCGCGGCAATTTTTGCCGACTCCGAAAAGCTGCTGCAGGCAACCGAATCGGCCGCAAGGGAGTACGACGCCGACCTGTCGGGCAGCAAGATGATCTACGCAGTGATGCTGCTCGGATTGCTCGCGGTGGCTGTATCCGCATTCATCGCGGTCGACTTCATCCGCGAGGAGCAGCGCAGGCGCGAGGAAGCGGAAACCCAGCAGGCCGCAGTCAAGCGCCAGAACGACCTGAACCAGGCCGCGATCCTGCGGCTCATGAACGAGATGCAGAACTTCGCCGAGGGCGACCTTACCGTGAAGGCGACCGTGGGCGAGGACATCACCGGCGCGGTCGCCGACTCGGTGAACTTCGCGATCGAGGAGTTGCGCACGCTGGTGAGCCGCATCACCACGGCAGCCGACCAGGTGACCACGGCTTCGGATTCCGCGCAGCAGACCACGGTGCAGATGCTCGCCGCCAACGACAGGCAGTCACAGGAAATCAAGAGCACCAGCGCCCAGGTCCTGGGGATGGCGAAAACCATCAACGACGTTTCGAGCAGCGCGACCCAGTCGGCGGAGGTGGCGAGGGCGTCGCTCGCCGCGGCCGAGAAGGGCCAGCAAGCGGTGCAGAATGCGATTTCCGGCATGAATGGCATCCGTGACCAGATCCAGGAGACGGCCAAGCGGATCAAGCGGCTGGGCGAGTCTTCGCAGGAGATCGGCGAGATCGTTGAGCTGATCTCGGACATTACCGAGCAGACGAACGTCCTCGCGCTGAATGCCGCGATCCAGGCGGCTTCCGCCGGCGAGGCCGGGCGTGGGTTCACGGTCGTGGCGGAGGAGGTGCAGCGGCTGGCCGAGCGCTCGGGCGAGGCGACCAAGCAGATCGGCGCGATCGTGAAGACCATCCAGACCGATACCCAGGACGCGGTCTCCGCGATGGAGAAAAGCACCCAGGGCGTCGTTGAGGGCGCGCGGCTGTCGGACACTGCCGGCCAGGCGCTGGCCGAGATCGGCGAGGTGTCGAGGAAGCTTGCCCAGCTGATCGAATCGATTTCGCAGACCACGCAGACCCAGGCCAAGGCAGCAGGTGACGTCGCCGCCAGCATGGGCAACATCCTCGGGATTACCGAGCAGGCCACCGAAGGGACCAAGCGGACGGCCCTGTCGGTGGGCCAGCTGGCCACGCTGGCCCGTGACCTGAAGAGTTCGGTGGCGAACTTCAAGCTTTGAATTCCGCGAGCCACCCGCCCATTCGCCCAGGCGCCCAATGACCAGTGTGATCGACATCGGGCCGCTGAGCTGGGTAAAAAGCGAGATCGACTCGTCCCTAGCGCGAGCGCGGGCCAGCCTCAATGCTTTCGCGTCGAACCCTGACGACCGCAAGTCGCTCAAGGCCGCGCAAACCCACCTGCACCAGGCCTATGGGGCCGTGCAGATCGTCGGGCTGCTGGGGGTGTCGCGGTTCTTCGAGGAGACTGAACGCCTGGTTGCGGAAATCGAGGCGGGAAGCGTCGCCGCCGAGCCCGCCGCATTCGACACGCTCGACCGCGCGGCGCAGGCCATCGGCAAGTACCTCTCCGAACTGCTCGATGGCATCCCCGACCAGCCGCTTCGCTTGTATCCACTGCACCGGGAGCTCGGCTTGCTGCGGGGTGTGAAGGACGTATCCGAGGCGGACCTGTATTTCCCGGACCTGTCCCTCCAGCCGCCCCCACGTGAGGAACACCCGGTGCGCCTGGCCGCAGCGGAAATGGACACTTACCTGCGCGGGCAGCGCTCGCGGTTCCAGCGCGGCTTCCTGAAGTGGTTGAAGGACCCGGGCGACAAGGTGAGCATCGCCGACATGCTCGCCGCGGTGGATGGCATCGAATCGACCCAGTTGGCCCCGGCGCAGAGGGCGTTCTGGTGGGCGGCCGGCGCTTTCTACCAGGCCCTGGCCGACGGCGGCCTTCCGCCTGCGCCCGGCGTCAGGGTGGTGTGCTCGAAGATCGAGCAGCAGATGCGCAGGATGGCCGACGGGATCCCTGCGGTGCCGGAGCGGCTGATGCGCGAGGTCCTGTACTGGATTGCGCGCGCATCGATCACCGACTTCTCCACCAACGAAAGGGTGCGCGAAGCGAAGCAGGCGTTCCGCCTTGAGGGCTCCCTGCCGTCGGTCGAGCAATCCGCCGACCAGTCGCTGCGCATGCAGGTGGCAAAAGCACTGCGCGACCACCTTGCCGCCGCCAAGGACGCGTGGAACCGCTATGCCTGCGGCGCAGAGACGTCGCTGGCGGTCTTTGCGCAGCGTGTCGATGCGATCAAGGACCAGGCCGGGCAGACGGGCAGTGCAGAGCTCGCCGCGCTGGCACGTGAGATCGCCGTGATTGCGGCCTACCTCGTCACCAACCCGGGCAAGATGGCCGAACCGGTCGGCATGGAGGTGGCGACCGCGCTGCTCCTGGTGGAAAGCGCGCTCGAAAACTACGCGCACCTGCCTCCGGAGTTCGCCATGCAGGCGCGGGTGATGCTCGCGAGGCTGCGCGCAGCGGCCTTCGGCAAGCAGGACCCGGACGTGACGCTGAGCATGCCGCTGATCGACGCCATGACCCGCCGGGCCCAGGAGAAGCTCGCAATCGACGGCGCCGTGGCCGAGATGCAGGCGAACCTGTTGAAGATCGAACAGGCGCTGGACGGCTACTTCCGCGACCCGTCGCGCGCTGCGGAACTCGCGGCGCTGGAACCTTCGATCCACCAGGTCTCGGGCGTCCTCGCCATGCTGGGCGAGGACGAGGCCGGCGCCGCGCTCGGGCGATGCAGCGAAAGGATCCTTGCCTTTTCGCGCGCTACGGTGCGGCCCGAGCAGCGCGAATTCGAGGAGGTCGCCCAGGTCCTGTCGGGACTGGGATTCTTCATCGACGCCCTGCGCCATGGGAAGGCCGACTTCAAGGCGGCCATGCAGCCCATCCTGGCCGACGCGCCCCTGCTGGTCGCCGCCGTGCCGGATCCGGAAAATCCAGAAGAACCCGTCATAGACATCACACCGCCGATCGAGGCGCCTTCCGCCGACGCCCAGCGGCTCAAGGGCGAAAGCGACGAGACGATCGACCAGGAGTTGCTCGCCATCTTCCTGGAGGAAGCCGTCAGCGTGCTCGAGTCGATCGGGCAGAGTCTCGCCGTGAGCCGCGCCCAGCCGTCCAACCCCGGGGAGCTGGCGACGATGCGGCGGGGATTCCACACGCTCAAGGGCAGCGGGCGCATGGTCGGGCTGCTGCGGCTGGGCGAGGCGGCCTGGTCGGTGGAGCAGGTGATGAACCTGTGGCAGCAGGAAGAACGCGCGGCAAACGAAAGCCTGTTCGAGCTCATCGGGTTCGCGCATGGCGCGTTCTCGGGCTGGGTCGCGCGACTGCAGGCCGGGCAGCCCCAGCCGGATCCGCAACCCATCGTGGAGATGGCGGACCGTGCGAATCGCAGCGCCGCGCCGCTGCCCGAGCTCGTCCCGGAGGCGGCCCGGCCCCAGTCGCAGGAAGATGTCGTCCGCATCGGCGGCCTCGCGATCTCGGCCTCGCTGTTTGTGGTGTTCGCGAACGAAGCCCGCCAGCACCTCGAGACGATCGAACGTGAACTCGCCCAGGCCGCGGCCGGGCGGACGCTCGGCGTGCGTGACGAACTGGTGCGCGCCGCGCACACGCTGGGCGGGATCTGCGGCACGATGCAGCTCAAAGGGATGCACGACCTGGGCGCCGCTTTCGAGAACGCGCTCCTGCGGCTCAAGAACCGCGCCACAGAGATATCTGCGGACGAACTGGTCCTTGCCAACGACAGCGTCCAGGCCCTGAAGATGATGTACGCGGGCGTCCTGGAGCGGGCCGTACCCGGCAGCGCGTTGGTGCTGATCGCGCGGCTTGGCGCCATCACCGGTGAGGCGGCGAGGCTGGCATCGCCCGACGCAGAGGCGCCGGAAGTTGTCGCGGCGCCGCTTGCCGAGTCCGCGGTCACCGCGCCCGGAGCTTCGCCCGAAAACCGCCGCCAGCGCCGGCTTGGG
Source organism: Bordetella parapertussis (assembly GCA_945862265.1). Taxonomy (GTDB): domain Bacteria; phylum Pseudomonadota; class Gammaproteobacteria; order Burkholderiales; family SG8-39; genus SZAS-79. The sequence continues at coordinate 83,043 of CAMAXP010000014.1, forward strand.
GACGAAGTCGACGCGCAGCTGCTCCCGGTTTTCCTTGAAGAGGCCAACGAGCTGGTCCCCCAGGTTGGCGAGCTCCTCAGGGACTGGCGGGCGACCCCGGCGAATTTCGATCCTGCCCGAGCAATGCAGCGTGCACTCCACACGCTCAAGGGCAGCGCGCGCATGGCGGGCGCAATGGGGCTGGGCGAGCTGACCCACACCATGGAGACGCGCGTCGAGAACGCCATCGCGCTGAATCTCACGCCGGGCCAGTTCTTCGACGACCTCGAAATCTCTTACGACCGGATCGGGCTCCTGCTCGAGCGGGTGCAGCATCCGCAGCCCGAGGCGCCCGAAGAGGCTCCCGCTGAGCCGGTGGTCGAGCGGCGCGTCGGTGAAACCGCAATCGCACCGCGCGAACCCGCCGTGCAGCGCGAGGAAGCGAAGGTCCACGCGATGATGCGCGTGCGCGCCGACGTGCTCGAGAAGCTCGTCAACGAGGCGGGCGAGGTGGCGATCACGCGCACGCGAATCGAAACCGAGATGCACGGGCTCAAGGCCGGGCTGAGGGAACTCACCGAGAACGTCGCACGCCTGCGCCGCGAGCTGCGCGAGATTGAAATCGCGGCCGAGTCGCAGCTTGCTTCGCGAATGCATGCGACACAGTCCGCCGACGGCCGTTTCGACCCGCTCGAGTTCGACCGGTTCACGCGCTTCCAGGAGCTGACCCGGATGATGGCCGAGAGCGTCAATGACGTTTCGACCGTGCAGCAGACCCTCAACAAGGTCGCCGACGACACCGACGCGGCGCTGGCCGCCCAGGCGCGCCTGAACCGCGAACTGCAGCAGGACCTGATGCGCATCCGCATGGTGCCGATCGGTTCGATCGTCGAGCGCCTGCACCGCATCGTGCGCCAGACCTCGAAGGAAGTCGCCAAGCGCGCCAACCTCGACGTCCGCGGTGTGAACGTCGAACTGGACCGGTCCGCGCTGGAGCGCATGACCGGGCCGTTCGAGCACCTGCTGCGCAACGCGATCACCCACGGCCTCGAAACGCCCGAAGTGCGCACCGCGCAGGGCAAGGCGGCGATGGGCGAGATCAGCCTCGAAGTGCGCCAGGAGGGCAACGAAGTCACGCTGGTGCTCGCGGACGACGGCGCCGGCCTCGACCTCGGGCGGATTCGCGCAAAGGCGACGGCCCACGGGCTGCTGCAGCCGGGCGAGTCCCGCAGCGACCAGCAGATTGCCGAGCTCATCTTTACGCCTGGGTTGTCGACCGCCGAAACGGTGACCGAGCTCGCCGGGCGCGGCGTGGGCCTCGACGTGGTGATGAGCGAAGTGAGCGGCCTCGGGGGACGGATCGAGCTTGCGTCCACGCCGGGGCAGGGAACCCGCTTCACCATCCGGTTGCCGCTCACCACTGCGGTCATCCAGGCGGTGCTCGTGAAGGTAGGCGGCCGGACGTATGCCCTGCCTTCGGTGATGGTCGAGCAGGTCCAGCAGATGCGCCAGGATGCCCTCCAGCGGGCGAAGGCGGCGGGCGCCCTCGAGTGGGCCGGCCGCACCTACCCGCTGCATCACCTGCCCGCCCTCCTTGGCGAAGCGGGCGCGCCGCCTTCGGCCGAGCCACGGCGCTACACGCCGGTGCTGCTGGTGCGCAGCGGCGTCGAAGCCATTGCCGTCGAGGTCGACGACATCCTCCGCAACCAGGAGGTGGTGGTCAAGAACATCGGCCCGCAGCTTGCCAGCGTACCGGGCATCGCGGGCGCGACCGTGCTCGGCACGGGCGAGATCGTGATGATCCTGAACCCCGTGCCGTTGGCGGCCCGGTCGGCATCGGCCTATGCGGTTGTCACGGCCCCGCACGTGCCCGCGTCGGCGGTGCCCCCTCAGCCGCGCATCATGGTGGTCGACGATTCGCTTACGGTGCGCAAGATCACGGGCCGGCTGCTGTCGCGCGAAGGCTATCGGGTTCTGACCGCCCGCGACGGGGTCGAGGCGCTCGAACTTCTCGCCGAGTCGGTGCCGGACGTGATGCTGGTCGACGTGGAGATGCCGCGCATGGACGGGTTCGACCTGACCCGCAACGTGCGTGCGGATGCGCGCCTCAAGGGCGTGCCGATCATCATGATCACCTCCCGGACCGCCGACAAGCACCGCAGCTACGCGAGCGAACTGGGCGTGAACGTCTTCCTGGGCAAGCCCTACCAGGAAGAGGCGCTGCTGCAGCACATCGCCGCGTTCGTCGGTCGCACCTGAACCTTTCCCGGCGGGTTATTTGGGCGCTCGCGCCTTGCCGTAGCGTTCAAGCGTGCGCTTGCGCGCCTGGTCGTGCTCCACGACGGGCGCCGGATAGTCCCGGCCGATCACACACCCTGCGGCCTGCTGCTCGAGGGGCGCCATTTTCCACGGGGCATGGATGAACTTTGCGGGAACCCCCGCGAGTTCGGGCAGGTACCGGCGGATGAACTTTCCATCCGCATCGAAGCGCTCTGACTGCGTCACGGGATTGAAGATGCGGAAGTACGGCTGCGCATCGCATCCGGTCGAAGCCGCCCATTGCCATCCGCCGTTGTTGGCCGACAGGTCGAAGTCGATGAGTTGGTCTGCAAAGTATCGCTCCCCGTGCCGCCAGTCGATGCCCAGGTCCTTGGTGAGGAACGAGGCCGTGATCATGCGCAGCCGGTTGTGCATGTAGCCGGTCTGGTTGAGCTGGCGCATCGCCGCGTCCACGAGCGGGTAGCCGGTGCGCGCCTCGCGCCAAGCGGCGAACAGGTCGTCCCGGTCGTCCCAGAGGATCGCGTCGTACTCCGGCCGGAACGAGCGTTCGGTGACGCGCGGGTGATGCGACAGGATCATGAAGTAGAAATCCCGCCATACCAGCTCGGACAGCCAGACCGCGGCGCCGATACTGCCCGCCTTCGAGGCGCGCGCAACCAGCTCGCGAATCGAGACGGTCCCGAACCGCAGGTGAACCGACAGGTAGGAAGGCCCCTTCACCGCGGGAAAATCACGCCGCTCCCCGTAGGCGGCCATGCGCCCTGCGAAATCGGCGAGCAGCGCCTTTGCACCCGATGCCCCGGTGGGCACTGGCAGGGTGGCAAGGTTCGTGCGCGCAAAGCCGAGCTCCTCCAGCGCCGGCAGCGCGGCCCCCGGCGCAGGCGCAAGGCGCTGCGCATAGTTCTCGACCGGGTAGGGCTTTACGAAGAACGGGGCGAGCTTTGCAAGCCAGGCGTTCTTGTACGGGGTAAACACGGAGAAAGGCGTACCCGTTTTCGTAAGCACCTCGGCCTTCTCGAAGATCACCTGGTCCTTGCGGGTGTGGAAGGCAATGCCTTGCGCCGCAAGGGCGGCCGAGACGGCGGCATCGCGCTCGATCGCCCGGGGCTCGTAGTCGTGGTTGGCGTAAACGGCAGCGACGCCAAGCTGCGCGGCAAGCCGGGGAACCTCCTTCCCCGCGCGCCCGTGCAGCACATGCAGGCCTGCGCCGGCCGCACGCAGCATTTCGCCAAGCGCCCTGACGCTTTCCCAGATGAATTCGACCCGCCGGTCGGCACGCGAGGGCAGCGCGTCGAGGATTTCGGTGTCGAACACGAACACGCAGTGCACGGCGGGATGCGCCTTGAGGGCCGCGTAGAGCGCAGCATGGTCGTGCATGCGCAGGTCGCGGCGGAACCAGACCAACGCCTGGCTGTTGGAATCTGTCATGGGTTTGCGGTCCAGGTGTCTGGCCGCAAGGCGGCCGGAGCGGGTAAAATAGCCCCCAGCATGCCATCGATCAAATGTCCTCGATCAATCTGACCCACCATTTCCTGATCGCCATGCCGGCCATGGCCGATCCGTATTTCACGAGGACCCTGACCTATATCTGCGAGCACAACGACCAGGGCGCGCTCGGGGTGGTGGTGAACCGCCCGATCGACATGACCCTGCGCTCGCTTTTCGAGCGGCTCTCCCTGCCTATCGCCAACGATGACGTCGGCGACGCGCCGATTTACTTTGGCGGCCCGGTGCAGACCGACCGCGGGTTCGTGCTGCACGAGCCGGTCGGCAACTGGCAATCGACCCTCAAGGTGTGCGACTCGGTCGGCCTGACCACGTCCAAGGACATCCTCGAGGCGGTCGGGCGCGGTGAAGGACCCAAGCGCCTGCTTGTGACGCTCGGCTACGCCGGGTGGTCCGCCGGCCAGCTCGAGCATGAGCTGGGGCAGAACGCGTGGCTCTCCGTCGAAGCCAAGGGAGACAAGATCCTGTTCGACATGCCCGCCGACGAGCGTTTGCCGGCGGCGCTGGGCCTGCTGGGCATCGACCTGGCCAGCCTTTCCGAGGATGCCGGACATGCCTGAGCGCGATGCGTCTGCCGCTGTCATGGAAGCGTCTGCCACCGTGCTCGCGTTCGACTTCGGCACCAAGCGCCTCGGCGTGGCCGTGGGCGAGACGATGATCGGCCTGGCCCATCCGCTGACAGAAATCGTCGGCGAGGAGACCGAGCCGCGGTTTGCCGCCATCACCAAGGTGATTGCGGAATGGCAGCCTAAACGCCTCGTGGTCGGCCTGCCGTTGAACGAGGACGGGGCGGCCCAGGACAGCACCCGGCGCGCCCAGCGTTTCGCCCGACAGCTCGAGGGCCGGTTCGGGCTGCCTGTCAGCTTCGTGGACGAGCGCTATTCCTCGGTGGATGCCGAGGCGGGCATGCGCGAGTCGGGCGCCCGCAAGGCGATCAACGAAAAGCGCGTCGACTCGGCCGCGGCCCAGCTCATCTTGCAACAGTATTTCCACGAACATGCTGCCTGACGCCGAAGCCCTCTGCGCAAAGCTCGTCGCTGAGCTCAAGCCTCACATCAAGCCGACCACGGCCATGATCGGCCTCTATACGGGAGGGGCGTGGCTTGCGCAAAAGCTGCATTCCCAGCTCGGCCTTTCGACGCCGCTTGGGTTGATGGACATCGCCTTCTACCGGGACGATTACCACAAGCAGGGCCTGCACCACGATCCCAAGCGCACCGAGATCGCTTTCGAAGTCGAGGGGCGCGACCTGCTGCTCGTCGACGACATCCTCTACACGGGGCGCACGGTGCGCGCCGCGATGAACGAGCTCTTCGATTACGGCCGGCCCGCGAGCATTTCGCTGGTGGTGCTCGCCGACCGCGGCGGGCGGCAGCTGCCCATCAGCGCGCAGTACTGCGGGACGACGGTCGACGTTCCCGAAGGCCGGCGACTGCGCATGAAGCGTGACGAAACCGGCCGGCTCCGCCTGGAGATCGACAGTGAATAATCCCCAGCTCAACGCCGCGGGCGAACTCCAGCACCTGCTGTCCATCGAAGGACTCCCGCGCGCGATCCTGACCCAGATCCTCGATACCGCGCACTCCTTTGTGGGCGTGACCGAGCGGGAGGTGAAGAAGGTTCCCCTGCTGCGCGGCAAGAGCGTGTTCAACCTCTTTTTTGAGCCGTCGACGCGTACGCGCACCACGTTCGAGATCGCCGCCAAGCGCCTGTCGGCGGATGTCATCAACCTGAACATCGCGGCGTCTTCGCAGACCAAGGGCGAGTCCCTGCTCGATACCGTGGCCAACCTGTCTGCGATGCAGGCGGACATCTTCATCGTGCGCCATGCCGCCTCCGGCGCGCCTTACCTCATTGCGCGCAACGTGAAGCCGCATGAGCACGTGGTCAATGCGGGCGACGGGCGGCACGCGCATCCGACGCAGGGCCTGCTGGACCTCTATACGATCCGCCACTACAAGAAAGACTTCACGCAGCTCACGGTGGCGATCGTCGGGGACATCCTGCATTCGCGCGTGGCGCGTTCGCTGATCCATGGCCTGACCACGCTGGGCGCCCCCGAAGTGCGCGTGATCGCGCCGGAGACGCTGCTTCCCACAGGGGTCGAGAGCCTGGGCGTCAAGGTCTTCCACGACATGAAGAAGGGCCTCGCGGGTGCCGACGTGATCGTCATGCTGCGCCTGCAGAGCGAGCGCATGCGCGGCGCGCTGCTGCCTAGCGCGCAGGAATTCAACAAGAATTACGGCTTGTCGGCCGACAAGCTCTCGCTGGCCAAGCCGGACGCCATCGTGATGCACCCGGGGCCGATGAACCGCGGTGTCGAGATCGATTCGGCGGTGGCCGACGGCCCGCACTCGGTGATCCTGCCGCAGGTCACGTTCGGCATTGCGGTGCGAATGGCGGTCATGAGCATCATTGCGGGCAACTGATGAAGACACTCATCAAAGGCGGGCGCGTCATCGATCCGGCAAGCGGCCGGGATTCGATCGGCGACGTATTCATCGACGGCGAGCGCATCGCGGCGCTCGATGGCGCTGCACAGGGCGCGAAGGCTGACAAGGTCATTGATGCCACCGGCTTGATCGTCAGCCCGGGCCTCGTCGACATCTGCGCGCGGCTGCGCGAGCCGGGCTTCGAATACAAGGCCACGCTGGAATCCGAAATGCATGCCGCAGTCGCCGGCGGCGTGACCAGCCTCGCCTGCCCGCCCGACACCGATCCCCCGCTGGACGAACCGGGGCTGGTGGACATGTTGCGCAGGCGGGCCAAGGCGCTGACCCAGGCGCGCCTCTACCCGATCGGCGCGCTGACGGTGAAGCTTGCCGGCGAACGGCTGACCGAAATGGCCGAGCTCTCCGAATCAGGATGCCTCGCGTTCACACAGGCCAATGTGCCGCTGGACGACACGCAGGTCCTGTGGCGCGCGCTGCAGTACGCGGGGACGTTCGGGTTCCCGGTCTGGCTGCGCGCCGAGGACCTGTCGCTCGCACGCGACGGGGTGGCGCACGATGGCGAGGTCGCGACGCGCCTCGGCCTGCAGGGCATCCCCGCGTTCGCCGAGACGATTGCGCTGGCCAAGTTACTCCACCTCGTGCGGGCTACCGGCACGCGGCTTCACGTGTGCCGCATCTCCACCGCAGGCGCCGTCGCGATGATCCGTGCGGCCAAGGCGGAAAAGCTGCCGGTCACGTGCGACGTCGGCATCCACCACGTGCACCTGTCCGAGATGGACCTCGGCTATTTCGACTCGCACTGCCACCTGGTCCCGCCTTTGCGCAGCCTTCGCGACCGTGACGCGCTGCGCGCGGGACTCGCGGACGGCACGATCGACGTGATCTGCTCGGACCACACGCCGGTCGACGAGGATGCCAAGCAGATGCCGTTCGCCGAATCCGAAGTGGGCGCCACGGGTCTCGAGTTGCTGCTGCCGTTGACGCTGAAGTGGGCGGTTGAAGCGAAGCTGCCGCTCGCCCGGGCCCTCGCCAAGGTGACCAGCGATGCTGCGCGCGTGCTTGGCGTGAAGTCGGGACGGATCGAGCCGGGCGCCCCTGCGGACCTGGCGATCATCGATGCGGACGCGCCTTTCCGCGTGGTCCCTGAGGCCCTGAACAGCCAGGGGAAGAACACCCCGTTCATCGGCTACGAGCTTGCGGGGCGGGTGCGATACACGCTCGTGGACGGCAACGTCGTCTACGCGAGCGCGCAAAAGTAGGGATGCTGCGCACCGCGGCAGTTTTGTCCTGTGTGCTGGCGCTCGCGGCCTGCTCATCGGCGCCCCATCGTGAGCCTTCCGAGCCGGGGTCGACGCAGGCGTCCAAGCCGGTGGCCGCCAGCCCGGCAAGGCCGGGGGGCTACTACAAGGATGACGGCCCGGGGGCCAACCCGCCGGACCTCGACCGGGTGCAGGATGCGCAACCCAGGAGCGAACCGCTCCACCGTTTCGCCAACAACCCCTACCAGGTCTTCGGCAAGGATTACGTGCCGCAGCGCGTTGTCGGGACCTATCGCGAGCGGGGAATCGCCAGCTGGTACGGGAGGCGCTACCACGGGCAGAAAACGTCCAATGGCGAGATCTACGACATGTATGCGATGACCGCGGCGCACCCGACCCTGCCGATTCCCAGCTATGCGCGGGTGACCAGCGTGAGCAACGGCAGGAGCGTCATCGTGCGCATCAACGACCGGGGGCCCTTCCATTCGGACCGCGTGATCGACCTGTCCTATGTCGCGGCCTTCAAGCTGGGCTACGTGCAGGGCGGCAGCACCCTGGTGGATGTGGAAAGCCTCCTGCCCAATGCCGCGCCGGCCGTCGGACCCGCGCCGCCCAAGCCCGTGCCCGTACCGGCAGCAAGTTCGCCGGCGGCCCCCATCCCGGTCTCGAGCACTGCGAGCGGGATCTACCTGCAACTGGGCGCTTTCTCCGTGCGCGACAACGCAGACCTGTTTCGCGCGAAGGTGTACAAGGAACTGGCTTGGTTGAACGACCCGATCGAAGTGACCGCGCAGGGGGCCCTGTTCCGCCTCCAGCTCGGGCCTTACCGCTCCCAGGACGATGCGCGCCAGATGGCCGAACGCATCGAGAAGGAACTGAACCTGAAGCCGGTCGTGCTTGTCCGATGAACAGGGCAGGGGCGGTTTGGCCCCTGCCCGTATAATTCGCCGCTTTTTTCTTCCCAAGGCCCCCATGCTGCGCGCCGTTGCAACGCTTTTCCTGATCCTCAGCTCCTCCCTGTCCGTCGCCCAGGTCCCGCCGCCCGTCATCGGCAAGGCGTACGTGGTCGCCGATGTTTCCAGCGGGCAGATCCTCGCCAGCGAAAAGGCCGACGAGCGGTTCGAACCCGCATCGCTCACGAAGATCATGACCGCCTACCTTGTGTTCCAGGCCCTGAGGGACAAGAAGCTCGCGCTGGACCGGGTCGTCCCGGTGTCGGAGAAAGCCTGGCGCGCGAGCGGCTCGCGCATGTTCATCGACCCGAAGAACCCGGTCTCCGTCGACCAGCTCATCCGCGGCATGATCGTGCAGTCGGGCAACGACGCCTGCATCGCGCTCGCCGAGGCCATCGGCGGCTCGGAAGACGTGTTCGCGCAGATGATGAACCGCGAGGCGCAGCGCCTCGGCATGAAGAACTCCAACTTCATGAATTCCAACGGCCTGCCGGATGCGCAGCATTACAGCTCCGCGCGCGACATGTACCTGCTGGCGTCGGCACTGGTGCGCGATTTCCCGGCCGAGTACTCGACTTATTACTCGATCAAGGAATACCGCTTCAACAACATCACCCAGATGAACCGCAACCGCCTGCTGTGGCTCGACCCGACGGTCGACGGCATGAAGACGGGCTTTACCGAAGCCGCCGGGTACTGCCTCGTGGCCTCCTCCAAGCGCGGCCCGCGCCGGCTGATGAGCGTGCTGCTCGGCTCGACCTCGGAGTCCACGCGCGCGCAGGAATCGCAGAAGCTGCTCAACTGGGGGTTCCAGTTCTTCGACGCCGTGAAGCTCTACGACAAGGGCCAGGCGGTGAAGGCCATCGAGGTCTGGAAAGGCGCGGCCCCCGAGGTGAAGGCGGGATTCCCGTATGAGATGTACATCACCATCCCGAAGGGCCAGGCCGACAAGGTCAAGGTCGACCTGCTGGCGCAGCAGCCCCTGGTGGCGCCTGTCAGCCAGGGCCAGAAGATCGGCGTCATGCGCGTAACGCTGGATGGCAAAGCCATTGGCGAGTACCCGGTTGTGGCGCTCGAGTCGGTGGCGGTGGCCGGCATTTTCGGCCGCGCCTGGGATACACTCAGGCTCTGGATCAAGTAGGCGTGCAGCACCCTTTTTCGACCATTTTCGCGAGGCGTCCATGACCGTGTACCTGAACGGCGAGTTCATGCCGATCGAAGAAGCAAAGGTTCCCGTGCTCGACCGGGGGTTCATTTTCGGCGACGGGATCTACGAGCTCGTGCCCGTCTATTCGCGCGCGCCGTTCCGGCTCGAGGGGCACCTCGAGCGGATGGAGCGCAGCCTGTCTGAAGTCAAGATCCGCAATCCGCATACCCGCGCCGAGTGGACCAGCATCATCGAGCAGGTGATTGCAGCGCACCCGTTCGACGACCAGGGCGTCTACTGGCAGGTCACGCGCGGCGTCGCCAAGCGCGACCACGCCTTCCCTAAGGACATCCAGCCGACGGTGTTCATGATGTCGAACCCGCTCGTGAACCCTTCCAAGGCCGTGGTCGAGAATGGCGCGAAGGCGGTCAGCGCGCAGGATTTCCGCTGGCACCGCTGCGACCTCAAGACGATCTCGCTGATCGGCAACTGCATGCTCCGGCAGATTTCTGCGGAGGAGGGCGCCATTGAGACCATCCTGTTCCGCGACGGGAAGCTGACCGAGGCGTCGGCCTCCAATGTGTGCATCGTCAAGGACGGCGTCATCAGTACGCCCCCCAAGGACAACCTGATCCTGCCCGGCATCACGCTGGACGTGGTGTTCGACATTGTCGAGCGCGGCAAGCTGCCCTTGCAGGTGCGCGAGGTGACGGAGGCGGAGGTGCGAGGCGCCGACGAGGTCTGGGTGAGCTCGTCCTCCAAGGAAATCGTCGCGGTCGTGGACCTCGACGGCAAGCCGGTCGGCAATGGCCAGCCCGGCCCGGTGTTCCGTAAGGCCTGGCAGCTCTACCAGGACTTCAAGGAAGAAGTCATGCGCGCGAACAAGCAGGCGAGGGCGGCCTGAGCGGCGTGGACGGCAAAGAGGCGCCGATCCAGCGAGAGTCGCTGCTCGTTTTTCCCACTGAATTCCCGATCAAGATCATGGGACGGCGCGAAACCGATTTCGCGCAAGGCGTGGCGGCGATAGTGATGCGCCATGCCCCGGACTTCGACCCCACCACCATGGAGATGCGGCCCAGCAGCAAGGGCAAGTACCTCGGCCTGACGGTGACGATCCAGGCCCGCTCGCACGAGCAGCTCGACGCCCTCTATCTTGAGCTGAACGCACACCCGGCCGTAGTGATGATCCTGTGATGCCCGTCACGCTGGATATGGCGTTGGTTGTGCGCAAGGTCGGGCGGGTCGAATACGCTGAGTCGCTCGAGGCGATGCGCAAGTTCACCGCGGAGCGCTCGGAGGAGACCCCCGACGAGCTCTGGATCCTCGAACACCCCCCGGTCTATACGCTCGGCCTTGCAGCCGACCCGGCCCATGCGCCCAAGGGCGAAACGGGCATCCCGGTCGTGCGCGTCGAGCGCGGCGGCGAAGTGACCTACCACGGGCCGGGGCAGGTAGTGATCTACACCCTGGTCGACCTCGGCCGCATCGGCATCAAGGTGCGGGAGTTCGTGCAACTGCTCGAGCAATGCGTGATCGACCTGCTGGCGGTGTACGGCGTCGCCGCCGCGCGCAGGCCCGGCGCGCCGGGCGTGTATGTCGATGGCGCCAAGGTTGCGGCGCTGGGCATCCGCGTCACGCGCGGGTGCACGTTGCACGGGCTCGCGCTGAACGTGGACATGGATCTCGCGCCATTCGGCGCGATCGATCCGTGCGGGTACCCTGGGTTGGCCGTGACGCAGACCCGCAGCATTGGCATCGAAGCGGGCGCCGACGACCTGGGCATCGCGCTCGCCAGGCGCATCGCCCGAAAACTGGAGCAGCACCATGCGTGAACCCGGCGTCAAGGAAAAGGGTAAGGCAAAGACCGACCGTGTATTCGACAAATACGCGATCAAGATCGTCCCGAGGGAGGCGCTGAAGAAGCCCGCCTGGATCCGCGTCAAGGCGCCAAGCGAGAACTCGCGCTTTACCGAGATCAAGCAGATCCTGCGCGACCAGAACCTGCATACGGTGTGCGAGGAAGCTTCCTGCCCCAACATCGGCGAGTGCTTCGGCAAGGGCACGGCCACCTTCATGATCCTGGGCGACATCTGCACCCGCCGTTGCCCTTTCTGCGACGTGGGCCACGGCCGGCCGCTGGCCCCGGACGCGGACGAGCCGCGTCACCTGGCCGACACCATCGCCAAGCTGAAGCTGCGCTACGTGGTGATCACGAGCGTGGACCGCGACGACCTCAAGGACGGCGGGGCGCAGCATTTCGTCGATTGCATCCGCGCGGTGCGCGAGCGCTCGCCGGCCACCACCATCGAAGTGCTGGTGCCGGACTTCCGCGGGCGGCTCGACCGCGCGCTGGAGATCCTCGTGAACGCCCCGCCCGACGTGATGAACCACAACCTCGAGACCGTGCCGCGGCTTTACAAGCAGGCGCGCCCCGGCGGGGACTACCAGCACTCGCTCACCCTCTTGCAGGAATTCAAGCGCCGCTACCCGGACGTGCCGACCAAGTCGGGCCTGATGGTGGGGCTGGGGGAGACCGACGAGGAGATCCTCGCGGTGATGCGCGACCTTCGCGCGCATGACGTGGACATGGTCACCATCGGGCAGTACCTGCAACCGGGGCCGCACCACCTGGCGGTGGAGCGCTACGTGCATCCCGATGTATTTTCTATGTTTGAGCGCGAGGCCGGTGCCATGGGGTTCCGGCATGCGGCCATCGGTGCGATGGTGCGCTCCTCGTACCACGCGGACCAGCAGGCGCACGAGGCGGGAGTCAAGGATGCCATTGCCTAGGTAAATGTACTTGTATCGGTACACAAACTGACAGGAGAACGGCTCCTGGTACGGCCCAGGTTCAAATACGAAGTGCAACTAAGTCTAGCTTTTGAAAGGGGGTAAGGTGCGAAAGCGTCCGCGCCCCTTCAATCGCCAAATCGGAGTTGCACAGATGAATACTGCTACGCACCTTACCTTAGCCGAACGATATCAGATCG